>CAZNAC010000035.1:0-3853 GCA_964571095.1 uncultured Clostridium sp. | reverse complement strand
GCAGAACAGAAAGCGCGGACTACCTACGACAATATTCTGCGACTTGTAGATGATCCCGATGTCAGAGAACCGATTAAATTCCTTCGTGCAAGGGAGATTGTTCATTTTCAGCGTTTCGGAGAGGGATTAAGGCTTGCGACCGACAAGCTTGACGAGAAGAATTTCTACGCATTTAATCCATCATTTGATAAGCATTGTCAATAATGGTTATAAGCTCCGAGAGATTAATATAAAACCGTGAAAAACCGCAAGTCTGCCGAATAGGGAAGACTTGCGGTTTTTAGTATGACGGGAATATCTAACCGCCGTATGCTGAACGGCACGCACGGCGGTGGAAGAAGAATGCTGATTTTACTGTGTTTGAATGTTAAAATGCTTCGCCGTCAAAATCGACCGTTCCGTCGGGAGTAATTACTGCGGTATAAGTGCCGTCGGGATATCCGTTTGTTACGGCTTCGTACTGAATTACATAGTTACCGCCGATAAGCTGAACAACGGGAATATCTTCGGGTGTGCTCGGTTCGCACATATCCCTGGAAAGGTTAGCGGTCCAGAGAACATTGCCTACAAGGTCTGTTTTCGTAATTGCGTCAGAACTCTTATGAAAAATAAGCAATATTCCGTCTTCAAGCTTTCGGATTTTGCTATCAGATTTTTTCGGGAGTGAGGAAACCGTCAAGAGATTCGCTGATTTGCTTATGCTCCGCAATGGAGCTTAATGTTGAAGAAACTCAAGCATTGCTCAAAATCGGCGGCTTTGCTATGCTATATCCTAAAAATAAGCGTGACGCAATAATAATTGACGGAGTAAATTCAAGCTTATCTGTTGCACAAATCAACGAAAATCTGTATGACAACGGTGAGAACACATTAAATCAATAAACATATATATTAACAGGAGATGTCTTGAGAAAATCGGGACATCTCTATTTTATATGACGAGCATATCCAATTCTCTGCGGTGAAAGTCGGCAGGGAGGCATTCAGGCTCAATGAAAAACTCGGAACAAATCCGTTGCAAATTAGTGTTTCCAAAAGACAGCAAAAAGCTTGCACGGAAATTCCATACAAGCTTTTTGAAACTGTTTTATTGCAGGTAACCGTATAATTGCTGTTAGTAGAATTAATCAGTTAAAGAGATTTAAAAAGATTCTGCCGAGAAGTCCGCCGTATCTGTCAACAAGCGAAATAAGGAAATCCATAAATCCGAAATCGAGAATAAATATTTCTCCGCTGTCGGTTGCCTTGTCTGCGTCAAGAGTGAAGCCTTCGGTATAAATAACGCCGCCCTCACCGAAAATCTCGGCTCTGACATAGCCTTTAATTACATCTTCATAATCGTTAAGGTCGAATGCGGTATCATCGGCTTTGGTCGTTGCGATAAGCTTTCCGTCCGAAATCCAACGAATGATAAGAGCATTTTCGGAATCGATGGTAATTGTATCTTCATCATCGTTGACAGTTATAGATTTTACGGAAGGTCTGGTTGCGGTTGCAACAAAGCCTTTCTCATCGAGTGCCGTATATCTTACGCCGACATTTCCGTCGTCGGATGAATTTGCGATTTCTTCACGCTCTGCATCATATTCGGCAACAAGCTTTTCAAATTCTTTTGAAAGCTCGGTTTCGCCGTAAATATTTTTGAGACCTTCTGCGATTTGAGCAAGCTCATCACGGTTGTGAATGCAGGTGCTTTGAGGAAGAATTTCTCCGTTATAAAGAGCATTTTTAACATTTGCTGAGGTTTTTGACTTTGCAAGAACAATAACACTGCCGGTGTCGATCTTATCAAGCTGGTGGGCATCGCTCGAAGCAATGGCGGTAACTGTTTTGCCGGATTCGGCAGCCTTTGCAAGCATAATGTCCCAAAGCTTTCTGTCGAATCTTGTTCTGCCGTCGCCCTTGCTGTTGATATCAATACCGATGCAGGAATCGTAGTTATTGATTAAGCCGTAGAACTTGTTAACAAAGTATCTGTATGACCAATTATCGGTGTTATATGCATCTTCCTGATAAAGCTCATAGCGAGCCTGCGTATATTCGCCGGGGTGGTTGATAACACAAAGACCGCCTGCTTTTTCTACGCCGGAAATCGCATTTTTATAGTCGCTGGGAAGATTATAGTTAAATTCCGCAAACCAACTGTTAACGTGAGCATTAATTGAAACGGCATTATTTTCAACACCATAGGGGATTCTGAGAATTTCGTGACCGTCTTCGGTAACAAGGTAATCGTCAACGCCGTTGTTTTTCATTTCATATTTAACGCCGCCGGGGAAAGCACCGCTTTGCTCAAGATAATCGAGCTTTCCGTCGGATCTGCCGAAAAGAGTCATAACCTTGGTTATGAAATGTGAGCCGAGTGAGCTGTCTGTCCAGCTGAGATCGGAAACACCGTGGTCGGTGATGGAAACGATATCAAAGCCGGTTTGATAGTGGCGTTCGATAGACTCGGTAAGAGTGATATCGCCGTCACTTGCGTTTGTGTGGCTGTGAAGTGCGGTTTTATACTGATTGATTGTTTCCCAATCGATATTTTGGTAAGGGTTGGTGATGGTATAACCGTTACCCGAGGGAGCAGTGCCGGACGGAGCATCGGATGGAGTTGATGCATCGGTAGAAGTCGAGTTTGCGGCAAACGCAAGGGGAATGCTTGAGAAAAGCATTAATACCGCAAGAAAAGCGGAAAAGCTTTTTTTGAATTTCTTCATTTTTTATTACCTCCGATAGTTAATATAGATAAAAGTTTTGCCTTATTATATCAAACATCGGAGGTTTTGTAAATACCAAAAATATTTTTGTTAATTTTTCGTTAACCACAGAGAAAATTCCACCTGTAAATTTGCCAACGGTAATATTACTTTCGCAAAAAGAAAAAGATTTGACAGATTTTGAAATACGATATATAATAAGCAAAAAAGGAGGATGCTTTATGCATATTATCGGTACAGCTTATGTAATTCTCAAGAAGATTTTGATTCTCATTTCAACGCTGATGCTTATTGTTGTCGGCTTTGACGAAAGAAATCTTCCGAATCCGGACGGTGCAACTGTTGTTGACAAAAATACCTATGTTTTGTTTGACTACAATATGTCAAGTCAGGGTGTAACCAACGACGGAACAAGCTATTATTTCAGCGGAAATTCAAACCTTGCCAAAGCTGATATGAAGAGTGGAGAGATTTATCTTATAAATGTTGATGCGATTCCCGAAGAATTGAAGGAACGCAATTGCAACCATATCGGCGGTTTGACTTACTATAGTGGTTATGTTTATGCCGCTATCGAGGATGGCCCCAATTACAATAATTCGTTTATCGCACTTTATGATGCGGAAACTCTCGAATATACGGGAGTATATTATGAATTACCGCATGAGCTTCATCTTGAGGGAGTTCCTTGGTGTGCGGTTGACGTTGAAAGAAATGTTATTTACACAGCCGAATGGTCGAATGCGAAGGTACTCAATGTTTTTGACCTTGAGACTTTAAAGCTTAAAGGAACGACGAAATTAAGCGAGCCGGTTGACAGGATTCAGGGTGCCGAAATGTACGGCGATAAGCTTTATTTGTCGTGTGACGAAGAAAACGATAAGAAAAGGATTCTCAGCATAGATGTTGAAACCGGTCTTGTTGAAGATGTTTTCGCAAGAAATATCGGCGTTGTTTTTGAGGCTGAGGATATGACGATTTTTGAAGATGAATCCGGAGAACCCGTTTTCTGCGTGCTCGACAGAGGCGAACGCCGCAAGAGCACCAATCTTACTATGTATAAGCTTGATAAATAATTTTTGCAAAAATTTAATTCAATAATAAATGCACCACGGCAGTCGCGAAATGCGGCTGCCGTGGCT
>CAZNAC010000034.1:0-6190 GCA_964571095.1 uncultured Clostridium sp. | reverse complement strand
AGCCACGGCAGCCGCATTTCGCGACTGCCGTGGTGCATTTATTATTGAATTAAATCGTATATCCTTTTTCTTTGATAACGGAAACAACGCTGTCAACATATTTTTGGCATATATCCTTCGACGATGCCTCAACCATAACTCTGACAACAGGCTCCGTTCCGGATTCTCTGACAAGAATCCGTCCCGAATCTCCAAGCTCTTCCTGTGCTTTTTTCACAGCGGCTTGAACATCTGCATCCGCTTGAGCCTCCGCTTTATCATAAACTCTCACATTTTCAAGTACCTGCGGATAAACATCAAAGCCCTCGCAAAGCTTGCTCATCGGGCACTTTTTGGCAATCATAACCTCCATCATTTTAAGGCTTGTTAAAATGCCGTCACCCGTTGTTGCGTATTTTGAAAATATAATATGACCTGACTGCTCGCCGCCCAAGCGGTTATTATTTTGCATCATATATTCGTAAACATATTTATCGCCGACGGCGGTTTTGGCGTAATTAATGCCAAGCTCATCAAACGCTTTGTAAAGTCCGAAGTTTGACATAACGGTGGTAACAACGGTGTTGTTGAGAAGCTTTCCGCGTTCTTTCATATATTTTGCGTAGATATAGAGTATATGGTCGCCGGTAATAACATTGCCTTTTTCATCAACGCAAAGGCAACGGTCGGCATCACCGTCATATGCAAAACCGACATCGAGTCCGTTTTCAACAACATATTTTGCAAGAACCTCAATATGCGTTGAGCCTGCATTTTCGTTGATATTCAGTCCGTTCGGTTCTGCGTTGATAACATAGGTTTTTGCTCCGAGTGCATCAAAAACGGATTTTGCAACATTCCAGGAGCTTCCGTTGGCACAGTCAAGTCCAACCTTAATGCCTTTAAAAGAATAAAGACCGAGCGAAATCAAATATCCGATATATCTGTTTCTTCCCGAAACATAGTCGACCGTTCTTCCGATTTTTTCTTTTCTTGCAAATGGAATTTCGTCCCATTTTTTGCCGAACAGCTCGAGCTTTCCGTCAATGTAATCCTCAATGTAGGAAATGGTTTGTTCATCGATTTTTTCGCCGTCACGGTTGATAAGCTTTATTCCGTTATCGTAATAAGGATTATGACTTGCGGAAATCATTATTCCGCAATCAAAGCCGTCGATTTTTGTTATATATGCAACGGAGGGGGTTGTTGTTACGTGAAGCATATTTGCTTCGGCACCCGAAGCGGTAAGTCCCGCTACGAGAGTGTACTCAAACATATAGCTTGAACGGCGAGTATCCTTTCCGATAACGATTCTTGCGGGTTCATCGGAGCCCGACTGCCTTTTCAGCTCACCGAAATACCAGCCGAGGAATCTGCCGACTTTGTATGCGTGGTCGGCGGTGAGAACTTCATTGGCTTCTCCTCTGAATCCGTCTGTACCGAAATATCTGCCCATATAATCACCTTTATCTGTTTTCTTTTTTTACAATATTATTTTCCGATTTGTAAATACATTCCGACTCAACAACGCCACGAACACGAGAAAGGGGATAAACATTTGATTTTCTGCCTATAACCGTTCCGGGATTTAATACGCTGTTGCAGCCGATTTCAACAAAATCACCGAGCATCGCTCCGAATTTTTTAAGACCGGTTTCGATTTTTTCTCCGTTGTTATTGACCGTTACAAGAGTTTTATCGGACTTAACGTTTGAGGTTATCGAGCCTGCGCCCATATGCGATTTGTAGCCCAAAATGCTGTCGCCGACATAATTATAATGCGGAGTTTGAACAAAGTCAAACAATATAACATTTTTCAGCTCAACGGAATTTCCCACAACGCAGTTTTCACCAACGAGAGCGGCTCCTCTGATGAATGCACAATGGCGAACCTCGGTTTCCGCTCCTATAATGCAGGGTGCACCGAGAAACGCAGTCGGGGCAACCTTAGCGGTTTTGTGAACCCATACCTGCGGCTGAATCTCATTATATTCTTCTTTATTGAGCTTCTCACCGATTGAAACAATCATATCTTTTATTCCGTGCAAAGCCTGCCAAGGATATTCAAATTCGGAAAGATATTCTCCAGCAAGCGTATGCGACAAATCAAACAAATCATTTATTTTCAGCATCTAAACAACCTTTCATAATTAATGCGTGAATATTATATGTGTCAAAAATTAATAATATTATATCCTTTTTGTAACTTTTTTTCGATTCTTCTTAAAGCATATTGTATCACACTTATCATCGACGGTCAATTGATTTTTTGTGCGGCTATGCAATCTGCACATAACCCGTGTAAAAGAAATGCATTGCTTTATTGAGTATGGGAATTGACAAATGCGGCGAAAAAATGTATAATAAAGCCGTAAAAGATAATCGTTTGCATAACTGACGGAAAAAGCGGATTACCGCAAGGGAATGCAAACGTAATAAATGCCGACCGTCTGGGCAAATCAGTTTAATAAAGGCTGATTTGCTTTTTTTATTTGAAACAAGGAGGACAACGAAATGACACACAGCAATTGGAATGGATTTACGCAGGGCGTATGGCAGAACGAAATCAATGTTCGTGATTTTATCCAAACAAACTACAAGGAATATTGCAGCGACGACAAATTTCTTGCCGATGCTACCTCTCGTACCAAGGCTCTTAATCAAAAGCTCCAGTCACTTTTTACTCTTGAACGCCAGTTCGGAGGTGTTCTTGATATCGATACCGCAACCGTTTCTTCACTCACAAGCTATTCACCCGGCTACATCGATAAAGAAAATGAAATCATAGTAGGTATTCAAACAAACCGTCCTTTAAAAAGAGGTGTAAATCCTTTCGGCGGAATGAGAATGGCTCGCCAAGCCTGCGAAGCTTACGGCTATAAGCTCAGCAGAAAGGTTGAGGAAGAATTTAAATTCAGAACAACACATAACGACGGTGTTTTTCGTGCGTACACCGATGAAATGCGTCAGGCAAGAAAATGCCACGTTATTACCGGACTTCCCGATGCTTACGGCAGAGGAAGAATTATCGGCGATTACCGCAGAGTTGCTCTTTACGGTATCGACCATCTTATCGAAGAAAAGAAAAAAGATAAAAGAGAGCTTGCAAACGGTACATTCAACACCGAAATGATTCGTCTTGACGAGGAGCTTTATCAGCAAATCGCATTTCTCGGATATATGAAAGAAATGGCGGCGATGTACGGCTTTGATATAAGCCAACCTGCCGCAAACGCAAGAGAAGCGATTCAATGGACTTACTTTGCATACCTTGCCGCTATTAAAGAGCAAAACGGTGCCGCCATGTCGCTCGGCAGAGTCAGCACATTTTTTGATATATATGTTGAAAGAGATATTGCAAACGGAATCCTCACCGAAGAAGGTGCACAGGAGCTTTTTGATGATTTTGTTATGAAGCTCAGAGTTGCCCGCCACCTCAGAACACCCGAATACAATGAGCTTTTCGGCGGCGATCCGATGTGGATAACCGAAGCTGTCGGCGGTATGGGAGAAGACGGCAGAACTCTTGTAACAAAGAGCAGCTACCGCATTCTTAACACTCTTTATACTCTCGGCTCCGCTCCCGAACCGAATTTGACCGTTCTTTGGTCGAACGCACTTCCCGAAAGCTTCAAAAAATTCTGTGCAAAGCTCTCGGTTGATACGGATTCGATTCAATATGAAAACGATGATGTTATGCGTCCGATTTACGGCGATGACTATGCTATTGCTTGCTGTGTTTCCGCAATGAAGGTTGGAAAGCAAATGCAGTTTTTCGGTGCCAGATGCAATCTCGCAAAGCTTCTTCTTATTGCACTCAACGGCGGATTTGATACTACAAGCGGAATACATATCGGCCCTCAAATGCCCGTTATGAGCGGCGAAAAGCTTGATTTTGACGAGGTTATGAAGCGTTTTGACGAATATATCCGCTGGATGAGCTGCCTTTATGTTAATACGATGAATATTATTCATTATATGCACGATAAATACGCTTACGAAAAAACTCAAATGGCACTGCACGATACAAAAGTAGGCAGATTTATGGCATTCGGTATTGCCGGCCTTTCGGTTGTTGCCGATTCATTAAGTGCAATCAAATACGCCGATGTTAAACCGATAAAAAACAAAGACGGATTTATTGTCGATTTTGAAACAAAGGGCGATTTCCCGAAATACGGTAATGATGATGACAGGGTTGACCTTATCGCAAAGGATATGACTCACCGAATGATTACCGAGCTTCGCAAAACACCGGCATACAGAAACGCAGAGCATACTCTTTCCGTTCTTACCATTACTTCAAATGTTATGTACGGAAAAAATACCGGTGCAACGCCCGACGGCAGAAAGGCATCGGCTCCCTTTGCTCCCGGTGCGAATCCTATGCACAACAGAGAAGAAAACGGTGCACTTGCTTCTCTCAATTCTGTTGCGAAAATCAGCTATGATGACTGCCGTGACGGTATTTCCAACACCTTCTCGATAACCCCCGATGCTCTCGGCAGAAACGAAGAAGAAAGAATATCGAATCTTGTTTCGGTTCTTGACGGATATTTTGCCAAAAAAGCACATCATATAAATGTTAATGTTCTTAACCGTGAAACATTGATGAAGGCATACGAAAATCCCGAAGCATACCCGAATCTCACAATCCGTGTTTCCGGATATGCCGTTAATTTTAACAAGCTTTCAAGAGAACAGCAGAGAGAGGTTATCAGCAGAACCTTCCACGAGGCGATGTAAATGAACGGAAGAATCAATTCCGTTCAAAGTCTCGGTGCACTTGACGGCCCCGGTTTAAGATTTGTTGTTTTTGTGCAGGGCTGTCCGTTAAGATGCGGCTGTTGTCATAACCCCGACACTTGGGACTTTAACGGCGGAACGGAAATTTCCTCAAGTGAAATTGTTGCAAAGGCATCGAGATTCAAGGAATATTTCGGAAAAAACGGCGGAATAACCGTTTCGGGCGGTGAACCGTTGTGTCAAGCCGAATTTGTAAGCGAAATATTCACGCTTTGCCGTAAGGAGGGTATCAATACTTGCCTTGATACCTCCGGCTGTATTCTCAACGATAAGGTCATAGAGCTTTTAAATGTTACCGACCGTATTTTGCTCGATATAAAGTATACAACCGATGAGCTTTATCGCCGATGCGTGGGATGCGAAAAAGATAAGGTCTTTGAATTTCTTGATTGTGCCGAGAAGATGAATATTCCCGTCACCTTGCGTCAGGTTATCATACCGACTCTTAATGACAACAGTAACAATATCAATGAGTTAAGGAAAATAATAAAACGATATTCCTGCATTGATAAAGCGGAGCTTTTGCCGTTCAAAAAAATCTGTCAGGTTAAATATGACAAAATGGGCATTGCTTTTCCTTTTGCAAACATACCCGAAGCGGATAAAATCAAAACGGCGGAGCTTGAAAAATTACTGAATAACTGAAAAATCGGGTTCGGAGAATTGCTTTCTTTTGAACCCGATTTTGTAACATTCAAATCATTTTTTAAACGAAAATAAAACTTTTTTAATATAGTACTTGATTTTTTTGATTCTTTAAGCTATAATTAGAAAGCTGATTTGCCGATGTGATGGAATTGGCAGACGTGACGGACTCAAAATCCGTTGGTAGCGATACCGTGCGGGTTCGACCCCCGCCATCGGCACCACAAAAACCACTTTTGTCTACAGACAAAAGTGGTTTTTTGAGTGATGCGTTCTTTCGGAACGTGATGTGCACCATGCGCGTGGTGTCGGCTTCGCCTGTGATAAACGCATTCGGAAAAAATCGTAATGAATCGCATCACTTATCACGGCACAGATGCATCACTTATCTGTAATTTATGCTTTAGAGTATTCGGAATGCGGCTGTAAAGTGTATGAGGGCGTACATAAGGATGAAAATCCCGCCGACCGCAAGTGCGACGATTGCGGTAAATATTATTCCGATGCGGACGGCAAGAACGAAATCACGCTCGAAAGCACCGTTGTCCCCGCAACAGTTCACAGCTACGAATGGGGCGTGTTCACCGAGTGCGGCTCGGACGATCCCGATGCAAATATTATCATTAAGGTTGTCCGCTACTGCATAAATTGGCTCAGCGAATTTGTTGAGAGCTGTGTGGTTTGGCTCAAAGGAACCCCAATCTCAATCCTCTATTGGTTCATCGGTATCTTCACAGGTGATACAAAAATTTTCTGATAA
>CAZNAC010000033.1:0-7382 GCA_964571095.1 uncultured Clostridium sp. | reverse complement strand
GTTATCCCCCGGCTGTACCGGGGGTTTATTTCCACGTCTGAAGACACAATTAAAACGGATTTGCAGTTTGTGAAATTGCAAATCCGTTTGTTTTTTATCGGGTTAAGTCATTTTGTTTATCAGACGATCTGCCGCTTTTCCGTTTTCTTCAACGGTCATTGCGGCTATATATTCTTCGATTTCTCTGTCGGATTCCGCAGAATAAAGGTCATTGATGCACGAGGAGCGGTAGTTTGCATAAACACTTTCGCCCTTTTCCTTGAGATTTTCCTTCACAACGGCAAAAACACACTCATCGTAAACAATAAGCTGAACCGTATTGTCGGCTTGAGAATAAACCTTTTCAAAAAATCCGTCGGGATATCCGTCGGAGCCTTTTTTTAGAAGAACGGAATTTGATAAAGGATAGCCCGCATCGCCTACCGTTTGCGAAAAAGCATCAATGTCGTTTCCGTTTTCTTTAACATACTTTTCAAACGATGCGAGAAGCTCATTTTTTTCAATCTGCGTCATCGGTGTTGCACCGTCGCCGGAGGTGAAATATGCACAAACCGTTCGGAAACAAATATAATTGCCGTAAAAATAATCTTGAATTTCTTTTTCCACAGCGGTATTTTCCGTTCCCTTGTCGTAATTTTCGGTAAATATCGCATTTTTATAGGAGTCCGATGTGAATATCTTTGTCAGCGTTTGCTTTGAAACGCCGATTTCTTTGTAATGGTTCTCGAACCTTGTCCAAAAGTTATTGACGTTTTGAGAAATTTCTACCTTTTCCGATGACGAAAGAGACAGTCCGGCATCTCTGAACCTTGTGTTTGCGGCAAGATATTTCTTGCACTCGTTAACGGTAGCAGCCTTGATATCCTTGCCGATGGGATTATCCTCCAGCCCATAGTCGGATGGTCGGCTGATCACCTTGTCAAGATAATATGTGAAAATCTCGCTGTTGATTTCCGTGCCCGAAACGGTAAGCACAGTTTTTTTGCGTGCCGTGCACGAACACAGCGGCAATATCATAAAAGCGGCAACAATGACCGCAAATATTTTCTTCATAAGTAATCCGTCCTTTCAGCTTACTGTGTAATTATAGCATATATTTTCCCTTTTATCAATCAAAGCGTAAAAATACTCACAAAAAATTTAAAAAATCTCTTTATTCCTAAGAATAAATGTTGTATAATTATATTGTTATAATATTTTATCAGGGGTGTATGATATGGAAAAGATCAAGCTTATTATCGCAAACGAAGAATATAATATTTCAACGGACAACGATCTTGATTATGTTGCCCAACTCGGAGAGGAGCTCAACCGCAGAATCACCGATATCATCAGCGGAAGCTCCAGAATTTCCGTTACTCAAGCGGCAATTCTTACGGCTCTCGAATATGCCGATGCTGCAAAGAAAGGCGAAACAACATCGGAAAATCTCAGAGGTCAGATTCAAGAATATCTTGAAGATGCCGCAAGAGCAAGAACCGATGCCGAAATCGCAAAACGAGAGCTTGAAAGAGTTTCAAAGGAGCTTGCCGCTCTTAAATCCTCAAAGAAATAATGGCGGCTGAAATTCTGGCTCCCGCAGGCAGCCTCGAAGCGTTGACCGCTGCCGTAAGATGCGGTGCGAATGCCGTTTATCTTGGCGGTAAATCGTTTAACGCACGAAGAAATGCATCAAATTTTTCCGATGAAGAATTGAAAACGGCGGTTGATTATTGTCACGCAAGGAACGTTAAGGTTTATTTAACCTTGAATACTCTTGTAAATGACAGCGAAATCGATGAGGCGTATGCCGCAATCCAAGCCGCCTGTGATGCAAAAACAGATGCTTTAATTTTACAGGATATCGGACTCGCCGCCATGGTGCGACGGGTCTGTCCGTCTATGCCGATTCACGCTTCAACCCAAATGTCCGTGCAAAGCATAGAGGGAATACGCATTCTTGAGAGTATGGGATTTTCAAGAGCGGTTCTTCCGAGAGAATTATCCTATGAGGAAATAAAAGCTATATCCTCTCAAACCGATATGGAGCTTGAATGCTTTGTCCACGGTGCATTGTGTATGTGCGTTTCGGGACAATGCCTGATGAGCAGCGTTCTCGGCGGAAGAAGCGGTAACAGAGGCTTGTGTGCTCAGCCCTGTCGCCTGCCGTTCGGAATCAATTCAAAGGGCGGAAACAACCTTAGCCTGAAGGACCTTTCACTGGTGGACGAGCTGCGTGCTCTTGAAGCGGCGGGTGTTTGCTCTTTCAAAATCGAGGGAAGAATGAAACGTCCCGAATATGTGGCGGCGGCTGTTTCCGCGTGTAAAAACAGTTTAAAAAATATAAAAGACAAGAAAATCGACGACTCTTTGAAGGCGGTTTTTTCCCGTTCGGGCTTTACCAAAGGATATTTTGAGGGCAAGCTCGGCAGAGAAATGTTCGGTACACGCCGAAAAGAGGACGTTGAGGGTGCAGCAGGTGTGCTGTCGAGCCTCAAACGACTTTATTGCAACGAAAATCCGCTTGTTCCGGTTAATTTTTCTCTTTTATTTGCAAAGAACAAACCGATGGCACTTAGGGCAACGAGCGGAGATTTTTCGGCTGAAGCCGTGAGCGACATGTCGCCTGAAACGGCTCTTAATAAACCTCTTGACCGCGGCGAGTTATCGCAGAGAATATCAAAGTGCGGCGGCACTCAATTTTACGTTAAAAATGTTGAGATTGATTTTGAGGAAGGCTTGAACACCTCGGCGGCGTCTCTCAATGAGCTTCGCAGGAACGCGCTTCTTTCTCTTGAAAATCAAATGAAAAGCAAGGAAAAGCCTCAAATCAATCCGTTCTGTAATGAATACAAACCGCATAAAGCAACTCATCGAACGGTTCACGCAAGATTTTTCAATGAACAACAGATCCCCAACGAGCTGTGCGGAATTTCAAGAGTGATTCTTCCGATTGAGGTTAGCGAAGAAACGGTGAATCAACTTGCAAAAAGAGGAATCCAAGCTGCAATCGAAATACCTGCCCCCGTTTTTTCAAGCTCCGAAAAGTACATAAACAAACTTATAAGTCTGAAAACTGCCGGTGCCGAGCTTGCGTGGGTATGCACACTCGACGGAATCGGTATTTGTCAAAAAGCAAAAATGCCGTTTGCGACAGGCTTCGGTATGAATATTTTCAACAGTCTGTCAATTAAAGAAGCCGAAAATCTCGGTGCCGTTGACTGCCTTATTTCGTGTGAAATGAATCTCGGCGATATGTCGAAGCTTACGGCGGGCGTTCAGAGAGGCATTATGTCATATGGAAGAATACCGTTGATGCTGACAAGAAATTGTCCTGTCGGCAACAAGCTAACCTGCGGAGAATGCGGCGGAAAGAGCGTCCTTATTGACAGAATGGGCATTCGTTTTCCTGTTCTGTGCAAAAACGGTGCGAGCTTCATTCTCAATTCAAGACCTCTTTGGCTTGCCGATAAAAAAGCCGATATGCGAAATCTTGATTTTGAATTACTGTATTTTACCGATGAGGAAAAATACACTTGTGAAAGCGTAATCAATGCATATAATAATAACGAAAAGTCGAACGGTGAATTTACAAGAGGACTTTACTATAAAAGTGTACAATAAAGTGTTTAAAACACTGTTATAAAATTATAAGATTTTCTATTGCATTGCCAAAAAAATTGCAGTATACTTTTTTCATAATTTTTGTGTTAAAGAAGGGATTTACTATGATCAGAGTAGGTATTTACGGATACGGAAACATCGGAAAGGGCATCGAATGCGGAATACGCCAAAATTCCGATATGGTTCTTGCGGCGGTTTTCACCAGAAGAAATCCGTCACAGGTCAAAACCGTTTTCGGAGAAACACCCGTTTACTCTGCCGATGAGGTTTTGAGTCATAAAGATGATATAGATGTTATGATAATGTGCGGAGGAAGTGCAACGGATTTGCCTGTTCAGACGCCGACCCTTGCAGAGCATTTTAATGTTATCGACAGCTTCGATACACACGCCAGAATCGCAGAGCATTATTCCAATGTCGATAAAGCCGCAAAGCTCGGCGGCAAAACGGCGATAATCTCGGTTGGCTGGGATCCCGGACTTTTTTCACTCAACCGTCTTTATGCGGAAGCGATTCTGCCCGAAGGCAATAATTATACTTTTTGGGGAAAGGGCATAAGCCAAGGACATTCCGATGCAATCAGAAGAATTGACGGAGTTGTTGATGCAAGGCAATATACCGTGCCGGTTCCCGAAGCAG
Organism: uncultured Clostridium sp.; assembly: GCA_964571095.1. GTDB lineage: Bacteria > Bacillota > Clostridia > Oscillospirales > Acutalibacteraceae > CAG-177. Next base: position 3,140 of record CAZNAC010000033.1, on the reverse strand, counting down.
TTGAAGCTGTAAGAAACGGCGAAAATCCGGAGCTTACAACACGAATGAAGCATACAAGAGAATGCTATGTTGTTGCTGCCGACGGTGCGGATAAAGAAAAAATCGAGCGTGAAATTAAAACTATGCCGAATTATTTTGCCGATTATGATACAACCGTAACCTTTATTTCGCAGGAGGAGCTTAACGAAAAGCACGGAGGCTTACCTCATCAAGGAATAGTTTTCCGCTCCGGCTGTACCGGTGCCGAAAAAGAGCATAACCATATAATCGAATATTCCTTAAAGCTCGATTCAAACCCCGAATTTACCGCAAGTGCAATTCTTGCGTATGCAAGGGCAGCGTGTAAGCTCAACAAAGCGGGAGACATCGGCTGTAAAACGGTTCTCGATATCGCACCCTCAATGCTTTCGCAAAAAAGCGGAACAGAGCTTATGAAATATCTTTAATCAAATCCGTTTAACAAAGAAATAGGATTGTGCGAAAAAACATTCTACCGATGTATATCGTAATCGCTTTGCAGTTTGGAATTTTCACTCTCCTTTCCTTTGGATTCAGCATCTTAATATAAATGTGCTATGTATAGACCGAAGCAGAACACGCTTCGGTCTTATGTTATATTTGTTCTCAACACCCCCTGCAATCCGATACCCATAATCAAAATTCTCGCTCTCTTATCATTGTGAAAGGTCGTGAAATCGCTATCCGATTGGTGCCGTAATTAACCACCCCCTCACCTCTTTGAACCGCAAGAAAAAAATATGAGCGTTTTCAAAAAAATCTGTAAAATTTTTTAACGTGAAAAAGCCGCCTGTTTCGGTGAGGAACAAGCGGCTGATAGAAAATTTCATATTTATATGCTATAATATGGTTCAAAAGACAAATCGCAGTTTGCAGGCATTATTCAACTCTACCGTTGGTTTATATCTCCCCTCTAAACCGATGGTATGTGTGCTTCATATGCGGTTAACGGTTATACTGTGAGCGAAAGGAGGCAAATTATGAACCAAACAAAAATCGGAAAATTCATTGCCGACTGCAGAAAACAAAAAAATTTAACACAGATGCAATTGGCAGAAAAATTGAATATCACCGATAAAGCAATATCAAAATGGGAGCGTGGTCTTTCTTTGCCCGACACATCGATAATGCTTGAATTGTGTGATATTCTCGGTATCACAGTAAATGATTTGTTAAGTGGGGAGGTAATTACAATGGATAATTACAACAAAGAATTGGAAAAAAACTTGCTCGAAGTAATCAAGCAAAAAGAACAGGCAGATAAACGATTGCTGTCTTTGGAAATTTTTATAGGCTATTTGGTCTCAACAATTTTTATAGCACTCATATTCGTTGCTTCGTTTGTTCAAATGGCAAATTGGTTAAGGTATGTTCTTATTTGTATAGGCATTATTATGTTTGCGGTAGGTATCGGATCTGCGATCAGAATCGAACAGACAGCAGGTTACTATAAATGTGCCAAGTGTGGATACAGATATGTTCCCTCATACAAAAATGTATTTATGTCTGCACATTGGGGCAGAACAAGATATATGCGTTGCCCGAAGTGCAACGAGAAGTCTTGGCAGAAAAAAACGATAAGCAAGGAATAATCGATTTACAACACTCCAAAAATATTAAAAGGGGCTGTTTTCGGAGCGTTCACTTAGGAATTATTGAAAACAACAGTAATTTTTGAGTGACGTCCTCAAACGGTGCCAACAGAAAAGACCGCACAACAGGCTGCATAGTCTGCTGTGTGGTCTTTTTTCTATGTGCTTAATAAATCACAGTGACCGTAATATTTTGCTCTATTTCCTTAAAGGATTTGCCATTAAAGCATTTTTCTGAAAGAACTGCATCGATAACGGACTGCGGAATATCACCCTCAACCTCGATTTCGTGTTTGGCGATGCATTTTGCTGCGTTCGGTATCCAATCCCAAATTACAAGGTAAGTCTTGTCGTCATTAACCTCTGGCTGCAACACATAAGTTGTTCCGTTATACTCAAATTCAGCTTCATGGCAATGAGAGATTCGTTCATACAATTCGTCCATTTTTATTCCGTTCATTACTTGACCCCATTAAATAGTGTTTTGTATTTTTCGTAGAGTGCATTACCGGGATGGAGGATATCTGGATGTTTGTCACGCATTCCATCCTTGAAGTAATGTACATGGAGAGTTTTTTTACCATCATGAACACCGTAATCTATATCGAATTGTGGCATACGATTTTCTCCAAAAACTCGAAGTTGATCGAAATCACCATTCTTTCTGTATAGCAAATAGGATGTTCCCGGTGTATTTGACCTTTCCAGCAAATTCATGCTTGCTTTTAGATCTTTAAGTGCTAAAACCTTAATTCCATCAACATAATCAACAGTATGCCATTTCGCAGGTGTGCTAAAGCCACCACTTTCAAGGAAAGAACCTCTGCTACCCATCACACAGCACGCTCCTTCCATCTCTGAGAAAATGACGGATAATAATGCACATTGTCATAAACATCCATCTCATCAACGTGCCTACCACATACGATCAGGTTTGTTGGTGCTTTTTGCTTCTGCAGTTCTTCAACACCACACGGCAGCAGACGCCTATCCGGATATACGATATAAAGCGGCGGCGATGATCCTGCTACTGACAGGCATGCGACGCGGTGAGCTCTGCGGATTGGAATGGTCGAACATCGATTTCAAAGAGGCCACCATCACAATTGAGCGATCGGTTACGACGGTGACGGGCTTCGGTGTGGTGGAGAAGGATCCCAAGACGGAAAGCAGCAAGTGCGTGATTGCTATATCGGACAAGCTGCTGTCAGTGCTGACGGAATACAAAATGTGGTACGATCAGTATCGCAACGATATGGGAGATCGGTGGAAGGAAACTGACCGGCTGTTCATCGTGAAGTGCGGCGGCAGTCTATACCCCGGTACCATATACACATGGATTCATAAGGTGTGCGACGCAGCAGGACTGCCCCACAGGACGGTGCATTCGCTGCGGCATACCAACATCACCATGCAGATCGCAGCCGGAGCAGATGTTCGAATAACAGAGCAGAAAGGGCGATGACCATAACGGTCATCGCCCGATTTTTTGAATTTTGCAAAATTAACCAAAGGGGTTGACAAAATAAA
>CAZNAC010000032.1:0-9325 GCA_964571095.1 uncultured Clostridium sp. | reverse complement strand
CCTTTTTCCCCTTTTTTTAGCCCTTCTTCTCAACTATTCCGTGCGTTTCATTTGCTCGATCCCCTCTCCCCTTGATTTCCTTAGCTTTTCGCCCTCTCTCGCTCACTTCTTCCCCCTTTTATCCTCTCTATTATTTCTATTATTTTAAACTTCATTATATATTTTTTCCCGCTATTTATTATTTTTGCACCGTCATCACCCAACACAACATCAAGCTCAACGTCTTCGCTCGCAGCAGGTATACACAACGGCGGATACATCACGCACCACCAATTGTGACCCTCCCCCTTTCCGAGAATCACTTTCAGTGCCAAGTACTCACCCGCGGGAAGCGTAAAATTTTCATACTGACGTGTAGTGAAAAATTCTTCCGCCAAATAAATCTTCGCTTCGTAATCAAAACCGTTTTCGGCAAGAACTCTGTTTGCTTTTTCGACAAGCTCTCTTTTTTGAGCTTTAAGTGATTCCTCGGCATTTTTTACATTTGCGGCACCCGAAAAAATTTCCTTACCGCTGTTAAGTAACGCATCACGCACAAGCAACTTTACGCATTGATCTTCATCGCTGTCGGAATTTGCCAAAATATGCAGTCGGAGGACTTCATCTCTAACTTTTTCGCATTTTCCGTTAAAGCTTGCAAGAGAAAAAACAATTGCAATAATCAAACCGAGTGAAATGGAAATTTCAGCTATTTTTCTTTTCATCAAAAAACCGTCCTTTTTTATGTTGTAAAAACATTGTTGGACGGTTTTCAATAGTTTATTCGGTTTTTTCCGGCTCAAGTCCGCCGATTTCATCTCTCGCCTTAAAAACATATCCGTTTTGGCTGAGAATATCCATATGAGTAAGTGCTTCACCCGTTCCGAGAGCAACACAATTCAGAGGATCATCGGCAGCGAAGGTTTTAACTCCCGTTTTCTTTTCTATCATTTTGTCAATACCACGCAGTAATGCTCCGCCACCGGTAAGTCTGATTCCGGATTCAAAAATATCCGCCGAAAGCTCCGGAGGTGTAAGCTCGAGAACGGAACGCACAGCCTCACCTATGGTTTCAAGATGCGGTCGCATTGCAAGATACGTTTCCGTTGAATTTACTTCTATGCTCACCGGAAGATTCGTAATAAAATGTTTTCCTTTGATGGTTAAGCCAAGTTCGACATCACGAAGATATGAGCATCCGATTTGTCTTTTTATGTATTCTGCGGTTTTTTCTCCGATTACAACATCTCTTTCACGTCTTATCTGGCGGATAATCGCTTCATCAAGTGCGTTTCCGGCAACCTTGACCGATTTGGAAACCGAAATGCATCCCATAGTAATAACCGCAATATCCGTTGTACCGCCGCCGATATCAACAATCATTGCACCTATCGGTCTGTTGTTTTTGAGTCCCGCACCGAGTGCAGCGGCAAGAGGTTCTTCAATAAGGCAGGCTTTTGCTGCTCCGGCCGAAGTTATCAGATCAAGAATCGTTCTTTTTTCAAGACTTGTTGCCATTGACGGAACACAAACAACGACATTCGGCTTGAAAACCATATTTTTACATATTTTAGAAAGAAAGTAGCGAAGAATATGCTTCGTTGCGGTAAAATCCGAAACAACCCCGTGCTCCATAGGTCTGACCACTCTTATTGAGTCGGGATTTTTTCCGACCATATCCCACGCACGCTTTCCGACGGCAACAAGCTTTCCGCTTTTCTTTTCATAAGCAGCCGCACACGGTTCGGACATAACTATACCTTTATTTTGAACATATATTACAATAGATGTTGTTCCGAGATCAATTCCGATATTTGTTCCGACCATTTATTCACCGCCCTTTTCTGCCGCTTTTTGTTAGTGCAACGGCAATACAGTATACTTCTTTTGCTCCGTAAAGCCAAAGCATTTTTGCACATTCATTAAACGTTTCGCCCGATGTGCAAATATCATCACAAATTAAAATCACTTTATCTTTAACAATATCGGGGCATTCAACATCGAACACTCCGGTCAAATTACCTTTTCTTAAAAAATAGCTTAATCCGTGCTGTGCATCGGTTTCGTAAAGCTTCTTCAATACAGCCGGTTTATATTCAATACCCGATTTTTCCGAAATTCCGCTTGCGAGAAGCGAACACTGATTATATCCCCTGCTTTTCAATCTTTTGTTTGTCATAGGAACTTCGGTTATATAATCAAAACAAATTCCGTTATATTTTTCCGCAACGGTTTTTGCCATTTCCGCACTATATGCCTCGAAATTATCGGGAGCTTTTCTGAATTTGAATGCGTGAATACCTTTACGAACAATTCCTTCAAAATAAAAAGGTGCGACAACTCTTTTAAAATACATTTCGGCATTTTTGCACGAACAAAAATCTATTCCTCTGCCACAGCTCGGACAAATTTTTCCGGTTATCCTTGATAAATTTTTCTCACATTCGGTGCACTTGCAATCATCTGCCGAAACAGGTTTCCCGCAATACGCACATCTACGCGGCAAAACCGAATATATGATCCGCTCGATAAAATTCATCGGTCATTTTCACCTAACATTATAAAGCTTTTAAGTGCGGAATATCTTTTGGATTTTGTGTTATTTAATGTCATCCTTTCAACGGTACTGCGAGAACCAACCAAAATCATAAGCTTTTTGGCTCTGGTCACCGCAGTGTAAAGCAGATTTCTGTAAGCAAGCTGCTCCACAACACCCGAAACCGGCATAACAACCGCTTCAAATTCGTTGCCCTGACTTTTATGAACGGTTACAGCATAAGCGTGTTCAAGCTCGGCTGCGGATTCAAAGGGATATTCTGCTGTTTTATCATCAAATTTCACAAACATCAAATGGGCGGATTCGTCGATTTTTTCAAGCAATCCGATGTCACCGTTAAAAACTCCGAGTCCGTCTTTATCCTTACTTGTCCACGGAATATTATAATTGTTTTTTATTTGCATCAGCTTGTCGCCCTCACGAAAAACCCGTTGACCGAACAGATGCTCTCTCTTATGCTTTGCACCGGGATTAATCGCACTTTGCAAAAGCTTATTAAGATTTACCGTTCCGGCTTCGCCCTTTCTTGACGGGCAAAGAACCTGAATATCTTCAAAGGAGGAATATCCGTATGCTTTTGGCAATCTTGAAGAACATAAATCGGTTACGGTTTTGGCGGTGAGAAAAGGATTATTGCGTTCCATAAAGAAAAAGTCTTTATCAATCGTGCATAGCTCCGGAATCTCTCCGTTAACGATTTTATGAGCATTGGTTACAATAAGGCTTTCCATCGCCTGCCGAAAAACCTCTTTAAGCTCAACAACAGGCAATGCCTTTGAATTAATCATATCGTGAAGAACATTACCCGCACCTACCGGCGGAAGCTGATTTGAATCACCGACCATAACAAGTCTGCACCCGATGGGCAAGGCATCAAGTAAGCTGGAAAACAAAACAATGTCAACCATAGAAAGCTCGTCAATTATAACAGCTCCGACATTCAACGGATTTCTTTTATTGCGTTGAAAAACAGGGCGGTCATTTCTATCCCATTCGACCTCCAATAATCGATGAATAGTCTGTGCATCTCTGCCGGTAAGCTCGCTCATTCTCTTGGCAGCTCTCCCCGTAGGTGCCGCCAATGCAACCTCAAGTCCTTGTGCCTCAAACACTTTAAGAATACCTCGCAGGGTTGTGGTTTTTCCCGTACCCGGTCCGCCGGTCAAAATAAGTATTCCTTTTTCAATTGCAAGCTTTATTGCAAGACGCTGCTGTTCGTTATAGAGGACACCGCTTATCAGCTCGGCATTTTTTATTTCATCATCAATATTGCAAGAGCATTTGGGAGCAAATCTTTTCATAAAAAGCACGGTTTTTGCCGCACGACTTTCCGCATCGTATATATCCGGCAAAAAAACGCATTCTCTGCCTCCGACAGCATCGGAAACGAGCTGTTTTTGTTCAATGGTTATATCCAAATATTTTTCGATTGTATCGGAATCGCATCCGAGCAGGTCACTGCACGGAAGAACAAGCTTTTCTCTCGGAAGGCAGGTGTGACCATTATAGAGATTATGTCGAACAACATAAATAATTCCGGCGATGATTCTGTATTCATCGGCAGGAGGAACAGGAAGATGCTCCGCAATTTTACAAGCTTTATCAAACGTTATACCGATACCCTCGGAACACAGAAGATACGGATTACGTTCAACCGCAGCAACGGAATTTTTTCCGAAAATTTTAAACACTCTGAGGCATTCAGCCGTTGACATACCGTATTTTTCAAGAACAATCAATGCTTCTCTTTCTGCGGCACGCTTTTGAAATTCGGAAGAAATCTCTCTTGCTCTGTCACGGGATATTCCCTTTATTTCGGCAAGACGTTCGGGTGAATTTTCTATAATCGAAAAAGTTTCCTCTCCAAATCGTTCAACTATCTTTTGTGCTGTTTTTTCTTTGATACCTTTTATTATACCCGATGAAAGATACGAAAGCATTTCCGCTGCCGTTTCCGGCATAACCCGTTGACAGCCTTCGATTTTAAACTGTTTACCGAAAGTCGGGTGAACAGACCATTTTCCGCTGAAAGTAACCTTTTCTCCGCAATAAAGCTCACCGACATTTCCCGTTGCAGTAAAAAGCTCACCGTCACTTGAAACATCAAGAACAGTGTAGCCGTTTTCATTATTTCGGAAAGTAATATATTCTACTACTCCGGTTAAAGTTACCAATTCTTCCATATCACCTAAAAAACACAATAAAAATAGAGCGAGTGTCGAGAGAATCTGTAAGCCGAGTTCTGTCATTTAAGGCAATTATCTGTCTACGCCTTGCGTTGCCGCAAAGCTTTAGCCACCCTTCGGAGTATCGTCGAGCAAACGCCGGAGCAATAAGCTCCTCCTCCGGTCGGTGTTGCTTCGGATAGGGTTTGCAGGGCCGTGCGGTTTCCCGCACGCCGGTGAGCTCTTACCTCGCCTTTCCACCCTTACCTGAAAAACAGGCGGTATATCTCTGTTGCACTTTCCCTAAGGTCACCCTCGGCGGCCGTTAGCCGTTATCCTGCTCTGTGAAGCTCGGACTTTCCTCACGCAGCATATGCTGCCCGCAACTGCCCAACTCACTCGACACACGCTCCATTGTATTTTAAATCACCTTTAATGAATTGTCAAACATTAATTATAACATTTAAAAATTTTTTTCGCTTTCGGTATTGTACATATTACGAATTTGCGTTAAAATAGCGAAAGAGGTGAGCAATCATTATGGAAGACATTTATATATCAAAAAACAGGCAGAGCATTAATGATTTTGAACAAATCGAATTTAACCAGGCACCTCCCCCTGTTCAAAATGAACCGCCGAAGAAAAAGAAAAGAAAAAAGCACGGTTTATTAAAAGCTGTTATCATCGGTATTCTTGCCGTACTGCTTTTTTCATCGGTTTTTATTTTTGTTTTTGCTTCTTCCGCAAATTACACAAGAGAAGATCTTGAACGCAACGAATATGTTTCTTCCGGCGATTTGAAAAGCAATCCGTTTGTTACCAATATTCTGCTTATGGGTGTTGACGGCAATGCAGATTCCGCTTCACGCTCCGACTCAATGATACTTGTTTCGCTTGATTATAAGCATATGAAAATCAAATTAACCTCATTTTTGCGTGACAGTTGGGTTGAAATTCCGTCAAAAGGCAAAAAGGCAAAGCTGAACGCCGCCTGTACATACGGAGGCCCTCAGCTTGTTATTGACACAATCGAATATAATTTCGGAGTTGATATCGAGCATTATGTTATGGTTGACTTTGAAATGTTCACAAGCATTATCGACAATCTCGGCGGAATCGATGTTGAAGTTACGGAAAAAGAGGCAAAATTCATAAACAGAACAACTCGGCACACGGTTGATTACGGCGAAAGCGTTCATCTTAACGGTGCGGAAGCTCTTGTTTATTGCAGAATAAGAAAGCTTGATTCGGATTATATGAGAACATACCGTCAAAGAAAGGTTATTTCGGCAATTATCGGACAAGCCAAGGATGCCGGAATCGGAAAGCTTATTTCAACCGTTAACAGTATTTTCCCGCTGATTAAAACCGATTTGTCGGCGGCGGAAATCACCGGACTCGCATACAAAGGCGGTTTCAGTATTCTTGCTTTCGATATTGTGCAAAACAGGATTCCCGCAGATGAGCATATGTATGCGGACACAATAAGCGGTCAGTGGGTTGAGGTTGTTGATATTGAAGCCTCAAAAGAATATTTAAAAGAATTTATTTATACCGATAATATTATAACAGAGGAGAACGATTAAATAATGGAAATCAATTTCAGAAAATTTACGCAAGCCGACAAGGATTGTTTTTTTCATATGGTGAAAAAGTTTTATGCTCCGCCCGCCGTTTTGCATTTTCCGAGCGATGAGGTGATGATGTCCTCCTTTTATGCATCACTTGAGCTTCCGGATTATGTTAAAGGATATATCATCGAATGCGACGGCGTTCCTGCGGGATATGCACTCGTTTCGATGAAATACGAAACAGAGGTTGGAGGTATGGCGGCGTGGGTTGAAGAGCTTTACGTTGACGATAGCTTCAGAAGCAAGGGCATCGGAAGAAAATTCTTTGAATTTATCAAAAACGAATTTAAAGAAAAAATCAGAAGAATCCGTCTTGAGGTCGGCGATGAAAATTCCGGAGCAAAAAAGCTCTATGAAAATCTCGGCTTTGAATATCTCGATTATAAGCAAATGGTTATAGACAAAGATTTTTAACAGTTAACTAACGAACCCGAATTCAAATGAATTCGGGTTCGACTGTTTATTCGTTTGGAATGCCCTCAAGAAAATCGGTTTCGGTAACATATCCCTCTTTGTTAATACGGAAGGTTTTTATTTCAAATTTTCTGAAATCGGCATAGAAGCCGGCATCTGCTGCTTCGCAAACAACCGCCGCCTTTACTGCTCTGCCGTTTATTTCACGTAATCTCATTATAATATCGCCCGAACCGTCTTCACAGAATTTAAACGCATCGAGCCTGACATTCGGCTTGTTAATACTTATAAAGCTCTTTTTAGGCTCAAGCGTTCCTTTATGATAGCTTACCGGCACAACGGAAAGCTTTGAATTGAACTGCAAGGAGAGGTTTTGTACCTCACTGCTTTCAGCCTCACCGGAATGAGGATAAACAGCATATTCAAATCTGTGCAAGCCCTCGTCACAATAAGAAAAATCAGCCTCCGGTCTGTCGGAATAATGGTCGGCAAAAATCGAATTGCGAAGCATCGTTAACCTCAACGTATTGCCTATACAGTCATAGCTGTATTTAGCATTGCTGATAAGTGCAACGCCCTTGCGACACGATGTACCGGCGGTAACATCGCCCCAGGTAAGAGCGGGATCCTCATCACCGTTGCAAGCTCGCTTTATGATTCCTCCCGGAATTTCATATGTGGAAATCGGATTTTCTCCGTCAACGGTAACGGGCATTTTAAGAATCGTCAACGGTTCCTGCCAAAGCACTCTGCACTTAACACGCACAAGCTTACTTTCGGTTTCGAGAATATAGTCCTGTGTAAGATAAGAGCCGCCGTAAATATGCTTAACACGCATAACAGCTCTTGCAGGTCCTTTTTCAATAAGTTCTATGGATTTAAGCTCCATTTTTGAAATTTCTTTATCAAACTTGAAAATATTATGTGCCCATGTGTCAGGCTGAGTATTATCAACAACAGTCGGAATGCAAAACTCTCCGCCGACATATTCAACGCCGTCATTTTTTGATACAAGGCTCTTAATTCCGCCGGTTTTATCATCAAAAATAACTTTAAGACATTTGTTTTCGATTGTAAGTCCATCGGCAAAAATATCGCTTTCGGGGTTACTGCTTTCAACATAATCGGAATCCCAATGCCAAAGCCAATACAGGGCATATCCGAATGCGGGAACCTTTGCCTGAAAAACGGTATCAAGATGAGAATCATTCGAGCGTGAGGAACGAACATTCTGATAAACAACTTCTTTTCTGTTGCAATCCTCAACTCTTTTTGAAGGATGATAGGTTCTGACATTAGCCTCAACATCAAAAGAATTGGGGTTGAAGACTATCACCGGTCTTGGAAATTTAAGATTTCTGCAATGGTGACGCTCATTGAGTGAAACGGATTCGGATACTCCGTCAAGCCACGTATCGACCATTCCCGCAATTTTGAGCATAGCTTTATTTTCTTCCGTTGCGGCAATTTTCATCGCATAACCCATACTGTCACGCACATCATCATATGCTTCCATAATCGAACAGCCGCAAAAGATATCGTGAAACTGGTTAAAGCATACTTCTTTCCATGCTTTGCCGAATTCCTCCGTTGATTTATCGAGATTTGTGATTTTAGCGCAAACCGTATTCCATTTTTCCGCATTTGCAAGCCAAAACTCCGCTTTTCTGTTTAACTGCTTTACAAGCGATGTTGCCGAATAGCAGCCGCTTGCGTGGTGCTGAAGCTCGCTGTTCCAAATCGGGAGGTCGAGCTTATCGGCACACATCTCATCAAAATAATCATCGGGACAGGAAAATTCAAGCTCCTCATATCCGTCTTTTTTAAGTTCGAGAATATAATCGAGATCTCCCTTTGTAGGGCCGCCGCCGTGATTACCGACGCCGAAGAAAAACATCATTCCGTGCCCCGTGCTCTCTGCTCTCTTGCGAAGTTCGGGAAGCTCCGAATCAATATCTTTTTTACCTGCCACACCGTAAGAACGGGGTATTCTGTAGGTCAGCACACGGGAACCGTCCGCACTGTCCCACCAAAAAAGATTTTCGGGAATCTCGGAGTTTTCGCTCATAGAGGGACGCATCATAACATAGCAACGCATACCGCTTTGAGTAAGAAGCTGCGGCATCATGGCATTATGACCGAACGAATCAACATTATATCCGGTTTTGCATATTTTCCCGAATTTTTCATAGTAGTAAAGCTGGCTGTAAAGTGCCTGCCGTGCAAAGCTTTCGGCAGAGGGCATATTGCAGTCCGGCTGAACCCACCAACCGTTAACGGGAACCCATTTTCCTTTTTTTACAAGCTTTCTGATTTCCTCAAAAAGCTCCGGATCGATTTCTTCAACCCATTTATAATAAGAAGCCGACGAACAGGTAAAAATCATTCCTTTGTATTCTTTTATTCTGTCAACCGCACTTCTGAATGTTTGAAGAACCTCACCGCATCCCTCCTGCCATCTCCAAAGCCAAACAGGATCAAGATGTGCATTGCTCACAATATGAATTTTATTATTCATAGCTACACCTGGTATAATTAAATCATCCCCCAGCAAATGAAATAACTATACATAATCCTT
>CAZNAC010000031.1:0-10445 GCA_964571095.1 uncultured Clostridium sp. | reverse complement strand
CCCGGAACGGGCTCGAACCGTCGACCTCTAGCGTGACAGGCTAGCGTTCTAACCAGCTGAACTACCGGGCCAAATGGTGGGAACAACAGGGCTCGAACCTGTGACCCTCTGCTTGTAAGGCAGATGCTCTCCCAGCTGAGCTATGCTCCCACGTTGGCGTTGCTTTCGTCAAGCAACGTACGTTATAATACACTACTTTTCCGAAAATGTCAACCCTTTTTTTAAAAAAATTTTAATTTTTTTATTATTTTATTTTCCAATTACTATTCAGAACAATTCAATCGTTTTACCACATTTATTTCAGTGTTGAATTCATCGCAGAATACGCCAAAACAACTGTATTATATTATAGTATTATATTATTCTTTTACGATGTCTGCTGCTGTTATCGCACTGTGCCTTGCAAACAAGAATCGTATCGTTTCCTATAACTTCAATGTCTTCCCAACAAATTCGTATTCTTTCCCTTTTGCCGCAAATTCCCCAGTATTTCGGTCTTCCGTAGATAATCAAGGCAACTATTCTTCCGCAGCAGGAATCAACCTCAACATCACTCACAAGTCCCAACCTACAGCCGTTAGACTTATTTATAACTTCTTTGCATCTCAGCTCCGTTATGCAGCAATTCATTATTTCGCCTCCAATCATACACCGATATTATATGTTGAACCGAAGCCGCATATGCTACAACAAAAAGCAGGTCGATTGGGCATAAGCCTTAACCGACCTGCATTGAAAGCTGAAACTCTGAGCAGGCTTTGCCCTGCATCAGATATATTAAATCACCCTTTGGGGATGATATTTCTCGGTTTTGAGGAACCGGTCCTCTAAGCCAATTAATCGTGGCTATTGAGGAGTGCATTCAACTCAAAGATTTTGAAGAGCTTTTTGAATGTAAGAAACTTCTTCTCGTTGCCGATTTCCTCAAGGAGCTTTCTTTCAACTTTGTAGTTTGTGTTGTTGAAATTCATAACATTCATTCCTTTCTTTTCGTTGTGGCTTTATTATACACCATTTTACGAAAAAGTCAAGTGATTTTGCACAATAAATTGTTTTTATTTTTGTGCAACTTTAACAAAGAAATGAAATTCAAAAACTATTAAGCCTTAACAATATTAAAAATAGTTTCAAATACTTTTTGGTGATTTTGTACATAACTCCGCATCATATTTTGTCGATTTCAAACAATTCACGGCTTTATTCATTCTTTCCATTTAAAAAAGTTTGTTAAAGTTTTTATTCAAAATTGCAAATAGTATCAACAATAAATGCGGAATCGCTGTATTTTTCAGCACAGGATTCAAATATTCCGGTTATTTTACCATTCATATCGTCAATGCCTTCAAGAAGCGGCGGTTGACGGAGATTTGCTTTTTTCGATGAATCATCAAGATAATATGCCGGAACGGTTTCCGAGCCGTATTTGACATCAAAATCCGATTCCCCGCAAGCAACATTTTCATAAAAAGCAAGAGAAGAATTGTTGTTTCTGCCGTAAGAAATACTCAGCACATAATCTCCCTGTGCATTTCTCGCAAAGCCCTGAACACAATTCGGCGTTGCAAAAATCATTTTCGGGACGGCAATTTCTCCTCCGTTGAAATTATAATTTTTCAAATCAGAAACACTATAGACATTGCAGAACGAATAGGAGCTTTCAAAAACCGATATTGCCCTATGGTGAGCTTTATCGGTGTCGTACTTACCATCGGTCGTGAAGGTATAAAACTCGCCCGCATAGATATATTCCCCGTCACAGTTCAGGTATGAGCATTTAACATCTGTAAGAATCTTATTTTTGAGTGCAAGCTGTTCACCGTCGTTTGCCTCAATAAGATCCTTTAACGGCAGACGATAAAAGCCGTTGCCGTCGGAGAGATAAAAATACTCGCCGTCCTCGGCAATGCCTCCTGCATGACCCGTAAACGCTTTACCGTCTTTTTCGAGCATAACGGTTTTTATTTTTTCTCCGCTTGAGGCATCAACGAGTGTAATTATCGAGCAAAGACTGCTGTGATAATAAGAAATAAAGTGTATGTTATGCTCTTGGCTGAAGCAATACCCCTGCGGAACATAGCCGTTTTCCGTTTCGGGAATTTTACACAGTTCATTATAATCCGAATATATTCTCGGCTCAAAAACGCTTTTAAGGTATCTTACAACAATCTCGGCATATCCCTCTGCTGTTCTTCTGAAATCACCGACCTGCGTATCGAGTGAAAAGCCGCCGAAAATAACACTTAATGCAAGCACAATCGCTATAATTCTTTTTTGTTTATTCATTTCTTCCTCCGTGATATATTTATAGGCAAAACCGACACATCCGAACCCGCCTTTAACTGCGTGTTTTCAAATGTGTCGGTTGATTTTTAACGGTATTAATCCGGAAGTGCGTTCAGCATTTCGCAAAGCTCAATATAAAATTCATGCGTTTCATCGGCATCTGCGAAAAGTCCGATTGCCGTTCCGTGATCTCCTCTTTCAACAGGCATAACATTCCATATTCCGGTTTCGATTTTTTGGCTGTCAAAATCCTTATGAGGCTCATCAAGCGGATATTTTGCACTTTCCGTATTTACCAAGGCATCGTTGGCAAGCCATTCTCCGTCATAGACCGTACCGAGAACAGGATCGGTAAATTTACCGATTCCCATTGCAAGGGCGGTTAGGAAAATTACGGGATTGGTTTTAATGCTCGGCAATTGAACATCCATAAATTCATATGTTGTTGAAAAAGCATAAGAAAAGTAATAAACATCTTTATTAATATCAAGCTTTTCATTCAGCTCTTTGGTTCCCTCCGGAGTGAGGTCATGCTGGCACGAATCATCTCTGTTTTCAAGAATCAGCTTTAAAGCTTTGAAAAAGAAATCTGCTTTTTCGCCACCGGGAACATCTGTTAATCCAAACTGTTCAAGATGAAAATCAACCAATCTTCCGTTGAAATATGACCTTCCCATAATTCCGGCATAAAGATAGCTGAAGGTTTGAACAATAATATCAAGTCCGAGAAGCTCAAGCGGATAATAAACAGATGCACTGTTATGAGGAGTACAAATTGCCGTTACACTTTTTACCCAATTTGATTTTCCGCCCGTGAAAAGCGGTGAAATATCATCGGGAGATGTTGCCGCAATTTCCTGTGCAGAACCGTTTCCGAGAAGCTCAACAAGCATTCTTGCGGTAGTTCCGCCGAAGCTGTGACCGATAAGATGAACCTGCTGAATTTTTCCGTTTTTATCAAGCTCTCCCCAATTCTTTACAAGAGGCTGATAAAACGTGCGTCCGAAGCGATCATGGTTATGCTCTTTTGAATGTGCCACGCCGTAATCAACCGTAGTTCCGACAAGCTGTGCATAAAGCTCGCACGCTCTGTCCCACGCACTGCTAAGCGGCCCTACCGATGCGGAATAGCACTCATATCCTTCGCTTCGCAGATAATCCATCAGATCACCCGTCGTTGCACCCCAATAAGGAATAATGCCGTCGATACCCTCTGCACCGCCCCAGCCGTTAAGCCCATGGATAAATATAAACGGTTCATCGTTTTTGGGATTCCATTTGCTATTTGCGGCATAACCGGTAATGCACAGCGAACCGACAGTCAACGCAAGTGCCAAAATAAAGCTTATTACTCGTCTGATTTTCATATAATCACTCCCTCGTCAACGGATATTGAATCACAGGAATATTGATATTTTGTTAATTATCAGTTAAGATTACCAACTTTTCTGATAATAGCGGCAAGCTCCTCAACATCCATAATTTTGGGAACGGGATAAAGAGGATTGCCCTCCTTGTTTGCTCTTTGGGCTATAGTTGCAACATCGCCCTCTTTGAGAACGTCAAGATGTTCGGGAATATTGAGAAGCCTGTTAAGCTCCTTGATTTTTTCGATAAAGAAAACTGCCTTTTGAGATTCGTTCATACCTGCCGTTTCAAGACCCGCAATATCCGCAAGTCTTGCCAAAGGCTTATGTGCCGATTCGCCGAAGGCTTCGAGAACATAGGGAAGAATAACCGCATTGGCAAGTCCGTGAGGTGTTCCGTACATTCCTCCGAAATTATGGGCAATTGCGTGAACATAGCCGACATAAGCTCTCGTAAACGCAATACCCGCAAGATACGATGCTTCAAGCATATTTTCTCTTGCTTCGATATCCTTTCCGTTTTCATAAACCTTGAGGATATTTTCAAAAATCATTTTTGTTGCTTTTTCGGCTGCGGCTGCCGTATCTTTGGTATTGCTGTGACCGATATACGCTTCAACTGCGTGAGTAAGAGCATCCATACCGGTTGTTGAGGTTATATGAGGCGGCAGACCGACGGTAAGTTCGGGATCGAGAACAGCATACTTCGGACGAAGAACAGGATCCTGAAGTGCATATTTTTCGTGAGTTGTGGGATCGGAAACAACTGCGGCAATTGTGGTTTCCGAGCCGGTACCCGCAGTTGTGGGCACAGCATAAATCGTAGGAAGCTTTTTAAGAATCTTGAGAGTTCCTCTCATCTTTTGAACACTTGTTTTAGGTCTTGCTATTCTTGCCGCCGCAACCTTAGCACAGTCCATGGGAGAGCCGCCGCCGAATGCGATAACAGCAGAGCAACCGTTGTCAACATAAAGCTGTCTTGCTTCTTCGATATTATTGATTGTCGGATTAGGCTGGGTTCCGTCATATACGGCATACTTAACACCGGCTTTTTCAAGTCCTTCAAAAAGTCCGTCAAGAAGATGAAGTCCCATAAGACCTTTATCCGTTACAACAAGAACGCTGTCGTGGCCGTTTGCCTTAACAACTTCCGGAAGTTTTTTAACACTTCCCGCACCCTTTACGAGTTCGGGCTCCTTCCAGCTCAAAAGATTAACCGCAACTCTGAAAATGCCCTGATATGTTCTGCAATATGCTTTGAAAAGTTTTGATGCTGCCAAAATAATTACCTCTATTCTATTATTTTTTATGAATAAAGTATATCACACATTTTTTTACAACGCAATAGAAACATAAGATGATTTTGTAACTTTAAATAACAATATTATTGCAATATATCTACGGCAATGGTATAATTACAATGGATTTTTTGAAAGGAAAAAACTATTATGTTTAAAATATCTACATTCGGTACCGAATTTGTTGATTCGGAGGGAAGACAAAGATTTTTCAATGGCATCAATCTTTGCGACAAAGGAAGATATGTTAAAGGAAATTCAAGAAAAATATATGATGTTCCGTTTAATGAAGAATTAATAGCAAAATTAAGCGAATGCGGCTTTAACATTGTCAGACTCGGTCTTATTTGGGATGCAGTTGAGCCGGAGCCGAATCATTATGACGAAGAATATCTTGAAAAAATCCGAAAGGTTGCCGATCTTTGCGAAAAACATGGAATCTATTTTTATCTTGATATGCATCAGGATCTTTACGGCGGAACGGTTGACACTCCCGCCGACGGTGCACCGAGATGGGCGTGCATTACCGATGGTGCAAAATTCAAGCCTACCAGATTTGTTTGGGCAGAGGGCTACTTTTGGGGTAAAGCCGTTCATAATTGCTTTGACAATTTTTGGGCAAGCAAGGAATACAACGGCATACCGCTTCAAACATATTTTTGCAATATGTGGAAGCATATTGCACAGACCTTTAAAGACCATCCGGCACTTTTCGGCTTTGACATTTTAAATGAACCGTTTCCGGGCAGTGACGGCGGCAAAATATTCAGAAGGCTGATTCTTAATGTTGCAAAAACCGTTTTAACCGATAAACGCTGCAAAAAGTCGGAAATGCTCAAAAATCTTATTACCGGAAACGCTATCAAATGCCTTGATCCGTTCGATGATCCGTCGCTTTTCCGCAAAGTAACAAGTGCGGGCGATGAGCTTATAAAAAAATTCGATACAGGTGTATATTCACAATTTATCAACAGAACTGCCAAAGCAATAAGAGAAGTTACGGACAACGGAATAATCATTATGGAAAACAGCTATTATTCCAATCTCGGTATTCCTTATTCTGCTCCGGCAGTCAATTACGACGGAAAAAGAGAAGAAAAGCTTTGCTTTGCTCCCCACGCATACGACCTTATGGTTGATACCCCCGCTTACAAATACGCAAGCAACAACCGAGTCGGTTCAATCTTCGATGAGCACCGCCGTTCACAGCAAAGACTCGGCGTTCCTCTGCTCGTCGGCGAGTGGGGCGGAGCCTCGGAAGGCACCGATTGGCTTTTTCATATTAATTATCTTCTTGACAAATTTGACACTTATCAGTGGAGTCAAACCTATTGGGCATATTACGACGGCTTACTTGATGATCCCATTATGGACTGCCTTATCAGAACAGCACCCGTAGCCGTGTGCGGAAAAACGGAAAACTATGCTTATGACAGAAAGAACGATATATTCGCCCTGACCTTTGAGCAGGACAAAGAATATAATGTGCCGACTGAAATATTCATTCATAAGGCTTACAAGGAAATAAAATGCGACGGCAATTACACGGTTGAACCGATAAACAAAAGCGGTGCAGCCATACTGAAAATTACGGCGGCACCGGGCAAACATACTGTTACTGTTAAATTCAAATAAAAAGATATTGAAATTTTTCTATTGATGCAAGAGATAGCACTTCACCGCCGGAAACGATAAAATGATCCGCAAGTCTGATTCCGACAGTTGAAAGTATACTCGAAAATTCATACGTCATTTCTATATCGTTTTTTGACGGAACAGCCAATCCGTTTGGGTGATTATGGGCAAAAATAATTTTGTCGGCATTATTTCTCAAGGCGGTTTCAAGCATTATTCTTTTATCGACAACAACCGTCCCCGATGAGCCTTCGCTGAGCTTGCAGCAATTAATCAAATTTCCGACCGCATCAAGACATATCATATAAAAGACTTCCGTTTTGCAGCCGTAATATTTTCGGACAAGAAATTTTTCCGCATCTTCTGCCGTGCTTAGATTGGTTTTCTTCTTTTCACTCATTCCGTCGGCGTAACGACGACAGATTCCGGGGATAAGCGAAAGGAGCAGTGCAGAGCTTTCTCCCATCCCCTCAACCTCCATAAGGCGTTCGTAGGATGCATCGAAAACTCCGTTAAGAGAACCGAAGGTTTCAATCAGCTTATGTGCAATCTCATTTGTATCTTTTCTCGGAATCGAATAAAAAAGCAGCAATTCCAAAAGGTTATGGTCGGGCATTCCGTCAACACCCGCCTTTCTGAACGTTTCACGGACTCTTGCCCTATGATTCTGATGAGGATTGTTATTTTTAGGGCTTTTTTCGTTCACAAAGTCACCGTCCTTTGAAGTTTTTTCCAGCCGCAACCGACAAATCAGAACTCGATTTGTTTTGGATAAATGAAGCGACTGCTGTGTTAAAACGCTCGCTAATCCGACAGGATTATTTGAGCGACTTTAAGCCGCAAAGCACCGAAAACACGCCGTTTAAGGTTTTGTCGGTTGCGGCTAAAAAGATTATATATCAAAATTCTCGATTTGAAAAGTCTTTATGCAAAAATTCTTTTTTGAGAGGTTAAAAATTGAAAACATTTATCATTACAAAAAACGATTCGGGGCAACGGCTCGATAAGTTTATTACCAAAGCTGTTCCCGCCCTGCCGAAATCGCTTATGTACAAGTATATTAGAACAAAAAGAATAAAGGTTAACTCAAAGCGTTGCGACATTTCCTTTAAGCTCAATGAAAACGATGTTGTTGATATGTATATTAACGATGAGTTTTTTGCTCCCGCAGACGAAAAATACGATTTTCTTTCGGCATCGAGAAGCCTTGACATCATTTATGAAGATGCAAACATCATTCTTTTAAATAAGAAAGTCGGCATTCTGTCTCATCCCGACGAAAACGAATATAACGACACACTGATAACAAGGGTTAAAAGGTATCTTTACGAAAAGGGAGAATATAATCCGAAAGACGAAAACTCATTTGCTCCCGCACTTGTTAACAGAATCGACCGAAATACCGGCGGCATCGTTATTGCCGCAAAAAATGCCGAAAGTCTGAGAATACTTAACCAAAAGCTGAAAGACCGTGAAATGGAAAAATATTATCTTTGTGTTGTTCACGGCGTTCTGAAAAAGAAAAGTGACACACTTATCGGCTGGCTCATAAAAGATGAAAAGAAAAACCGAGTTGATGTTTTTAAATCGAAAACAGACGGTGCAAAAGAAATTCGTACAAAATACAATGTAATCGATGAGAAAGACGGTATGAGCCTTGTTGAGGTTGAACTGCTGACCGGCAGAACACATCAAATAAGAGCACATTTTGCGAGCATAGGTCACCCGTTGCTCGGCGATGGCAAATACGGAACAAACGCATTAAACAAATGCCTCGGCTATAAAAAGCAGTTTTTATATTCATACCGATTAAAATTTACTTTTTCAACAGATGCAGGCTCTCTCGAATACCTTAATAATAAAAGCTTTGAGGTTAAAGATGTTTGGTTTCGCACGGAATTTCTTAACGGAAATCTCACATCAACCGCTAAAATTTAAATAAAAGGTAAATATGATTTAAATTTTTCGCAAAAAAGCTTGTAAAATTTTTTAAAATAGTATAATATATATGCATTATGCTGATTTTGTTCGGTCGGCATCAAAACATAACAGAAAAGGAATGAACACTAATGGCAAAAAATGAAAGCACAAAAAGCAAGGCTGAAATTTATCGTGAGGAACGAAAAGCAAGAATTGCAAATGCTGCAAAGAAAAATGCCAAGAGCATTGAAAAAAGAGGAACAATTGCAAAAATAGCAAAAAAGATTGTTGCAATTGTTGTTATTGTCGCAATTGTCGGTGGCATTGCGTGGAAAACCATCGATGAGTTGGGCATTGTTGAAAGAGCTGCAACGGCAATATCCATAGGTGACGAAAAAATCACCGCAGCACAGTTTAACTATTATTATTCAGCCCAATACAACCAAATGGTTTCACAGGCAAACTACTATTCGCAGACCTACAACTATGATATCGGCTTTGACACCTCAACTCCTCCTGATGAGCAAAAAACTCAAGATGAAGACGGCAATGAAACAACTTGGAGTGAAGTCATCAAAGCCAGTGCAATTGACTACGCACAATTTGTTGAAGCTTATTACGGAGAAGCCGTTAAAAACAATTATAAACTTGATGAAGAAGCACAGGGCGAGGTTGACGAGCTTATCGAAAATTACAGAACTCAGGCGGCAAGCAACAATTATTCGCTCAACGCATTCCTCAAGCATACATTCGGTCCCGGCTTCAACGAAAAAGCCTTTACGGAGCAGATAACGAAGGAATATCTTGCCGAAAACTTTTACACGGACAAGCAGGCGGAGCTTAAAGACGGTATTACCGATGATGTAATCAAAGCAGAATACGATGCAAACAGAAAAGACTATGATTACACCGACGTTCGCTATTACACTTTCTCTTTCACAACTCTAACCGCCAAGGACGGCGAAACGGAAGAACAGCTTAAAGCGAGACAGAAAGCCGAAAACGATAAGCTTACCGCCGAAGTAAAGGCTGTTTATGAAAAGGTTACAACCGAGCAGTCCTTTATCGATGCCGTTAAGGAATACAAGAGCAAGGATTCCGAAACCGCAAACGATACGGATTATACAACTCTTACCAAAAACGCCCAATATGATTCGATGTCATCCGCTATTTCCGAAAAAGGTGCCGATTGGGCATTCGATACCGCCCGCAAAGCAGGCGACAAAACAATGATAACCGGTGAAAAAGGTGTTTATATCATCTTCAGCGTTACTCCGATTTATTCAATGAACAGCGTTGATGTTCGTCATTGCCTTATCAAATTCGATGCGGAAGACGAAGAAAATGTTACCGATGAAGAAAAGAAAACAGCCTACAACGAAGCCAAGGCTCTTTATGATGCATGGCTTGCAGGCGATAAAACCGAAGAATCCTTCAAGAAAATGGTTACCGAAAATTCCGAGGATGAAGGCTCTGCTGCCGACGGCGGACTTTACGATAACATCAGAATCAGCGACAACTACGTTGAAGCTTTTGAAGATTGGTGCTTTGATTCCGCAAGAAAAGCCGGCGACACCGGAATAATCGAAACCGAATACGGCTATCATATTATGTATTTGGTAAGCGATAACACCGATGACCTCGACTGGAAAAATACAATCAAAACCGAAAAAGGCACTGAAGAATTTACCGAATACCAAGAGAATCTCCTTTCGGACGAAGGTGAATATAAAATTTCCGCCAACGATAAATGGACAAGCAAAATTGCCGAAAGCTATTGCGACCTTATTAGAAAGAATCTCGCATATTCGGCAGCTTACGGTTCATAATTAAAACCCAATACTCATAATTTAAGGCTTGCACGATTTTCCGTGCAAGCCTTTTTAATTTTGTGTCTTCAGACGTGGAAATAAACCCCCGGTACAGCCGGGGGATAACAAAG
>CAZNAC010000030.1:0-12310 GCA_964571095.1 uncultured Clostridium sp. | reverse complement strand
CCGATGCTTGTAACACTGTTGGGAATCGTTATGCTTTCAAGGCTTGTGCACCAAGAGAATGCCCATTCGTTTATACTTGTTAAGCCATCGGGGATTGTTACACTTACAAGGCTCGTGCATTGGTAAAACGCATAATCGGCAATAGCTTTTGTTCCGTCTTTGATTTTATACGAAGCCGAAACATCATAATTCGCTCTGATAAGATGATTTCCAATATAAAGCACACTGTTTTCCCAATTTGCTTCATTGTTGTAATAAGCAGTGTCATAAAACGCAGAACCGTCTATTCTCGTTATGTTGTTGGGGATTGTTATGTTTGCGAGGTTTGTACAATAAGAAAACGCATTCATACCAATGCTCGTTACACCGTCGGGAATTATTACGCTTGCAAGGCTATCACAATCATGGAACGCCCAATCGCCGATAATTGTTACGCCGGCGGGAATGTTATAGCTTGTTCTTGTATTTCCGGCAGGATATTGAATCAATTCGGTTTTATTCTTGTTGAAAAGAACACCGTATTCATCGTTTGAGTAATTTTTATTGTTTGAATCTACGGTTATACTTGTGCAATCGCTGAACGCATAATCGCCTATGCTCGTTACGCCGGCGGGGATCGTTATACTTGCAAGGCTTGTGCAGAATCTGAATGCATAATCGCCAATGCTCGTTACGCTGTCGGGAATTGTGATGCTTGCAAGGCTTGTGCAATTGTAAAACGCATCAAAACCAATACTTGTTACGCTGTCAGGAATTGTTATGCTTGCAAGGCTTGTACATCCGGAGAACGCAGAGCTGTCAATACTCGTTAAATGACTGTTTTCGCCGAATGTTACGCTTGCAAGGCTTGTGCAGTTGGAGAACGCACACCAACCAATGCTTGTTACGCTGTCAGAAATAGTTATGTTTGCAAGGCTTGTGCAGCCGGAGAACGCCCGATCGCCAATGCTCGTTACGCCGTTGGGGATTGTGATGCTTGCAAGGCTTGTGCAGTCGTAAAACGCAGCTTCGCCGATGCTTGTAACACTGTTGGGAATCGTTATGCTTTTAAGGCTTGTGCAGTCGCGGAACGCATATTCGCCGATGCTTGTAACACTGTCGGGAATTGTTATGCTTTCAAGGCTTTCGCAAGAGCCGAACGCACGGTCTCGAATGCTCGTTACGCTGTCGGGGATAGTGTAGCTCGTTCTTGTATTTCCGGCAGGATATCTAATCAATTGGGTTTTATCTTTGTTGAAAAGAACTCCAAATTCATCATTTGAATAATAACTATTGTTTGAGTCTACGGTTATGCTCGTAAGGCTTGTGCACCTATTGAACACCCAATCGCCAATGCTCGTTACGCCGTCGGGAATTGTAATGCTTGTAATATTTGTGCAGTCGGAAAATGCAAAAGATTTGATCCACTTTACCGGATAGCTTACAAGTAAGCCTCGCAGTGTTGACGGAATAACAACATCACCACTGATCGATTCGTCAACATCGATAATGCAAGCATTGAAGCCGTAAAGCTCAAAGGTGTAATAGCCGTCTGTGTAGACTGTCGGTTCGTCGTAGTCGGCTGCCGACGCTTGCGGTGTGAACAGGTCGAGCTGTGCAAACGGTGCCGCACCGAATGCCATTACCGCACACAGAATGAGCGACAATGCTTTTTTGATTGTTTTTGCTTTTTCCATTTTGATGACCTCCATGAGATAAATTATTTTCAGTGCAAAAAATGCGTTTTGATTTTTCGCAACTATAACATAAGACAACGGTTTTATCGGAAAAGTTCAATGTTTTTCAAAAAAAGTTTAAATTTTTTCAAAAAAGTGTTTTATGTTTCTTTAATGAAATAAAAACGTCAAAAATTACGCAATGACGGGTGAATCGTCTTTGATAAGAAGAATACCGGTTGATACCGAAAGAGCAATAACGATAATTCCGAATACAGACATTTTTAAGCCTCCCTGTTAAGCGTTTTTCCGCTGTTTGATATGACTACATTCTATCAGAAATTTTCCTAAGAAAAAAGATGGAAGCGGTCTAAGAAATTATTAAGAAAAACAAAAGCGATCTTAATATTTTCAAACACAATTGCATATAGCTTTCAATTCAAAGGTAATATTCTTGACAAAGATAAATATGGTTGATATAATTAAATTATAAAACTCGAAAGGATGAGAGATATGTTTTGCACAAAATGCGGCACTCCCAATAATGACGATTCAAAATTTTGCTGCGGCTGCGGTGAACCTCTTAATGCTTCATACAAAACGGTGAATGAAGAACCCGCTTCCGAATATGCAAATCCCGCTGATACACAGCATAATTACAACCAAACCGCAAACGCTCCGTATAAAGCACCGATTACGGGAAGAAACATTGCTTTGTGCTTGATTTTAACAATAGTTACCTGTGGAATTTACGGAATATATTGGTTTATAAAGATAGTTGATGATCTTAATGTTGCTTCTCAGTCAAATGAGGATACAAACGGTGTGACTGTATTTCTTCTCGGCCTTGTAACATGCGGAATTTATTCGCTTTATTGGTTCTATAAAGCCGGCGAAAAGGTAAATAAGGTCAGAGCTTTCAACGGCCGTGCAGCAGGCGATTTATCCCTCCTTTATCTTCTTCTGGCTATTTTCAGCTTCGGCATTGTTAACTATGTTCTTATTCAGTCAGAGCTTAATAATGTTGCGGCGGTTACCGAATAAATGAAAAAAAGATTATCGAAATTTATATTTGTAAGCACTTCTCTCCTTTTGGCGGGATGTGCTTACGCTTTTTTGAATCAAAGGTTCGGTTTTTCGATACCGTGTATGTTTAATAAAATAACGGGATTAAAGTGTCCCGGCTGCGGCGTAACGAGAATGTGTTTAAGCCTTTTGCACCTTGATTTTAAATCTGCTTTTTATTATAATCCCGCTATATTTTGTATGCTGCCCATCGGCGTGACTTTGATTATCGGCGGAGCTGTAAAATACATAAAGTACGGCAGATATAAAGTGTCCGATGCGGAAAATATTATAATGATTATAATGATTATCGTTCTTCTTCTTTTCGGCATAATACGCAATATTTTCTGTTTTTAGATTTTTTTATCAATATATATTGATTTTGTAACGGAAAAATGATACTATAATTTTAAATATGGAATTAGGGTGTTGCGTAATGAAAACAAAGAACATATCTTCAAGGCTTACGGCGGTTATTTTAACTGTAATAATTACTTTTTCGGCTGTATTCTCAACCGCTTCTGCCGCAACTATTCTGTCGAAAAAAGACCGTGATGAATATAGGCTGACCGCCTGCGACAGAATCGTTGATGTTGCAAGGGAGCAAATCGGCTTCTATGAAAGCAATGTTAATAAATTTACCACTTGGTATTTCGGATATGAAACCGATGCATATTGGTGCTCGATTTTTGTTTCGTGGTGTGCCGACCAAATCGGTGCTATTGATACTGCTGTTCCGAAAAGATCGGCGTGTGGTTCGATGAGAAATTGGTTTGAGCTGAGAGGGGAGTATTATCCCGTTAAAAGTGATTATGTACCTCAAAAGGGCGATATAATTTTTATCAATACCGAGGTTGACGGTACGGATGATATTCATCACGTTGAAATAGTTACCGAAAGCGGCTTTTTGGGCAGCGAAAGCAATCCGAAGGTAAAATGCATCGGCGGTAATACATCGGATCTTAATTATAATGGTTCGGAATATGTTACCGAGAAAGTCAGACCTGTTAACGGATCGAGAGCACAGGTTGTTGGTTATGCACATCCGTCATACGAGAAAAGTATGGGTGTCAGAGGAAAGGTTAATACCTTTTCCGAAAAAACAAAGCTTCCGTTTTTTAAACTTTTACAGTCAAAACTGATATCGTTGCTCTATAATATGGAGATTCTTTGGGATAACTTTACAATGTCTGTTGAAATGTCCGTTCAAAGAAGCAACGAAAATCTCAAAAATGCATTTACCGCTGTCAATGAAAGATTTGACTATATTAAAATTAAACCCGATGAAGTTCAAGCCGAATCGGAAATCGAAGTCTTAAATTAGTTTGACACTTCCGAATAATCTTTAACTGCATAATTCGTTATTATTATATTGTATTACAAAGCCTGCACGAAATTTTGTGTAGGCTTTGCTGTTTATCGGTGATTTTACGCATTTTTGATTAATTGATAACGCATTTGTTCAATGTTACAAATGTTACACTTTTAATGTTGACAAAAAATAGTAATTAGTGATAATATTATGGTATCAGCTATGTTAGGAGAGAGCAGTATGAATTTGAAAGAAGTTATCGACAAAAAAGACAAAGCCGCAAAATATATGATTGATGAGATCACTCATATAATCAAAACCTGCGGGAAAAGAGCTCCCGGCTCCGAGGGCGAAAAAAAGTCGTGTGAATATATGGCTGAGGTTCTCAAAAACGATTGTGGATGTGAGGATGTTAAGCTTGAATCATACGAGGTTGCACCCCGTGCATTCTACGGTTGGATTTATTTTACCATAACATTTGTGCTTATTTCGATTTTAACATTTTTCTTTGTTCCCATCGTTTCGATTCCGCTTATAATTGCCGGATTTGTTCTTGTTCTTATTGAGTTTGGACTTTACAAAAAGTTCCTTGACCCTATCTTCAAGAAAAAGACCAGCCACAATGTTACCGCATTCAAAAAATGTACCGGCGAAACAAAAAGAAGAATCATTTTTAACGGACATCCCGATGCAACTTGGGAATGGCCTGTTAACTATGCTCTCGGCGGTCTTGGATTTGAAGGTCATGCAATTATAGTTGTAGTCGGAGCACTTTATTATTTGGGAATTTCCATTGCGTATGTTGCCGAAAACGGAATCGGTTTCGGTATGCCCGATATTTCCGATCCTCTTGTTATAGCGGGACTTTGCGGTCTTGTTTTTGTTCCCTTTATGATCGGACTTTACTTTATGGTTAATTATAACAGGGTTGTTGATGGTGCAAACGATAACCTTTCCGGCTGCTATATCGGTATTGCCATTCTCAAGGCACTCAAGGATGAAGGCATTGAGCTTGAAAATACCGAAATCGGTGTTGTACTTACCGGCTCGGAAGAAATCGGTCTCAGAGGCTCTAAGGCTTGGGCACAAGCACATAAAGGTGAATTTCAAGATGTGCCCACATTCATTTATTCTTACGATACAATAAATGATCCCAAATATCTTATGGCAAATTATCGTGACCTTAACGGAACGGTTAAAACAGATAAGGATTGTGCGGATTTATTCTATGAGGCAGCTCAAGCGGTTAATGTTCCTTGCAAAAAGGGCTGGATTCCTCCTCTCGGCGGTGCTGTTGATGCTGCCGGATTTGTTCAGGGCGGCTTCAGGTCGGCAGGCGTTACCGGTCTTAACCATAAGCTCGAAAGATATTATCATACTCGCCTTGACTCATATGACAATATGAACAAGCAAGGTCTTGCAAATTGTTTTGCGGCAAGCGTTAAAATGCTTGAAATGTTTGATGACGGAGCAAAGCAATAATATCTGACATTTAATAAAGTTAAAATATAAACCGGAGCAGGCGGTCGCAGAAAATTTGGGCGGTTGCCTGCTTTGTGTTTAAAGTAAAAGAAGATTTGTAATGAAGAAGCTTATCCCTGCTTTGCCGTAAAAATTATTAATTTTCTTTATCACATAGTGGTATCGTTATAGGTTTGAATATTTGGCTCTATGTATATATTTGAGGTTCACAAAAGAGTGAGCCTCATTTTTTTGCGGTTTTCTGTTGACAAACTATAAAAATATGTTATAATGTAATTGACGTTACGTAACGAACGTTGCGAAACAAGCGTTATATAACAAAAATGGAGGGAAATTAATGCCGCCAAAGCCAAAGTTTACTAAAGAACAGATTATAGAAACAGCATTGAAAATTGTAGCTGAAAAGGGTGTTGAAGCGTTAACTGCCAAAGAACTCGGAAAAGCGTTAAACACCTCAACCACTCCGATTTTCACCTTTTTCGGTACCATGCAGGAGGTGCAGGAAGCTGTAATCAATGCAGCTATGAGGTGCTTTGAGTCATATGCACATAATGCGGATAAGACTTTGCCTGCGTTCAAACAGGTTGGTGTGCAGATGATATCATTTGCAAAAAACGAACCACTGCTTTTTCAATTGATTTTTATGTCGAAAAAAGGCGGAGTGACACCGTTTGATGACCACTATGCTTATCTCGGCGGGATTGCTGACGAATGTTTAAACGCAATTCAAGCCGATTACGGTCTGTCGGCAGGGGATGCCGATACTTTGTTTAAGCATGTATGGATTCACACTTACGGTATCGCCGTGCTTTGTGCAACGGGTATGTGCGATTTTTCGCAGAAGCAGATTTCAGAAATGTTGACACAGGATTTTACCGCAATGATGACTCTTCTTAAATCGAAAGAACAGTAAAGTAAGATGTGATGAAATCTGTGACACATAAAGGAAGTACAACTGTCAAAGGAATTTGGGAGGATACATAAAATGAAGAAATTAACAGGAATTATTATCGGAATACTCTTAGTTGGCTGTGGAATCGTTTACAGCTTAGCGGTGTTCGGAATTGCCGACATCAATTTTTCGCTTGATGGCTGGTGGACGATGTTCATTATTCTGCCTTGTCTTTGCGGATTGATAAGCGGTAAAGATAAGTTCGGAAGCTTTATCGGGCTTTTGGTAGGAGTCCTGCTCCTTTTGGCGGCACGAGATGTTTTTGAATATGATATGGTATGGAAAATTATCGTGCCCGTTATTATTGTGATGATAGGCATAAAGCTGATTGTAAAATCAATAGCTTCTTCCGGCGAGAAAGATAACACGCAACCTGTCGGTGAACAAAACGAGCTTATGGCTGTTTTTACCTCACAAACTCAGGATTATTCGGGCGTTGATTTTTCAGCGGCAAAGGTCGGAGCGATATTCGGCGGTGCGGAATGCAATCTTGCCAATGCTCAAATAGCCGACGGCTCAAGGATTGATGTTATGTGTGCGTTTGGCGGGGTTGATATTTTTCTGCCGGATAATGTTACAGTTAAGAACAATTCATTTTGCTTTTTCGGCGGAATGAGCGATAAAAGAGAAAATAAAAATCAAAGCGATAAAAACATAACCGTATATATAAACGGATTTTGCCTGTTTGGAGGAATCGATTTAAAATGAACAAGAAAATTGCCGTTCGCTTATTGGTTACGGCAGGCGTGCTGATGCTGCTTTCCGGCTGTATATTCGGTTTTACAAAGCTTTGGATTTATGCGGTGTTGGTGTGGGTAGGTGCATTCGGCTGCTTTGTTGCTGCACTGAATTTCAAAAATCATAAAGAATGATGCGATATGAGCAAAAAGGCGGTGTTTGAAAAATGCTGAATAACACGTTGGTTTTATATATTCACGGTATGGGCGGCACGGCAGAGGAAGCGGAGCATTACAAGCCGCTGTTTTCCTGTTGTGAAGTGGTCGGACTTGATTATAAAGCTTCAACACCTTGGGAGGCGGTTGCCGAATTTCCCGCCGTATTCAAAACGCTGACCGAAAAACACAATCACACTATTTTAATTGCAAACAGCATCGGTGCATATTTTTCTATGTATGCTCTGCCGCAGGAAAAAATCAAAAAAGCCTTTTTTATTTCGCCCGTTGTGGATATGGAAAAACTAATCGGCGATATGATGAAACGAGCGAATGTGTCCGAAGATGAGCTTCAAGAGAAAAAAGTGATTGAAACGGCAGACGGAGAAACGCTTTCTTGGAAATATCTTCACTATGTTCGCAGTCATCCTATAAAATGGAATGTGCCGACGGAAATTCTTTACGGTGAAAATGACTGCTTGACAAGCCTTGAAACGATTACGAATTTTGCAACGGCTCACCGTGCGGGTTTGACGGTGATGCAAAACGGCGAGCATTGGTTTCATACAGCGGAGCAGATGGATTTTTTGGATAATTGGCTTAATATTATTATAAAGGAGAAAAAAGCGTGAAAACTTTAAACATAATTCAGACTCTTTCCAAAATCGGGAAGGTGCTCAGTAAAATTATTTTCATTTGCGGCATTATCGGTGCGGTTGGCTGTGCAGTGGGTATGGCAAGCTTGCCGTTTGCCGATACGGGTATTTTTAAAATCGGCGGTGTTACAATTTACGGTCTGATTACAAATAAAGCCGGCATAGAGCTTAACAGCCTTTTTCCGATGCTGACAGGTGCTTTGATTGTTTGCATCGGTCAGGCAATCACCGCAAAATATGCGGAGAAATATTTCGGTAACGAGCTGACGGCGGGAACACCCTTTACGGAATCGGGAGCAAAGGAGCTTTTGAACCTCGGAATTTTGACAGTCTGCCTTCCGCTGGGAACGATGATTTTAGCACAGATAGTCAGCGGAGTAATTGCCGAATTTGTCGGCTGTGGGGAAGCGTTTAATTTGGACGGCGGCGACAGCGTTGCTTTGGGTGTTATGTTTATTATAATGTCACTCATTTGCAAGTACGGTACGGAAATTACGAAGAAAAGCGAAGAAGCTCCCGAACGATTGGATTAGGCGGAGGTGGTTATGGCAACGGGACGAGAATATTTGGAGTTTATATTGGAACAATTATCGGGATTGGAGAATATAACCTATCGCACTATGATGGGGGAGTATATTCTCTACTACCGAGGTAAAATCTGCGGCTATCTTTGCGACAATCGGTTGCTTGTAAAAATACTTCCATCCACAACTGAATTATTGCCGAATGCTTGCCGTGAGTTGCCGTATGACGGAGCAAAAGAGATGCTTCTTGTAGATGATGTGGATAATCGTGAATTTCTGGAGAAGCTGTTTCGCACAATGTATTCCGAGCTTCCGACACCTAAGAAAAAGAAGAATAATCCGATTTGAGTGAAATAAAAGCAAGCATTAAAGAGACTGTAAAAAACAGTCCGAAAAAAGAACTACAAGTCTGCTGAAATGTAATCCAAATGAAAAAACGGTTGATTTCCGGCGTCAATCCACCGGTCATCAACCGTTTTCTGCTACAATATGCGGGCTTCACCCTCAAAACAGGGCTATAAAAGAAAATTGACTCACAAGTCTTGGTAGATTTATGAGTTAATCATCATGGTACGGATATTCATATGGGATTTGGTGAAAATCAAGTATTCCTGCGGTTGAACACGATCTTCAAAATATCAATCCGCATATTCGCCTTTTGTTTCGACTTGATTTATAATAAACACATCAAAATCAAGGAGGATTTTTTATGGCAACATTATTTGAACAACAGGGCGTACAATATAAAATGCAGGGCGATTACAAATTACCTTGTCTCACATTGCCAAACGATAGCAATTATGAAATCGGTGTATGGGGCGAACGACACAGACGGTATCTCAAAGAACATCACAAGGTCAGATATTATAATTTGCTGACAGCAGGAACGCTTGATAATTATCTTGCCGACATCGAAAGCCAAGCAGAAAAACTGTTTGAACAGACGGTAAAATCACTTGCCGAGAAAGAGAATGTTACGGAAAAATGAAAACAACTTTGCCTATGGATTGGGTACGAAAGATGAATAATCTCCGCAACCGAGCAACCGAAATCGTGAATACGGAAGTGATTTTTGTATGAGTAAATTTTATTTTTATCTTACCAAAGAGGAACGAAGTTTGATAATCGAGAGTCTTATTTCAAAGAAAAACACTCTTATTTCGGAAGGTAAATACACAGACGGAATAGATGATACGCTACTCAAAATCTTGCGTTCTAAAAAGAAAAAAGTTAAGATTATTACACCGTAAAGCAACAGTAAAGGCACAACCGACGGAAGAAAAATCCGCTGATTGTGCCTTTTCATTTTTGAATTTTGAGATGATGTTTACTCTTAGCGAGCAGTGTATTTTGATAGCCACTATCGAAAAACAGCCTACCGCACGATAATCTGCATTATCTGAGCGAGCAGACTGTTTTTACTCCTGCGGCTAAAAAACGGTACTCGTTAGGGACAACCTAAGACCTGTGTATCAATATATACAAATGATTGAGGTGCATGATATAATCCGAAATCAGATAACTCCATGGGATTTTCATATCTTGTAAATTCACCTAATTTATAAGCGTAGGCCATATCGCAACCACTGAAATATTCACGATATTTTTTTCTTGAGATACCTGCGTTGTTCTTTGTCAATTCCCACAACGGCGTTTTTTTCATAGATATTATTCCATCAACAGCAACTTCGCCTATTACTTTCTTCTCGGGACTTGAAGAATAAACAATTATTTTGTTTACTTCTTTTTGAGCGATGTGCTTTCTATATTCATATTTTTTTGTTCCATCGAATATTCGTTTCGAATATTCGGGCTTGATTGACAATAGTATTGTACTCACCGTTGTGCTTCCTTACCATATAATTTTGTGTTTGAATCATTTAATATTACTTCGAAATTGTCATCAGATAATTCATCAAATGGTCGAGGACCGGCATTTTGTTCAACAATCCTTTTGTTCCATAAATGACTTAAATTCAATCTTTTTTCTAAACTTTTTACATACACAAATTTTATTACTAACAATTTATTTTTCTTAGTATGCCAAAATTTTTCTAATTCTTCTTGCGTAAAAACTGTTCTGTTTTCGCAATATTTCAAAAAGTCCTCTTTATTTTTGAAATCGTACTTTACTTCATCTATTACGCCTATGGTGGTTACAACCGACTCATAACCTTTTCTACCATAAGTAGTTCCTTTTCGATATAAAACAATAAAATCGCCACTATTCATATCTCTCTTAAACGAAAAAGATATATAGACTTTTTGTAAAGCATATTTTTGCGGTTGATCTCCTAAAAAATCCACTTCATTTTCTGTTTTTAATTGCGAATCAGGAACAAGCAGTGTGTGATATTTGGCTTCTATGGGCAAGAAAAATTTACGGTGTGAAAAATCCAAGTTGGGAAAGTTTTGCTTTAATGTATAAATTTTATTATATTCCCCCAATTTTTTGACTAGCACAATTTCTTTGTTTCCATTAGTTTCTTTAACACCGTGCTGATAAAATCCCCACCGTATCAGCAAATCATATAGTGCTTGTAGTTCGGGACGATCCATAAAAAGTGTTACATATATTTCGTTCAAATGTCGCTCAATTGCATTATCGAAAATTATTTTAATAAATCTCTCGCCAAGTCTAAAGCCTGAAGCTTCTACCTTGAATGTGCCGACTTTTAGGCGCCGCATAGGAGCGAATTTCGGTGTTATGTCGCTATAATTTTCATCTTCATTCTCAGTTTTTAAATACAAAAATCCGAGAATTTCTCCTTTATCGTTTCTACATATATAAGCATCTTCATCGCACTTTTTTGAAAACCATTTTTCAAAATCCGGATATGAATTTCTAAAAGTATCAAAAAATGTATTATGAACATCAATATTTCCAAAGCATTCTTTTTTTACGGAAAGGAATTTATATTCAATCAATTCCGGATTTTCAGCAATGACTTTACTTATAAATGCATTTATGGTAAAAACTTTATCGGCAATACCAATCTTCTCGGCTTTTACACGCATTTTTCGGTCTTCGGTTATGAGAATATCGGCTCTTCCGCAATAAACCTCAAATAATAATTGATTATCAATAATATCATTATTTGTTTTCGGCGTATCGTTTAGAAACTGAATAAATTCATCTGTCTGAGGAGCAACATTTTTCATTTGTGTATATGCACTTAATTTTGCATCATACAATGTTTGCATCTGCTCATTTGAATATTTGCGTAATTCATTAACTGTGTAAGGATGAATAAGCTTATCATAATGCAGATTGTCGAGCCAATGAAATAATTGACCGATGGAATAATTTGTTGCTTTGATATTTTCTCTGTGTATTATAATATTGGTATCTAACAGTGCCCTCATTTATTGATCACTTCCTTACAAGTTATAAACTTTTGTTTTATTTCCACTTGCATTCAATATTAAGAATTGAAATTGGCATACCGATGAATTGTACATCAAATTTAAGGCTCGGCTCAACTTTTGTACTTGCATTATGAATTCTAAAACTTAATTGCCAGCCGTTATTTAAGTACATTTCAACTGTATTTGTACTATTGGATTTAAATTTCAATGCTACAAGTTCTGTTGGCAGTTCAACAACGGGAACACTAATTGCGGATACCTTTACTTTACTCGGCTTATTTAAAGTTCCGTGTGTATTAAATGTATGTATAACCGTTAAACGCTTTCCGTCTTTACTTACTACTTTGTAATAATCGTTTGTTCCAATTAAGTATTCAACCATCTTCTTCGGAAGTTCCGAAT
>CAZNAC010000029.1:0-14294 GCA_964571095.1 uncultured Clostridium sp. | reverse complement strand
AAAGTAAGGCTTTGTGCCTTTCGAGTGACTTTAAGCCGCAAAGCACCGAAAACACGCCGTTTAAGGCGGGTTCGGATGTGTCGGTTGTGGCTAAATGAAGCGACTGCTGCATTTTAAGTTATTTTTGGAATGCGACTATGAAATAGCCGCAGATTTGGGATCAAGTCGAGTTATAATATCCTGCTGAATCGCCGGTGAAAGATCGAGGAAATTGACAAAAGTTCCGTGAATCCTCATAATATAAACTCCGCTCGGTGCATATTTCTTGGGATTTGCAAGCACCTTTCTGAGAATTTCCGCCGTTGTTACATTTACATAAAGATAGAACGGCGAAACACCGTCTTTCA
Source organism: uncultured Clostridium sp. (assembly GCA_964571095.1). Taxonomy (GTDB): domain Bacteria; phylum Bacillota; class Clostridia; order Oscillospirales; family Acutalibacteraceae; genus CAG-177. The sequence goes on along the minus strand of CAZNAC010000029.1, from coordinate 13,947 downwards.
TTGAATTGAAGAACAACGGATTGATAACCTTATTTCTGAATTCGACACCCTTTTCCTCATCGGTTTCCGATTTAAAATATTTTGGATCTATTCCGAGATGCGAAGCGTAACCGCCGTTCATTTTTTCAAACGGCATCTGCATATTGGAGAGCATTCGGAAGCCGAGTCCGTTTTCGGCACTTCCGTAAAGCGGATCAACACCGTAACCGAGCATATCTCTTGATTTTCTTCCGTCGGGAGTTGCACCTACCCAATAGCCGTAAAGAAGATGCGTTGAGGGAGAGCTGAAATCCGGACGGAACGGATTGCCGAGATAATTCTTCGTTGAAGCAACTATTTCCGCCGCTTTAGCCGCAATTTCTCCCGCTTCCTTGTCAACCTTTTCTATGTTGTTGCCGAATTTATCCGCCGAAAGCAGAAAATCACGAAGCTCCTCATATCCTTTAAAATCGGATTTTAAAGCATCGACAAGCTTATCCGCATCCTGCGGTCTTTCGGCAAGAAGCTTGTCAATAGCCGAAAAGCTGTCCGCAATAACGGATACACCGTGAATAAGGCATCCACTGCCGTTATATTTCGTTCCCTGTGCATAAATATCACGAGCATCAATGCCGTTTTCAAGTCCTCCCATAAGGCAGGAAAGGAAAGGTACACGCTGCGTTGAAAGTGCCGCCGATGCTCCGTTTGCCGCCTCACCCATTGCCGCAACGAATTTTTTAACATTCTTCCAAAATTCGTCTCTGACATTTTCAAGCTTACAGGCTTCAACATCAACGAGCTTTTCTCCAGTTATCGTCGAAACGCCTCCTGTTAAAGTCATTTCGAGAATTTTCGGAAGATTCAGCCAGCTATTTGTGGTGTTGCCGTTATCTTTTCCCATAATAAGCGGCTCCTGACAGCCCGCAATTGAGATATCGGCAAGGTCGCAGTCCTCAACACCGTTTGACGAAAGTACGCTGAAAAGCGAATCGTCATTGAAAAACGAAGGCGTAAGCACGCCCGGTGTAAAGAGGAATCTGCCCATTTCTCTATAAAGCTTTTCGGGTGTGTTTTTATGAAGCTTTACCGATAAAATAGGCTGCGGAAGATTCATATCATAATATGCATCCATAAACGCATAGGTGGTTTCGTTGGTAAGATCGTTACCGCAAAGGTCACGTCCGCTGACGATTATATTTTGCGAAATAGCCCAGCTTCTGTCGGCAACATTAAAGAAAACGAGAAAATGCTTGAGAAGTGCGGCAACAGTTTCTCTGTCAAGTCCGTTTCTGTAGGGTTCAAAAATTCTGTCGGCATTTCCGACCGAAAAAGCAAACGGATTCGGCGTTTGCTCAAGGCACATTATCTGCCACATAATAATAAACGCCTGAATCGCTTCGTAAAGATTTTCCGCTCCGTTTTCGGGCACCTTACGCAAAGCTTTTTCCATTATTTCAAGCTGCTTTTTCCGCTCATCGGATGCAACCTTTGACTTTTCTTTTGCAAGCTGTGCATATCTGTTTGCAAGAATCGATGCACATTCAAGTGCGATTGCAAACGCCTTGTAACCATTACCCGTCTTACCCTCGGTTTTCTTTATCATCGCTTTTGTTCCGTATTTTATCGCATAACGCATATCTGGAATGAGATGACCTGTAACCTGCTCAAAAAAGAAAATTACCTCTTTTGTGTAATTCTCGGTTTTTTTATAGACATCGCCGAGCTTCACCGAATATTCGGTTTCGGCAAATTTCGCTCTTGCTTTCTCGATTCTCTCTGCGGTAATTTCATCGTTCGGTTCAATATCGGAAAAAACGGCGGTGGGATCACAGTATCCGCTGAATTCTTCAACCTTAAAGGCGGGATTTATAAGTGCATAGCTTCTTGCAAACGCATCATCTTGAGTTCCGGCAAAAATCTGATAGTCGCTAAGATAAATCGGCATTGTACTTACAATATCTCTGAGAATAAGAGCTTTTTTTATTTCCTCATTTTCACCCTCGTATTTTTTTGAAAGCTCAAGCTCCTTTTCCTTTGCAAGAAACCAACCGTCAAGCCTCATTCCCGCTCTTTTTTCGGCAAAGAGAGATTTTGCCATTTCCGTAATTTTTTTGTTGTCAAGAATTGTATTCATAGCCTGTTTCTCCTTATGTAGCAATAGTTTTTAAACCGTTTTTTTCAAATGCTTCTTTAAAGCTTTTTATTGTATCCGAGCTTACAAAGCCGTCTTTGATTTGATAATTGCCCTTCCACTTATCCTTGCCATATTCGTGATAAGCGAGAAATTCAAAAACCGCAGCAGAAGTATTATACTTTTTAAAATATTTAACAAAGCCGTTCGGGTTATCATTAACCCCCTTAATAACGGGGATTCTGATATGAATCTGCCTGCCGGAATCAAAAAAATATTCAAGATTATCTTTAACGCTTTTGTTTGAGACACCTATCCATTTCAAATGTGACGCTTCGTCATAATGTTTAAAATCAACAATAAGATAGTCGATATATTCCGCAAGCTTTCGCAAAGACAAAAAAGATGCATTGGATTCAACCGCAACATTAATTTTGTTTTTATGCAGCATAACCAGCAATTCAAAAAGCTCCTCGGACTGAACGCAAATTTCACCGCCCGTGAAAGTTACACCGCCGCCATCGAAAAACATCATTCTGCTTCTCATAATCTCATCAAATATTTCTTCTATCGAATAATTCTTTGCCTTGGGATTCTCAAAAGGGATGCTGTCGGCATTAGAGCACCATTTACAAGCAAAATTGCATCCTTGAAGATGATAAACAAGACGGTTTCCGGGACCGTCCTGAGAATAATTAAAACCCTTTTGCAGTATTTTCAAGCTGTCACCTCCGATAATCCTTACAACCAAATTTTACGCTCTTTGTGCATTACTGTCAATAATAAAAATAAAAAATATAAAAAATTGATAAAATCAATGAAAGATAATTGAAATATCGAATAAGATATGCTAAAATGCAGTTAATCCTATATCAGACGGGAATGAGCAAAATTAATATTCTGTTTTTTGAAACAATTGATTCGACCAACACTTATGCAAGAAAAAACGCTCAAAGCCTTGATTTGCCCGCATTGATTATCGCAAACGAACAGAGTGCGGGAAGGGGCAGACGAGGCAACAGCTTTTACTCGCCCTGCAACACAGGACTTTATATGACTTTGGTTTTTGAAGAACCCGAATGCACAGAGCTGCTCACACCCGCCGCCGCAGTTGCCGTTTGCCGTGCCCTCGAAAGCAAAAATACAGAGCCGAAAATCAAGTGGGTTAACGATATCTTTGTTAATCAAAAAAAGGTATGTGGGATTCTTACGGAAAGATTTTCAGCGGGAAACAGATCGATTATAGCTGTCGGAATCGGTATTAACCTAACAACAGCCGATTTTCCGTCGGAGCTGTCTGCTGCGGGAGCTGTCAACATCGAATGTGACAAAAAAGCTCTAGCACTTGAAATTTCGGATTTGTTTTTCGATGAAATGAACTCAAAGTATATTGTTGACGAATACAGAAAAAGGCTTTTTATTCTCGGAAACAAAATTAAATTTATGCGAAACGGAAAAATGATTTCTGCGGTTGCAACCGACATTAATCAAAGCTGTAACCTTATTGTTAAACATTCGGACGGAAGAATTGAAACACTTTCATCCGGTGAAATCTCAATAGATATGAGGTGTTATTATCAACAAAATTAAAAAATTTTCCGCCATAATTCTTGCAATCGGAACTGCTTGTGCTGTTTTTTCTTCGTGCGACAAGCGTGAGATTTCCGATATTCCCGAAGAAACGGTTATCGGAACCGATGGTAAGATTCTCGAAGTATCATATTATACGGTTGAAAACGAATCGGAAACCTACACCGCCTTGCGTGAAATTACAACCGTAAAACAAAAGAAAACAAAAAAAGATAAAAAGAATGATGACAAAAAAACGGAAAAGTCGGAAAGCAGTAAAGCACCGCTTGAATCCGAAAAGATTTCTTCGATAATAAAGGAAGAAGTAAAACAAACCAATGCCTCCGAAGCTAATAAAGCGGAGCAAAAAACAACCGAAAACAAAAACGCCGGCTCTGCCGCAAATAAGGATTCGCAAAATACAACCGTGCCTAAGCATGTGCCGATTCCGTTTGTAAAATCAACTGAAAAAGTAACAAAAAAAGTCCCTCAAACAACGGTAAAAAAAGCGGAAACAACAAAAAAATCTTCAGAAAAGGTTTACCCCGATGAAACCGTTTCGGAGGTCAGAAGCGGACTTAACATTGTTTTTGTAAGCGACACAGTTGAAAAAGGCAACACCGCTTCGGTTATGATTCAAGGAACGCCCAATAAAACATACACGCTGAAATTTTATACACATCCAAATTCAACAACGGATTTTGTTGAAGCGGAGGAACTGACGGCAGACGAAAACGGATTTGTTTCATGGACATTCAGAGTGCCTATGAATACCGAATCGGGCAACAGAAAATTAGTCATAGAAGAAAAAGATTCTTCAAATATCATTCAGACCTCAATAAAAATCAGATAGGAGAAAAAATTATGAGCAAAAACGGATTTTACAAAAGCGAAAAATATCGCCAAAGACTTTGCGACTACTACACGGTAAACAACGGTCTGCTTTCCAATAAAGCACTCTGCCTCGCCGCCGGGCCAGACGGAACCGTTTATATCGGAACCGATATCGGTCTTAATTACACCAAGGCGGACGGAACGTTCGGCTCATTCAAATGTGAGAGTGTTAAAGCTGCATACACAGCCAAAAGCGGAATCGTTTACTTTGCAACAAGCAACACCGTTTTCACCGCCTTTGACGGAAAAATTTCTCCGTTACAGTCCTTTGATTCGGAAATAATGGAATTTGGCGGTACCGATGATGTTTATCTTCTTTGTGCCAATGCTCTTTACAAGCTCGACGGTGAAAAATTCGAAAGATTTTTCCATAATGAAGCAAACGCCACAAAGCTTGCTTGCTCAAGCACCAAAATAACCGCCGCAAACAACAGAGTACTCAGCATTGTTAACGGCAAAAGAAAGCATTGGATGAGTATTTTCCCCGAACATTCGTCAATGCCAGAATTTAAAATCAACTGCATAGCTTTTGATACGGCTCTCGGCTTCCTCTGGCTCGGAACCGATAAAGGTGCATACATCTTTGATTGCAAAAACAATTGGTTCGGTCACGACGAAATCGATTCTCTTCCCGCAGAGGAAATTTACAAAATCCGTTTTGCCGAGGACGGCAGAGTTATTCTTTCTTCCGAAGCAGGTCTTATAATCATCAACAACGGTTCGAGAAAATATCTTCCCGCAACTCGTTGGGCGTGCGAAAAGGATATTAACGACGCAATAGCCGTCGGCGATTCAATTTGGACTGCGACTGACTCAGGAGTTACCAAAATCACCGAAAAAGAAATGACACTCAAAGAAAAAGCCGACTACTGCTTTAATCTTACTGAAGAAAAATATGTTCGTAAGCTCGGATACGTTACGGGACTTCACAACATTAAAAATTGCGACATCAATACGGGTGTACCGAGAATAACCGACAATGACGGTCTTTGGACTCAAACCTACATTGGCTCGCTTGCCTACGCATACGCCGTTACAAAGGATAACAAAATTCTCGAAGCGGCAAGGCGTTCTATGAAGGCTATGGGATATCTTGCCAAGGTCACCGGCGTTAAAGGTTTTACCGCAAGAGCTGTTCGTTTTGAGGGTGAGCCCGGTTACGGCACGGTTGTTAAGCGTGACGGTGCAGAATGGCATCCCGCCCCGAACGGCGAATGCGAATGGCTCGGAGAAACATCAAGCGATGAGATGACAGGACACTTTTTTGGCTTCTCTCTCTATTATGATTTCTGTGCAAACGAAGAAGAAAAAGCATATATTAAAGAAATCGTCTGTGATATAGTTGACCATATTCTCGAAAACGATTACAGACTGTGCGATGTTGACGGCTTGCCGACAACCTGGGCAATTTGGGCACCCGACCAGCTTAACGGAAACAATATGTGGCTTTGGGAAAAATGTATAAACTCCCTTGAAATGCTCACATTTCTTGATGTCGCATATCATATTTCAGGCGATGAAAAATACAGAAAAGAGTTTCTTCGTCTTGCAATTGATGAGCATTATATTCTCAATGCGGCTCAGCACAAAAAAGATGACGGTCACACCTGCCATATCGATGACAATCTCGGCTTCCTTTGTGCAGCTACGATTCTTCGTCTTGAAAAGGATCCCGCAATAAGAAAATATCTTCTTATGGGACTTAAACATCACTGGGAATATGAAAGATGCGAGCATTCGGTTCTTTTCAATCTTATCTATTCGGCATTCACCGATGACATTACGGATCTTGATTATGCCATAAAAACGCTCTACGATTATCCGCTTGACTTTGTAAGCAGACCTATCTATAACTCATCGAGAAAGAATCTTGTCTATGACACCGAGCAGGAAAAATGGGGTGAAGCTCCTCAGCTTAAAGAAGCATTGGATATCGATGCAAGAGTAATACATAATTATGATTCAAGCCCGTTCCGCACAAACGACGGAAACGGCACTCAAGCCTCCTCCCCAACCCCGTTCCTTCTTCCATATTGGTTCGGAAGATATTACGGAATAATAAAAGAAGACGAATAATGTCTTTTAAAAGCATTTTTTCCGAAAACATCTGAACAGTGAAAAAATCCCCGACGAAAGCATCGAGCTTTTATCGGGGATTGATTTTTATTCTGTTTTTTCCAAAAGTAAAGCATTACGTTTCGGAAAAAGGAGTACTGATATGAGTCAGCCTGAAATTAATCGGTTCACGGTTACAATTAAATCTGTAAACGCTCATAACAAGTCCGATAGCAAAATAAACACAAAGGTTTGACGAACCGCCGGCACTGACAAACGGCAGAGTTATTCCTATGCTCGGAAGCAGCATAAGGCACATTCCGATATTAATAACGACCTGTGATGCAAGCATAAAGGCGGTACCGAAGCAGAGAAGACTTCCGGTAAGATTTCTTGACATTTTGCCAACCGAAACAATTTTAAAAATAATAAAAGCGAATACCGCAAGAAGTGCGATACAGCCTATAAAGCCAAGCTCCTCACCGACAACGGTAAAGACCATATCACTCTCGTTTACCGGAACGCCGGCGGCAGATTGGGTGTATGTTCCTTTAAACAAACCGTCACCCCACAGCATTCCTGAACCTATCGCATTAACGCCCCTCTGTTGCTGATAAATAATCTTGTTATAAACATCTTCGCTCAAAGCTGACGGAAAATAAATAGCAAGAATCCTTCTTTTATGGAATGTCGCAAGAAACTTTGTCCACAGCAAGGGTGCAACCGCAACAACCATACCGATTGCAACAGCAAAATATCTCATCTTAACTCCCGCAACAAACATCATTCCGACAAAAACAAACGCAAAAATCATTGCCGAACCGAGGTCATCGGTTATGATAATGATTCCAATCGGAACAAAGGCGTGCAAAGTCAGCAAAAGAATATTTTTAACGCTGTTGATATTATCTTTTACGGCATTGATATGAGCTGTGAAGGTTACTATAAACCCGATTTTTGCAAGCTCTGACGGTTGAAAATTAAGCTCAAATCCGGCTGTCCTTATAATCGGAAGCCAGCACCTCGCTTCAGGTCTGTCCTGCGTACCTTCGCCGAAAGGAAAAAGAAGCAGTAAAAGAAGCAAGCAAAAGCCACCGACAATCATCCACAGTCCGACAACGGCATCATAATCAAGAAAAGAAATGAACAAGCAGATTATCATTCCTACACCGGCGGCAAGAATCATAGCCAAACAATCTCGGCTCATTATGCTTTCCGCTTCAATCGCATCGTTTCTTGTTGCACTGTATACCATAAGTGTTCCGAATGCGGATGTCAGAACGCAAAGAATATAAAGCAAAAAGTCGGTTTCTTTAAGAGCATATTTAATTGTACTTTTTTTGCCCGTAAAATCACCGCCTTAAAATAAATTCACTATCCCCCACGGCACGCCGCAGGGGAAAATATCAATCACTTAATCTCGTCCAAAAGGCTGAAATATGCTTCGGCGATATGTGAGCCGGCGTTGGGACCTGTTGAAACGATTTCTTCATTTTCGGTAAGATACGAACGCCAATCATTATCGGTCATCATATAGCCTATCTGGTCATTGGTAAGACCGAAAACAATAAGCTTTCTGTCGGTTTTATCTGCGAATGCCGAATAATTCCATTCGGTTCCGTCCCACGACTGCTCGGCTGTTACCGCTCCGCCGTAAGCAATTTCCGGTGCAAGCTCACCGGGGATAAGTGCAACCGCAAGCTTTGTTCCGAATTCGGCATAACCTATCTCCGTTGCAACTTCATAAGCAAGACCGTTTTTAACAACCGTGTTGGTAAGCAGTCCGCCTCTTGCGGCAAGCTTGAAAATGCTGTTATCAACGGGAACAAAAATTTCCTTATGTCTGATATTGAGAATCGGAGCAATAATTTCATCATTGGTAACAGAGCAGGCAATTTCACCGAGAAGTGTACCGTAGGCAACAAGACCGGCATATCTTTCGCCGTATTCTGCGGAAATTTGCGGATCTCTTGCAAGATTTTCGGGATATTTTGAAGAAATCGCAAGCTCGGCACCGAGAAGCATCATAAAGTTTGCTCCGGCATTCTCGTTGATATATTTCTCCATATAATACGGATAGTCGCCGGTAAGAACAGTACCCGCAGCACCGTTACCTACGCAGTGCACGGGAAGATTAACAATCCAAGTTTCTTCCGCATTTTCATCGGCGGGATCAAAACGAAGTCTGTTGAGATTACCGTCAAAAACATTGGGCTGACGCTTATCTCGAATAAGCTCTGCCATATCCGCTGTGCCGTAATAAAGGTTACCGACTTTCATATCTTCAACAGCGCTAATCATTGAATTAACGGCGACATTGCGAAGATTATTCATATAGTTTTCATTTTTACCGCTCGGAAGCTCCTGACCGAGAAGATTCTTGATTGAGGAAGTGAAAAGTGCTCCGAGAAGATCGCCGTTAAGTCCGAAAGTATCAACGCAGCTATGCTGATGGAGAGCAGAAATATTTACGCTCGTAATATTCAAGCCCTTTGAATCAGCATACTCTTGAAACTTTTCTCTGATAGCTCTGACTTCATTGTTTGCAAGACCGAAAGCATCAATTGCGGCAAAAACGGTAATTCCTCTGCCGTCGGAAATTGCAACGGTTCTGATTTTCTGATCATCATTTTGAGCTGTTGCAAGCTTTTTTGACACCGAAAGGCTGCCGCCAACATAGTGTTCTTCTTCAAGTTCCTTACCCGTAAGGATTGAAGCGTTTGAATAGCCGAGGCTCCACTGTGCATTTTCGGCGGGAGTGTTGAGAAACTGTTCGGAAGAATGCCCCTCATAGAAATTCTCGGAAACATAGTCATCCTTATCTATGAAGCTTTGAGGCTCAACGATAAGATAAGCAATGCCTGTTACAATAGTATCGAGAAGACCGTCAACGAAGCGATAAAAGCCTCTTTCAACGCTCGATGTAACATCTGTCGCCGATGCGGGAATTGCAAGTGCGGAAAAAATAACCGCAAAAGCCAAAATAATTGATGTTAATTTCTTTGCCATAATTACCTCCGATTATTAATTAATATTTTTAAGCTCCATATCACCAAATGAAATGAGCTTTTTTCTTCTCATCAGTTCGGAAACGGCGAGAGAAATAACCGCCGGAGCGATAAAATGCATAACGATTATTTCTATTATCGCTATTTTCGATTCTACACCGGAATCAAGCATTGACGTGTATGTCATAATCGGGCCGACCAAACCCGATGTGCCCATACCGGAACCCGAAGCATAGCAGGTCATTTTAAGCACCGCCGATGAAATCGGACCGAGAATCGCACTTGAAACAATGGCGGGAATCCAAATCTGCGGATGCTTTACTATATTCGGCATCTGAAGCATAGAGGTACCGATTCCCTGTGCAAGCAAGCCGCCGAGCTTGTTTTCTCTGTAGCTTGCAACGGCAAAGCCAATCATATTGGCACAGCAGCCGACAACCGCCGCACCGCCGGCAATACCGTTAAGATTGAGTATAATTCCGATTGCCGCAGAGCTTATGGGAAGCGTAAGACAAATACCCATAACCACCGAAACAACAATGCCCATAATTATGGGACGGCGTTCCATACCCCAAGTAATAATCTCTCCGATATATGTGGTAACCTTTGATGCGGGAGGGCCGATAAAAAGTCCCGCCGCACAGCCCGCTATAATCGAAACCGCAGGAGTAATAAGTATATCAAGCTTGGTTTTTCCGCTAACAAGCTTTCCTGCGATAATCGCAAAAAACGCTCCGATAAAAGCGGCAAGAGGATCTCCGGGGCCGGAATAAAGCATACCCGCATCGGTTATTGCCGTTCCCGCAAGCAGCTTTGACGCAAATGCACCCACCATTCCGGCAACAGCAGCGGAAACACCGGTTAAAGGTGATGACTTATATTTAAAAGCCATTCCCGCTCCGATACCGGCACCGGTCAGTGATTTTGCTACTGAGGAAATATAGCCAAGATAAACGCCAACAGAAGTCGGAACAAAATTTCCTATCTGTTCAAGAATAGTTCCGATAATAAGCGTTGCAAACAGTCCGAGAGCCATTCCCGAAAGCCCGTCAACAAATATATAATCCAAAGCCTTTTTTATTTGTTTCATTATTCGCCTTTTTCCATCCCATCTAAAACAGTGCCGATTGCCTTCGCATAAAGCTCACCGATAAACTCGGAACCGTTTGCATTCGGGTGAACGCCATCCGCCGACCAATGCAAATCATCCTTACCGAGACTTGCCGAAGCAAACATTCCGTCAAGAGGAATATAATAATCGGCAAATTCCTTTGCAAGCTTTCTGACTATATCGATTTTGGGATTCAGGTCAACTCTGAAATACTCTTTATCGGGAGCATAAAGCAAAAAAGGCTCAAGCATAACGATTTTTGCATTGGTTTTTTCTTTGATTGCGGTAAGAACCTTTCTGTAGTTTGCTTCAAAGATATCGTTTCCGATCCAACTGCGATTATCGGCATGGTGCCAAGTATCGTTAACACCGATAAGAATCGATACGATATCCGGCTGAATATCAATGAAATCGCTTTGAAGTCGGTCAACCAAATCCTTTGTTTGATTTCCGCTTATACCGAGATTGATAAACTCAAATTCGGTATCGGGATTGGCTTGAGCAATAAATTTTGCAGCATAAAAAGGATAACCCTCGCCGAGATTATGATAATCCGCACGATCTCTGCCTGCATCGGTTATCGAATCGCCTTGAAAAAGAATTTTCATTTTTTCACCTCATGTACATTTCGGTTTATTTTGTATATTATATCATAGGTTTTGCTCGATTACAAGAAAAAGAATATTCAAAAAGTCACTTTGTGAAAACTTTAAGAGAATACTTACAAGCTCTTAACGCTTCGGCAACATCTTTTGAATTTTCAACATATTCTTCAAAATAAACGCCGCCAGGCTCCATACTGACATTACCGTGAAAATCGGAACCGGAAAGCATTCTGTGCGAATATTTTTCAGCCCATCTGTAAGCAATATCGTTGCTTGAATTATGGTCGCCGTGACCGTTATAGACCTCAACTCCGTCAACAAGAGACTGATCGATAACCGTCATATTACGTCTGAACGGGTGTGCTTGAAATATAATAAGATTGTTTTTTTCAACAACAGGTCTGAATTCTTCAAGCGATTTATAATGTGCAAAATCGTCCGTGAAAATAAAATCCTCATCAAATCCGTAAAGAAGATAATCGTTGTCATTTTCGAGAAAACGGATTTCCATTCCCTGTATAACGTGAAAATTTTCATTCTCAAACGCCTTTGCCGCTTTATATCCCTCAAGATATTTTTTTGCTTGCTGCTCATATGTTTCGCCGTGCTTTGCGAACTGACTTGCGTGAACGTGGTCGGTAACGATTATTCCGTCATATCCGAGCTTTTTGTAGCGTTCAACGATATCCGCCGCGGAATCTCTGCCGCAGGAGCTTGACTCGCTTGTGTGAACATGAGTATCGAATAAATAACCTTTCAACTTTCATTCCTCCTTCTGTCAAAGTACATTATATACCTCGTGTTCTCGATATTCAATAGAAAAGTTGGATTTTTCTTTCGTGAATCGACAAAATATATCGTTAAACAGGAGTTATAATTTTCACGGAACACGGGGTGATTATTCTGACTACAGTTATATATGCCGATGTACTTATAACGGTAAATTTTATAGTTAATTATTTGCTTGTGCGTGCGGTTACGGCAATAACGGGACATTCCTTTAAGACTTGGAGACTGCTTATCTCAGCAGCGGTCGGAGGAGCGTTTTCGCTTATTATTTTTATTGATAATATTCCCTTGCCGCTGAACATTTTTTTAAAGCTTTTTATGTGTGCCGTAATGATAATCATTGCATTCGGAGCAAAAAAGCTTAAAGTGTTTTTAAAATGCTGTGCCGCTTTTTTTCTTGTTAACTTTGTTTTTGCGGGAATAATGTTCGCACTGTGCACAACCTTTTTATCAAATGCCGCAATTTACAAAAACGGTATTGTATATTTTGATATCAGCCTGTTCACTCTTACCGTCGGTGCAATTATCAGTTACTGCATTCTGAGCATTATATCGAAATTCACCAAAAGCAAAGCTCCGCAAAAAAGTATTTATGAAATAAGAATAAGCTGTAATGAAAAAACGGTTGAGGGTAAGGCACTTTTTGATTCGGGCAACACCCTATGTGATTGCTTTTCGGGTAAGCCGGTAATTATTGTCGAGAAAGAATTTATACATAAAATTTGTTCCGATGACATAACCTCAATGAAAAATTTCAGGCTGATTCCGTTTTCGACCATAAGCAATTCCGGGGCATTACCGGCATTTCTTGCGGACAAAGCCGAGATACGAATTGACGGAAAATGGCACGAATGCAAAGAGATTTACATTGCGATTACAAGCAAAAAAATCGTTTCCGGAGGGTATTGTGCATTGTTCGGAATGCCTTTATTAGAAGCCGTTGAAACCCAAATCAAAGGAGGAACCGTAGCTGTATGATAAAGCAACTGCTCAGAAAGATGATTCTGAAAATCAAATCGGCAATTTTTGAAATCGAGGTTGACTACATAAACGGCCCCGATACTCTGCCGCCACCATTAACAAATGAAAAAGAGCTTGAATGCTTGCAGAAGCTTGAAAGCGGAAGCAAAGAAGCACGAGAGGAATTGATTGTACACAACCTTCGTCTTGTTGTATATATCGCAAAAAAATTTGAAAACACGGGTATACCGATAGAGGATCTTATTTCAATCGGAACTCTCGGATTGATAAAAGCTGTTAATACATTCAGAATTTCAAAAAATATTAAGCTTGCAACCTACGCTTCACGGTGCATCGAAAACGAAATATTAATGTATTTGAGAAAAACAAATTCAATAAAAGCCGAGGTATCATATTACGAACCGCTAAACACGGATTGGGACGGCAATGAGCTGCTGCTGTCCGATGTTCTCGGCAGTGAACCCGATGATATTTACAGGGATATCGAAGCGGAAGATGAAAGAAGCAGACTTTATAAGGCAGTAAATTCACTCGGCAAAAGAGAAAGAATGATAATGACAATGCGTTTCGGAATCGGCGGCGGAAAAGAATATACTCAAAAAGAGGTTGCAGATGCCCTCGGAATATCGCAGAGCTATATTTCAAGACTTGAGAAAAGAATAATAGAGAAAATAAAAAAAGAGGTATAATGCACATTCGATTGTTGCAAATTGTCTTAAAACAAAGCAATCCCCTCGAAGCAGTCAGCTTCGGGGGGATTTTGTTATTACTTATCAGAAAATTTTTGTATCACCTGTGAAGATACCGATGAACCAATAGAGGATT
>CAZNAC010000028.1:0-20117 GCA_964571095.1 uncultured Clostridium sp. | reverse complement strand
TAATCGCCCCTTGAAGGGGCAGTGCAAACCCCCGGCTTAGCCGGGGGTTTTGATTATTTAATCAAATCGTGCTTTTTTATGAAGTCTATTGTTTCGTCGATTGTTGTAAAAGCAAGTGCAACCGAAGTGTCTGCCGCACCGTAATAAATTGCGATTCTGCCAGTTTCGGCATCTGCGAGAGCTGCACAAGGAAAAACAACATTGGGTACATCGCCTACATATTCATAAAGCTCATGCGGTGCGAGAAGAAAGCTGTCGGCTCGGTGGAGCACTTTCCATGGCTCGTCCCTGTCAAGTATTGCCGCACCCATTGCGTATGTAAAACCGTTGCAGCTTGTGAGTACGCCGTGATAAAACATCAGCCAGCCTTCATCGGTTTCTATAGGAGTCGGGCCTGCACCTACCTTGGTCATTTCCCAATTCTTTTCGGGCTTCATAACAAATCGATGTTTACCCCAATAAGTCAAATCCTTACTGCGGCTGATAAAGATGTCGCCGTAGGGCGTGTGTCCTCTGTCGCAGGGACGAATAAGCAGGAGAAACTCATCGTTAATTTTTCTCGGAAAAAGAACGCCATTTCTTGCTACCGGATAACAGGCGTCTTCAAATTGTGTCCACTCTTTAAAATCGGTTGTGAATGCTATCCCGATAGTTGTTCCGTGAGGAGTAAGATTAACCCAAGAGAGATAGTATTTTTCGTCAATTTTACAAAGTCTCGGATCAAAGCCCTTGAAGATAATCCTATCATCAAGTTCCCAGTTAATGGCATCTTTACTATAGCCGACAACAAGTGTGTGGTCACGGCTCATAATATCAACTCTGAAAACGCCGGCAAAGCCGTCACCGTACGGAACAACAGCCGAGTTGAAAATGCTGTTTGCCATATAAAGATTATCACGGGTAATAATAGGATTGCCACTGTAACGCCAAACCGGATATCTGTAGCCCTCCGGTTTATCTTGCCAAGGAATGTTCGGAATATTTTGTCCTATAATTTTAGCCATTTTAAACCTCCGTTTTTATTTTATGTGTCGCATATTATCAACATCATACCATTTTACTTCAAACCCCGCACCGTGAGAGCAAAAGACTGAGGAGGAGGGATTTTCAAGATCTCTGTCTTTTTCGTAGCCGATGCTTTCGATAACATCCGAGGCATTGTGGCAAGGTCTGTAGCCGTTTTCACGAAACGAAATGCTGCCCCTGCCTGCGGTATATGCCGCAACCTCTTCGGGATAATCCATAAATTCCGAAACGGGACCGGTTCCTTTTATGATTGCCCGTGTTTCGGTCATTTCCGGCGGCTCAAATTCGCCGCAAAGACGCTGTATATCGGCAACCGCTCTGCCAAAGCATTCAACAGGTACTCGCAGAGTGAAAGAATAATACGGTTCGAGAAGAATGTTTTTTGCTTTTTCAAGACCTTGTCTAATTGCTCTGTAGGTTGCTTCTCGGAAATCGCCGCCCTCGGTGTGCTTCAGATGTGCTCTGCCTGCCGTCAAAATTATTTTTAAATCTGTCAGCGGAGAGCCGGTAAGGATTCCGATATGCTCTTTTTCAAGAATGTGAGTTAAAATAAGATTTTGATAGTTTGAATTAAGAAAATCCAGACTGCACTCGCTTGCAACGGAAATTCCGCTGCCTCTTTCGGCAGGCTCAATGCGAAGCTGAGCTTCGGCATAATGCCTGAGAGGTTCGTAATGTCCGTAACCCATAACGGGAGCGGCAACGGTTTCTTTATAAAGAATTTTGCAGGAACCGAAATCGATTTCAATTCCCAAACGGCTTTTAACAAGCTCTTTCAGTATTTCAAGCTGAATTTTGCCCATAATGCTGATTTGAATCTGTTCTTCCGAATTGTAGCTTCGTGTTTTAACCGCAAGCTCTGGCATTTCTTCGGCAATAATTCGCAGCTTTCTTGCGGCGGTATGTATATCTGTTCCGTCGAGAATATTAACGCTTGCCGAGAGAAGCGGATGGAGCACGCAGGCACCGTTTGCTTTTTTGCCGTTGATACCTATGATGTCACCGGCTGTTACTTCCGAAAGTCCTGTGACGGCACATACACTGCCTGCGGTTATCTCATTTACATTTTCTGTCTTTTCACCGAAATAAACAAGGATACGGTCAATCTTTTCTTCTCCGAGCGGCATTTTAACCGTAAGCTTTCCGCCGGTTATTTTCATAAAGCTCAACCTGTTTCCTTGGGAGTCGTGGAGGATTTTATATACCTTCGCTTCAAATTCTTCCGGATATTCGGAGTAAACGGTGAATTTTTCTATTACCTCAAGAAGTCTGTCAACGCCGATATCCTTTAAAGCGGAGCCGCAGATGCACGGAAACAGTTCTCTGTTGGCAACGGCATTTGAAATTTCGCTTTTAAGCAAATTTTCGTTTGTTTTGCCCTCAAGAAAGGCTTCCAAAAGACCTTCGTTGAGCAAAGAGATTTCTTCTGCATCATCACCGCCGACAAATTCACTGAAATCCGCACAGCCGCCCGATAAATTATTTTTCAGCTCATTGAGGATTACGGTTTTGTCAAATCCGTCACGCTCCGTTTTGTTTATGAAAATAAAAACGGGAATTTTGTATTCTTCAAGAAGTTGCCATATGGTTTCGGTATGGCTCTGTATTCCGCTGATTCCGTCTATAACAAGCACGGCATAATCGAGCACGCCGAGTGTGCGTTCCATTTCCGCAGAAAAGTCGATATGTCCCGGTGTATCAACAAGAGTGAAGCGTTTTTCACCGAGAGTGAACGGGTTTTGCTTTGAAAAAATCGTTATTCCGCGTTCTCTCTCAAGCTGATGCGAATCGAACCAAGAATCTTTTTTGTCAACACGACCGAGCCGACGGATTGCACCTGCCTTATAAAGTATGGCCTCCGTCAGCGTTGTTTTGCCCGCGTCAACGTGGGCAAGAATACCTATTATATTTTCGTTTGATTTTATCATACGTTTATTATATCAAAATCATCGGCATATATCAATATCGGTTATGCTGTCTTTTTTGCATTTTTTTCCAGCTTACGAAGCCGTAAAGGTCGTTGATAAGAAAAACGACAAAGCAAATAATAACGGAAATGTATGCTGTATTGTCAAAAGCTGCCAAAATCCATAGAATTATCAGCACAACATCATTTGCCGCATAAGCAACGGCATAATACGCACTGCGACGAAAGGTTAGATAAACCGCCGCAAAGCTTGTTGCAACCGAAACCGTACTCGGTATTATATTTGCCGTGTTAAAATGTGCGAGAATAAAATAGAAAATAAAGGTTACGAGTGTCGTAAGTGCAAGCATAAAAATGATTTCTTTAATTTTAAGACTGTTCACGGCAACCTCGGACTTTTTTCCTTTATAAGGGTTTTTTAACCACATTATAAATGCCAAAACAGCCATGGGAGCTGTCATACCGAGATAGGTTATCATTTCACCGTAGTAAGTAAACTCATAAGATATCACGGCGTAAAGCAGACTGAAAACCACCATAAGCAGTTGACCTGCGGGATTTCCTTTTGCATTGAAAATCAGCGAGGTTACGCCTATAAGGGATGCGGTTAGCGTTAAATAGCTTTCTCTGTCAAAACAGATAAAGGATGCGATAATCAATGCGGTTGAGGTGCACCAGAGAACAATTTCCGTTTTACTGAAATAATTTAATATTCTTTTTAACATATTATATTCACTCCGTTTTTGAAAAAAAAAAGCATCCGTGGATACATCTTCAAAGACCTAACGATGTATCTGCGGATGCTTAGCATCTGCTACCCGGTGGTAGCTACATGTTTGATTTTATTTACCGAACATCATAAGCAGGAATCCTGCCGCAACTGCCGAACCGATAACGCCGGCAACATTCGGGCCCATAGCGTGCATAAGCAGGAAATTTGTCGGATTGTATTTTCTGCCTTCCGTTTGAGAAACACGGGCTGCCATAGGAACTGCCGAAACGCCTGCCGAGCCGATGAGCGGATTAATTTTTCCTCCGGTTAAAACATAAAGCAGTTTTCCGAAAAGAAGTCCGCCAATGGTTGAGAATGCGAAGGCGATAAGACCGAGAACAACTATTTTGATTGTGTCGAATTTAAGAAATTCGGTGCCGTTCGTTGTTGCACCGACCGTAACGCCGAGCATAATAGTTACTATATTAGTTAATGCGTTTTGTGCAGTTTCACTGAGTCTGTCCGTAACGCCGCATTCCTTGAGAAGATTGCCGAACATAAGCATACCAATAAGCGGAGCGGCATCGGGAATAAGAAGCGAAACAACAATAAAGACGATTATCGGGAAGATGATTTTTTCGGTTTTGCTGACTTTCCTCAACTGCTTCATTTCAACTTTTCTTTCTTTTTCCGTTGTGAAAAGCTTCATAAGAGGTGGCTGAATAAGCGGAATGAGTGCCATATATGAGTAAGCCGCAAGAGCGATGGGGCCGAGAAGATGTCCCGCAAGCCTTGAAGCAACAAGGATTGCCGTCGGGCCGTCTGCACCGCCGATGATTGCGATTGATGCCGCCTCCTGCGGAGTAAAGCCGAGAAGGATAGCAATAATAAATGCAATATAAATTCCGAGCTGTGCCGCCGCACCGAGCAGAAGACTGACGGGGTTTGCAAGCAGAGGACCGAAATCCGTCATGGCACCTATTCCGAGAAAGATAAGGCAGGGGAAAATCGAGCTTTTAACGCCCATATAAATCAGCCGGAGCACTCCCGAATCATACCAATGAGAGCCTTCGATGATGTTGGATTCGTCCATAAGTCCGGTGGGATCATCCATAAGACCGGCACCGGGCATATTGGCAAGAAGTATTCCGAATGCTATCGGAACAAGAAGCAGCGGCTCGAATTTTTTCACGATTGCGAGATAAAGGAAAATGAAAGAAACAAGAATCATAACCGCATTCTGCCATTGAAGAAGTGCAAGACCGGAGCTTTCCCATATTCCTTTTAGGATATCAACGATAAAGTCCATATCGTTCCCCTTAGCCTATAACAACAAGAACTTCGTCGGTTTCTACTGTTGAACCCTTTGAAACAAGAATCTGCTTAACTGTGCCCGCACAGGGAGCGACAATTTCGTTTTCCATTTTCATAGCTTCGAGAATGATAAGAACATCACCTGCATTTACCGATGAACCTACAGATGTGTTGACCGAAAGTATTGTTCCGGGCATTGGAGCGGCAATTTTTGTTCCGCCCTCAACGGGTGCAGCGGGTGCAACGGGAGCGGCAGGGGCAGCTTCGGGTGCGGGTGATGGAGCGGAAACGGCGGCGGGAGCGGGTGCTGCAGCAGGTGCAACAGGTGCAACAACGGGTGCGTCGGTCACATTCATTATAACCGCCTGTGTTTCTTCAACCTCTACTTCGTATGCTTTTCCGTTAAGGTTTACAACATATTTCATAAATTTATTCCTCCACTTTTTTGATAGATTTAAAACTGAGTCTTTCAAGCGGAATATCGCTTTCCTTGCTTACGATTGCCATTATTGTTGCCGCCGTACGTTCATCAACGCCGACAAGCTCCGTTATTCCCTTGATGGATTTGAATTTAAGTCTTTCAAGCGGAATACCGCTTTCTTTGCTGACGAGTGCCATAACTACTGCCGCCGTGGGTTCATCAACATCAATTAGCTGAACGCTTGATGAAGCGTATGCCGCAACGGGAGCGGAAACGGGAGGCACAGCAACAGGCTTAACGGATACCGGAGCTTCGGGGATTTCGGATATTTCGGATTCCACGGTTTTGATTCTTCCCTCAAGCGAACGCATAGCTCTCGAAATGCCGAGAATGATAACGGTAATCAGGGCAAGCTCAAGCATAACTACGATAATACCGGCAACCGCAACAAGCAGTGTTTCCTGCATAGTTAATGTTATTTTATCTGCAAACATATTTTATCACCCTCAGTCAATTCTCTTGATTGTATAAGTGAATGTGTTCTTTTTATCGGCTTCACGCTTTTCAAAGAATGCTTCTGCCTGCGTGGGAAATGCGATGTAAGAAAGAACATCTTCTTCGCAGGTCGCCTTACTGCCGAGATACGCTTTCGCTTTCTCCATTTCGGGAGCAAGGGTATCCGCAAATCTTCCGGTATACGGCTTTTCGTCACCGAGAACAAGCTTTTGAAGTTCTTCGCTGACCTTTCCGGGTGCTTTGCCGTATTCACCTTTGATATAGCTTTTCACTTCTTTGGATATATTTTTATATCTTTCGCCCGCAAGAACATTTGCCGTTGCCTGAACGCCAACCATCTGGCTCATCGGCGTAACGAGAGGAGGATAGCCGAGATCTTCTCTGACCTTGGGCGTTTCCAAAAGCACCTCATCAAGCTTATCGAGCTTCTTTTGAGCAGTAAGCTGTGCGACAAGGTTTGAAAGCATACCGCCGGGAATTTGATAAATCAGGGCATCGGTTTGAGTGCCCATAACAACGGGATTGAGAAGTCCGCTTTCAAGTGCTTTTGCACGAATGGGTTTAAAGAAATCATTGATTTCTTTGCAAATTTTTTCATCAACGTCAACCTCATAGCCATACTGCTTGAGAGTATAAACAAGAGTTTCGGTTGCAGGCTGTGATGTGCCACCGGAGAAGCACGAAATTGCAGAGTCGATAACATCTGCACCTGCTTCAACGCATTTAAGGAGAGTCATAAAGCCGAGTCCCGTTGTTGAGTGAGTGTGAACAACAATGGGAACCTTAACATTTTCTTTAAGAGCTTTAACAAGATCATAGCCTTCTTTGGGGCTCATTATGCCCGCCATATCCTTAATACAAATGGATTGAACGCCGAGAGCTTCGATTTCTTTTGCAAGCTTAACATAGCTTTCAAGATTATGAATCGGACTGAGCGTATAGCAAATGGTTCCCGAAGCATGAGCACCGCATTTGATAGTTTCGTCAACGGCAACCTCAATATTGCGAACATCGTTAAGAGCATCGAAAATTCTGATAATATCGATTCCGTTTTCTACGCTTTTTCTTACAAAAGCACGAACAACGTCATCGGGATAATGCTTGTAGCCGAGAAGATTCTGACCTCTGAGAAGCATCTGGAGCTTTGTGTTTTTACAGATTTTTTTAATGTTTCGCAGTCTTTCCCAAGGATCTTCGTTGAGGTAACGCAAACACGAATCAAAGGTTGCACCGCCCCAGCATTCAAGCGAGTAATAACCGGCACTGTCGAGCTTTTCGAGAATGGGTTTGAAATCCGAGAAGGGCATTCTTGTTGCGATAAGAGATTGGTTTGCATCTCTGAGCACGGTTTCGGTGAAATTAACTTTCATATTTCCCCATATTCCTTTCTGTGATAAATAAGAATATTTTTACCTGAAATCAAAATTCAATACGTGCGGCAATATAATCCTCAAGAGCATCAATTGAGATTCTTTCCTGCTGCATAGTATCACGGTCACGAACGGTTACGCAATTATCTTCAAGAGAATCAAAATCAAAGGTTATGCAAATGGGCGTTCCGATTTCGTCTTCACGGCGATAACGCTTGCCGATTGAGCCGGTTTCGTCAAAGTCAACCATAAATTTCTTTTGAAGCTTTTCATATACCTTGAGAGCATCGGGAGAAAGCTTCTTTGAAAGAGGAAGAACGGCGGCTTTGAAGGGAGCGACTGCGGGACTGAGATGAAGAACAACTCTTGTATCGTTTTTCTCCGCATCGATAACTTCTTCATCGTATGCTTCACAGAGCAGAGCAAGAACGGTTCTGTCAAGTCCATAGGTTGATTCAATAATAAACGGAATAAATTTTTCGTTTGTTTCGGGATCAAGATAGTCCATTTTTTGACCGCTGTATTCCTGATGTCTGGTGAGGTCAAAGTTTGTTCTGTTGTGAGTGCCGTTAATTTCACCCCAACCGAACGGGAAAAGAAATTCGATATCGCACGCTGCTTTTGCGTAATGTGCAAGCTTTTCGTGGTCGTGATAGCGAAGATTTTCAGCTTTGATTCCGAGATCGCAATAATACTTCATACCGTATTCTTTAAAATATTCATAAAGCTCGGTATCCGTTCCTTCTTTGCAGAAGGTTTGAAATTCCATCTGTTCAAACTCGATTGTTCTGAACGTGAAATTACCGGGCGTGATTTCGTTTCTGAAAGCTTTGCCGATTTGACCGATACTGAACGGGAGCTTTGCTCTCATCGTTCTTTGAACATTAAGATAGTTAACATATTCGCCCTGTGCATTTTCAGGACGAAGATAAATTATGCTTTTACTGTCGTTTGTAACACCTCTGAAAGTTTGGAACATAAGATTAAATTCTCTGATAGAGGTGAAGTTATGCTTGCCGCAATGAGGACAGGGGATTGAATGAGCTTTGATAAACTCAAACATTTCCTCTTTTGTCATTCCGTCTGCGTGAGCATCGGGATCGAAATCGTCGATAAGATTGTCTGCTCTGTGACGCATTTTGCATTCCTTGCAGTCAAGCAGAGGATCGGAGAAGCTTGCAACGTGACCGCTTGCTTCCCAAACTCTGGGGTGCATAAGAATATCGGCATCTACTTCGTAGCTGTTTTTTCTCTCCTGAATAAATCTTTTACGCCAAGTGTCTTTAACATTGTTTTTCATTCTTGCACCGAGAGGACCGTAATCCCAAGTGTTTGCAAGACCGCCGTAGATTTCACTGCCGGCAAATATGAAGCCTCTGCCCTTGCAGAGTGCAACGATTTTTTCCATTGTTTTTTCTTGATTGTTCATCATATCCAAAACTCCCGCCATTATAATTTTAAACATTAATATGATACCCCAAATCAGTTTGAAAGTCAATGCTTGAGGCAACAAAAAAGACCGCATAAAGCAGTCTTTTTTGGTAAAATATGATATTTGATTGAATTTGCGGCAGACGGCTCGAATTATGCCGAGCATTAAAGCAAAAACATTTTTGCAAGACCGAAATAAATAACGAGGGTTACTATGTCAACAAGTGTTGCAATCATGGGACCTGCCATAAGGGCGGGATCGAGCTTAACTATTTTTGCAAAAATCGGAAGCGAGCAGCCGATAAGCTTTGCAACGATTATCGCAAAAAACATTGCAAGCGAAACAACAAGAAAAACCTCAAACGTTCCTTCACAGAAAAGGTACATTCTTAATATGTTTGCGGCACCGAGAACGAGTCCGCAGATAGATGCAACACGGAGCTCTTTAAAAACGATTTTAAAATAATCCTTAATCTCGATTTCTCCGACAGCAAGACCGCGAATGATAAGAGTCGAAACCTGACTGCCGGCGTTTCCGCCCGTTCCC
This sequence comes from uncultured Clostridium sp., assembly GCA_964571095.1. GTDB lineage: Bacteria > Bacillota > Clostridia > Oscillospirales > Acutalibacteraceae > CAG-177. Next base: position 10,853 of record CAZNAC010000028.1, on the reverse strand, counting down.
ATCAGCATAGGCATAGATGCCGTAAGTGCAACAAAGCCCGCAAGGAGCGTTTCGTAGCCCTCGATGATTTTGCCCGTAAAGGTTCCGGAAACCATCAGAATCAAAAGCCAAAGGATTCTGTTTTTTGCAAGCTTGAATACACCGGTTTTGAGATATTCGTCATCCGAGGGAGCGAGCAAAGCCATTTTTTCAAAGTCTTCCGTTGTTTCTTCTTCAATAACGTCAACGATATCGTCAACGGTTATAATGCCGACAAGTCGGTTTTCGTTGTCAACAACCGGAACACTCAGCAGGTCGTATTTTTTAACGATATCCGCAACGTATTCTCGGTCATCAAGGGTATTTACGGAAATGAGCTGTGCATCATCCTCCATTATATCTCCGACACAAACATCGGAATCACAAAGCAAAAGCGAAAGCAGAGGGATACTGCCCAGAAGGTGATGCTGTTCATCAATGCAATAGCAAGTGTAAACGGTTTCTTTATCGATACCGGTTTTTCTTATTCTTTCAATTGCCTGTGCGGCGGTAAGAGAGGTACGAAGATGAACCATTTCAATTGTCATAAGGCTGCCGGCACAGTCCTCCGGATATTTGAGAAATCTGTTAATCAGTTTTCTGGTTTCGGGATCGGAATGGGCAAGAACTCTTGTTACAACATTTGCGGGAACTTCTTCAAGAAAGTCAACCGTATCATCAAGGAACATTTCATCAAGAAGTCTTTCAAGCTCGGAGTCGGTTATCATTCGCACTATATCCGCTTGAGTATCGGATTCGAGATACGAAAAAACCTCTGCCGATATGTCTTTGGGGAGAATGCGAAAAACAAGCAGTCTTTTTGAGCTTTCAAGCTCTTCGGTTATTTGTGCCGTGTCAACAACATTAAGCTCCGTTAAAAGCTCTCGCAGGATTGAAATTTCGCCTTTTGAAATATAATCTTCTATTTGAGCGATAAGCTCATCGTAGTTTTCCGTTACTTCCATAAAAAATAGCTCCTTTCGCTTTTTGCCGCAAAGGAGCTTTTATATAGTCAAAATAAGCGATTTGTGTTTTCAAATCACTCTCGGCAACAGCCCCGCATATACGGCATAAATTCTTAAATTAATACTTCGAGGGTTGGGAATATCGGAACTGCCCAAGAGTTTCACCACACTTTTCATTTTTTTGTTTTGCATATATATGTTACACCCAAAAGTGCACTAAGTCAAGCATAATTGCCGAAAAAAACGAAAATTAAAAATATTTAACAAAAACAGAGAAAAACGACGATATACGGGTGAAAATGAGCGAAAACAGGAGGTTTTTATGCGTATAAATGTTGAAAATCGGAAAAAGCTTTAACTTTTTCAAATTAAAAAATCGGCGTGTTCCGCCTTAGGGTGAGAGGAGTTATCAAAGCCCTCTCGGAAAGGAGTTGATTTGTTGACAAGAAAATTGTCGGAAAAAGAAAAGCTGTTTTGTATGTATTATGTGCAGGGCGGCGATGCAAGAGGCTGTGCGGCGAGAGCGGGATTTACCGTGACACCCCAAAAAAGTGCGGCGAGGCTTCTGGCAAGAGATGAGATCAAGGCTGAAATCGAAAAGCTCGGAAAAGACAGAAAAACGCTGTTTGCGGTCGAAAGGGGCTTGTCACGTCTTGCTTTCGGCTCCGTTGCCGATGCGGTGAGGCTGATGCTCGGCGATGATACCGTGAATGCCGAGGAAATCGAAAAGCTTGATTTGTTTAATGTTTCGGAAATAAAACGTCCCAAGGGCGGTGGCATTGAAATCAAGTTTTTTGACAGATTAAAGGCACTTGAAAAGCTTGAAAAGCTCGGTACGGCGGTCGAAAATCCGCAAAGCAGCTTCATTCAGGCTCTTTCGGAGGGAGCGAGAAGGCTTTCGGAGGAGGATGCGGGTGACTGATTCCGAAAAAAAGCAAGGCTACACACCTTTTTCACAAAAGCAAATGAAGGCTTTGTGCTGGTGGATGCCGCAAAGTCCGCTTCACAAATATGATGCGATAATTTGCGATGGTGCGGTACGTTCGGGGAAAACGCTGTGTATGTCCGTATCGTTTGTGGCGTGGGCGTTTTCGGCTTTTTCGGATCGTTCCTTTGCACTTTGCGGAAAAACAATTTCCTCTCTGCACCGCAATGTTGTGACGGTCGTTTTGCCGGTTCTCAGGGAGCTGGGCTTTGAATGTGAGGAAAAGCATTCAAAAAATCTTATCGAAATTACTTACGGCGGTTCAATGAATCGATTCTATCTTTTCGGCGGGAAGGACGAAGGCTCTGCGGCTCTCATTCAGGGAATGACACTTGCGGGTGTTATGCTCGACGAGGTAACGCTGATGCCCCGTTCTTTTGTTGAGCAGGCACTTGCAAGATGCTCTGTTGAAGGCTCTAAGCTTTGGTTTAATTGCAATCCCGAACATCCGATGCACTGGTTCCACGAGGAATGGATAAAGAAAAAGGATGAGAAGAACTGTTACTATCTTCATTTTACGATGAGGGACAACCCATCGCTTACTCCGACGATTATACGCAGGTACGAAAAGCTTTATTCGGGAGCTTTCTATGAAAGATTTGTTCTCGGAAGATGGGTTGCGGCACAGGGCTGTGTTTATCCGATGTTTTCGCAGAAAAAGCATATTGTACACCCTCCTTTGTGCTTTGAGAAATTTTATATTTCCTGCGATTACGGAACGGTTAATCCGTCATCCTTCGGTTTGTGGGGCAAAAACGGTGAAAAATGGTACAGAATAAGGGAATATTATTTTGATTCCCGCACCGAGGGCAGGCAGAAAACCGACAGCGAGCATTATGAATCTCTTTGCGAGCTTGCCGATAATCTGAAAATCGAAGCGGTGATTGTTGATCCTTCCGCCGCAAGCTTTATTGAGTGCATAAGGCGTGACGGAAGATTCAAGGTTATTCCGGCAAAAAACGATGTTATCGATGGTATACGTCGTGTTTCTGATTGCCTTAAAGGAGAAAAAATTCTTTTTTCTCCGGAATGCAAGGCATCGATAAGAGAATTCGGATTGTACCGCTGGGAAGAAAGCACCGCAAAGGATGCGGTAAGAAAAGAAAACGATCATGCAATGGACGACATCCGCTATTTTGTTTCAACTGTGTTAAACAGGGAAGATGATATCGGATTCTTTGCCCTTGCGGCGAAAAGAGGATGAAAGGAGGATTATTTTGGGCGTTTTCAAAAAACGAAAAGCATCGAGAGTTTCGGCACCGGTAACACAATCGGCAAACAGGCATCCGTTCGGAATAATCGACGGTTATGTTCCGCTCGGTGCTCCGCAGACGAAGCTGTATTATGCTTTGAGAGAGGCTGTGCCGGTTATCGATGCGGCGATATTTAAGCTGGTTCGGCTTACGGGCGGATTTAAAATCGAGTGCACGGATTCTTCGGCACAGAGTGCAATGAATGAATTTGTTGAAACCGTGCCGGTCGGCGGCAACAGGCAGGGACTTTATTCTTTTGTCTCAACATATTTTGAACAGCTTTTGACTTGCGGAACGGCGATAGGCGAAATTGTTACGGATACGGAAGGCATACCGAGGGCACTTTTTAATTCGCCGCTCGAAAATATTGAGCTTAAAAGAAACAAAAACGGATTTGATGTTGATATTTTCGTCAGAAACGGTAATGAGCTACGCAAGGTTTTACGCCCCGAAATGTGCTTGTTGAGCGTTCTTAATCCCGAACCCGGTGCACTTGCGGGCAATTCGATGCTCAAGGGATTGCCGTTTGTAAGCTCGGTTCTTATGAGGATTTTCGAGAGCATCGGAGCAAATTGGGAAAGAATCGGAAATCTTCGTTTTGCGGTAACATATAATCCGAAAAACGATGCCGTTGACAGAGCCTATGCCAAGGACAGAGCCTTGCAGGTTGCAAGGGAATGGGGCGAGGCAATGCAGAGCGGCTCGGAAATCAGGGATTTTGTTGCGGTCGGAGATGTGCAGATAAAGGTTATCGGTGCGGATAATCAGATTCTTGACAGCGAGGTGCCTGTAAGACAGATGCTTGAACAGATTGTTGCGAAAACCGGCTTGCCGCCGTTTATGCTCGGTCTTTCGTGGTCAAGCACCGAAAGGATGTCATCGCAGCAGGCGGATGTGCTTACAAGTGAGCTTGAAGCCTACAGGCAGCTTCTTTCGCCCGTTATCAAAAAAATCTGTATGGCATTTATCGGAGGAAGCGGTTATCACTGCGGCGTTAAGGTTGTGTGGGATGATATTACGCTTCAAGATGAGGTTGAGGAGAGCCGTGCTTTGCTTTACAGGGCACAGGCGGAAAAAATCAAGAGAGGTGAATAATTACGCAGGAAAACAAAACAAATATTTTACCTGCCGATGAGCTTGATCTTATCGGACGGTTTGCAAGAAAAAAGCTTTCAAGCGAGGAGCTTTATACTTTTACTCTTATTCTTTGTGACAACGAGATTGACAGGGATAATGAAAAATTCACCGTTAAAGCCTTGCACACTCTTGCGGAGCTGTTTGTGGGCAAAACTGGAATTTTCGATCACAATATGAAAAGCAAGGATCAATCGGCAAGAATTTATGCGACAAAGGTTGTTACGGATTCTTCGAGAAAAACGGTTGATAATGAGGATTACACATATATTGAAGCGAAAGCGTATATGGTGAGAACCGAAAAAAATAAGGATCTCATTGCGGAAATCGATGCCGGAATCAAGAAGGAAACGAGTGTCGGATGCAGTGTTAGGGATATAACCTGCTCAATATGCGGAAAAGATATTAAAACCGAAGGCTGTGAGCATAAAAAAGGTAATGTATACGGTGGGAAGCTTTGCTGCTATCTGCTTTCGGAGCCTGCCGATGCATATGAATGGTCTTTTGTTGCAGTGCCGGCACAAAAAAATGCGGGCGTTATCAAATCATTTAATGCTTCGCACGAAAGAGAAAAGCTTGCACAGTGGGCAAACGAATATACACAGGAGCTTAAAACGGATATCGTTCGTTCTGCGGCAACGATTATTCCGGAGCTTTCGGATGATGCAATCAACGAAATATGCGATGCTCTTTCGCTTAAATCATTGAAAAATCTGCGAGATACCTTACGCAGAAGTGTACAAAAAAATCTGCCGGTGATAAGACAGCTTGAGACTGAAGCTTCCGATAACGGCAGCGAAAATTCAGAATACAAAATTTAAGGAGGAAAATTATTATGTCAGTAGCATTTAACGGATTCGGAGAAAATACGGCAACCTTCAAGGCGGACGGTGAGATAAACAGCGGTGCTCCCGTAAAGATGAGCGATTCAAGCACCGTTACGGCCTGTGCCGACGGCGATAGCTTTTGCGGCTTTGCGGTGGAATGCAGCGGCGGCTATGCATCGGTTAAGCTCAGCGGTACCGTGATTACTGAATACAGCGGAACGGCTCCGGAGCTTGGCTATTCAAAGCTTACTGCCGGCAGTAAGGGCGTTACGGCATCCGACAGCGGCAGAGAATATCTTGTTGTTGCCGTTGACGAGGATGCGTCAACCGTAACATTTATTATGTAAGGAGGAAAAAGAAAATGACAAATTATGATAATATAAAGCTCGAAAAAGGTCTTTATTCGTCGGGGGATTTTACAAAGGCACTTGAAAGCATCGATCCGAGTGAAAATTACAAGGGTACGGCACTTGACGGACTTGATGCATATCAGCGTCAGCTTAAAAGATTCGGCATCAAGGTCGGCGGCTCTTCAAGCGATGTTGTTGAAAAGTTTTTCAGAAGCTCGCAGAGTGCGGTGCTTTTTCCCGAATATGTTTCAAGAGCGGTAAAGCAAGGTCTTGAGCAGGCGGATATTCTTTCCGATGTGGTTGCGTCCACAACCGTAATTAACAGCCTTGATTACCGTTCCATAAGCTCAATTCCCACGGAGGAGGAAAAGGAAATTAAGGTTGTTAAGGAAGGTACGTTCATTCCCGAAACCGATATTCGCACAAAGGAAAATCTTGTTAAACTTAAAAAGAGGGGCAGAAGTCTTGTTGCCTCCTATGAGGCGATAAGATTCCAGCGTCTTGACCTTTTTACCGTTACTCTCAGACAAATCGGTACTTATATTGCAAGAACTCTGCTTAAAGATGCTATCGATGTTTTGGCAAACGGTGACGGCAACAACAATGCCGCCGAAACAGTTAATGTGGCTCAGGCAGGAACTCTTTCATATTCGGATATTGTTAATTTCTGGAACGGATTTGATCCCTACGAGCTTAACACGATTATTGCCGAGCCTGCTCTTATGGCGAAAATGCTTAATATGGAGCAATTCAGAGATGCGGCGGCAGGTCTTAATTTCCACGGTAAGGGCGATATGATAACGCCTCTCGGAGCGAAGCTTCTCAAGTCATCGGCAGTTAGCGAAAACAAGCTCATCGGACTTGATAAAAATGCGGCACTTGAAATGGTTAAAGCGGGTGAAATTATGACGGAATACGATAAGCTTATCGACCGCCAGCTTGAACGAGCGGTTATAAGCTGTACAGTCGGCTTTGCCAAGATTTTTGACGGTGCATCAAAGGTGCTTTCCGTTTGACGGGAGGGCTGAAGGTTGATTGATTGTTTGAGCGTTTTATCTGCCTTGAGAGAATATTATTCTCCGGAGGGCACGGATGAGGAGCTTGCTCCCCTTTGCACAATGGCGGTGAACGAGCTTTTGCCGAGAGTCAAATCGGAAAAGGTTCATTCCGATGTACGCCTTATCAATCTTGCGGCGGCAATGGTTAATTACAGGCTCTGCATTAAAAAGCTGAAAAATTCAGACGGAGTAACATCCTTTAAGGCGGGTGATGTTACGGTTACCGTTTCCGCTTCGGCACTTATCGAGCAGGCGGAAAAAGAAAGAAACGCCGCCTTGATTGCTGCTGTTCCGGTGCTCAAGGACGAAGAATTTATATTCAGGCAGGTATGCATATGAATATAACCGCTATTTTCGATTCTTACGGAAGAAGTGCCGAGTTTTTGTCATCGAACGGAGAAAAAATAACCGAGATGAAAGCTTTTATCAGTCCTTTGAGATATAAAAACAAAATGTATCTTTACGGCGTAAACACCGAAATCGGTTATAATTCGCAGGGACATTACCTTTATATAGGCCCTCCCAATCCCGATCTTACCGCCGCAGAGGACGGTGCCTACATTGTATGCGGAACGGAAAAATACAGAATCGACAGAGCCGAAAGAGTATATAAAGGCGATGAAGTATTTTATATATGGGCAATAATCAGAGTTATTGTCGAAGTTGAGGAGGAATAATCTTTGAACGAAATAAGTGCTTTGCCGGCAAATATCGTTGAATGGCTCAAGGGTAGAAGCGAGCTTTCGGAAATAAAGTTTCTTACGGAATTTCCGGCAATAAAAAAAGCCGTGCCTTTAAAAAACACAACGGTTGCGGTCGGTATTGACAGTATGGAAATCGTCGATTCGTTTGCGGAAAACGATGAGGGCATTCTTGTTAAAGAGGAATATTGCAGACAGGCAAAAATAAAGCTGCGTCTTTCGATTCACGCACCGTATTCATCGGGCGGTGAAGCGTGCCACGATGCGTTTACGGATGTTATCGATTGCTTGACTTTCGCTTCCGGACTTGAAATCATAACCTCCGGCTGTGACGGTATTGTTTCTGACAGAGATACCGATGCGTTTGTGCTTAGTGCGTGGGCAACGGTCAACGCATCTCTTTGCCCTGCCGCAAGCTCCGAGCTTGATTTTCCGTCGTTCCTCAGCAAAGAGCTGCTTTGCGGCTCACATATCAGCGATTCCGCCATTCATCTTTCAACCGAGCAGCAGGAATATCTGACAAGTCCTTTTAAAAGCGGTTCGTATTTCGGTACAGGCAACAGTACCGAAACGATTTCGGTCGGTTTCAAGCCGAGTGTTGTGGTTGTTGTCGGCAGCGGTATGCCGCTTGTTTATTACAACAGCTCCGACAGCAAATATTACGCACCGGCAGCTTTCGGAGTTGAAAAAGGCTCGAGCCTCGGTCTTGAAATTACATCAAAGGGCTTTAAAGTCAAAAATAATGTAGTTTCCAACGGTTGCACATCGCTTTTGAATAAACTCGGTACAACATATTTTTATTTGGCATTCAAATAAGCTTTTTGCCGCTTGCCTTTCGGATTTTTTATTCGCAGGGCAGGCGGCTTTGACATTTTTAAATTACCTGAAATTAACTGTTGACATTTGCGGTAAAAAGTAGTATTCTATCTACAGAACAAATGTTCTGTAAGCTTAGGAGGAGTTGCAAGTGCTCAGAAAGGTGTTTGTTGATGTTTATGTTCTCGTTGATAAGGACGGCAAGCGTCGCCCGCTTCGTATTCAGTGGGAGGACGGCACAGTTTATACCGTTGAAAGGCTTCTTAACCGCTGCAAGGCGAAGTCGCTGAATGTCGGCGGCGGAGAAACTCGGTATACAATTCAGATAAACGGAAAAGAAACATTTATTTTTGAGGATAATCACGGAAAGTGGTTTGTTGAGGGAAAATGCTAAATAGGAATATTATACAATTTAATCAATCATTAATATTTGTTTAATTGACTTTTAATGATAAATGTTATAGAATACCAATATATCAATAAAATGAAACGGGTGGATTTATGAAAAAAACAATTGCCGTGATGCTGGCGTTTCTTGTGCTTTTTGCTTTTTCATCGTGTAAAGATGAAACCGAAAACGGCGGCGAGGCAACAACAACTCAAAGCAGTGACGATTATGTAAGCATTGATTACGACGAACAGCAAAGCAATGTTGTTAATGAAGATTCTTCGGAAACCGTGTCCGATGTGTTGACCGACACAACGGTTGCGATATCGGTGGAAAATGTTCCGACGGAAACGAATCCGGCAAGCTGGACAGACGAAGAAATTGTTGCTTTCTACAAAGCGGCGGCGATTAAGAGCAAGAAGGTTAAGTCTGTTCAAAAAATGTCGCTTGAAGAAATGACTGTTAACGAGGGCGATGGCATACTCGGTACTCTTGTGGACCTTGCAACGCCGATTATGATTTCCGCTCTCGAAAAAAATTCAACCGAATTTGACGGTATAACGGGCGGATACGAAAAGCTTGAGCTTTCCGATGCATCAAGCGTAAAGGCGTATAAAAGCGGAGAATATACCGTTATCGAAATGACGATGAAGGAGCAGACGGACGGTATTCACGGCGATGCATATTCCGGTACGGTAGGTCACGCAATATCGGTTGTCGGCGATATTTCGTCTGTTGAAAAAGAGCTTCCGCAGTTTAAAATCGGCTTTGAGGATGCGGATATCAAGCTCCGCTACACAAATCCCAAGCTCAAGGTTAAAATAAATAAAAACGGAATCATCGAAAAAGGCACGTGGTCATATACCGTTGATATTTCAATAGCGAATCTTCGTGTAGATGCCGTTAAGGTGCCTCTGGGTGCAACGGTCGATACCGCTCACGGTGCTGTGGGATATGTAATTACCGTAGGCGGAGGATTTTAATTAATACTATCAAAAAAGACTTGTACGGAAAAATTCCCGTGCAAGTCTTTGTGCTGTTATTTTTATTTACCGAGTATTTCCGAAAGATTACTTTGAATTTTTTCGGCAACGTCCGGCTTGTTCATCGAATAAACGTGCACATTTGTGATTCCGTTTGCATAAAGATCGATTATCTGATCTGTTGCATACGCAATTCCCGCCTGCTTCATTGCGTCCGGCTCGGAGCCGAACTTATCAACAAGGCTTTTGAATCTTTTCGGCATAAACGAACCGGAAAGCTTGATTGCTCTGTCGATTTGATTTGCGTTTGTTATCGGCATAATTCCCGGAAGAACTGGAACGGTTATTCCGGCTTCACGAATTTTGTAAAGAAAGCTGAAAAGCAGGTCGTTATCAAAAAACATCTGGGTTGTCAAAAAATCACAGCCCGCATCAACCTTTTCTTTAAGGTGCTTTATATCCTCCTTGAGCGTTGAGCTTTCGGGATGAATTTCCGGATAACACGCACCGCCGATGCAAAAGTCGTAATCGGAGCTTTTAAGCTCATCGATAAGATCGATTGCGTGCTTGTATGCCCAATTTTTTCTGTCGGAATCCTCGAGTGCCGCCGGAATGTCACCTCTTAAAGCCATTATGTTTTTTATTCCCGCCGCTTTTATCTCTTCGATTTTTTGGCTGACAAGCTCCTTTGTTGAGGAAACGCAGGTGAGGTGTGCAAGGCTCGGAACGCCATATTGCTCTTTGATATTTTTGGCTATTTCAAGGGTGTATTTGCTTGTGCCGCCGCCTGCACCGTAGGTAACGCTCATAAAAAGAGGCTTTAGCTTTGCAATTTCCTGCGTGGCGGTTTTAACGCCGTCAAAGCTCGCTTGAGTTTTCGGCGGGAAAACTTCAAACGACAGGGACAAGGTATCTTTTTTCAGCAAATCGATTATTTTCATTGTATCACTTCTTTGAATTTTTTTAAAATTATACTATATATTTAACACAATAATCAAGAGCTTATTTTAAAAAATGCTTGACAAAAGCGTGACGATTATTTATAATACATCTTGCATTGCGAATATGGACGTTTAGCTCAGCTGGTAGAGCATTCGCTTGACGTGCGAAGGGTCAGCGGTTCAAGTCCGTTAACGTCCACCAAAAATTCCGTTCACGAATGTGGGCGGATTTTTACTTATTAACTCTTCACTATTCGTTGTGTTTGCTTTTAATATACAACTTTTGTCTTGAGAGAACGCCAAGATTAATTATCAACTCGTAGCCGTTGGTTGCTTTTTTGAATATACCGGCTTAACATAATTGCTCTCAGAGGTTGGTGTTAACCTTAAGCAGGGTTATAACGGCGACCTCACTTCAAAGGAAGCAGGTTCAG
>CAZNAC010000027.1:0-24993 GCA_964571095.1 uncultured Clostridium sp. | reverse complement strand
AAGTACAAAGTCACCGCACATCATATTGCTCTTGACATAAACTTTTACCATCAACGTGTCGCCGGGTTTTACATAATGGTCGGTAAGGATATTATAATAGTCATTGGCATCGTAGGTGCTTACATATTTCGGATCTGCTGCAGCTTTTGCATCATCTGCCTCTTTTGCAGCCTTTGCTTCATCTGCGTTAAATTCGTAGAACTCATAACCGAAATATACGAAACCGTTTTCAATACCGTTTGCATCTTTTTTTTCAGATCCATAATATTTATTGAGGTAACTGTATGAATTCACCTGTCCTTCTTTCAATCCGGTCTCAGCCGGAATGGTTACAGGTGTTTCGCCTCCGGTTACGGTTGTTTCTTCTCCGGTTGTAGGTGTTTCATCCGCAGCCGAAGCTATGGGAGCTACAAGGTCACCGACAAATGCAAAAGAGCCTGCAAGCATAGCAAAGCAGAGCACAAGGCTGATGACCTTTTTAAACGTGGACATAAAATTTCCTCCTTAAATAAATAGGTTTTTAGTAATAAGAGCAGAAACAGCGGCATTCTGCCCCAATATGTATTGCAATTATGACACAAAGATTAAAATAAAGCAATAGAAAGATTAAAAAATTTAAAATTATTTTTTGGTTTTCGTTAATAATAACCAAATTTTAAGTCCTAAATTCGTGCAATTCCACTATTGCGAGCCGCTTGTGCAACTGCCTGTGCAACCGCCGAACCGACTCTTTCATCAAAAGCTTCGGGCAAAATGTATTCCGCACACAGCTTTTCATCCGAAACAAGCCCCGCAATCGCATATGCCGCCGCAAGCTTCATCTGCTCGTTGATATCGGATGCTCTGACATCAAGAGCACCTCTGAATATGCCGGGGAAAGCAAGAACATTGTTTATCTGATTCGGAAAATCGCTTCTGCCGGTACCAACTACCGCCGCTCCTGCGGCAAGCGCTTCGTCGGGCATAATTTCCGGCGTAGGATTTGCCATTGCCATAACAACAGCATTCTTCGCCATAGATGCAACCATATCTCCGCTTACGATTCCTCCTGCGGAAACGCCGATAAACACATCGGCATTTTTCATTGCATCGGCAAGAGTACCGACAATTCTGTTTTTATTGGTAAATTCCGCAAGCTCCTCAAAAGCGGGAGAAAGGCTTTGACCTTTACAGATAATGCCGTCCTTATCGCACATAATTATATTCCCCGCACCGCAGGCATTAAGAAGCCTTGCGATTGCCGAGCCTGCCGAACCTGCACCGCTCATTGCAACGGTACAATTTTCAAGCTTTTTTCCGACACATCTGAGTGCGTTGAGTACCGCCGCCAAAACAACAACCGCCGTTCCGTGCTGGTCATCGTGAAAAACGGGAATATCGCATTTTTCTTTAAGCTTTCTTTCTATTTCAAAGCATCTCGGTGCCGCAATATCCTCAAGATTGATTCCGCCGAAGCTGCCGGCAAAAAGCGAAATCGCATTAACGATTTCATCCGTATCCTTTGAGCGTATGCAAAGCGGAATAGCATCAATATCCGCAAAAGTCTTAAAAAGCAGACATTTTCCCTCCATAACGGGCATACCCGCTTCCGGCCCGATATCTCCGAGACCGAGAACCGCTGTTCCGTCGGTTATAACGGCAACGGTATTCCATCTTCTCGTCAGTTCATAGCTTTTGTTGATATCCTTTTGGATTTCAAGGCAGGGAGCCGCAACGCCGGGAGTATACGCAAGCGATAAATCCTGCTTTCCGCCGGCACTTACTCTCGGCTTTGTTTCAAGCTTGCCCTTCCATTCATAATGGAGTCTGAGCGACTCCTTTAAATAGTCCATTTTTTACATCTCCGTTAAAATCCGAATTTTTGTTTTCGGGAATAATCGTTTATTTTGCCCATTCTTTTGAGCGTTCAACCGCCTTTTTCCAGCCGTTGTAAAGTTCATTACGCTTTTCCTCATCCATCTGCGGAGTGAAAACTCTTTCAACCTCACGGTTATGCTGAATCTCATCGGTGCTTTCCCATAAACCGACCGCAAGCCCCGCAAGATAGGCGGCACCGAGAGCGGTTGTTTCAACATTTTTCGGACGGTTAACATTGCATCTTATCATATCCGCCTGAATCTGAAGCATAATATCGCTTACGCTTGCACCGCCGTCAACACGAAGCTCGGTAAAATCGATTCCCGAATCCGATTTCATCGCTTCGAGAAGATCCGTCATCTGATAGGTTATCGCTTCAAGCACGCTTCTTGCAATATGTGCCCTGTTAACACCCCTTGTGATTCCGACAATCGTTCCCCTTGCATACATATCCCAGTACGGTGCACCCAGACCTGTGAATGCGGGAACAAAATATATACCGTTCGCATCGGGAACGCTTTCGGCAAGCTCATCGCATCTTTTGGCGGTATCAATCATATGAAGCTCGTCACGCAGCCATTTGATAACCGAGCCGGCATTAAATGCCGAGCCTTCGATTGCATATTCAACCTTATCGCCTATGCCCCAGGCAACACCCGTTAAAAGGTTATTTTTTGATTTAACACGTGTTTCGCCGGTATTCATAAGCAGGAAACAACCCGTCCCGTAAGTGTTTTTCGCCTGACCGGGTTCAAAGCAGCCCTGACCGAAAAGTGCAGCGGGCTGATCACCTATAGCACCGCAAATGGGAATGCCCTCCAGTGCTTCAAGTCCGAGAATACCCTTTGCAACTCTGCCGTAAATCTTGCTTGAGGGAACGGGTTCGGGAAGAATCGACATAGGTATTCCGAGCTTTTCGCAAAGGAATTTATCCCAGCAAAGATTATCAACGTCAAAAAGCATAGTTCTTGATGCATTTGAATAATCGGTAACGTGAACGCTGCCGCCCGTGAAATTCCAGATTATCCACGTTTCGACCGTACCGAAAAGCAATCTGCCCTCATCGGCAAGCTTTCTTGCTTCGGGAACATTATCGAGAATCCATTTGATTTTTGTTCCCGAAAAATATGCATCGATAAGCAAACCGGTTTTTTCTTTAATATAATCCTCAAGGCCTTCTTCCTTGAGCTTTTCGCAAATTTCAGCCGTTCTCCGGCATTGCCAAACTATGGCGTTATATACGGGCTTTCCGGTTTGTCTGTCCCAAAGAATCGTTGTTTCTCTTTGATTTGTTATTCCGATTCCGGCAATATCCGACGGCTCTATACCGCCGTTTTTAAGGCAGGTGGAAACCGCCTGAAACTGACTGTAAAGAATCGACAGAGGATCGTGCTCAACCCAGCCCGCCTGAGGATAAATCTGCTCAAATTCATTCTGTGCCTTGCAAACCGCATTTCCTTTTTTATCAAAAACAATCGCTCTGGAGCTTGTTGTTCCCTGATCCAACGCAAGAACATATTTTGCCATACCCTGTCCTCCTTATTTCACTCCGAAATATTTTATTGCATTATTATATGAAATGTCTTCGGCTATTTTGCATATTGCCTTTTCATCGTAAGGATAAAGTCCGTCGGCAACCATATCTCCGAGCAAGCCGCACATAATTCTGCGGAAATATTCGTGTCTGGGGTATGAAAGAAATGAACGGGAATCCGTAACCATTCCAACAAATTTGCCGATAGCTCCAAGATTTGCAAGAGCTTTCATCTGCTCTCTCATACCGTCGATGTTGTCATTGAACCACCAGGCGGAGCCGAATTGGATTTTGCTTTCCGCTTCGCTGCTTTGGAAGTTGCCGAGCATTGAGCCTAAAACATAATTATCCTTGGGATTGAGCGTAAACAAAACCGTTCTCGGAAGCTGCTCCTTGGCGGCAAGGCTGTCGAGAAATCTCGAAAGCTTACCGGCAATCTCTTTATCATCAATCGAATCAAAGCCGGCATCCGCACCGATTTTTTTGAACATAAGAGTGTTGTTGTTTCTCATCGGGCCGATATGAAGCTCCATTCCCCAATCCCTTTTTGCATATTCGGCTGCAAGGAATGAAAGCAACGCCGTTTTGTATTTATCCGTTTCAACAGTATCCGCTTCGCCGCCGTTTTTGATTTTTGAGAAAATTTCTTCAAGCTCTGCCTCTGTTGCCTCCTCATAAGGCACATAAGCAAATGCGTGGTCGCTTGCACGACAGCCCATAGATGCAAAAAATTCGATTCTCTCTTTCAGCACCTCACAAAGCTCTGCGAAACCGTTGATTTTTCTGCCTGCCGTTTTTTCCATATCCGCAAGCCACGCTCTCCACGAGGGAAGCTCTATTCCGAGTGCCTTATCCGGTCTGAATGCAGGCAAAACCTTGCATTTAAAATCCGTTTGAGCCAAAAGCTTATGATATTCAAGGCTGTCAGCCGGATCATCGGTAGTGCAAAGATGGGTAACATTCGATTTCTCGATAAGCTCTCTCGGAGTAAATCCGCCCGCCTTTATTGCGGCATTCGCTCTTTCCCAAATGGCATCTGCATTTTCGGCATTGAGTATATCGTTGATTCCGAAATATCTTCTAAGCTCCAAATGGCACCAATGATACATAGGATTACCGATGAGGCTCGGCATAATTCGTGCAAATTCCTTAAATTTTTCGTAGCCGCTTGCATCACCCGTTATGTACTTTTCGTCCACTCCGCACGAACGCATTGCACGCCACTTATAGTGGTCGCCCGCAAGCCAAAGCCACGCAATATCCTCCGGCTGCTTGTTTTCGTAAATCTCCTTGGGTGAAAGGTGACAATGCCAATCGAAAATCGGCATTTTATCCGCCGCCTCAAACATTTTCACTGCAGGCTCACTGTTGAGCAAAAAGTCCTTGCCCATAAATTCTTTTATCATATGCCATTCCTCCGAATACAATAATACATTTTAATTTTATCATATCTCTGCGAATTTGCAAGTATAATTTGAAAAACCGATATCAAAAACCGCCTTTTCGATGCAAGCTGTGTCTTGACGAAAAAGCGGTTTTTTGAAATTCAATATTATTTAACGGTTTCCTTCGATGTTTCGCTCTCGGCAAAATCAAAAGCAAGCCTGCCTTTGTGCCTATAAGGAACATATTTGATAAATATGTATGCAAGTGCGGCACCGATGGAGTTCAAAACGATATCCGCCATTGTATCCATAAGCGGCCAGCGTTCGGCAACTATGGGATCAAAAAGAGTAAGCTCCTTGGGTGTTCCGAGAGCAAGCTCAAGTGACCAATGCTGGGCATCGCCGGGATATCCGCCCATCATACCCGCAATCTGGTCGAAGCTGAACTCAAACAGCTCCCAACAGGTTGCCGCAAGGAACGAAAAACCGACCGATGCAAGAAGAATAAGCGTTTTCGGTGCGTTCATCTTTCTTGCTCTGAGAATTGCACAAACAATCTCGTAGCCGAAGAAAACGCAAGCGGCACCGCCGATGAAATGAAGGAAAACATCCCACCATCTGAAATCATAATAGAGGTTCAAAAACTTTCCGCCGAAGGAGCCGCACCAAATGCCGAACATAAGAGCACTTTGAACGCCCGACGGAATATATCTGAGGAAACTTTTTTTGGGGAATGCCATAAATATTTCCCAAACAAAGGTGCAAAGAAAATTCGCTCCGACCTGAAGCGGATCGGTTATATCAAAAGCCTTACCCTCAGCAGGGAAAAAGCCTTTTACAAATGCAAAAATAAGCGAGGCCCTGAGTATCCACCAAAAAATAAATCTGTAGCTGGGACAGTTATCTTTTAAACGCTGAATATATTCTTTCATAATCTTTCTCCGTTCACAGGCATCTCTGCCGAAATCCATTCACAGTATATCAACAAAAAATTATTCTGTCAATAATTATTTGATTTTATTAAAGAAGTGTGCTATTATTAGTAAATCATCACAACAGGAGCAAGACAATGACACAAAAATTATACTATGAAAATCCATATGCAAAAGAGTTTACCGCATCGGTCATCTCATGCGTCGAAAGCAAAAAAGGATATGAAGTCGTTCTTGATAAAACCGCTTTCTTTCCGGAGGGAGGCGGTCAGCCCGGCGATACCGGATTTATCGGAGCTGCCGAGGTAATCGACACGGTCGAGAGCGGAGATGACGTTGTTCACATATGCACCGAGGCTGTATCTGGCAAGGTTGAATGCAAGCTGAATTTTGAAAAACGCTTTTTGAATATGCAGCAGCACACCGGCGAGCATATTTTTTCCGGAATAGTCCATTCGCTTTGCGGCTGCGACAATGTGGGCTTCCATATGGGAGAGCACGGAATAACGGTTGATTTTAACTGTCCCGTAACGCCTAAACAGCTCTGCGAAGCGGAAAGGCTCTCAAATGAAGCGATTTATAAAAACATTCCGGTTGAAATTATCTATCCCTCCGCACAGGAGCTTGCCGATTATGATTACAGAAGCAAAAAAGAAATAAAAGGTCAGGTTCGTTTAACCAAAATCGGTGAGGTTGATTTATGTGCTTGCTGCGGAACTCACGTTGCTTTCACGGGAGAAATCGGAATTGTAAAGGTTATTTCATCGGCAAACTACAAATCGGGAGTCAGAGTTGTTCTTCAAATAGGACAAAAGGCTCTTGAGGATTACCGCGAAAAAAACAGAAGCGTTCACGAAATATCGGCACTTCTCAAGGCTAAAACCGATGAAGTATCTCCTGCCGTTGAGCGAGTTTTGGCTCAGCTTCAGGAGGCTCGATATAAATATTCCGCAGTCAAAAAAGAGCTTTTTGCCGTTAAAGCGGCATCCGCTTCGGGAGAAAAATTTATCGCCTTTGATGACGGCGGCGAAGCGGAGGATGCGAGAGTATTCAGCGATTTGCTTGCGGAGAATTGCGGAATTGCGGCTGTTTTTTCGGGCAACGACGATATCGGATATAAATATGCGATAACAAGCAGAACCGTTGATGTCAGACCGCTCGGCAAGGAGCTTAATTCGGCTTGCTGCGGCAGAGGCGGCGGTAAAAGCGATATGGTTCAAGGCTCGGTCACTTCCGAACGCAAAAAAATCGAGGATTTCTGGAACGGGATATAAAAACGGCACCGTGCCGCAGCCGACAAATCCGTTTTTCGGCATAAAATATTAACGCAAAAACAGACTAAACCACAAAAGGAAAAAAATCTTAATGAAACAGAAAATCAATGTTTTTTATAACAAAAAAGAAATGTCTATACAGGTTAAGTCTATTCTCTACATCGTAATGAACGGAAATATCGCATACATTCACACAACAATGGGAAAAATCTACACAATAAGGTCAACGCTTTCAAAGCTTGAAGAAGAGCTTGGCGAGGCGTTTATTACGGTCAAAAGAGGCTGCCTTGTTTCCGTAATGGCGATTCATCGCATCACCGAAACAAAAATCGAGCTTGGCAACGGCGAAGAATTGGATTACTCCGTGCGAAAAAGAGCAGAGATTATCGAGAGCTACAGACGCAAACAAAAGATGATAATAAACGGATTTTGTTCCGACGGAACGCCGAAAACCTTTGAGGAATTTCGCGAGCATTATCGTGTTTTTGAAGAACTGCCCATTGCATTTACGGATATCGAAATGATATTCGATGAAGAATGCCGTGCGATTGATTGGGTTTTTCGATATGGGAATCACGCTTTGGAGCGGCTTGAAAAAACGCCTCTGAAAAAGCTCATCGGAAGGCAATTCGGCGAGCTTTTTCCGAAGATGGACTCAAAATGGCTCAGAAGCTATGAACGTGCCACTCTGTACGGCGAAACATTGAGGGTTATCGATTACAGTCCCGAAATCAATACTTATCTCGATATAATTTGCTTTCCGACCTTCGACGGTCATTGCGGCTGTATTATGTTTGACATTTCCGAAATCAAAAGCTATCGAAAGTCAACCGATTCCGAAAAGGCGATGATTGCATTCATCGAATCCATTTTGAGAAAAAAATAATTCGTGCTTAGGGTGAAGAGAGCCGCAAAGCACCGAAAACACGCCGTCAAGTAATTACTCCGGGCGAGTTCGGATTTGTCGGTTGCGACTCTCTTCACCCTAGGTATCTCGTAAAACCGTTAATAAAAAACAACAAGGCTTGTACGGAAAAATTCTCTGTACAAGCCTTTATTTTTTTGATGTAAATCAGAATATTGCTTCAAAAATCAATCCGACTTCTTTAATCCAAGCGATAAAATATCGGATAACATCTCCGAAAACGCTGTCCATTATGCTTGCAAAGGTGTCGGAATCGGCATCAACCGCATTGCCGTCAGTGAGCAGCCACACCTGACACGCATAGAACGGGTTCGCTGTGCCGACCATAAGTCCGTCTTCGCAGGCGGCAAGAGTTCGGCAGCCGTGATTATAGGGATCATTAAAGCCGTTTGTTGTTACCGTTTCAAAATTGATTCCGTCCTCGGTAACATAAAGGTCAAAGCCTCTTTCTGCATCCTTCATATATCCCGCACAGGTCATAAAACCGTCAAGAGTATTGAAAAGTGCGGTAATCGCAAGATCGCCCGACTTTGAATCGGTATTGCTTGCGGTTGCCTTTGCGTGAGAGGATGCCATTTGAGCGATTTCATTAACACTGTGGGATTCAAAAAGCTGTGCAAGAGCCTGCGATTCGGCATCATCGGAGCTGTTTTGAATATCGATAAAGGTTTTGATATAACCGATAAGGCTTGCCCATTCGGAAGGAGTCATCGAAAGAAGGTCACCGTTTGAGAACTGACCGACAGGCTCAAGCAGGCTGCTCGTATCAAAGGTTCCGACATAGAGCTTACCGTTATATTCTTCCATTCTCCAAATATACTGGTTTTCGTTGCGACCAAAGCCCGAACCCAAGCCGGAAAGACTTCCGTTGGGGAACATTGAGGTTGCATCACCCATAACAAGCTCTATATTTTCGTTTTTATCCATTCTGTAAAGACTTACCGACTGTTCGAGGTTTCTGTTCATAAAAGTGAAATCGGCTTTAAAGAGAATATGCTCCAAAGGAATTTCTTCGTCATTGTATTCGCCGATATAAAGGTAGTCATTGTAAACATACATAACACCGGCACCGGCTCTTGTTCTTTCGGGATCAATACCGAAGGTGTATTTTGCACCGTCTGCCTTGTCGCCTATAACGGGAGTCCAAGTCCATTCGTCAAAGTCGCTTCCCATATCACCTCTGACAATCGCAAAGGATTGCATTGTGTATTCATCGGGCTTGTTTTCGGGAGTACCGGTACAAATCGAAACATAGAGAGAACCGTTATATTCAACCATTTCCCAAATTGAACCGCCGTAAATGCTGTCGGGAAAATGATATCCGGGATAATCGAAAAGCTCCTTCTGATCGGCGATAACGGTGAACGCCTCCTGACCTGCGGAGGGGTTTTGAGAAATAAGAATCTGCGGGCCTTCGAGAGTTACCATACTGACTACAAGATAGTCTTTGTAGGCACAAAGACCTCTGATACCCGTGCAGATACCCTCAAGATAAGCCGCATAATAATCTTTGGCATTGATGCCCTCATAAACGATGGTGCATTTATCGTTGTTGCTCGGATCAACTTCGATTATTTTGGGCAAACCGTTAACGGAGCCGCAAAAATAAAGCTTATCGTTATATTCGCAGCAGTTACGAAGCTGAACGGAATTACCGTCGTGCGATGCACTCATAAGCACGGTAACTTCGTTTGTTTTTACATTGATTTTGGTAAGTACGCCGCCGGTGTTTGCTCCGTCCGGCTCTCCGGTGTAAAAATCCCCGTTAAACATAAGATCAAGTGTTGCGTTCATTTCGGCAGTATCAAAATCGTTGCCGAGAACGGAATCCATAAATCCGAGAGTAAGACCGAGAGAATTATAGTTGGTTGAAACGTAAATACTGTCACCGTATGCAATGGCAGACCAAGCATAGTTTTGCCCTCTGTCGCCCTGTCCGTCATCGCTTGCGGAAACAACGCCGTTACCGACATAATCAACTATTCCGTCAACCTCTCCGGAACCCTTATCGGGATGGGAAAGCTTTTTAAGCTCATATTCACCAGACTTATATGTTTTTGTGCCTTCGGAAGCGTAAGGACTTACGGCAAAGCCGAAAATCATTGTTACCGCAAGAACAATGCCGAGTAATTTAATAATTCCTTTTTTCATTTGATAGCTGGTCTCCTTGTTGTTTATTTGGTTTTAACATACTATATGCTTTCTGTTGAACCGATGTTGGAGAATTGTTAACGGTATGTTAAAAGTCGAACAAACGCATATGTATTTGTTGGAATTTACCGTGCGTTATCAAAAAATCGCATAGCTTTTCGATTTGTCCTAACAATTTTATCCCCATATGAATATCATATTGTTAGGAGGTCGGAGTATGAATAACGTTATACGAATGAATGAAATAGATGTAAGCCGAAAAGCAACCGTCAAAAGCATCGATGCCTGCGGAGAAATTCGCAGAAGACTTATGGATATGGGGCTTGCGGAAAACACACAGATCGAATGTGTCGGAAAAAGTCCGTTGGGGGATCCGAAAGCATACCTTATTTGCGGAGCGGTTGTTGCAATAAGGGCGGCGGACTGCCGAGGCATAACGGTTGAGCTGTGAGAATATGGGTATAACCAACAGTGCTGTCGGCAAAAATGCCGCTTTGGGAACAGAAATAAAACGAAAAAACAAAAATGACTTTATTGTTGCTCTTGCGGGTAATCCGAATGTCGGAAAAAGCTCGATTTTTAACGGATTAACGGGTATGAAGCAGCATACGGGAAACTGGCCCGGAAAAACCGTTTCAAATGCGGTCGGATATTGCAAAGCAGAAAAAAGAAACTACATTATGGTTGATATCCCCGGAACATATTCTCTTATGGCACATTCCGCAGAAGAAGAAATCGCAAGAAACTTTATCTGCTTTGATGAGCTTGATGCGGTGGTTGTTGTTTGCGATGCAACCTGCCTCGAACGCAATATGAATCTTGTTTTGCAAACTGCGGAAATCTCAAAAAATGTTATAGTATGTATAAATTTAATGGACGAAGCCGAAAGAAAAGGCATTCATATAGATACTTCTCTTTTGTCCGAACGGCTCGGCTTGCCTGTTATTGCTGTTTCCGCAAGAAAGAAGAAAAGCCTGCTTTCCGTTTTAGCCACACTTGACAGCTCAAAAAACGGTGAATATTTAAAAATTCGCTATCCCGCTCCGCTTGAAGAAGCAATTGAAACAATCGAAAAAGCTCTCCCCGAAAGCTTAAAAGAAAAAATCAACCCTCGCTGGCTCAGTTTAAGGCTTATCGATTCGGACAGCTCGCTGAAAAAAGAAATCGAAAAGCACTTAGGCTCGGCTTGCTTATCGGAGCCTGCAACGGCACTTGCCGTGGCAAAAGCAAAGGCGGCACTCGACAAATCCGAAATATCTCCCGAAAAAACAGGCGACACCGTTGTTAAAGCCTTTCTTGATAAAGCACATAAAATATGCGACGGTGCAGTTGAAAACGGAAAAGGCTACAGTAAAAAAGACCGTCTGCTCGACAAAGCTTTAACAAGCAAAGGTGCGGGTTTTCCCGCAATGGCTTTGCTGATGATGCTTGTTTTTTGGCTTACGGTCAGCGGTGCGAATTATCCCTCAAGTCTGCTTTCCGATTTGCTTTTCGGCATACAGAATAGGCTTTCGGAGCTTTTGCTCTTTTTGAATTTCCCGCAATGGCTTCACGATTGCCTTGTTTTCGGTGCATACCGTGTGCCTGCGTGGGTAGTTTCGGTTATGCTGCCGCCGATGGCAATTTTCTTTCCTCTTTTTTCATTGCTTGAGGATTCGGGATATTTGCCGAGAATAGCTTATAATCTCGATAAACCCTTTCGACTGTGCAGCTCATGCGGAAAACAGGCATTGACCATGTGTATGGGCTTCGGCTGTAATGCGGCGGGAGTTGTCGGTTGCAGAATAATAGATTCTCCCCGTGAACGGCTTCTTGCGATTTTAACAAACAGCTTTGTTCCGTGCAACGGAAAATTTCCCACGCTGATAACGCTGATATCCGTATTTTTTATAGGCTCGGCTACGGGTATGATAAATTCGGTTGAAGCTGCGGCAGTTCTGACGGCTGTAATTATTCTCGGTGTGCTGATGACCTTTGCGGCAACAAAGCTGCTCTCAAAAACCGTTTTAAAGGGTATTCCGTCATCGTTCATTCTCGAAATGCCCTCTTATCGCAGACCGAAAATTGTTCAAACGCTTGTGCGGTCAATTTTTGACCGAACTCTTTTTGTTCTCGGCAGAGCGGTTGCGGTTGCCGTTCCCTCCGGCTTGATTATCTGGGTACTCGCCAACGCTTGCATAGATAATGTGAGTATTCTGAAATATCTCGCCGATTTTTTCGATCCGTTTGCAAGACTTATGGGACTTGACGGCGTGATTCTTATTGCGTTCATTCTCGGCTTTCCGGCAAACGAAATTGTTGTTCCGATTATGCTTATGGCTTATTATTCACTCGGCTCCCTGCCGGAAATGGGAAGCTCCGCCGAAATAGGTGTACTGCTGATTGAAAACGGTTGGACAAAAGCCACCGCCCTGTGCGTAATTTTGTTTTCGCTGATGCATTGGCCGTGCTCAACAACACTTTTAACCGTAAAAAAGGAAACGGGCAGCATAAAATATACCGCAATTGCCGCCCTGCTGCCGACCGCCGCCGGAATCATCGCTTGTATGGCTGCATCGGTACTTTGCGGAATGCTTGGTTTCTGTTGACTTTTATGGTGTAAAGTGATAAAATACCAAAAAAGCCACGGAGGACGAAAAAATGACCGGAACATTAATAAATTGCATTGCCGTAATCATAGGCGGACTTATCGGCTTGCTTTTCAAAAAAGGAATCAAGCCTACCTATGCGGATTCAATAAACAGAGCACTCGGTCTTGCCGTTCTCATTATCGGCTTGAACGGTGTTATCGCAAATATGTTTTCGGTTGAGGACGGTAAAATTTCAAGCAGCGGAGAGCTTTTGCTTGTTGTTTTTCTTGTTGTCGGCACACTTATCGGAGAGCTTTTGAAGCTTGATGAACGCTTTGGCGGATTTTGCAATAAGATTGAAAATAAGTTTCGGGCAAAGGGCTTCGCTTCGGGGTTCATTAACGGTACGGTTCTTTTTTGCGTGGGAGCAATGTCGATTATCGGTGCCGTCAACGACGGTTTAACAGGTGACAGCTCTATTCTTCTTGTCAAAAGTGCACTTGACGGCGTTAATGCCGTTATTTTCGGTGCAACTCTCGGCTTCGGAGTTATTTTCACCTGTATTCCGATGCTGATTTATCAGGGCGGTATTTCTCTGCTTGCGGGAACTCTCGGCGGAATACTTCAAGGAGAGCTTCTTGAACAGATATGTATGGTCGGGTACGCAATCATTATGGCTATCGGATTAAATTTCCTTCTTGAAAAGAAATTCAAGACGCTTAATATGGTTCCGGCTCTTGTTTTGCCGATTGTTTATCATTATGCACTGCTTTTGATTGATTATATTAAGGCTTAAATAAAAACTTCGGCCTGCACGGAAATCCTGTGCAAGCCGTTTTGTTTATTCGATTTTTATGCTTGACCTTGCAAACGGAACTGCACTCAGAAATTTTCTTTGTTGTTTTTCTTGTTCTGCTGATTCTGCTGGTTTTTGTTCTGCTGATTCTGCTGATTGTTGTTTTGAGCATTGTTCTGCTGATTTTTTTGCTTATTATTGTTTTCC
The DNA here is from genome assembly GCA_964571095.1 of uncultured Clostridium sp. Classification (GTDB taxonomy): domain Bacteria; phylum Bacillota; class Clostridia; order Oscillospirales; family Acutalibacteraceae; genus CAG-177. The sequence continues at coordinate 11,362 of CAZNAC010000027.1, read as the reverse complement.
ATTTCGGGTTTCCTTTCTTCACTTGTATATTATTGAACCCTCGGTTCACTACTATTATGTGCAACAAGGCGGTTAATATTTATTGACAAAAATTTTTACCGATGTTACAATTTTATAAAACTATTAAAGGATGATTTCTATGGTTTATTATTTTTCCGGAACGGGAAATTCAAAGCACGCGGCACAGGTTATCGCCGAAAAGACCGGTGATATTGCCGTAAGCATTCCCGATATAATCGGCGGCAAGGCAAAAATCGAAAAAAGCGGCAGGAAAACCGGTTTCGTTTTTCCCGTTTATTTTTGGGGATTACCCGAAATAATCGAACGCTTTGTCTCAATGCCCGAAGTTAAAAGCTCATTGGGCGAATATGTTTATTGCGTTATTACCTGCGGTGCATCAACGGGTTCGGCGGATAAAACACTTGCCCGAAAGCTCGGCAGAGAAATTGATTACAGCTTTTCGTTAAGAATGCCCGATAATTATGTAATAATGTACAATCCGTGTTCAGAGGAAAAAGCGAAAAAATTTCTCGCCCATGCGGACAGAGAGCTTGAAACGATTTGTGCGGAAATTAATGCCTGCGAAAAGAAATGCTCCGAAAGCAGCAAGGGCAAAATCAACAGCATTTTTCTTCCAAAGCTTTATAATGTTTTTCGTACAACGAAAAAATTTTATGCAACCGACAAATGCGTTTCTTGCGGTCGGTGTGCACGGCTCTGCCCCGAAAATGCCATTGAAATCAAAAACGGCAAGCCTGTTTGGATAAAATCAAAGTGCCAGCACTGCACCTCTTGCATTAACCGATGCCCTGCCGAAGCGATACAGTTCGGCAAAGGTACACTGTCCAGAGGAAGATACAGCTATGAAAAAGTCAAAAATGATAATCGGGATGTGACAAAATGAAAAAAATCGGTTTGGGGAGAAAGCTCGGCTACGGAGTCGGTGCCGTCGGTCTTGATCTCAGCTACGGAATGTTTTATTCCTATCTTTCAATATATTTAACAAACGCTCTCGGAATAAGTCCGGCATTTCTTCTCATTATCACTCCGCTCGCAAGATTATGGGACGGAATCAATGATCCGATGATGGGAATGATAGTTGATAAAACCCACACCAAAATGGGCAAATACCGTCCTTGGATAATAACGGGTGCCTTGCTTAATGCGGTTGTGCTTACGTTACTTTTTAATAATTTCGGCTTTGCGGCAGGCTCAACCGAACTTTATATTTATGCCGCCGTGCTCTATGTGCTCTGGGGAATGACAAACACCCTTGCCGATATCCCGTTTTGGTCAATGGTTCCGTCGTTCGCAACCGAGGAGAAAGACAGAAATCTCGTTTCCACCATTGCAAGAACCTTTTCGGGACTCGGTCAGGGAATCGTTTCGATTTTCACGCCTATGGCGGTTGCTTATTTCGGCGGCGTTGCCGGCAGCAAGCTCGATGCAATGACCTCCGACACACTCAGCAAGGGCTTCGGCAAATGGTCAATGATTATGTCGGCAGGTCTTATCCTTTTTGCTTCCACAAGTGTAATTTCCACCAAAGAAAAACGAATCGTCGTCAACAACGAAAGGTTCTCCTTTAAAGCGGCGATAAATGTTATAAAGAGCAACGATCAGCTTCTTGTTTTTATGCTCTTTGCTATGATTTCAAATGCGGGATTTTATATGACATCGGGCATCAGCAGTTATTATTTCACTTCCGTGCTCGGCGACCTTACTCTCCAATCCGGCTTCAACCTTATGGGCACGGTCGGCTCGGTGCTTTCGCTTCTTGTTGTTCCGGTATGCTCAAGGTTTATGAATAATCGCTCAATTTACAAGCTTTCGCTCAGTATTGCGGCGGCAGGTTATATCGGTATGGCGATTATCGGATACGCTTTCGGCGGCAACGTTACCGCACTCGGCATTTTCTATATTCTCACCTCTCTCGGAACGGGAAGTATGTTTGTTAACCAAACCGTTATGCTTGCGGATTGCGTTGACTACGGCGAATATAAAACCGGAAAACGCAACCAAAGCCTGACCTTTTCGATGAAGGGATTTTTACAAAAAATGGCATACACCGTTCAGGCAGTGATTATGTACGCCACCTTCACCGTTACAGGCTACGACGGCGAGGCTCTTGTTCAAACCGCACAGGCAAAGAGTGCAATTTCGTTCCTTATGTTTGTTGTTCCACCCGTTATGATTATCGCTTCACTTATTATCTTCTCGAAAAAATATAAAATTTACGGTGACTTCAAAACGGAAGTGCTTAAAACCGTAAGCGAAAATCAGAAGTAAAAAAACAGCTTGTATGAGTCAAATGACCTGTACAAGCTGTTTTTCGTTATATTGCTTTTATTATGTAATTAAAGAATTTCACCCATCATACCGGGCTTTGCTCCTGCCGCATTGGATTCATCGGTATCGATATGCATTGCAAGGGCAAAATTGGGATTAACTCTGACAACAACGTCATCAAAAACAAGGCTTCTGCCGTTTGAATCAATCTTAACACAAACAATTTGCTTGTCTTCAAGACCGTATTTTTCTGCATCTGCGGGAGTGGCGTGGATATGTCTTTTTGCGGAAATAACACCGCACTCGATTTCAACCTCGCCCTTGGGGCCGACAAGCTTGCAGGTGCCTGTGCCGGCAATATCGCCGCTCTCTCTTACGGGAGCATTAACGCCGATGCTGCGAGCATCTGTGAGCGAAAGCTCAACTTGAGTTGCGTTGCGGATAGGTCCGAGAATCGAAACAGCGGGGAAGCTGCCCTTTTCGCCGATAACGGCAACTCTTTCTTCGCAGGCAAACTGACCGGGCTGTGAAAGGTCTTTTTTGTGTGTAAGCTCATAACCCTCTCCGAAAAGAACGTCAAGGTCTGCACGGCTGACATGAACGTGGCGTGCGGAAGTTTCAACAAGAACCTCTTTCTTCATAACAAATCACCTTTATCCTAAATATTTTTAATGCAACAAAGTGACCGCCGCAATGACGGTCACTTTTGAATATTAATTACCAATTAATATCGTAATCGTTTTCCGTTGAGAAGGGGAGAACAACAACATCATCACCGAGGTGAATGTTGATTGTCCAATACATCATATAATTTGCGTGAGTTACATGACCTGTTGCGGGATCAACGGTAATTGTTATGGTGCTTGAGGGATAGTTCATTTCGGTTGTACCGATGCTGAAAGCCTTAGCAACCACGCCGGGGATATTTTCGTCAACAACTGCGGGAAGAACAACGTTAAATGCCTTGGGGTTATGTCCTTTACCGTGCTGAACATTTGAAGTTTTTTCGTCTGCAAGAGTGGTGATTCTGATAAGCCACTTGCCGTCTTTTTCAACGATTTTCGCATCCTTAACGTCTGCGGCTGTGAGCTTGCTTGCCCATGTTTCGCCTTCAACGGGGAAGAAAGCATTCTTATCGGCTGCCGATGTCCAGGTAACATTTGCCTTGCTGTCGTCGGGGCCCATAAATCCGCTGATGAATTTGCCGGTACCGCCGAGAAGAGTATCGATAAGTGAGGGAACGCCGGTTACTTCGCCTGCAACGGCGTGAACCATATAGTTTGACTTAATGCTTTTTGAATCCTTCTTTACACTGTTGATAGCTGTGTTGAAGTAATTAACAATAGCTTCCTTGCCCTGAGGCATTGCGTTTGCAGCGGTTGTTTCTTCTGCGGAAACAGCACTTGAATCAACTGCGGTTGTTTCATCTGCCGATGCGGATGCCGCTTCGGATTCTGCTTCCGTTGCATCTGCCGAGGGAGCTTCTGTTGCAGCCTCTGTGGGAGCGTCTGTTTCATCAAGAGCCGCAAACGGATCTTCGGTTGTTTCTACGGGAGCTGTTGTTGCATCGTCATTTTTGCCGCCGCAAGCTGCGAAAGCAACTACGAATGAGAGTGCAAGAAGAATTGCAAGAATTTTCTTTGCCATGATTTTTTCCTCCTGAATGTTTTGTATTTTTTAATATAGAATATGACGAATCCTGTCATATTTGCGTACCTGATGATTATAATATAAAACCGTCGTAAATGCAAGCATAAAATTATGCGGTTAACAATATTTTAATAGACTTCATCTGTCGGCACCGCCCGTTTTGGGCTTTTGAGGCATTTTGTTAAGAAAAACATATGCCGTTATCGAGAGCACAAGCATAAGTACTGTTACCGCCATCGGCGATTCGATTCCGAAAAACGGAGCACAAATAAGCTCATAAAGCACCTCGAAAATTTCGGAAGCGTTGAGTGCCCTTGTCATCATCGTTATAATGCACACCGCAAGGCCGACCGACGAATAAACGCTGATAATTCTTAACCACAACGCTTCGCCGAGCTTAAAGGCGATGACAATTGAAATGATAACGAGAACCGCATAGCCGGAGGCGGCGAGAATCTCTTTTGCGTTCGGAAGCTTTTCAAAAATTTCGGGAACAAGCTTTGCAAGACGCCATATGTAGGGTGCTCCGAGCAAAAGACCGCAAACAACATAAAAGGTCAGTTTTACGGTTTTTTTATCCATTGCTTTTTACCTCTTTGAGAGCTTTTGCAAGCTGGTCGGGGCACGAGGTTGCCTTAAAGCCGCAGCGAATACCCTCAACTTTTTCGATAACATCGTCGATTTTCATTCCGTCAACCAAGGCCGCAATTCCTTTAAGGTTTCCGTTACAGCCTCCCTCAAAGCTGACATTTTTTACCTTTTCTCCGTCAAGCTCAAAGCTTATGGAACGGGAACACGTTCCTTTGGTTTGGTATTTGTAAACCATCTGATTCACTCCTGTTTGATATACTTTTTGCAAGCATGGCAACTGCCCGCAAGCTTATTCTACAATATTTCTCTGCTTTTTTCAAGATGCATTTCGGAACTTGAAAAATTATGCAAAAGCAATAATTTACATAAGTATATATAAAAGAGCGAAAATCAAAAACGAATCGCAATTCTCTGCCATAAGCAGAATAATAACCGGCAGGATTATTGCTCTGTCGGAATCGCCGCCCGCAGTGCTATGCATAGGGCAATGTGAATTTTTTGTAGGAAGAATTAATTTTAAGAGATTATCATTCATTTGCCGTCACTGCCTCCCGTTATCTGCCCTATCAGCGGCAGAAGCTCCATAAGCTTGAGCATTTGCATTGCATCATCTGCTCTTTTTCTTCGCTTTTCGCTCAACAGCGGTTTCAATGCTTCTATAAAGCGTGTACGATCATCTTTTTTATTCATCGTACCCATTATCGAGCTTATTTTTGCTATCATTTGTGCATTTCCGAGCAGGCTTGAAAAATCGGGCATTGAAAAATCCGAGCCGTCGGTTTTATCCTTCGGCTCGTTGTCCTGCGAAAAAAGATTTTCCGCCGCCGCTCTCAAGTTCTCCATATCTTCTTCCGAAAGAGAAGATATAATATCGTTTATGTTGTCCATTAGCTCCACCGTTAAAAATTATTTGTCGTTTTTAAATTGACGCATAAGCTTTTGAGCCTGCTCGCTTTTAAGAAGCTCCTCAAGAGCTTTTTTATCGCCTAAAACTCTTTTTATTTCTTTCATTTTATCGTCGGGCACTCTGCTTTGAACCGCACCGAGGAGATCCTCCGGCTTTTTTGCGTTTGCCGCCTTTGCCAAACGAAGCATTTCATCAACGGAAAAATTATTGTTGTTTATTGCAAACACCGCCTTTATCCTATATAATAGATATGAGAAAAATACAATTAACAGAACGGAGGAGCCGAATTTGAGAATCCTTGTTTTTTCCGATTCGCACGGTTCATCATATAAGATGAGAAACGCAATAGCAAATCATCCCGAAGCAGATGTTATTATTCATCTCGGCGACGGCGAGAGGGATTTCACTTCACTTGAGAATGAAATATCCTGCCGCAGAACCGTTCAAGTGTGCGGTAACTGTGATTTGTATTCCTTACTTCCCGTGAACGAATTTATCACCGTTTCGGGCAAAAAAATCCTCTGTACCCACGGCCACACGGAGCTTGTGAAGCACGGAACAGCCGCATTAATCGACAAGGCTCGCAGAATGGGTGCTCACATTGTATTATACGGTCATACTCACGAAAGCGTGACGAATTACGACAACGGACTTTACATTATGAATCCCGGAAGCATAAGAAACGGTGAGTACGGCATAATCGATATTACTTCCAGCGGAATTATGCTTCTCCCGATTTGTTCCGATTGAATAAAGCTGTAATATTTCAACCCGCCGAAGCATATGCTTTTTTCGGGCGGTGAGTTTAATGTTTGTTTATTCTGTTAAAACGTCAAAAGCAAAGGTTGTTGCCGTTATTGCGGCACTTGCGGCGGTTATTATCGCAATAATTTTTGTTATGGGCAGGGAAAAAAAGCCTACGGTCAACGATTCGGCAATCAGCTATAAAGCCGAAAATGCGGCTGAAAGAACGGCTTTCCTTTCGCAATTCGGCTGGAAGATTTCCGAGGATCCCGCCGAAATCAGCGAAATAATCATTCCCGCCGAATTTGATGAGGGATATCTCGAATATGCGGAAATGAATGCCGCTCAAGGCTTAGACCTTGAGCCTTACAAAGGAATGCGTGCCAAAAGGTGGACATACGATATTCTCAATTATCCCGGACTTGAAAATCAGACGGGAGTTCAGGCAAACCTGCTGATTTTTGATGGCAGGGTTATCGGCGGAGATATTTGTTCTCTTGATCTCGGCGGTTTTATGCACGGGTTTGATTTTCCCTCCGTTACGCAAACAACAGCACCGCCTCTCAGCGTTACCGAGGCTCCGATAGAAACAACGAACGGCACACAATGAAGCAGTTCCCGATAAAGCACATCAAAAAACGGCAATAATCGGTTGTAGCGAACCGGCTATTGCCGTTTTTGTCTTAGTAGGAGCTGAATTGCCGTTACAAAATCCGTTGCTTTTTTTGCTGTTGCGTGTTATACTAACTGCAATTGTGATATAAAAATGCAAATTCAAAATATGCATAACAATCGATTTAACAAAACAAAAAATCTAAATTATGTTATTTTGTTGCAACAATTTTGTTAAATTTAAACACTTATATATTAGGAATTAAGATTTGGGGCTGAAATTCAAAGGGAGGCATAAACGTTGCAAAAAGACAAGAAAAAGCTAATTTTTGATACTTTTGTTGATCTTCTCGAAAAAAAACCGTTTGACAAAATAACGGTTAAAGATATAGTTGAAACCTGCGGCATCAATCGTAATACCTTTTACTATTATTACAGCGATATTTATGACCTTTTGGAAGAAATATTTTCCAAGGAGTTGAATCTTCTCGTTGAGGCACACCGAAACGGAACATCGTGGATTCAGGCTTTCCAAAAAATAGCGAATACCGCCTACAGCCACAAAAAAATCATTAATAATATCTGCACCTCACGCAGCTATGACTATTTTGAAAATTATATGTATAAAGCGTGCAAGCATATCATTATAGATTTTGTTCAGGTTACGGCGGAAAATATGAAGGTTCCCGAAGAAGATATTGAATTTATTGCGGCTTTTCACGAATACGCTTTTCTCGGCATTATTTCCGAATGGTTCAGAACGGGAATGCGAGAGGATCCGATTCTTCTCGGCAGTCAGCTATGGTTGATTTCGGGCAATATTAAGGAATCGCTCAAACGCAGCGAAAAAAGGTTGGAAAACAGGATTGAAAACGGAAATATTGTTTGAGGATAATTATATTGCGGTCTGCCTGAAGCCTGCCGGCATAATCAGCCAGAGCAGCGGCACGGATTGCGATATGATATCGTTGCTGAATAATCATTTTGCTCAAAACGGCGATAGCTCAAAGGCTTTTCCGGTGCATCGGCTCGACCGTGAAACATCCGGAATTATGGTATATGCGAAAAATGCGTTTGCCGCCGCCGAGCTTTCAAAGCAAGCAGAGCAAAACAGAATAAAAAAGCGTTATTACGCCGTCACTCACGGCATTATCGAAGAAAAAAGCGGAGTTTTGACCGACCTTCTTTTCAGAGATAAGCAAAAAAACAAAACATATGTTGTCAACCGTATGCGTAAGGGTGTCAGGGATGCCTCTCTCGAATATAGGGTTATAGACGAAGCCGATGGCTTATCGCTGCTTGATATCCTGCTTCATACCGGCAGAACTCATCAGATAAGAGTGCAGCTTGCGAGCAGAAAATTTCCGCTTATCGGTGACGGAAGATACGGAGGCGGCGGCGGGAAGCTTGCACTTTTTGCACACACGCTTGAATTTACTCATCCGAAAAACGGGGAAGCCCTTTCTTTTTCCGCAAAGCCGAAAAAAGATGAGGAACCGTGGAATAAATTTAATTTTTAAGGAGGAAAACGGTATGCTTTCAATTTTTGCAATGCTCAGTGATTTGCCGTATTATATTGCCGAAATCATTACAAAACTTACCGGTGCGGATATGTCCGCATTCGTTAATATGTTCAGCGATTTTTATTCGGAAATTATGGAAGCCGTTAATGCCATTATTAAATAATCGGTTTGCACGTATTCAATGACTTAACAACAAAAAAGATGAAAAGACGGAGCTGTCGCAAAAAAGCGGCAGCTCCGTTTTGCAATAAAAATTTGAAAATCAAGCAACGTGGTATGAGCTGTTATTTGAAATAACAGCGAGAACGGGCGGTTCATCAAAGCAGAAATCCTCCGGTGCTCTTTGCTGAACCTTTGCACGGTAAGCCTTCTCCGCCTCTTTTTTCTTGCGAATACGGCGATTGCGAAGATGAATTTTAATTGCTCTTACAAGCTTATCCTCAAAAGCAACAACCTTTTTTTCATTTATAAATCCGATTATAAGCAGCACTACCGCCGCAAACTCCAAACCTGTTTTAACAATTTCCGCAAAACTCATTTTTATTCCTCCTAACGAACAAGCTGAAACATTTGTTCTGTGAGTTTATTATAGCATATGAACATTTGTTTTGTCAAGACAAATGTTCGATTTTATCGAGATTTTTTTGACCGACTTTATCTTAACACAATATATCCACAGTGTCAAGCGGCTTGACCACAATTTATAGTGTTCGACAAAAAGCAACATTTTTCAATCGATTCTTCGTTTTGACTTATAATTCCCGAAAAATATTTTTCATCTTTCAAATCATATGAACCGTAATGCAATATTATTCTTCAAATTATTGACAAAAAGGATTGTTGGCAATATAATTAAGCTTAACAACAGTCAAGGTGGTATATATTATGTATAAGGTATGGGGATTTGTCAGGCAGAATGCAATCAGGGCTTATCTTGCCGGAGCAAGGGCGATTTGCAAAATAACCGGCGGAAAAAAGCCGGATTCGCTCTATTGCCGTTGCGATAAATCGCACAGAATCAAAACCGATGTTAAAATAGTTTCGCAGAATGATTATTCAACGGATATTGCAAAATTCGATAAAAACGGCAATATGACCGATGATGATTTTGTTATTCTCACGAGCACCGACCTGCATTTTTGCAGCGACAATGCAAGAAACAGAAAAACCGTTGAGTATTTCATCAGACACATAAAAGAGGTTAAGCCCGACCTTGTTATCCTCACGGGAGATGTTATTCTCGGTAAATTTCAGCAGATTGAGGCAATTCAGTTTGCACAGATGATGGAGGAAATCGGCGTTTATTGGGCAGCGGTTTTCGGCAACCACGAAACAAGAGAGGACAGAGGCTTTTATAAATGGCTTCTTATGAAAAGCTTTGTTGATTACGACCATTGCCTTTGCAAATTCGGTCCGGATAATATGTTCGGATACGGCAATTTTACCGTTAATATTCTCGGCAAAAACGGCAAGCACAGACAAACTCTTTTTCTCTTTGATTCGGGCAGAAGCATTCTTGACAGGGATAGAGCCGCTTACGGGCTTTCCGCCGATGTTAAGGGCTATGATTTCCTGAAAAAAGAGCAAATCGATTTTTATAAAAACGAAACCGATTCGCTTATGAAAAAGTACGGTCATGCGGATTCTATGATGTATTTCCACATTCCTCTGCCGGAATTTGCCCACGCTTTTAAGGAAGTTGAGGGCGGCAGATATGCTCCGTCGGGCGAATGCGAAATTCTTTTCGGAGAGCAATGGGAAAGCGTCGGCTGTTCGCCGTTTAACAGCGGTATGTTTGCCGCAATGCAGGAAAAAGGAACAACCAAGGCGGTTTTCTGCGGTCATGACCACGTTAACGATTGGTGTGCAAAATATAAAGGTGTTTATTTTGTTTACAGTCTTCCCGCCGGATATGCCTATCATCACGGAACGAATTTCAATATGCCCGAAAGCAAGTGGGTTGTCGGTGTTACGGTAACAACGGTCAAAGCGGACGGAACAATCGAAATAAAGCCGAGATACAGCAGAATATTTCTTGATAAACAGTAAACCGCAATACATCGATATATAAAAACAGAAGGGAAAATAAATTATGGCTAAATATCTTATTGTTAACGCAGATGACTACGGTATGTGCAATGCGGCAAACGAGGCGGTTGCAGAGCTTTTTGAGGGTGGCTTCATTAAGTCCGCAACAATAATGATGCCCTGTCCCGCAGCAGCGGCGGCGGTCAAATTTTCAAACGAACACCCCGAACACGCTGTCGGTATTCATCTTACTATGACCAGTGAATGGGGAAAATATCGCTGGAAGCCGCTCACCGACGGCAAAACTCTTGTTGATAAAGACGGATTTATGTGGCACGAAAGCGATGAGGTTGAAAAAAACGCTTCGTATAAAGACCTTGAAGCCGAAATCCGTGCACAAATCGACCTTGCACACAGTATGGATATGAAGCCTTCTCATATTGATAACCATATGGGTTCTCTTTACGGTCATTACACGGGCAGGCTCGGCTTGTCAAAAATGACCTTGCGTATTTGCGGAGAATACGGCTATGCTTACAGGCTTTATACCTCCCACGATAAACGCATATGTCCAAAAGGTACTCCGTATTTTCTTTATGCTGCAGTCACGTTTCTTTCAAAGCATTGGGGCAAAAAATATAATGTTGTTATTCCCGATTATCTTCTTTTCCCCGATTGGAACGATGAAATGAGAAAAAGCTACGAAACCTACAGAGAAATGATTTTGAAGATTTGGACAAACATTCCCGACGGCGTTACCGAAACCTTCGTTCATCCGTCGGTTGAATGCGATGAAATTAAAGGAATAACCGCAAGATGGCAGGACAGAGTTTGGGAATATCGTCTTATGAAGGATCCCTACACTCATAATTATCTTAAAGAACACGGCGTTGAGCTGATAAGCTATCGTGAGCTTATCAAGATGAAAGGCGGAACGGTTCGAGGATAATCCAAAAGAATCGGAATCAAAACCCCCGGCTAAGCCGGGGGTTTGCACTGCCCCTTCAAGGGGCGATTA
>CAZNAC010000026.1:0-26709 GCA_964571095.1 uncultured Clostridium sp. | reverse complement strand
TTCATACATATCTTTTTGACTTTAATTTTTGCCGTATTCTTGTTCTCTTGAAATTTTTACAAAAAATCCCAAAATACTATTGATTTTTAAAATGATTGGGTGTATAATGTGTGACGGTTGGTCACAATCAATTGAGGAGGATACCAATGTATCATACGGAAAAAGAGCGTTCCAACGGTGATTTTCTTTACGGCATAGCGGATGAAAACGGGTTAATTATTTCATTTACACCCGATTTCAATGCCGCAGAAAATCTTGTAACGCTGTTTAACGGACTTGAGGCTGAAAGATGCCATGTTATTGAAATTGTTGAAGATTTGTTTTATTCCTAAGTTTTTTAACATAGAATCTTTTCACCGAGGCACTTTTCTTCCACAACAAACCAAAACCGGCATTGCTCCCGCTTGAGAGCTTTGCCGGTTTGGGTCATATGATTATTAAAAGCTTCATTTTGCTATATATGAAAATTTATTCTTTAAAGAGAAAAATGTATATGGACATTTAATTGCTTGATATTGCTTGTTTTTCAACAAATGTTGAGGTTGTGTTGAATATTTGTTAAAAAATTTCGGATATACTTGCATTGTTAAAATAAACGAACGAGGTGCGATATTAATGAACATTAAATTAAAGGCGAAGGATTTTGTTTCGATTCCGAATTTATTAAGCTATCTTAGGCTGATTTTGATTCCGGTGATAATATGGGCATATTGCGAAAAGGGAAACGGCTTGTTGACAGTTGCGTTTGTTGCTCTGTCGGGACTTACCGATGTTCTCGACGGAAAAATCGCAAGAAGATTCAATATGGTAACGGATTTCGGAAAAGTAATCGATCCCATTGCCGATAAGCTGACTCAGGCTGCACTGCTTTATTGCCTGATGACAAAATATGAGCTTATGATTCCCGCATTCATAATTCTTGTTGCCAAAGAAATATTTATGGCGGTAACGGCTTTGCTTGAGGTTAAGTATTCCAAGCAAATCAACAGTGCATTGTGGTACGGTAAAGCTTGCACGACGATTCTGTATATAGTAATGCTTATTCTTTTGTTCTTTACCGATATTCCTCTTGCGGCTGCGAATATTCTGATTGTTATTTCGATTGCGGCAATGATTATTTCCACCGTGCTTTACGGTGTACACAGATTTAAACGTGTTTCGGAAATCAAAAAACAAGGCGGAGCGGTAGAATGAAAACATTTTATAAATATGTTTATATATTTTCGGTTTGCTGCGTGACAGGCTTCGTCTTTGGTGCTTAATCAAAAACGGCTATGTTGAAAGCCGCAAATCATTGGTTTACGGGCCATTGAGCGTTGCCTACGGAATGGGCGGAGTTTTGCTTACAATTGTTTTGAGCAGATTTCAAAATGTTGCTTTGCCCAAGGTTTTTTTGATTTCCTTTCTTGTCGGCACAGCCGCCGAATACTTATGCTCTCTCGGTCAGGAAATAGTTTTCGGTTCGGTCGCATGGGATTACAGCAAGCTTCCTTTAAATATAAACGGCAGAGTATGCTTGCTTTATTCGTTGTTTTGGGGTGTTCTCGGAATCGGTTGGGTTAAAATCATTATGCCGCTTTCCGATAAATTAATTGCCGCCATTCCGACAAATCTCAATGCTGTTATCGTTTGGGCGTTTATTGTGTTCTTTGTTTTTGATGCCGTAATTTCCGGTGCGGCGGCTTTAAGATGGAATGAGCGTAAAGAAAACAAGGAACCGTCAAACCGAATCGAAGCCTTTCTCGATGTTCGTTTTCCGGACGAAAGAATGAAAAAAATTTATGCAAATTCAAAAGATGTTGAGTCATAATGAGATATGCTTGATTTTTTTGACAGAGAGCTGTAAAATGTATCGGAAAGGTGATGCAGATGTCAAAAATACTTATTGCCGAAGATGATGTTGAGCTTCGAGAACTATTTACCCATGTTTTGGAAAAAAACGGATATTTTGTAATGGGCGTTTCGGATGGCAGAGCGGCACTCAATGCGATTGAAAGCAGTTATTATGATCTTGTTATTTCCGATATAATGATGCCCGAAATGGACGGATATGAGCTTGTTAACGCCCTGCGTGAATCCGGTAACAACATTCCGGTTTTAACAATTACTGCCAAGGATGCTTTTGACGATATGCGGCTGGGTTTTCTTTCGGGTATGGATGATTATATGGTAAAGCCGGTTAATGTTAATGAAATGGTATTGCGTGTCGGAGCACTTCTTCGCAGAGCACAGGTTATGAGTGAAAGGCGGCTGACGATTGGTTCAACCGTTATGGAGTGCGATTCGTTAACCGTTATCAGCGACGGAGAAAGTATGGTTCTTCCTCAAAAGGAGTTTATGCTGCTTTATAAAATGGCATCCTATATCGGAAAAATTTTTACCCGTCAGCAAATGATGGATGAAATTTGGGGGTATGATGCCATGGGCGATACTCATACGGTTGACGTTCATATCGGAAGGCTTCGAGAACGATTTAAGGATAATGAAGATTTTAAGATTGTTACGATACGCGGTATAGGCTACAAGGTGGAAAGAAAATGAAGAAGAATCAGTTTTTCAAAAAGCTTTGGAGATACTTTATATATTGCCTGCTGGTCGGCTTCGGAATCACAGTCCCGATTGAGCTTTCGCTTGCGTTTATGGCGATAAGTCTTTTTGATGTTCAAATCAGTATTTTGGATCTTCTTTGGATTTCGCTTGTCAGCATTTTTGTCGGAGCGATTGTGATGTATTTTGTTTCAAAGAAGCTGATTACTCCGCTTTCAAATATCGGCTATGCTATGCACAGAGTTGCGGAGGGCGATTTTGAAACACAAATCGAAACGAAAAGCAAAATCCAACCGATTCAAAGCATATATACGAATTTTAACCTTATGGTAAAAGAGCTTGATGCGACCGAAACGCTTCAAAACGATTTCGTTTCAAATGTTTCTCACGAAATCAAAACACCGATAAATGCTATTGAGGGCTATGCAACGCTTTTGCAGGATTGTGAATGCGGCGAATCGGGAGCGGAGTATGTTGAAAAAATTTTGCTGAATACAAAACGGCTTTCCGAGCTTGTCGGAAACATTCTTCTTCTTTCAAAGGTTGATAATAAAGCAATTCAGGCAAAGAAAACAACATATCGCCTTGACGAACAGATAAGGCAGGCGATAGTTTTGCTCGAACCGAAATGGAATCCGGAAAATATTGAATTTGATGTTGATATGGATGAGATTGATTATACCGGAGATGAAAGCCTGATGTTTCACGTTTGGAATAATCTTATTGAAAATGCGGTTAAATTTAGCCCTAAAAGCGGACTGATAAGTATCAAATTGAAAAAATCGGACGGTAAAATCTTTTTCTCGGTTGAGGATGAAGGCTGTGGCATAAGCGATGACGAAAGAGAACATATTTTCAATAGGTTTTATCAGGGTGACAGCTCTCATAAGGCAGAGGGGAATGGCTTGGGGCTTGCACTTGTAAAAAATATTCTCAGCCTTTGTGACGGAATAATTTCAGTTGAAAAAGGCGAAAAGGGCGGTGCAAGGTTTACCGTTACCCTGTAAAATTTACGAAAAACCGGAGCAATAAGAAAATTCAATTTCGACAAATAGCTTGTTTTGACTATTGATTATTTTGGATAAATATAGTAAAATCAACACGAAAGGAGAGGTGATATAAATGAAAAACACCATTAAAAAAACACTTGCCGTAGTATTCGCATTAATGTTTGCGTTTATCGGTACGGTTTCCGCTTTCGCACTTCAAGGCTGTACGGAATGCGGCAGACTTTTTGAGGACAGTGCTGCTTATGCTATGCATCAGAAGGTTTGTAAACCCTCCGAAACAACAAATATAACTTATATTTGCAGCTACTGCGGAAAAAATTACGAGACAAAAGAGAAATTCCAAAGCCATATTGAAAGCTGTGCGTTGAAGCCTGCTATTCCTCAAAAGGGCAACAGCAACACCTGCGGAAAATGCGGAGTTGAGTTTTCCGACGAAAACGATTTTAACAATCATATTCAACTCTGCCGTGATGTTTATGCTTGCTCAAAATGCGGTAAAGAGTTTATTAAAGAAACAGTAAAAAATCTTCACATTATCGCTTGCACCTTTAAGCCTGAAAAGGTTGAAATTAAGCTTAGCATTGCCAATAATCCCGGTTCTGTTGAACTGAAATACGGTGATATTCTTGTTGTTAAGGCCGAGGCTGTCAATCTTCCGACAGGTGCAACTCTCAGTTGGGTCGCAAACGGCGACAGCGTTCAAATCAGTCCGTCCGAAGATGGTGAAACCTGTAGAATTACAGCGGTAGGTGACGGAAAATCAACGGTTTTCGTAAGACTGATGAATGCAGATGGTAATCCTTATAAGGATTTAACAGGTAAAGAAATTTATGATTCCGAGGTTATAGATTGTGACGGAGGAATTTTCCAAAAGGTTATTTCTTTCTTTAAGAATCTTTTCAGAGTAGACAGAACTATCACTCAATAATATTAAATTATTAAAAACCGTCGGACAAGATTCGGTTCTTGTTCGACGGTTTTTCTTTCATCATTATTTTGTGAAAATCGAATTGAAAAAATCTGCTATCGAATTAAAAATGATATTTAAGGTTACCAAAGGCATTTCGGAGTAGCCGTTGGTGCCGTAGTTTTTGTATAACCAATCGGCAAGTTTTACAAAGAATGAATAATCTTTTTCGTTCTCTGCTTCAATCGCTCCCGCTTCAACGAGTGCGGCGGTAAGCTGTTCTTCGGCTTGCTGAAATTCGCCGGCTTTGCACACTGTTGTGTTGAGAAGATGATTTGCCTGTGCTACAGCGGAATTAAGCTTATCTTTTGTTTCTTCGGAAAGCTTTTCGGTTTTTACCGTATCTGCAATTTCAAGAAGATTCATAAGAGGTCTGACGTCTCTGCCGATATTGAACTGCGGAAAATTCGCAGAGGAATAGACATCCTTGATATCATCATTTGCGATAAGCTCCATAGCAAGCTTTAAAATGACATCGTTATGTTGTGTCAGGTCGTGGCGCTGTCCGTCAAAATAGAATGAGGTATCCGGCAAAAGTCCTGTGGAGGCATCGACCACTCTGTCAGGAGAGATATGGTTGTGATTCGGATTTGAACAATGAGTACCCTTTTGAACATAGTCGGCGGGAAGTGTTTCGCCGACGTTTGCGGCATAAGCACCCATAGAGGTGGAATCAAGATGTATAATATAGTCCGAATTTTGAATGTTCCAATTCTCGCCGACATTAATCATTTTGTAGTCGTACTGAACAACATTAAAAATCATAACGCCTTTTTCGAGGAGCCTTTGAATGTTTGCGTCGGAATGAAGCTGCGATTGATAGTATTTATCCGTTTGAGCTTTAATGCTTGCCATTTCGGGAGTTGAGAGATATCTTTCCGCAGCAGACGGATAATCGCCCGATGGGCAAAGCGACCACATACTTGTGCTTCTTATCATTATTTTTTCGATAAGTGTTTTAACGCCTTTGTTGAGGCATTCCATTATAACTTCATCGGGAAGTATTCTTGCGAAAACTTCAATCATTTTTGCCGTTCCGTTGTCGAGCAAGCCGATGTTTTCAAGAAAACCGTGATAAAGATAATCGGAGTTTAAAAATGTTATTCTGTCATTAAAAACGTCTCCGATAATCGTTGAGCCGTCAAGAGCGGGAACGATATATATCACTTTATGGAGGTCGTTTGCAACATCGGGATAATATTCAAAAAGTGCATTGGCAAAGGTTCCACCTTGACTGATAGGCACAATATTGATTTTGTTATGTCCTGTTTGCTTTTTTACCATTTGAATATAGTCATAAAGCTCGTTGGTAATATCAAGATGGTTGCCAAATGAATTATAGCAGAAATAATACAAATGGTCTTTCGGAAGCTCAGTCGGATAAAGGTGAAAAGGAATGTGCGAGTTGATAACCTCTTGCTCATATTCACTGCATTCGGAATAAGGATACATAAACTTTTCGACTATAACGTTTCCCGTATTCTGTGCATTAAGGTCGCTTGCGTTTACCCCGAAGCAAAGCTCGATTATATCCGAAAACGCATCGGAAAGTCCGATATCCCGTTGCATTATCAAGGACATAATAACGGGAACTGCGGCTCTTTTTATTATTTCCGGAAGTTGAATATATGCGGGAAAAGCGGAAATTTTGTTTCCGTCATCATCAAGAACAAAATCGCCGTTTTCATCGGCAACGCATACGCTGGACTGTCCCAGTCCGGGAATGATTATTGTCGGATAAAATTCACACGATGAGTTGCAATCGGTATGCCTTTCATCAGCGGCAAAACTGCCGACACAGAGCATGGAAATAATAACGGAAATGCAAATTAGTATGGAAACTGCTTTTTTCATTTTATCACTCTCTCTTGATTTCTTAACCGAATTTTAACATATTATAAACCGGTTTTCAATATAAATATAAGTCTTTTTGTCGCTTTTTGAGATAATTTTCGAAAAAGATTGAAAATAAATGTGCAAAAGAACGAATTGATGTTGTAATTTGCTTTGGAATGATGTATGATTATTTATAATGAAATAATCCGAAAGGCCGATACACATATGAGCTTGAAAACAACTGCGGAAAAAAGGAAAAACAAAATCGAAAAAGAAATCCTAAAATGGGAAAAGCAAAAAGCACGTCCGAAAAGAAAAATGTATTTTGCTTATCTTGTTTTCATTATTGCATTAATTTACGCAACGGATGAAATAGCATCGCAAATCGGTACGCTGATGAAAACCGAAATCGCAAATGACCTTTTTTTTAAATACGGAGAAAGCTCCGTGGGCTTGCTTGATATTCTTTCGATTCTCGTTGTCCCGTTTCAGGCACTCGGACTTCTTTACAGACCGCTTGCCGACCGTTGGGGCAGGAAGCTTTTTCTTATTATAAATACCTTGGGTATGAGCCTTGCTATGCTCATTGTTTTCCTTTCCGATAATTTAATTTTGTATTTTATCGGTGCGGCGCTTGTTCAATTTTTTGTTCCTCACGATATGCATGTTGTGTATATTATGGAGTCCGCACCCTCAAAGCACAGAGGCAGAATTTATTCATCGATAAAATTTTTTGCCAATATGGCTGTTATGCTGATTCCTCTTTTGAGAAAGCTTCTTATGCACGATGCATCGCAGTGGAGAGCCGTTTATTTTATTCCGGCTGTTGTTGGCGTGATAACGGCATTCTTTGCCCTTTTTACCGCAAGAGAAACCGATTCGTTTATTGATTCAAGGCTTCGCCATCTTCGTATGACCGATGATGAACGCCGAATCGAAAAAGAACGAAATAGCGAGAAAAATGCACAGGGAGGGCTTGTTCCCGCCTTAAAATTTGCTTGGAGGCACAAACAGCTTCGCTGGCTCTACATAACTTCCGCACTTGCGAATCTCGGCTTTATAGGAACCGTTAATTATCAGGTGATAATGTCCTACGGCTATGCACAGAGCTATATTGATATGGGAAAATTTGCTGATTTCGGTGAAAAGGTTATGGATGCGGTCAGTGTCGGCCCCGTAACGGAAGCCTTGTTTATGTTTCCGGTCGGCTGTGCGATTTCGCAGGTTATTATGGGTTTTGTTTCCGATTCAAAGGGCAGAAAAACTGCCGCATTAATTACTGCGGCAAACTGTCTTGCGGCGTTTATCGGTTTTTCCGTTTGTGCAAGAATGGGATTTAATACTTACCTTACGGGATTTCTTTGCGGTGCGTGCATAGGCAGCTATTATTCTACAAACGATGTTCTTATTATGATGATAGGCGAATCCTCACCGACAAATCTCCGTTCATCAACAATGTCGGCTCAATTTATTGTTACCGGAATAGGTGTTGCGATATCGTATATCATCAGTCTGCCGTTGATAACGTTTATCGGCAATAAGGTAACGGGTATTGTGTCGTTTGTACTTCTTGTTCCGGGATTTATTATGGCACTGTTTACACTCGGCAGAAAAACGTCCGAAACAAAAGGCATAGATATGAACAGCGTAACGGGTAGCGAATGGGATTGATTTCTTCGATTGCGGTACGTCGAGCTTTTATGAAAATTCGATGTTGAATTGTTTAATCGGCTGATATATAATTAAATCAAATAAGACAATTATAAATTAATAAAGGGGAATGAAAATGAAAAAGAAAACCTCGATTATTTTTAAATCGGCAGCGGCGGTAACGGGCATTATAGGCGTTGCCGGATACGCAACATTTCACGAGATAATGCACAGAAATGCTTCTTTGCACGAAAAAATAGGAAAAATTGTAAACAAGCATCCCGAACCCGCCATTCCGATTGAAGAGGACGAAAGAAAAATCTGGTTCGATAAGCAGGCTCTTGTTGATTATGAAATAATAAACGCAAAGGGCTTCAAGCTTAAAGGCTATCTTCTTCCCGCAGATAAGCCGTCAAAGGTTTATGCTTTTTGCAGCCACGGCTACAGAGGCTGTGGCGTCGGAGATTTCAGCCGCGTTTCCAAATTTTACCACGATAAGGGGTGGAATGTTTTTCTTGTTGACCATCAGGCATCCGGAACAAGCGAGGGAAAGTATATTGGTTTCGGATATCACGAATGCCGTGATTGCTTGCAGTGGCTTGATTTTATGAAAAGCAAATTCGGCTCTGATATTCAAATATTTCTTCACGGCGAGTCAATGGGAAGTGCTACCGTGATGCTTATGAGCGGAAGCGGAAAACTGCCGGAAAATGTTAAATTTGTTGTTGCCGATTGCGGTTATACCTCCGCTTATGATGAGTTTATACACAATGTAAAAATGATGCATATTCCGTCTTTTCCGGTAATCAATGCCGCAAATTTGTTCAATCGCATTATATCCGGGTATGATTTTAAAGATGCAAGTCCTCTTGAAGCGGTGAAAAAAGCCGATGTTCCTATGATATTTATTCACGGCGGAAACGATAATTTTGTTCCGACATATATGGTAAATCAACTTTACGATGCTTGTTCGAGCAAAGATAAGGAGCTTATGATTGTCGAGGGTGCGGCTCATGCCGAAAGCTACCAAACCGACAGCCCCTCATACGAGGCTTTAATCGAAAAATATGCCGATAAATATATAGATTGATAATGTGCTTATGGGGAGAAACCGAAAATGAATGGGGATTTTATATTAAACCGTCTTTTTGAAATGCGTGATATTGAATATCGTGATTTTAATTCAAAGCTTATTCCGACAGTCCCGAAAGACTTGATAATCGGCGTGAGAACACCCGAATTGCGAAAATTTGCAAATGAAATTAAAAGGACGGAATATGCAAAGGAATTTTTGAAAATTCTTCCCCATAAGTATTATGAAGAAAACAATCTCCACGCTTTTCTTATTGAATCAATTGCGGATTATGATATGTGCGTTGCGGAGCTTAACAGGTTTTTGCCGTTTGTTGATAACTGGGCAACCTGTGATATGATGCGTCCCAAGATTTTTAAAAAGCACCTTCCGGAGCTTGCGTGTCAGATAAAAATATGGATTGATTCTCCGGACGTATATACCGTGCGTTTTGCAGTCGAAATGCTGATGAAATTTTATCTTGATGATAATTTCGGCGTGGAGTTTGCGGATATGGTTGCTTCGATTCGCTCAGATGAATATTATATAAAAATGATGCAGGCGTGGTATTTTGCAACCGCCCTTGCAAAGCAATATGTTTCGGTTATCGGCTATCTCGAAAGAGGTGCTCTCGATACGGATACCCACAATAAAACAATTCGTAAAGCGATTGAAAGCTATCGTATAACGGATGAACAAAAAGAATATCTTCGTACGCTCAAAAAGAAGGAGAATAATTTATGTATTACAAAATAGAAAATGAATTTTTAACCTGTGAAATTGATGATATGGGTGCACAGCTTCATTCACTGAAGCTGAAAGAAAACGATAAGGAGTATATTTGGCAGGGAAATCCCGAAATTTGGTATGGTCAGGCACCGATTCTTTTTCCGATTATCGGTCAGCTTATCGATGATAAGTATCGCTATAACGGCGTTGAATATACTATGCCGAAGCACGGACTTGCGAGAAAGCTTCCGTTTAATTTGATAGAATGTAAAGGGGCAAAAGCTGTTTTCGGCCTTGAAAGTGACGAAAAAACTTTGAAAAGCTATCCTTTTGATTTTGAGCTTCTTGTTTCATTTGAATTGCGGGAAAAAGCACTTGTCAATACGATGACGGTTGTTAACAAAGCAGACGGTGAAATGTATTTTTCAATCGGTGCTCATCCCGCTTTTAATTGCAAGGTCGGGGATATTATTGAATTTGAGCTGCCCGAAACACTTACAACGGAACGCATTGACAGCGATAATCTTTTGCTTTCGGAAAAATTCCCCCTTATCGAAAATTCAAGGGAAATTGTAATTACCGAAGATATTTTCAAAGATGATGCGTTGATTCTTTCGGGAATCAAATCAAAAAAACTCATCATTAAGGGCGAAAACGAGATTGAATTTACTTTCGGAGATTGTCCTGTGCTCGGCATTTGGGCAAAGCCCGGTGCACCCTATGTTTGCATCGAGCCTTGGTACGGCATTAATGATGACAGAAGCGTTAAAGATGATATTTCAAATAAGAGAGAGATAAGACGACTTGATAAAGGACAAACCTTTGAGTTTGTTTGGTCGGCAGAAGTTAAATAACATAAAATCGCAATTTGTCGGTTGCGGCTATGCAATATTTGCGGTTGCATTTTGAAATAAAATTATGTATAATATTTTTGCAATAGGTGCTATAGCGACTGTGAGCAGTAAAATCACTTGACTTTTACAAGAGGAGAATACCAAATGAAATTCGGAGTATGCGTAGGAACAAACATTGAAAATATGAAGATAATTAAATCCATAGGTTATGACTATGCCGAGGGCAATTGTCAGCAACTTGCCGAAAAGGACAAGGATTATCTTGATGAAATGAAAGCGACCGGAATCCCGATGCTTTCGGCAAACTGTTTTATCGGCTTGCGTGTTATCGGAGAAGAAAAGGATGAAGCAAAGGTAACGGAATATCTAGGAAAGCTGTTTGAAAATGCCGCTTATGTGGGAATCAAATATCTTGTTTTCGGTTCTTCCGGTTCGAGAAGAATTCCCGACGGAATGAGTCTTGCCGAGGGTAGAGCACAGATTGTCGATTTTTTGAAAAACGATGTTGCTCCGCTTGCGGAAAAATACAATATCACAATAGCCATCGAGCCGCTTCGCCCGCAGGAATGCAATGCAATTAATACCGTTGCGGACGGAATCGAAATCGCAAAGGCGGTTGATTCGCCCTATGTTAAGGTTCTTGCGGATGTAGCTCATATGTATATGCAGAACGAGGATTTTGAGCTTCTCAAGGATTATAAAGGCTGGGTGGTTCACGCACATACATCAAATCCGAATCCCGATCCCGCATTAAATGTTAAAAGAATTTATCCGACTGCCGAGGACGAGTTTAAACAGGCGGATTTCCTTGAACCTCTTAAAGCGATCGGAGTTGAGCAGTGTTCTCTTGAAGCAAATACCTTTGATTTCCCGTCGGAGGTTGCCAAGGCATACGAAGTGCTCAAAAATTTCAGATAATAATGCTTGACAAAACATAATTCCATAATGTATAATACCGACATAACAGCAATGATGGGAAGAAGTAACCCTTAATTTCGTTTCAGAGAGCTCTCGGCAGGTGAAAGAGAGTAACGAAAACTGTGTGAAATACATCCCGGAGCTGCTTTGCCGAAAATAGCAGTAGGTAAAGCCGAGAGTGCCCGTTAACGCACAAGGGTAAAAATTTTTACCCGCCGAGGAGAAAGCCGTGAGGCATTCTCGAATAGAGGTGGTACCGCGATTATTCGCCCTCTGTCAGCAATGGCAGAGGGTTTTTTATTATGAGATTTTTGAAAGGATGTTTTAAATATGAAAATTTACGAAGAACTTGTTGCAAGAGGACTTATTGCTCAAGTTACAAACGAAACGGAGATAAGAGAGCTTATTAACAGCGGTAAGGCTAAATTTTATATCGGCTTTGACTGTACGGCAGACAGCCTTACGGCAGGACATTTTATGGCTCTTACTCTTATGAAGCGTCTTCAGATGGCGGGCAATACACCTATTGCTCTTATCGGCGGCGGTACAACGATGATCGGCGATCCCAGCGGTCGCAGCGATATGAGAAAAATGCTCACCAAAGAGGATATACAGCATAATGCAGATTGCTTCAAAAAACAGATGGAGCGTTTTATAGAATTCGGAGAGGGCAAAGCTCAAATGGTTAATAATGCCGATTGGCTTCTTAACCTTAATTATGTTGAGGTGCTCAGAGAGGTTGGTGCTTGCTTCTCGGTTAATAATATGCTCAGAGCCGAATGCTATAAGCAGAGAATGGAAAAAGGACTTTCGTTTTTTGAATTTAACTATATGATAATGCAGAGCTACGATTTCTATTATCTGTTTAAGAATTACGGCTGTAATATGCAGTTCGGCGGAGACGACCAGTGGTCAAATATGCTCGGCGGAACAGAGCTTATCAGGAAAAAACTCGGTGAGGATGCACACGCAATGACAATTACGCTCCTTACGGATTCTCAAGGCAAAAAGATGGGTAAAACCGCAGGTAATGCCGTTTGGCTTGATCCCAACAAAACTTCTCCGTATGAATTTTATCAGTATTGGCGTAATGTCGGTGACAGCGATGTTCTTAAATGTATTCGTATGCTCACCTTTATTCCTGTTGAGGAAATTGATAAGATGGACGAATGGGAGGGCAGCCAGCTTAACAAGGCTAAAGAGATTCTTGCTTTTGAGCTTACAAAGCTTGTTCACGGTGAAGAAGAAGCCGAAAAGGCACAGGCGGCGGCAAGAGCTATCTTCAGCGGTGCGGCGGATCTTGATAATATGCCCTCAACCACACTTACCGATGATGATTTTACCGACGGCTCCGTGGATATTCTTGATATTTTGATTAAAGCCGAAATAACAAAATCAAGAGGTGAGGGCAGACGTCTTGTTCAGCAGGGCGGAATTTCCGTAAACGATGAAAAGGTTACGGATTTTGCAATGAGCTTTGCTCAATCCGCACTCAAGGAGTCACCGATTGTGGTTAAAAAAGGCAAAAAAATATTCCATAAGATAGAGGCATAAATATTTTTAATTCCAAAGAAAAATAAGATATAAAAAAGGCGTACGAAAGATTCAATCTCAAGTACGCCTTTTTGCTTTTAGATGTAAAACGAAGAATTAACCGAAATATCTTGCAAGAAGTCCTGCAAATGCTTTGCCGTGGCGTGCTTCGTCACGAGCCATTTCGTGAACTGTGTCATGAATAGCATCAAGTCCTTGCTCCTTAGCAAGCTTTGCAAGCTCAACCTTGCCAGCGGTTGCACCGTTTTCAGCATCAACTCTCATTTCAAGATTCTTCTTTGTGCTGTCGGTAACAACTTCGCCGAGAAGCTCTGCAAATTTAGCGGCGTGTTCTGCTTCTTCGTAAGCTGCTTTTTCCCAATAAAGACCGATTTCGGGATAACCCTCACGATGAGCAACTCTTGCCATTGCAAGATACATACCGACCTCTGAGCATTCGCCTTCAAAATTGGCTCTGAGTCCGTCGAGAATTTCTTGGCTTACGCCATTTGCAACACCTACTACGTGTTCTGCTGCCCACGACATTTCCGTGTTTGTTTGCTCAACAAATTTTGAACCGGGAACCTTGCACTGAGGGCAGAAATCGGGGGCTGAATCACCTTCGTGAACATAACCGCATACGGGACATACAAACTTTTTCATAACATTTTCCTCCAAAAAATTAATAATTATTTTTATGATTATTCCGCTTGCTTTGAACAAGAGGAACAGTAACCGGTAAATAAAACGGAGTGAGAAATAATCTTTCCGTCAAACACCTCTGCCGCTTTTTGGCAAAGACCGCAATCGTTTTCCATAAACACATCAAAAACGCCGCCGCAGCCGATGCAGGCAAGATGATAATGCAGACTGATATTGCCGTCATATCGTGCGGTGCCTGCCGATTCAATGCGAATAATCTTTCCGTCACCTTCGAGCTGAGAAAGATTTCTGTAAACCGTTGCAAGGCTTAGGGCGGGAATTGATGGCTTTAAGGAAAAATAAATATCCTCTGCCGTGGGATGGTCATAGCGTGAACAGAGGTTGTCAAAAATGGCATCACGCTGTTTGCTGTGTCTTACCATTTGGCGTTCTCCTTTCGCTAACGATAATTGTTATCATTATTATAACTTCCGATTCCGATTTTGTCAATACTTTTTTTAAAAATTTTTTGTGTTGTTCAGCAAAAATGAGCGATATATTATTTGCCCTTAATTTTTAAACGGGTTTCTCTGAATTTCTCCGGAAGCTCATCAAGTGACATATTTGCCGGTACGGCTGTGGTTCCGCTTTCCTTTGCGGTTTTATAATACCATTCCTTAAATTCAAGAGTTTTAAGTGTTTCTTCCATTTCGACGATTTGTGCCTTAACGGATTCTTTTTGCTTTATAATAAGTGCAAGACGCTGTTCAATTGTTTCATCGCCCTTGAGTGCCATTTCAATAAAAGCTTTTATATCCTTTAATTGCATACCGGTCTTTTTCAGACATTCGATAATTTTGAGCCATTCATAATCGCTGTCTTTAAAAATGCGGAAACCGCCGCTTGAACGTTCGGCAAACGGTAGCAATCCTTCATTATCATAATATCTGAGCGTTGAGGGAGCAACGCCGAGCTTTTTTGCCATTTCTCCGACTGTATAAATCATATGCCCTCCCGAAAATTTAAAATTTTAAAAAGCTATTGACTTAAAGTTAACTTTAACTTGTATAATATCCTTAAACATTTTATCATATTATGTTTTGTATTTCAAGAGAATGGAGATGAGCTTATGGATTACATAACGCTTTCAAACGGAGTAAGTATGCCGCTTCTCGGTTACGGCGTTTATCAGGTAACAAAGGAGGAGTGCGAACGCTGTGTTCTTGATGCATTGAATGTCGGATATCGTTTGATTGATACCGCACAAAGCTATTTTAACGAAGAAGAAGTGGGCAATGCGATTGTTAAAAGCGGTATACCCCGTGAAGAAATCTTTCTGACAACAAAGGTTTGGATTGAGCATTACGGTTACGATGAGTGCCGAGCATCGGTGCTTGATTCAATGCGAAAGCTGAAAACCGATTATCTTGATTTATGCCTTCTTCATCAGCCCTTCGGCGATGTTTACGGAGCTTACAGAGCCTTGGAGGAGCTTTACGATGAGGGGAAAATCCGTGCGATAGGCATATCGAATTTTTACGATGACAGAATGATTGATATTGCTTCCTTTTCAAGAATAAAGCCTATGGTAAATCAGGTTGAATTGCACCCGCATCATCAGCAGACCGAAAGCCTTAAATGGCACGAAAAGTATGGAGTAAAGCTTGAAGCGTGGGCACCGTTCGGCGAGGGTAGGGGAGATATGTTTAATCTTTCCGAGCTTAAAGCGATTGGAGACAAATACGCAAAAACCGTTGCACAGGTTATTTTACGTTGGCATCTTCAAAGAGGCATTATCGCTATTCCCAAATCAACTCATATCGAACGTATGAAAGAAAATTTTGATATTTTTGATTTTGAGCTGACACGGGAGGATATGAACACTATTGCCTCTCTTGATAAAAAGCAAAGCTCTTTCTTTTCACATACCGATCCGAATATGGTTGAATGGTTCGTGCGAATGGTAGAGGAAAGAAAGAAAAATAACGATTGTACAAAAGAGAAAAAAAGCTGGTAAGGAGATTTTATTATGAGCAAAAAAGTTTTGATTTTATCGGGCAGTCCCCGAAAAAACGGAAATTCCGATATCCTTTGCGATGAGTTTGCAAGGGGAGCTGTTGAAGCCGGACACGAGGTTGAAAAAATCCGTGTTGCCGAAAAAAATATCGGCTATTGCAGAGCGTGCTATGCTTGCCGAGGAACCGGCGTCTGTGCCATAAAAGACGATATGGCACAGGTGTTGCAGAAGATGATTGATGCCGATGTTATTGTGTTGGCAAGTCCGGTTTATTTTTATTCTATCGATGCACAGCTTAAAGCACTTATTGACAGAACCGTAGCACGCTGGCTCGAAGTTAAGGACAAAGAATTTTATTATATTGTCACTGCCGCTGACGGTGAAGAAGCATCGGCGGAAACAACTCTCGCTTGCTTCAGAGGTTATGCCGACTGCGTTGAAGGTGCAAAGGAAATGGGCGTTATTTACGGAATGGGAGTATATGAAAAGGGTGAAATAAAAAGCACCTCCGCAATGACTCAAGCTTTTAACGCCGGTAAAAACGTTTGATGAAAAAGCTTTCATAAACAGATGTGCTTTAGTTGATTATTTGATTCTCAAGCCTTTTGGATAATGGTTTTTGGCTTTCCCGTTTGTAACCTTAACACCGCCGACGGTGCAACCGTTAACGGTAACGACCGCCCAACCGTTTTGACAATCGGTATCAAATTCTTCTCCGTGTAGGTATTTGGCGATTTCAAGGCTGTCTGCGGTGAGATCGATTTTTCGCTTGAAGTCATTTCCCATTGCCATAAAAAATTGGTGATGAGGAAGTATATAGTTTTTCTTGATTTCACCGACAGTAATGCCGCATGAAAATGCGATACCGTTCGGTACTTCAAAATCATTCGTGAAATATACGGGAGTGCCGTTGTTCATTGTTATGCGTGATTTATCGTATTTTTCGAGAACATCGTCAAGAAAATTGAAAACAGAGCTGTCTGCTTGAGCCTGCTTTGCCGAGAATTTATTCTTTGCAGCCGCAGGCTCAAGCTTGTTTTTGAGAACTGCCATAAATTGACCTTCACCCTTGGATTTGTGAGGATAAAAGCGTCTGGCAAATTCAATGTTTTCGCATTGACAGCCGCTGAATCGAATGCCGTCTGTCGTGCAAGCCTTTACAGCTTCTTTTACGGGAACAATTTCAAATTCGGAATGATTTTTTAGGAAATTGTCAACTGTCATTTCGTTTTCTTCAAGCGAAAAGGTGCAGGTTGCATATATAATGTATCCGCCGTTCTTGACTGCCAAGGCAGCATTTTCAAGAATGCTTTTTTGCCTTTCGGCACATTTGTAAACATTTTCAATGCTCCATTCGTCAATGGCGTTTTCTTCTTTACGAAACATTCCTTCTCCGGAACACGGAGCGTCAACCATAACAAGGTCAAAGGCTTTGGGAAAAATCTCGGCAAGCCTTGAGGTGTCGGTGCAGGTGGTGACAACGTTTTTTAAACCCAAACGCTCAATGTTTCCTGTCAAAATTTTACATCTCGAAGGAATAATTTCATTTGAAACAAGGATTCCGTTTTGACCGAGCTTATTTTTTAACTGCGTGCTTTTACCGCCGGGAGCTGCACACATATCGAGAATTTTCCAGTCGGGATTAATATCAATGCATTCCGCCGGAGCCATTGCGGCAGGCTCCTGAACATAAATCATACCGGCGTGATGATAGGGATGATTACCGATTTTTTCGTATTTAAAATAAAAACCGTTTTCGACATAGGAAATCCGTGCCTCGGAAAAGCAGTCAATTTCAGCGAAATTCTCAACGGAAATTTTGTCGGTATTAACTCTGAATGCTCTTACAGGCGGTTCTTCAAGTGCGTTGATGTACGCATAAAAGTCATCTTCAAGCAGAGCTTTCATTCTTTCTTTGTATTTTAAGGGTAAATTAATCATTACTATTCTCCGTAATATTCATTTCGATATGGAGCATACACATTCCGACTGCGGTAACGGCGGCGGTTTCGGTTCTTAAAATTCGCTTTCCGAGTGAAACGGTGATTCCTCCGCAGTTGACCGCCGAATCAATTTCGTTAAGCTCAAATCCGCCTTCCGGACCGATAAGTATTCCCACAGATGAACCGTTTTTGATTTTTGCAAGAGCTTTTTTTGTGGATTCCATTCCGTCCTTACATTCATATGGAACGATAAAAAGGTCAAGCTCCGATGCTTTTTTCAGAGCCTCCTTGTAGCTCATAACGTCAAAAACAACCGGAATTGAATTTCTTTTGCTTTGCTTTGCGGCACTCTCGGCAATTGCTTGCCAGCGTTCACGCTTGCTTTTCTTTTTCTTCTCGTCGAGCTTAACAACGCATCGGTTCATTTCAACGGGAATAATTCCCTCAATTCCAAGCTCTACGGATTTTTGAATTATCATTTCCATTTTGTCGCTTTTGGGCAGACCTTGAAAAAGAAAAAGCCTAACGGGAAGATTGGTATCCTGAAATCTTTCTTCCGTAATTTCGGCAACAACGCAATTATTTTCAAATTTTTCAATACGGCAGAGATTGCTGACATTGTTTTCGCTAACAAGAAAATTATCACCGATTTTCATTCTTAAAACATTTTTTATGTGATTGTAGTCAGCACCGCCGATAAGGTAGCGGTTGCCGTGTCGATTCCCTTCTTCAATGAAAAAATTAAACATTTAAACACCATCTTTCTCGGCTGTGGCTCTATCCACAATGAAAAGCTATCATAAATTGCACGTTGTGTCAAGTAACGAAATTTGAAAAAACTATATTGTGTAAAAACGGCTTGTATGTTCCGCAGAACAATACAAGCCATTTGTTTTGTGTTAACTTAGCCGCAACCGACACATTCGAACTCGATTTGTTTCGGATAAATGAAGCGACTGCTGCGTTAAAATACTCGCTAATCCGACAGGATTAGCTGCGTTTTTGCCTTGCATTCACTCCATTTCTCTCAAAACAAATTCTGCGACCTTAAACGAGAGGGTTTTTGAGGGATTTGCGGTGCAAAGGAGCGAAGTAAGGCTTTGTGCCTTTCGAGCGACTTTAAGCCGCAAAGCACCGAAAACACGCCGTCAAGTAATTACTCCGGGTGAGTTCGGATTTGTCGGTTGCGGCTAGCGTAGCAATCGGTAATTATCTGCCGTTTGTTGAGGCTGTTTTGAGAGTTACATCGTGGTATCCGCCCTCAACGATGCTTGTTGCCGAAACAACGGTAAGCTTTGCGTTCTTCTGAAGGTCGGGAATGGTGAGAACACCGCAGTTGCACATAGTTGACTTTACTTTATAAAGGCTCTTTGCAACATTATCACTGAGCGGTCCGGCGTAAGTAACATACGAATCAACGCCCTCTTCAAAGCTGAGCTTCGCTTTACCGCCGAGATCATATCTCTGCCAGTTTCTTGCTCTGTTTGAGCCTTCACCCCAATACTCTTTAACATATGCACCGTTAACCATAAGCTTATTTGTCGGGCTTTCGTCAAAGCGTGCAAAATATCTTCCGAGCATAAGGAAATCGGCACCCATAGCAAGGGCGAGAGTCATATGATAATCGTGAACAATACCGCCGTCGGAGCAAATGGGAACATAAATTCCCGTTTCGGCATAATATTCGTCTCTTGCTGCCGCAACCTCAATGAGTGCGGTTGCCTGACCTCTGCCGATGCCCTTTGTTTCTCTTGTTATGCAGATTGAGCCTCCGCCGATACCGACTTTAACAAAATCAGCTCCTGCTTTGGCAAGGAAAAGGAAGCCGTCACGGTCAACAACATTGCCTGCACCGACCTTAACCTTATCGCCGTATTTTTCACGAATAAACGCAAGAGTCTGTTCCTGCCATACGGAATATCCCTCCGATGAGTCTATGCAAAGCACATCGGCTCCCGCTTCAACAAGAGCGGGTACACGCTTTTCGTAGTCAAGAGTATTTATACCTGCACCGACAATATATCTTTTATTATCGTCAAGAAGCTCCTGAGGATTATCCTTGTGCTGCGAATAGTCTTTACGGAAAACAAAATAAAGAAGATTGCCGTTTTTATCAACAATGGGAAGTGAATTGAGCTTGTTCTCCCAGATTATGTCATTTGCTTCTTTTAAAGTTGTTGTTTCGGGAGCGGTGATAAGCTTTTCCAAAGGAGTCATAAATTCGGAAACAGGCGTTTCAAGCTCCATTCTGCTAACTCTGTAATCCCTGCCTGTTACAACACCGAGAAGCTTGCCGTTGGCACTGCCGTTATCGGTAACCGCCATAGTGCTGTGACCGGTTATTTCAATGAGATCGAGAACCTCGGCAAGAGTGGAGTCGGGTTTGAGGTTTGAATCGCTTACAACAAAGCCCGCCTTGTAGCTCTTTACTCTTGCAACCATTGCCGCTTCATCTTCAACGGACTGTGAACCGTAGATGAACGAAACGCCGCCTTCTTTTGCGAGGGCGATTGCCATTGTATCGTTTGATACAGATTGCATAATGGCGGAAACAAGAGGAATATTGAGGCTGAGAGGGCATTCCTCCTCACCTTTTCTGTACTTTACGAGAGGTGTTTTGAGATTAACGTTAGCGGGAATGCATTCCCTTGAGGTGTAGCCCGGAATAAGAAGATATTCGCTGAATGTTCTTGAAGGCTCCTGACAATAAATAGCCATAGTTTTTCACTCCTTTTGGAAATTGAGCTGCCTGTAAAGCCGTACTCTGTATATAAAGAATATTTTATCGCAATTCGGTCAAATTGTAAATACACAAATGGAACATAAATTTAATGTTATCTGCAAAATTCTTGTATATAGTTGCCGATACATTTTTCTACAATTTCGATTGCCTTTTCTCTATTCTGAACTTCGTCAACAACCGTTTCTTTGTCTTCAAGATTTTTATAAACCGTAAAGAAATGAGTCATCTCATCAAAAACGTGCTTGGGAAGCTCGCTGATGTCCTTATAGCAATTATAGTTAGGATCATTGAAGGGGATTGATATTATTTTTTCATCGAGCTTTCCGCTGTCCTTCATCGTTATAACACCGATGGGATAGCAACGAACTATGGTCATCGGATCAATCTTTTCGCTGCAAATAACAACAACGTCAAGGGGATCTCCGTCATCACCGTAGGTTCTCGGAATAAAACCGTAGTTTGCGGGATAATGAGTTGAGGTGTAAAGGATTCTGTCAAGCATAAGAACTCCGGTTTCCTTATCCAGCTCATACTTCTTTTTGCTTCCTTTTGTTATTTCTATAACAGCAATAAAATCCTCCGGAGTTATTCTTTTTGGATTTATATCGTGCCAAATGTTTCCCATAATTTCTCCTTATTCAAAATAAACGGTTTTTCCTGTTTTTGCTGATTCGTAAACCGCATTGACAATTCTTACGCTCTTTATAGCTTCCATAGGAACTATTGAGGGATCTCTGTCTTCAAGAACGGCATTTATCATATCTTCAACAACATATGCGTGACCGATGCAGAGAGTGGGATCAAGAGCGGCAGCGGCACCGTTTCCGCAGTATTTTTCAAGCATTTCTTTTTCTTCGTTTTCATCTGCATCCTTGAATTTCCAGAGCTTGAGCTTATCCTGATCGGCTTCCATTGAGCCTTCCGTACCGTAAACTCTGATATCGGTGCTGATTCCGGGATAAGCACAGGTTGTGCTGATAAAGGTTGCAGTTGCACCGGACTTGAATTTGATGAGCGAAGCGGTGAAATCCTCGGTTTCGATTTTATGATTATAAATCGCCATATGAGATGTTACGCTTTCAACATCGCTGTTCATCATCCACTGCATAAGGTCAACGGTATGTACAGCCTGATTCATAAGCGAACCGCCGCCGTCCATTTCCCATGTTCCTCTCCAGCCGCCGTTATCGTAATATTCCTGTGTTCTGTGCCATTTAACGGCAAAATCTCCGAAAAGAACTTTACCGATTCTTCCGCTGACTACCGCATCGTGCATGGGAGTCATATCGGGATTATATCTGTTTTGATGAACAACGCCCGCTTTCATACCCGTTTCCTGTCTGGCTTTTTCTATTTTGAGAGCCGCTTCAACGGTAATATCTATAGGCTTTTCAACAAGAACGTGCTTGCCCGCTTTCATTGCTCTGACGGCAAAATCCGCATGCATACCGCTCGGAACGGCAATGCTTATCGCATCGATATCGGGATTTTTAAGCATTTCGTCAAAATCCGTATAGAGGAGAGTTTCGGGATATTTTTCTTTGATTGTATCAAGTCTGTCCTGAAGCAAATCGCAAACGGCAATAAGGTTTGCATTTTCCGATTTTGCGGCAGCATCCGCATGACGCATACCTACGCCGAGACCTACAACCGCATAGCCAACTTTTTTGTTCATATATTTTTACCTCCAAATATTATTTTTAAATTTTTACTTCCGACATCGGAAATATGTGATGCATATCATAAGCTGTAAACCGTTACGAATTATTTTTATAATAAGTAACAAATTTAAAACTTGTTTCGTTGTGCGTAAAGACTTCGCTTTCACTCACGGCTGTCCAATCCGCTTTGCTATCAAGATTCGGGAAAAATTTATCCGCTTCTTTTTCGGAATCGACCTTAGTAACATAAGCCGTGTCGCAATAAGGCAAAAGCTGTTCATAGACCGATGAGCCGCCTATAACATAAACCGAATCACTGTCATATTTTTCAAGGCATATAAAAAGCTCATCGAGAGAATGGCAAACAATAACATCGGGTGCCTGCCAGCTTTTATCATTGGTCAAAACTATATTTACTCTGTTGGGAAGTGCTTTGGGACCGGGAAAGGTCATAAAGGTTGCTCTACCCATAACAACAACATTTCCGGTTGTTGTCTCTTTAAAAAACTTCATATCGGCGGGAATGTGGTTGAGCAGCCTATCGCCTATTCCTATACCCCAATTTTTATCAACATTAACAATTGCTTTCATTTTTATGTTCCTCAAATTGCAACCGGAATTTTTGCGTTAAATTCGTGGAATTTGTAGTTTTGGAGAGAAAAGCTGTCTTTGGTAAAGCTGTAAAAATCCGTTATGCTTTTATCCATTACAAATTCGGGTGCATCGTATGGCTCTTTGCTGATAAGCTCCTCAATAATCGGAATATGGCGGTCATAAATATGAGCATCTGCAATAACGTGAACAAATTCACCGACCTCAAGACCGCTGACTTGAGCAAACATATGAACAAGAGCTGCATATTGTGCAACATTCCAAGCGTTCGCCGCAAGCATATCCTGAGAACGTTGATTTAAAATCGCATTAAGCTTATTACCCGAAGTGTTGAAGGTCATACTGTAGGCACAGGGATAAAGAGCCATTTCGCTCAAATCACCGTGAACATAGATATTAGTCAGAATGCGGCGACTCTGCGGATTGTTTTTCAAATCATAGAGCACCCTGTCAACCTGATCCATATCGCTTTCCTTGTAATGATGCTTAACACCGAGCTGATAACCGTATGCCTTTCCGATGCTTCCGTTTTCATCTGCCCACGAATCCCAGACATGACTGCCTAAATCGGCAATGTTATTTGATTTTTTTTGCCATATCCACAAGATTTCATCAACTGCGCTTTTGATGAAAGTTTTTCTTATTGTTTGAGCCGGAAATTCCTTGCTCAAATCGTATCTGTTAACAACTCCGAATTTTTTAACCGTGTGTGCGGGAGTACCGTCCTCCCACCTCGGACGAACATCAAGCTCCGTATCCCAATATCCGTTTTGCAAAATGTCCTTGCAAGTATTAATGAAAACTTTATCGGCAAAACTCATAGTAATCCTCCAATTTTTTTATATAATCGCCTAAGCCCTGTTCAAAATTAACGCCTAATCTTGTATCTGTTCCGGCATTAAATGTTCTTTTGATAGCTCCGCAGGTAAAATCGAGAGCAATTTCGGCACTTTTGAAAATATCGATACCTCTTAAAAACGCTCCCGTCAACGCAGAAGCGAAAATATCACCCGTACCGTAGTAAATACCGGAGTATTTTTCGGAAAAACGATAAAAAATTTCATCCGAATTTTTGCATCCGACAGCACAGCCGATTTCATCATCTTTAAAGCCGACTCCCGTTAAAACAACCATTGACACTCCGAGAGAAAGCAGGCGTTTAATCAATCTGTCAATATACTCCTTTGTATAGGGAGGCTCAATATATTCTTCGCCGAGCAAAAAAGCGGCTTCGGTAAGATTCGGAACTATAATATCCGCTTTGCGGCAAAGGGAAGCCATTTCCCTTGCAAATTTATCGTCAAAGGTTGTGTACATTCTTCCGCTGTCTGCCATTGCGGGATCAACGATAACAACGGTTTCATCGGTTTTAAATTTATCTATAAAGTCGCATACAATATCAATCTGCTTTGCGGAGCCTAAAAATCCGCTGTAGATTCCGTCGAAATTTATGTTGAGCGATTTCCAATGATTTGCTATAGGCACAAGGTCATCGGTTAAATCTCTGTAGGTAAATCCGCTGATGTTTCCCGTGTGAGTTGATAAAACGGCAGTCGGCATAACGGCAGTTTCGATTCCCGCTGCGGAAATCACGGGAACGGCGGCGGTAAGCGAGCATTTACCGATACCCGATATATCGTGAATTGCGGCAACACGCTTCTGATTGCTCATTCCTATCACATCCAAATGTTTTATCATTTAATTATAACCTAATATATTGCGTTTTTCAACCGTTTAAGCAAATTAAATTCAAAGAAAATATTAAGATCGCTTTTGTTTTTCTTAATAATTTCTTAGACCGCTTCCATCTTTTTTCTTAGGAAAATTTCTGATAGAATGTAGTCATATCAAACAGCGGAAAAACGCTTAACAGGGAGGCTTAAAAATGTCTGTATTCGGAATTATCGTTATTGCTCTTTCGGTATCAACCGGTATTCTTCTTATCAAAGACGATTCACCCGTCATTGCGTAATTTTTGACGTTTTTATTTCATTAAAGAAACATAAAACACTTTTTTGAAAAAATTTAAACTTTTTTTGAAAAACATTGAACTTTTCCGATAAAACCGTTGTCTTATGTTATAGTTGCGAAAAATCAAAACGCATTTTTTGCACTGAAAATAATTTATCTCATGGAGGTCATCAAAATGGAAAAAGCAAAAACAATCAAAAAAGCATTGTCGCTCATTCTGTGTGCGGTAATGGCATTCGGTGCGGCACCGTTTGCACAGCTCGACCTGTTCACACCGCAAGCGTCGGCAGCCGACTACGACGAACCGACAGTCTACACAGACGGCTATTACACCTTTGAGCTTTACGGCTTCAATGCTTGCATTATCGATGTTGACGAATCGATCAGTGGTGATGTTGTTATTCCGTCAACACTGCGAGGCTTACTTGTAAGCTATCCGGTAAAGTGGATCTACTCTTATGCATTTTCCTACTGCACAAATATTACAAGTATAACAATCCCCGACAGTGTTACAAACATTGACGAAGATGCATTCAGGGGTTGCAGAAACCTTGCAAGCATAACAATTCCCGACAGCGTAACGAGCATTGGCGAAAGTGCGTTCTCCTACTGCACAAGCCTTGCAAGCATAACCGTAGACTCAAACAACAAAAATTACTCAAGTGATGAATACGGTGTTCTTTTCAACAAAGATAAAACCCAATTGATTAGATATCCTGCCGGAAGTACAAGAACAAGTTATACTATACCCGATAGTGTAACGAGTATTGGCGGTGGGGCGTTCCGCAACTGCACAAGCCTTGCAAGCATAACAATTCCCGACAGTGTAACGAGCATTGATGATAGGGCGTTCTCCGGCTGCACAAGCCTTGAAAGCGTAACATTCGGTGAAAACAGTCATTTAACGAGCATTGGCGATTATGCGTTCTACGACTGTACAAGCCTTGCAAGCATAACAATTTCCGATAGTGTAATGAGCATTGGCGATTATGCGTTCTGCTGGTGCACAAGCCTTGCAAGCATAACAATTCCCGACAGCGTAACGAGCATAGGATATGATGCGTTCTCCGGCTGCACAAGCCTTGAAAGCGTAACCATTCCCGACAGCGTAACGAGCATCGGCGATTTGGCATTCAAGGACTGCACAAACCTTAAAAGCATAACAATAGATTCAAACAATAAAAACTATTCAAGTGATGAATACGGTGCTCTTTTCAACAAAGACAAAACCGAATTGATTCAATATCCTGTTGGAAATACAAGAACAAGTTATACTATTCCCGACAGCGTAACGAGCATTGGCAGTGGCACGTTCTCCGGTTGCGAAAGCCTTGCAAGTATAACAATCCCCGACAGCGTAACGAGCATTGGCAGTGGCGCGTTCTCCGGTTGCGAAAGCCTTGCAAGTATAACAATCCCCGACAGCGTAATAAGCATTGGCTACGAGGCGTTCCACTACTGCACAAGCCTTGCAAGCATAACAATTCCCGACAGCGTAACGAGCATTGGCGGTTGGGCGTTCTATAATACCGCATATTATAACAATGAATCAAATTGGGAAAACGGTGTGCTTTATATCGGTAAGCATCTTATCGAAGCAAAAGAAACTGTTTCCGGTTCATATGCGATAAAAAACGGAACGAAAACAATTGCCGATTATGCATTCTCTTGGTGCGAAAGCCTTGAAAGTATAACAATTCCCGACAGCGTAACGAGCATTGGCAGTGGTGCGTTCTCCTCCTGCACAAGCCTTGCAAGCGTAACGTTCGGTGAAAACAGCCGGTTAACGAGCATTGGCGAATATGCGTTCGCGTACTGCGAATGCCTTGCAAGCATAACCATTCCCAACAGCGTAACAAGCATTGACTATGATGCTTTCGAGGGCTGCACGAGCCTTGAAAGCATAACAATCCCCAACAGCGTAACGAGCATTAGCAGTTTTGCGTTCGCTTGGTGCACAAGCCTTGAAAGCATAACGATTCCCAACAGTGTTACAAGCATCGG
>CAZNAC010000025.1:0-27088 GCA_964571095.1 uncultured Clostridium sp. | reverse complement strand
CATCATCTTTAGAAAGCAGATATATTTTGTCATTTGTTGTAGTTGGCGAATCTTCATTGAATTTTTTAGTTTCAACAGCCGTTTCCGATATAATATTCTGCTGTGAACCCGAAAAAGCTGTGTTTATGAAATCATCATTGAGCCATGCTCTTATACTGCTCTTTTCGTAATCGTTTGCAAGGTATGTCTTCTCTGCATCGCCGTAATAATAGGAGTCGGACTCAAGAATGTAATTATTAAACGCCTGTGAATCGAGAATGGTTTTGCTCATTACCATACCGGTTCCGGGATCAAGCACTTGCCAGGTTATCGGCTCATATTTGAACCAGTATACATTGTTCGGCTCGTAGCCGTTTTCATCTTGATATGTGTAACGTTTATCCATATCGGAAGATGATGTGTAACCCGTTTGGTACGGTCTGTAGGTGTCGAAAACAACGCCTCTGTATTTGTTTCCGTTGTAAATAACATCGGTGTAACGCATATAATCGTCCGGCTTCATTTGCCCATCATAAGCCTTGTCCGTGGACGAGTTGTAATATCCGTAGGAAGTCCACGATGCGGTGCTTGCTTTGATATCGGAACCAACTCCCGCCTTTTGGTTAAGAGCGTTAATTGTTACGGTGTCCGATTCAGGAACCTTGCTCTGCGGATACCAGCCGAATTCAAAGGTGCTGCCGACCTCATATTCGGTTATCTTTTTGGGTGTTGTTTCAGCTTTTACATTTTGAACGGCAAACGGCACACAGCCAACCGCTATCAAAATGCATAGAAAAACGGACAATAGCTTTTTGATTTTCATGGTATACGCCCCTTTCGCATTCTTTGGTAAAATTATATATTTTTTCAGTTGAATTGTCAATATTTTTATTTAAAATATTCTTTTCAAATTGTCATTTGATTTTCCAATGTCCGTATTGCGGCGTTATAAGCATCGTCTGACGGCTCGGCTTTAAGTATATCATCGGTAAGGCGGTGGCTTGATATATATTTTCCGAGAGTCAGAGCACCGTTGGATTCGGCAAGAATTTCATCGGATTTTTCAAGCATTTCGGGGTATGACCGGCATCCGCTAAGCTGAATGCACCGTGCAAGAAGCTCCGCAAATGCCGAAAAGCTTTCTCCGTAACGGGAATCAAGCCCCAAGGTAAGCAGCGTTTCATAGTCTGCTTCGCCGCTTTTCTCAATTGAGACGAGTGATTGAAAATCGGATACCGCTTGCCGTGTTTTAAAGTCGAATATTCCGTTGATCTTTCCGCTGTAGCAATTTATTTCGTGAAGTCTGTGTTGCACTTGTGCAATCCTTTTTCCGCTGTCACCGAGCCGTGCCGCCTCGGCATTGAAAACCGAAAGAATAATCAACAAGGCAAGGTTAATTGCCGAAATTGCCGTTATTTGCCAAAGCCTTTTGCTTTTTTCATTCATCTGTATCAGCCCCCGAATAATATTTTTATTTCTTTTTCTCGGTTTATCAGAGGGAAAATAAAGAGTTTTCGACAGCTTTTTTAAAAAAAATACAGCTTATTTCTTTCCGAAAAACACAATATATAGAAAAAATTTTGTTTTCGTAACTATTTAACAATAAAGTTTTAACAAATTAGAAAAAAGTTGTTGACAAATTTCAAAAAATAGCTTATCATTATTTACAATAGGAATTTGTGAGGTATTCAATGTGCTGAACGGACAAAAAAATTTGTCTGACGAGGATATGGCTTTGCTTGCGGCAAAAGGTGATGACGAAGCAATGGCACACCTTATTTCCGCCGTTATGCCGATTGCAAAGGCCAAGGCATCAAATTTCTCAAATGCCAGAATATCCAATGAGGATCTTATGCAGGAGGGAATGCTCGGCTTCCTCGATGCGGTAAAAAAATTCGATCCCTCGAAGGGAGTGCCGTTTAAGGCGTTTGCCGAAGCCTGCATAAATAACAGAATTATTTCCGCTGTAAGAATAAATTACAACAGCAAAAACGCCGCCCTTTCAAATGCCGTTTCTTTTGAGGCGGATCCGGCGGGTATCAGCGGCGGCGGAGATCCTGCCGATATCGTTTCCGACAGGCTTGAAACGCAGTATCTTTCCGACCTTTTAAACAGCGGTCTTTCGGATTTTGAAAGAGATGTTATCGAGCTTAGGCTCTGCGGCGAAAGCTATTCGCAGATTGCACATAAGCTCGGCAGAAGTGAAAAGGCCGTTGATAATGCACTTCAAAGAATAAAATCCAAAATGCGAAAAAAGCTTAATAAATAATACTCCGTATGGAGTTTTAATATGCCCCCGTAGCTTAAAGCAGAGCGTTGATAATCAAAGATGGCGGTGCGATTCCGTCCAAGGGCGTAAAAAATTTTTTTCAAGCGAGGTTAAAAACAATGTACGAAGACAAGACTCTCATCTGTAAGGAATGCGGCGAAGAATTCATCTTCACAGCCGGTGAACAGGAGTTCTATGCTGAAAAAGGCTTTGTAAATGAGCCGCAGCGCTGCAAGGCTTGCCGTGAAGCACGCAAGAATTCTGCCCGTGGAGAGCGTGAGTGGTTTGAGGCAACATGTGATTCCTGCGGTGGAGTTGCAAAGGTTCCCTTTAAGCCCCGCGAAGACAGACCTGTTTATTGCAGCGAGTGCTTCGCAAAGAAGCAGGAGCAGGCATAAAAACCGGTTCCCGATTATGCTTAAAGAGCCTTCGTAAGGATTGCCCTTAATTCTGACAACCACGGTGGCACATAAAACTTAATTTAAGCAGCATACCGGCATCGCCAAAAGCGGTGTCGGTTTTGTGTTTGCCAAAAAACGCCGTAAAAAGGGCGAAACCGCATCTTGCGATGCGGTTTCTTCGAGGAGTTGTATATAAGAGGGTGAGAAGTGGTCAAAATTATTCTTCGATTCCGAGTAGCTCGTAAACGGTCATATCGAGTACTTCGGCGATAGCTTTAAGCTCAAAATCCGTAACATAACGAAGCTGACCTTCAAGCTTTGAAAGACCCGATGCATTAAGATCAATGCCTTTAATCTGAAGCTGTGTGAGAAGATCTTTTTGCTTCAAGTTGATTTCTTTGCGTCTTGCTTCGATTTTGGCACCTACGATGTTTCTGTCACCGAGTGCCTGTTTTCTGATTCTCATGATTGTATTTCCTCCTAAGAAATTCACATCGGGCCAACCGTAAAAAATTATACATTTAGTATAACACCTCATTTTTACAGGCCCGAATTTACACTATCTGTGTCTACGTTTGGTATTTTAACATATAAAAATAAAAAATGCAACTGTTTTTTTAAGATAAAATGAAGAAATGAAGAAAATATAAGGAAAAAATGCACAAATTTACCGTTTAATCCGAAAAAACAATTAATTGATAAATAATTAATGTAATTATTCTAAAATATGTATTGTAAAAAGGCGTATTTTGTTGCATAATAACATTTAACGGCAGTTTGTCGAAATAAATCAAAAGAGGCATATATATGGAAACAGTTAGACCGCAGAGAAATCTGACTATGTTGACGGATTTTTACGAAATCACTATGGCAAACGGATATTTTAAAAATAATTTTAAAGATACCATCGGTTATTTTGATATGTTTTTTCGCAAGGTGCCGGATAACGGCGGATTTGTTATTATGGCAGGTCTTGAACAGCTTGTTGAATATCTTTCAAATCTTTCGTTCAGCAGTGAGGATATTGAGTATCTCAGGGGCAAGGGCTTCGGAGAGGATTTTCTCGATTATCTTGCAAATTTCAAATTCTGCTGTGATGTTTGGGCAATTCCGGAGGGCACTCCTATTTTCCCCGGTGAACCGATAGTTAAGGTTAAAGGCCCCGTTATTCAGGCACAGCTTATTGAAACTATGGTTCTTCTTTGCATAAATCATCAAAGCCTTATCGCAACAAAGGCAAACAGAATTTGCCGTGCCGCAGGGGATAAGGCGGTAATGGAATTCGGTTCAAGGAGGGCACAGGGTG
Organism: uncultured Clostridium sp.; assembly: GCA_964571095.1. Lineage (GTDB taxonomy): Bacteria > Bacillota > Clostridia > Oscillospirales > Acutalibacteraceae > CAG-177. The sequence continues at coordinate 23,133 of CAZNAC010000025.1, read as the reverse complement.
CCGACGGTGCGATTTACGGTGCAAGGGCGGCGTACATCGGCGGCTGTGTCGGTACGGCGTGCACCATTTCGGATGAAATGTTCGGTACTCCCGCACTCGGTACCATGGCTCATAGCTGGGTTCAGCTTTTTGACAGTGAGCTTGACGCATTTACGGCATATGCCAAGGAATACCCCGATAGCTGTACTCTGCTTGTGGATACTTATAATGTTTTAAAATCGGGCGTTCCGAATGCTATCAAGGTCTTTGACGAGGTTCTTGCTCCGATGGGCAAAAGACCGAAAGGAATACGTATTGACAGCGGTGACATCGCTTATCTTTCACGCAAGGCAAGAAAAATGCTTGATGAAGCCGGTTATGAGGATTGTGCCATTGTTGCATCAAACTCGCTTGATGAATATATAATCAGAGATATGCTTGCACAGGGTGCAAGGGTTGATTCGTTCGGAGTCGGTGAAAGGCTCATAACCTCATCGTCAAGTCCCGTGCTTGGCGGAGTTTATAAGCTCTGCGGTGTTCAAAAGGACGGAAAGGTTATTCCGAAAATCAAGCTTAGCGAAAATGTTTCAAAAATAACAACTCCGGGCAATAAAAGAGTTTACAGACTTTATGATAAGGAAAGCGGCAAGGCGATAGCCGACCTTATCACCCTTGTTGATGAGGTTCTTGACGATTCAAAGCCCTATGAGCTTTTTGATCCCGATTTTACCTGGAAACGAAAGCTTGTTACGGATTTTGTTTCAAGAGAGCTTCTTGAACCTGTTTTTGATAAAGGAAAATGCGTATTTAACAAAAAAAGTGCAAAGGAAATTCGTGAATACTGTAAGCAACAGGTTGATACTCTTTGGGATGAGGTTACAAGATTTGAAAATCCTCATAATTATTATGTTGACCTTTCTCAAGCTCTTTGGGATCTCAAGCACGAAATGCTCGGAAAAAACGGAAAATAACAGGAGCGTGAAAATATGAAAGCGAAAATTACTCTTGCAAAAGAATTCAGAATCGGAAATATTGATAAAAGAATTTACGGCTCGTTTATAGAACATCTCGGCAGAGCTGTTTACGGCGGTATTTATGAGCCGAACCATCCGACGGCTGACGAAAACGGTTTCCGCACAGACGTTATTGAAATGGTTAAAAAGCTGAACGTTCCCGTTATCAGGTATCCCGGCGGAAACTTTGTTTCCGGTTATAATTGGGAGGACGGCGTCGGACCGGTTGAACAAAGACCGAAAAGGCTTGACCTTGCATGGGGAACAACGGAACCGAACACTTTCGGAACAAATGAATTTATGAATTGGTGTAAAAAGGTTGATGCCGAATGTATGATGGCGGTGAATCTCGGCACACGCGGTGCAGATGAGGCAAGAAACCTTGTTGAATACTGCAACCACAAGGGCGGAACATATTGGTCTGACTTACGGCGTTCGCACGGAGTCGAAGAACCTCATAACATAAAGCTTTGGTGTTTGGGTAATGAGATGGACGGTAAATGGCAGATGGGTGCGAAAACCGCCGTTGAATACGGCAGAGCTGCACTTGAAGCCTCAAAGCTTATGAAATGGACAAGCCCCGAAATCGAAACGGTGCTTTGCGGTTCTTCAAGCAGAAATATGGCAACCTTTGCAAAATGGGAAGCTGAAAGCCTTGAAATCGCTTATGACAGTATTGATTATGTTTCGCTTCATCAATATTACGGCAACCACGATGACGATGTTATGAGCTTCCTTGCAAGAACGGTTGAGGTTGAGGATTTTATTCGCTCGATAATCTCCACCTGCGACTATGTTAAAGCGAGAAAGCGTTCAAACAAAACGATAAACCTTTCGTTTGACGAATGGAATGTTTGGTATCATTCAAACAACGCTCCCTTTGAGAAGTGGAGCATCGCTCCGCCGCTTCTCGAAGATATATATAATTTTGAGGATGCTCTCCTTGTCGGTTCATTTCTCATAACGCTTTTGCGTCATTGCGACAGGGTTAAAATCGCTTGTCTTGCACAGCTTGTTAATGTTATTGCACCGATATTCACAAAAACCGGCGGCGGTGCATTTGAGCAGACAACATATTTTCCGTTTATGCATCTTTCAAATTACGGTAGAGGCTGTGCACTTCTTCCTCTTATAGATTCACCCAAATACGATTGCAAGGCGTTCACCGATGTTCCTTATATCGAAACGATTGCAACCTATGATGAGGAAAACGAAGAAATGGCTGTTTTCTGCGTGAATAAGAGCCTCGATGAAAGCGTACTGCTTGACGTTAATCTTATGGATTTCGACGGCTTTATGCCGTGTGAGTTTATCTCGATGGACGGATATGACAAGAAAGACGAAAACACCTTCGGCAACGTTAGGGTTAAGCCGCATAATAATCCCGTTCCCGCAATTGATGGAACAAAGCTCGAAATTGAGCTGAAGCCGTTTAGTTGGAATGTTATAAGACTCAAAAAGCAATAATCGAAAAACAATTAAAGGCTGCCGCGGTTTGCGACAGCCTTTTAACTTGTCTATATTAAGATTTGTATTCAAAGGTTTGTTCTTTTTCAAGAGCTTTAAGATACCTGCGGCACTCTTGCTTTGCTTTTTCAAGGTCAAGATCAAGATAATTTCCGCATTCTTTTTTTGATGCTCCGAAAACCTTACCGTCATAGGCGATTATATCGGCAAGAATTTTTTTGGTTATTCCGAGGATTTTTGCGTTGTCGGCATTGCGAACAAGAAGATAAAATCCCGTTCTGCATCCCATTGGGCCGAAATAGATAACGTCACTGCCGATTTCCGAATTTCTGACAAAGGTTGCAAACATATGCTCAACGGTATGAGCTGTTGTCGTATCCATAAAATCTCCGGAATTGGGAACTCTTGTTCTCAAGTCATAGGTCGTTATGTCGCCGTCGATTCGAGAAACATAGATTCCTTCGGTCAAAAGGTCGTGGTCAACATTAAAGCTCGTAATTCTTTCCATTCTGTTTTACCTCTGTGTTATGACAAATTATTTCCCATTACTTTATAATATATCACATACATCAGGGCTTTTCAAGTAAAAAAATTCAGGCTCTATAGTAATCAAGTGATTTAAACTCATAGCCGTTTTGCCTTGCCCAATCGATGATGCTGCCCAGAGCGGCGGAATTATCGGGCGAAACCGAATGGAGCAGTATAACTGCTCCGGGGTGCAGACGGGAGGTGACGATTTTGAAAGCGTAATCCCCGCTCTTTAAGGCGTTGACATCCCAATCGGCATAGGCACACGACCAAAAAACACTTGTGTATCCCATCGAGCCGACAAGCTCAAGGGCACTTTCGTTATAGCAACCCTCCGGAAAACGAAAAAATGCGGAGGTGTAACCGAAATTTTGACGAAGATAGTTATCGCATTCAAGAATTTCATCTGCCATACGTTGACGGCTGATCTGTGAAAAATTCGGATGCTTTGTTGAATGATTGCCCACAATGTGTCCTTCGTTAATCATTCTTGCAATTAATTCGGGTGAGGATTTGATGTGGTCGAGTGTACAGAAAAAGGCTGCGGGGACATTTTTTTCTTTCAGAACATCAAGAACTTTATCGGTGTAGCCGTTTTCCCAACCGCAGTCAAACGTGAGATATAAAATCTTTTCGGAGGATTTGCGGTCAAGGCAAAAGGCACGGTAGCCCTTTGTGTCGAAAAAATTTTGAGCATTAACGGAGTTCATATGCGGCTGCGAGCTTTCGGAAACTCCGTAGCTGTGTTCGATTTTTTCGGTGGGCAGCTTTCTTGAATTATCGGGATCGTTAACGGTAAATTCCGCAAGAGGCAGAATCGGTCTTCCGGTAAGAGGCGAGGTTTCGGCAGGAGGAGCGGAGGATTCGGATGAATATTCTTGAGTTCGCTTATCCTCAACGCTCACGGGTGCATTAACATTATTGTTTTCAAGAGTCGCTCTGCCGGTGCAGGCACTCAAAAAAACAATCGGTAAAATAATCAATGCCGCTGATTTCTTGTTCATATTTAACACCTTGCTTTATTAGTTTTTTTCGTGTATAGTATAAACGGATTAATATTTAAAATTCTCATTTAATTTTTAAAAAAATTTGCAACAAAAATACAGTTAAATGACACTTATTAATTGAGAGTGATTGGGAGGGTAGATTTTGAGCACTCAGATTAACGATCTTGTTGCTTCGGCAAAGGCGGGCAGTTCGGAAGCGTTCGGGGAGCTGTATGAGCTTTACTATAAAGAAATGTATTGCTATGCCCGTTATGTTACCGGCAGTGAACAGCTTGCTCAGGATGCGGTTTCGGATGCCGTTTTATCTGCCTTCCGTCAGATAAAGTCGCTCAAAAACGAAAAAGCATTCAAAGGTTGGATTTTCAAAATTCTTTGTGCTTCCTGCAAAAGACATTATACCGAAAGCCAAAAGAGTAAAGATTTGGTTTATATTGATGACGAGGACGGAGCTTTTACCGAACCGTCGAATTTTGAAAATATTGAGCTGTCGGTGGAATTGAAAAGTGCTCTTGAACGGCTGAACACAGAAGAAAAGGAGATAGTTCTTCTCAGCGTTCTGGGAAATTACAGAAGCCACGAAATAGCGGATATTCTCGGCTGTCCGTCATCAACAGTACGTTCAAAGCTTAAACGCAGCCTGAAAAAATTAAGAGTTTTGCTTGAAGATAATAACGGGGGAAAGGAGGCCGACCGATGAATAAGAACGATAAACGGATAATGGATATACTGAAAAAAGAGCTTGAAAACAGCTCTGAATCCGCAAACATACCGCTTCGCTTGCAGAAAGAAAGCGTTGTTACTATGTTAAAAAATGCGGAAACGGATTTTTCCGATAAAACGGGGACTGAATTAAAATCGCAAAGCGGCAGTATTGCTTTGCTTCGCAGGCTGACAGCAATAGCCGCAATGCTTGCAATTGTTGTTTCGGGTGTTCTTGTTATGAAAACGGGCGGCGTAATGGTTGTCAAAACCGATTCGTTCTATGATGGATATAAGAGCGATTCTCCCGTTAAAAATGCCGGAAGCTATGAGGAAGTCGAAAAAGCGGTTGAAGAAATTCTTGCGGGAAAAACGGAAAAGCTTCCCGCCGAAAAAACAACAAATAAAACCGCTGACCGAAATAATACGGATTCGGAAAAGCCTCAATTATCGGAAGAAACAACAAAAAACGGCTTGATAGGCGGCTATAGCGAATATGTTGCGATAGCAAATCAGGCTGTTATGGGGACAATAAAAGAGGGCATAGAAAAGTGCAAAGACGCAAATGAATCCGACGGAGTTACGACCTACGGCGATTTTAAAGCGGATATCGTCAAAACCGATGGCGAATATCTTTATATTGTATCGACCGGCTCCGATAAAGAAACAGGCGATACGGTTGAGCAGATTAAAATCGTCAGAACGCTTACGGATGGCAGCTTTGAAACCGTTTCGACAATTGTTCTTTCCGAAGGCATCAGCAAAAGGAATTTTGACGAATGTATTGAGATTTATCTGAAAAACAATTGCCTTACCGCAATTATGAAAAGGCACCGCTATACTTTCGGAAGCATTGCGGGCTACGATGATGTTTCAACGCTTGCCGTTTTTTATGATATATCCGATCCTTATTCACCCGAAAAGGTAAGGGAACACATACAGGACGGCGAATACATTTCATCAAATCTTTATGAAAACAGACTTTGTCTTGTTACGGCAAAATCCATACCCGTTTCCAAAAACGATGATTATAAAACCGCAATTCCCATACTCAGTATTGACGGCGTGCAAAAAAAGCTTGATGCGGAGGATATTTTTATTGCGGTCAATGATCCCGAAGCATCGTACCTCTTTGTAACCGTTACCGATGTTGATAATTTTTCAAATGAAGTCGGATGCTTTGCAATGCTCGGATGCGGAAAGGATGTTTACTGTTCGTCCTCGGCGATTGCGGTCGCAAGAGAATTTGTTTCTCTCGAAGCGGATAAAGAAAACAACCGCAACAGCTTTACCGAGATATACAGATTCAATATCGAAGGCTCCTCGATAGTATTTTCGGGTTCGTATGTTGTTCAAGGCTCTTTGGTAGGCGGAGTTTTTATTGACGAAAAAACCGGCTGTCTTGCCGCATTAACAACCGATAAAACGGTAAGCTGTTTCTATGTTCTCAACAGCAAAATGGAATTTGTCAGCGGTCTTAAAGGTATCTTTCCGGGAGATAAAATTCAGAGCATAAAATTCATAGGCAGCAATGCGTATGTTATGGTTGACGGCGATGAAGAAAAAACAATGATAATTGATTTTTCAAACACTTCTTTTCCGAAAGTTGCGGGAAAAATAGATTCAAAAGCTTTTTCGGATTCTCTTTATGCTGTTTCGGATACTCTGCTTATCGGAGTGAATGAAACAAAGGACGGCATAATTAATTTAACGCTTTTTGACGTAAGTGATCCGTCAAATCCCGAAATAACCGCAACCTATTCGCTCGATGAAAGCTGCCGCTCCGTATCTGCCGACGATGGCAGAAGTGTTATGCTCGTTAAAGATAAAGAGCTTTTCGGGATTCCGGTTCTCAAGAAAGACGAAAAAAACGGAACTGAAATTTCCGCATATGTTCTTTTTGATGTGTCGGACGGAAAGCTTGTTCAGCTCGGCATATTTAACCACGATATTTCTTATATTGCAGATGCTGCCGTAAGAGGCACGTTTATCAAAGATATTCTCTATACGGTTTCCGGAGAAAAGGTTGTTGCGTTCAACATATTCTCGGAAACGAATAAACAGACAGAACTTTCGCTTAATTGACCTGAAACGATGGATGGATAGGGCAGCCGAGAATAACTCGGAAAAGCGGAATTTCTATATAACCGCATTCTTTGGGGAAAGGATGCGGAAAGGGGACAAGGATGGCGGTGCGAGGCGTGTATAGGCACAATACACGCCTCACAAGCTGTCAATTAAAGGTCATCGGCATCCTGCACAGGGTAAATATCGTCATATCCTGTTCCGGTGTAGCTTCCGAGAACATCGGTATGGATTTCCTCATCGTTGAGGTCGTACTCCTTGTTGTTTTCGACACCGAAATGCCATTGAGCCTTGTTGTATTTTTCTTTTTTAGGAAAACTAAAGGACATATTTTTGCTCCTTTCATATAGATTATATCAGTATTTTGGCTATGAAAAGCCGCAAAATGCATATTATCAACAACATTTATCGGTATTATTATGTTATTTTGGTAAATATATTTGCTTGACAAATTGCCGCATAATGTGTAAAATTGATAATGCACTCAAATGACTGTAAAGTCAAAAATTAAAAAAGGATGGTATTCAGAAATGAAAAAGACAGTTTCAATGCTTCTTGCTGTACTTATGGCGGCAATCGCAGCATGCACATTTGCTTGTTCTGCATTTGCAGACGAAGTAACAACAGCTAACGATGATCCCAACGATGATTTTGTTACCGAAGCAACAACCGAAGCAACAACTAAAGAAACAACAACCAAAGCTCCCGACACTACCGCAACAACAGTGCCGGTTTCAACCGAAGTAACAACCGCAGATTCATCGGGAGCAACAACCAAGAATCCGTTGGACGATATTCTCGGCGTACTTACCACAGTTAATATCGGTGACCTTCTTGCTTCCGAGCCTGTTGTTACCCGTGATCCCAAAAACACGGTTATTGACGAAGGCAATGCAACGTCGGCAGCTACCGTTGCGGCAACAAAGAAGCCCGCTAAGGTTGAGTCAAATATCCCCTCAACAGGCAGCACTGTTCTTGTTCCCGCAATCGCTCTCCTTGCTCTCGCAGCAGGTGCTGTAGCAGTTGTTAAAACAAAGAAAGAAAACTGATTTGTTTTTTGAATCAAAGCAAAATGAATAAACAAAAATCCGCTGTCGGGTATCGGCAGCGGATTTTTTTAATAAAAAGCACTTGACATAGACAATGGTTTTCTCAAAAAGGTTCAATCTTTTGAAAAATTAAAAAAATAATTTTTTTTGAATAAACATTGATAGAATTTTGATAATATGTTATATTTTGTATGGTCGCAACCGACAAATCCGAACTCGATTTGTCGGTTGCGACCGGGGTGACGAAATTTGTCGGAGGGTATGATGAAAGAAACGGTTGATTTTTCAAAGCTGGTAGACAGAGCATTACAAAATGACAAGAGTGCTTTTGACGAACTGTACTTGCTTACTGTAAAAACCGCATATGCCACCGCAGAGCTGTTTTTAAAAAACGATGACGACATTCAAGATGTTTTGCAAAACACCTATTTAAAGGCATTTCAAAAGCTCTCGGATTTGAATGATCCGAACAAATTTGAAATCTGGATAAAAGCAATTGTTGAGAATGAATGCAAAAATTACATAATAAAAGAAAAAAGAGTCTACGCTCCGATTAAGGCTGTTATAGAAGAAAAAACAGAAGAAAGCATTGACGAATGGGATGCTTCCATTCCGCAGGAGTATATAGAAAAAGAAGATTTGCGAAAAAACGTTACGGATATGTTGCATAGTCTTTCTCCGGAAATATGTGCCTGTATGGTTCTGTTTTACTATGAAGAAAGAAGTCTGATTGAAATCTCCGAAATATTGGATATTCCCGTCAATACGGTAAAAACCAGACTTCACTACGGAAGAAAAAAATTTGAGAAGAAATTCAATAAATTGCGTAAAAAAGATCCCACGCTTTACAGCTTCGGTGCGATTCCCGTTTTGCTTTCCGTTTTGTCATATCAAACGAAAAATGTTGTTGTCCCCGCCGCACTTTCGGAAACGGTTTTAGCCGTCTCAACCGGTGCGAGTACGGCAACTGCCACAGCGTCCTCTGCCGCCGGAGCAGCCGCGGGTGCCGCAACTTCTGCTTCTGCCACTGCGGCAGGTGGTGTCGCAACCACCGCCGCTACCTCTATAGCCGTTAAAATAACCGCTGTTGCTGTTGCGGGAGCAGTTACCGTCGGAGGCTCGGCGACCATTAAGAATTATATTGAAAACAAAGAAGCGGCTGAAAATACAACAGTGCATTCTTCTCTTTTTCAAGAGGTTGAAATGACAACTTTTGCGGAGCCGTCAACCGAAGTGTTGACCTTTACGGATGTCTCGTCACAGCCGTTGACCGTCGTTTTATCGACAACAAAGCCGATTACGACAACTGCTGCGAGCGTGTCCGCAAGCGAGCATACGACTGAAACGGAAACAATCGAAAGCCACGCCGCCACAAAGGCAAAGAAGCCTTCGACTACGGAAACGAAAAAGTCAACAACCGAAAGAGAAACGACCACTGCCAAACCGACTACCACTAAGCCGACCACTACCAAGCCGACCACTACCAAGCCGACCACTACCAAGCCGACCACTACCAAGCCGACCACTACCAAACCGACCACTACCAAACCGACCACTACCAAGCCGACTACTGCTAAACCGACTACCACCACTAAGCCGACAACGAATCCCGAAAACAACTACGGTGCTTCGGGCGGAGTTCTCACCGAATATACAGGCAGTGAATCGAGCATTACGATACCGTCAAGTCTCGGTTCAAGCAAGGTGACAGCTATCGGTGCGGGTGCGTTTTCGGGCAACACAAGCATTAAATCGGTTTCGATTCCATCTTCCGTTACGCAAATCGGACAAGAAGCGTTTTCGGATTGCACTTCTCTCACCTCGGTTTCTCTGCCGTCTTCACTCCAATCAATCGGAATCGGTGCTTTTTACGGCTGCACAAGCCTCTCATCCGTATCTGTTCCCGATGGCACGAAAACAATAAGTGATGAAGCGTTTGCACAATGCTCATCACTGAAAACAATTACAATTCCGTCAAGCGTTACGACGATTGCCGATGATGCCTTTTCCGGCTGTGATTCGCTGAATATACGTTGTGAAGAAGGCTCTGCGGCACATTCTTTTGCCGAGCTGAACGGAATATCATATACTCTGATATAAAGGTTTTTAAAAGCGAAACGACCCGAAGTGCATTGCATTTCGAGTCGTTTTTGCGTTTTGTGAAATTTTAATCAAAAAGCAAATGTCTTTTTTATCACGCCGAACATCCTTGAAAGCTGTAATGGGAGTTTATAGAATGTTACGTGAACCGTATCGGTTGCAATCGTATTACCGTTTGCATCAAGAATTTCAGCGGTAATGTTTGCCCTTTTCGCTCCGAAAAAGCCTTTGCAGGTCACTTTGCCGTTTTTATCGACAAGCACATTTGAATTATCCGATGACCAACGTACCGTACAGCCCTCGATGTTATTGAGCGAGCATCCGAGCTGAACGGAAGCTTTTGTATAAAGCGAAAAAATACCGAGCTTTTTGTTGATTTTTTCAACCGATTTTCCGTTTTCGGTAATCTGTACAGAGTGTTTGCTTTCGGAAACATTGATTTCAAATTCGGCGACTTTAGTTATTTTTCCGTAAGTATAATATACCGATATTTTTTTCGTTCCGACGGAATCAAGCTGCGTCATTTCAACCTTGTAATCGGTGATTTTTTCGCTTATTCCGTTGCTGTAGCGAACCGTTACCTCCATACCCGTCAAGTCAAGCTGTTCACCTATAGTGTATTCGGTTTTTGCGGGCGGAGCCGTTATTTCTATATTTTCAAGTATCGTTTCGACCTCGGCGACTGCAAATTCGCTGAAATGGTTTGTTTGGAAAACGATATAATTTCCGTCAATCGTGCTTGCAAATCTGACAAGCGGGTTTACAATATCTTCGGTAACATGATAAACCTTGCATTTTGCGGGATCAACGCCGTCTGCGAGCTTGATTTTTACGGTTACCGTGCCGTTCGGCTGAACCGTCACCGCTTCATACACAAGATTTATATCGTAAAAACGCAGACTTTTTATCGAACCGCCAACGGCAAAATTCGTTCCCTCATATTCGGAGGGATCGATCTCTTCAACTGCAAGGCGTGTGTCGGGATTTATCTCCTTTGCGGTTGCGGAAACTATGACACCGCAAGGCTCATGCCGAAGCACTACGGAGGCGTATTCGAGAGCATTCATTACTTTTTTGATGTTTTCAACATACGCCGCAACACGGCTCTGTTCAGTGATATTGAGATTATAATCGACCGATTCCACCGCAGTATCGAGTGCAATAAGTGATAAATCCGTATAATACCGCCTGTCAATGGCGTTCACCTTTTCAATCTGTGCATTTAACTCGCTGTAATCGGCGGGGAGATATTGCAGCTTGTTTATTGCGTTTTCAACATTTATCGCAAAATAGTTTACCTGTAACTGCTTATCTATCGTCAAATTATATTCAACGGCAGCAACGGCATTGTCGAGCACTGCAAGGCTCGCTTCGGTATATACGTTGCGGTTAATTGCCTGTGCTCTGCTTTTTGCCGCAGTGACGGCGGAATAGTCGGCAGGCTTATATTGCAGACTTTCAAGTGCCGATTCTATCGTATTGCTCCATTCGTCAAGCTGAGTTTGGGTAATGCCCTTTGCTTCAAGGTCGGCCTCGCTGACAGCCGCATCGAGAATGGCAAGGCTTGCATCGGTATACATCGTTCTGTCGATATTCCGAGCCTTGTCGAGAGCCTGCTTTATGGCGGTATCGTTAAGAATTTCGTCAAGGAGCACATACGGGAAGCCGTTTTCCTCTGCACATATATGAGCCGAGGAATTTTCGTAGCAATAAAATGTAAGTGCCTTACATTTTTCAAAGGAATCTTCATATACCGTTGTTCCCGCCGGAATGATTACTTTTTTCAAGGCGGAACAGGTTGAAAAAGCATTGCGATCAATGGTTTTAAGGCTGTTCGGAAGATTGAGCTGAGTAAGTGCCCCGTTGCCGTGAAATACATCGTAATCGACTCTTGTTATACCCTGTGCAAGAGTAACGGTCGTACAACCATCGCAATACGAAAACGCATACGAGCCCATTTTCTTTACCGTTTTCGGAAGGGATACGCTTTCAAGCGATGAATACCAAAAAGCATATGTTTCGATGTACTCCAATCCGTCATTGAAAACAACATTCTTTATCGGAGAGAACGCAAAAGCATACTCCCTGATAAGTACACATTCCTTTTGAATTTCGTATTCGGTGAGCTTTGTCTGCGGAATCGAAAACAGGAGAGTTTTTTTATCCCGAGTATATACAACGCTTTCTTTATCAACAAAAATATCCGTATTGCCCTCATCAATTATTATTCTGTTTATGTTAGAATTGTATGCAAGCTCAACTCCCATGCTTTTAACATTTTTCGGGATATTGAGAACCTCAAGCTTTTTAACGTGGCAAAAAACACGATTGCCTATGTATTCGGTGCTTTCGGGTAATTCAATGCTTGCAAGCTCATAGCATTTCCAAAACGCGAAATCATCAACAAATCGAAGCTCGCTGTTTTCCGCAAAAGTAACCTCTTCAAGGTTTTTACAGAAATGAAACGCATTTGCACCTATCTGACGAACGCTCGCAGGAATTTTAACGCTCGTTATCCTGTCGCTCTCGTAAAAAGCTCTGTCTAAAATAAAAGTCGTGCCGTCCTTAATTTCAAAATTCGTTTCGGAAAGAGGAATATCGCCCGAATATCCGGCAAAAATTTTTCCGATATAGATAGGCCCCGTCGGCTGATTTTGAAGCATAGGTACGCCGGAAAAGGCACCTTCTCCGATATAATCAACGCTGTCGGGAATTGTTATATCAATCAGACTTTTACCGTAAAAAGCCCAATCGCATATTGCGGTGGTGCCCTCTTTAACGTTGACGGTGATTTCTTCGGGTGTGTTGCCTTTATAATCATACAAGACATTTCCGAGATAAACAACCTCGCCGTCGGGCTTTGAATTATACCATTTTGTGAACTCAAGTGCCTGATAGCTCACTTGACGCAGCTTGCTGTTTTCACCGATTGTAATTCTGTCAAAGGCTTCCAAGGACTGAACGGCGGCATTTCCGATAATTTCAACGGAAGATGCTATGTGCAAGTCGGTGACAGCGGGTAAAGAGCGAAAGGCAGAAGCTCCGATTTTGGTAATTCCTTCTTCAATAACTATCTTTTTAATGCTGCTTTTGAAATCCTGCCACGGAGGGGTAAGAAAATTGTAATCATACATTTCACCCGTACCGCTGACAGTCATCACTCCGTATTCATCGAGTGACCATGTTGCATTCACGCCGCAGGTGAAATCTATCTGTGCCGCCTCGGATTTTACCGCACTTAACGGCATAAGCGGCAAAAGAGCAACAACTACTGCAACCAGCAGCGAAATAAACTTTTTCAATTCAACACCTCGTATTGATCGCAAAACGACCGTTTTTTCTTTTTGTTCGTCGATATTATAACAAAGGCTGACAATTATTGCAACAGTTTAAGCTGATCTTAATATTCGGTAAAGGTACATGTTGGATAATAGGCGTTATATTCAAATTGCACTTATTGCTTCAACACTTCTGCTCTTTCCGTAATTATCTTTTTCAGTCTGTCTTTTAATTCATTCGGAAGCAATGAATTGCCGCACATTACGATCCACTTCGACGTAAGCTTCACAAGATTTCTTATCATTTTTTCGGCTGTTGGACGGGTTATATCGCAAACGTCGGCAAATTCCGAAAAATCACCTTTGCGGCTGCTTATCTTCTTACCGTTCATTGCAAGGGCAGTCTGCATTGCTCTGAGTGTATTTTTAAGCACGGATTTATATGCATTGGCAGCGGATTTGCTTTCAAATTTCAGGCTTTCCGTAAGAGCTTTGTACTGCTTGTTAACTTCTGCATAAGATGCGGTAAATGCGGATATATCCTGCCTACATTTTGCAACAACATCTTCGGCTTCTCTGATTCTGTTTTCTTTTGCAGGAATCAGTTCATCAAGCTGCGTTTTGCAAGCCTGCAAAGGAAATCATCAAAGAGCTGAACAGCATCTGCCGATGGAACAGATTTATCATAAACATCATCTGCGATAATAATCGCCTCGGGCTTTTCGTCATCAATTATGTTAATTGTTTTAGTGAGAATGTATTCTTGATCTTCAAGCAATGAAAACTCGTTGACTCTCTTGCTGATATGCAGGTCAGATAAATGCAGAAATTTCATTTTGTACCTCCGAAGATTTTATGGTTTTATTTTAGCATGATTTTTGTTTGTTTACAACCCAAATCGTTGTATGTAATTATCTGTCGAAAATATCATCAAGATTATAATTCGAGTCGACATAAAAAGCTCTGACTTCATAATCATCTTAAGCAACATACTCCCCATAGCCGAAGCTGTGGGGAGTATTGCTGTTGCTAAAACATCGTTCTGTTACCGAACTATTCTCCTGTTACTGTACTACCGTTCTGTCCGAGCCGAAGAGATTTTTGAAGAACGAGACGATTTTCTGCCAAAGTCCCGCATTTACGGTCACTTTTTCGGAGGTTGATATTTCGTTTCCGTTTTTGTCCTTGAGGACATTTCCGTTTGCATCAACGAGCTTTGCTTCAACGGTTTTCGTACCGCTGTCAAATTTAACATCAAAGGTTTTGCCCTCGCCCTTTTTCGTGCCGTCAACATACCAAACGATTTTTGCATCTGCGGGCATTGTTGCAATCGCCGTCAGATGGAGTGTTTCACCGTAATTTATCGTTTTTGAACCGCTGTTGTTTTTGATTGTAATGGTTGATTTCATCAGCTTTTCCTTTGCGATATGTGCATTTATTGCATCCTCGCCGAGAATTTCGTTTCCGCAGTCGGGGCAGGAATACGATTTAATAAATTCTGCGGTGATTCTAACGCTCTTTGCGGGCATCGTTTCGGGAATATCGCCGTTCCACTTGACGAATTTATATCCGTTCTTAACCGGTGCGGAAGGCTCGGTGATAAGTGAACCGTAATAATATTCGTTTGTGTTCTCCGTGCCGTCAACAACGGTTGTGAAAGCGTACTTGTTTCTGTCGATATAGACTTTGAGAACAAGGGAGCTGTTCGCTTTTATCTCGCCCGAAAGCTCGCTCTTTTCGGAGTTGAGAGTAAAGCCTGTCGTAACGGAATATTCGGCAATTGCTGTTGAATCGGTCGTACCCGTGAACGCACGAACGGTTTTGTCATATTCGCCCGATGTGTTCATCGTGTATGTCTCGACGGTGTAATGCGTATCGGTTGCGGGAATCCATACGGCGGTGAAGGCTTTGCCGTTTACGCTGTCCATTTTGCCGGGTTCAACATTCCATTTTGAGAACACATATCCCTGCTTTGTCGGGTTTACGGGGACTTCGATTTTAGCATCAAACGCAGTCGGAACGGTCTTTTCTGTTTTGCCGTCGCTCCATTTGCCGCCGTCCGCATTAAATACGGCGTTGTAGATATTCGCTTCAAATACAGCCGTAAAGGTCTTGTCGCTTGCGGGCATGACATCGGGGATTTCGGGAGTCCAGCCCTTGAATGAATATCCCGTCTTTACGGGTGCTTCGGGCAGAGTGATGGCGGTATTTTCCGTCACCTTTTTCACATCTTCAACTCCGTCCACTTTCCAAGTTACATTGAATTTTCTCGGGGTAATCTTAATTGTTATGTTTAAGAAAGCGCCTTCATATTCAAGTTGTATGATTTGCTCGCCGAGCTTTGAGGTATCAAGCTCGCTCGCGGTAACCCCGTCTGCCGCCGTAACCTCTTTGGCTTCACCGTCAGAGTAGAAAGCCTTGAGCCGTAAGCCGCTGAGGTCTACGGCAGAGGAAGAAAGATAATCATATTCGGTATTTGTCGGGGCGTTGATAAGCTCCAGCCGTTCAACGCCGTACTCCGGTTCAATCGGCTTTTGGGCATCGCTGCTGCCGAACTTGCCGACTATAATTACATTCAGCTCACCGGAATTTCGGGGAATATATCTGAATTTCACTTCGCTGCTGTCGGCTTTAAGCTGGGCAACATATTCAAGTGACGAAAGATCGGTACCGTTTGAAAAAGCATAGAGCATATAAAGCTCACCGGGCACGGCATTTTGTGCCGAGGCTGTGTAAACGGTGTTTGAAGAATCACGAAGCGAAAAGGCTGCGGCAGATGCTTTCGTGGTTTTGTAGCTTGCAGCCGAAACGGAGCTGCCGTAATGAATTTTTGCACCTGTCAGCTTGCTGTTATTGCTGCCGATGCTTATTTTTTTCCATTGCTCCTGTGTGCCGGAATAATAAACAACCAACATTGCCGTATTATAAAACGCAGAAGTGCCAATGCTCGTTACGCTGTTTGGAATTGTTATGCTTGCGAGGCTTGTGCAGTCGGAGAACACAAAATCGTCAATGCTCGTTACGCTGTCAGGAATCGTTATGCTTTCAAGTCTTGTGCAGCCGGAGAACGCCTCCTCGCCAATGCTCGTTACGCTGTCAGGAATCGTTATGCTTTCAAGTCTTGTGCAGCCGGAGAACGCCTCCTCGCCAATGCTCGTTACGCTGTCGGGGATTGTTATGTTTTTAAGGCTTGTGCAGCCGGAGAACGCAGAAGTGCCAATGCTCGTTACACTGTTTGGAATTTTGATGCTCGCAAGGCTTGCACAGTCCTCGAACGCATAATCGCCAATGCTTGTTACGCTTTCGGGGATTGTTATGCTTTTAAGGCTTGTCAAGGCTCTAAAACAACCTTCGCGAATGCTTTTTATCCCATAGCTAAAGGTAACAGATTCCAGATTCGGGTAGTTAGATGTATAGTAGGAGTCGCCAAAGAAGGAACTATGGAAGGTTTGATATGTAAAACAATCGATACTCGTTGTTAAACTTTTAAGACCTGTGCAATCCTCAAACGCGCCCCCGCCAACACTCTTTACGCTGTCGGGAATTGTTATGCTCGCAAGGCTTGTGCAGCCGGAGAACGCAGAACTGCCAATGCTCGTTACGCTGTTTGGAATTGTTATGCTTGTAAAGCTTTTGCAATAATTGAACGCACAGCTTCCAATGGCTGTTACGGTATTCGGTATCGAATATGCGGTACCGCCCTTACCTGCGGGATATGCAAGAAGCTCCGTTTTATCTTTGCTGAAAAGGATTCCGTCAACACTTAAATATTCCGTATTTCCCGAATCAACATTTATGGCGGAAAGGCTTGCACAATTGTAGAATGCACTACTTCCGATTTTTTTAACTCCTGCGGGTATTTTGATGCTCGCAAGGCTTGTGCAGTACTCGAACGCACGCCAGCCAATGCTTGTAACACTATCGGGTATTGTTATGCTTGCGAGGCTTGCACAATTGTAGAATGCACAATCCGCAACGGTTATTGTTCCGCTTTTGATTTTATACGCACCCGAAATCGAAGTTTTTGCGGAGATAAGATGATTACCGATATAAAGCACTCCGTTTTCCCAATTTGAACTGCTATTATAATATGAGGTATTTTCGAACGCATCATGGCCAATGCTCGTTACGCTGTCAGGGAGTGTTACGCTTTTAAGACTTGTGCAACCACAGAATGCATCATAGCCAATGCTCGTTACGCTGTCGGGAACTGTTATGCTCGCAAGGCTTGTGCAGCCGTAGAACGCATAATTACCTATACTTGTTACTGTATCCGGTATTACTATACTGCTGATTTTATTGCAATCACTGAACGCACGGCCATGTATTTCGGTAACGGGTGCTCCGTATATTGCCGACGGCAAAATAACCGCGCCGCTCACCGAAGTGCTGCAATCCGTTATGGCGGCCTTACCGTTACGTATAGTGTAGGTCAGATTATTGATTATTCCGGGGGTTGGAGTTACGCTGCCTCCGGTTGAATTATCAAGGATAACGGAGATTTTTCTTGAGGTGCCGATCATATTGACGTCAATCGTTTTATCATCAGCCGAGTCGCTGATTGTTACGGAATGAGCACCTTGCTTCAGATAAAAAACACATTCTCCTTTTTCGTTTGTTTTTATTGAGGTATCGTCATATTTTTCGTCGCCGTCCGCATCACAGCGACCGGTGGAGCAGGAGACGTCTGCACCCTCTATGGGTAATTCGGTCATATCAAGAACAACAAATGTCACCGAATATTCTACCTTCGGGCAGTTGCCCAAGCCGCATTCGATGCCGGAATCCGAAACCGAAACATAAAAATCACAAATATATGGTTCAAGGGTCCACTTTACCGCATCGAAGTTTAATTCAAGTATCTTCGGCACTATCTTTATTGAGAATGTAATTTTGGCTTCTATAAATCCGTTTATTTTACCGGTAAAGCAAGCCGAACATGGGTGATGCTTATCGAGCCAAAGATTCAATCCTGTGTCTAAGGTCACCGTTGCCTTTGCTCCGCCTTCACCCGATACGGAAAAACTGACCAGCTCTTTCTTGACAATTTCTAACGCCAGTTTAAGCTGGAGACCGACGCCTATTTTGAACTCTGCTTTTTCTTTAATCTCCACGTCGGGAATCATATCCGTTTTTTTGACCTTATTCAATTCTTTTGTATTTGAATCGAAGGAGTAGGTGGTTTTTTCCTCCACTTCCGCACTTAAGCTTATGCTGCCCGAAAATTCAAGAACCGGATAGAGGTTTATGGTGAGAGAAAATGGCGGCATTTCAACAAGAGGAACGGAAATTCTGACTTTTTCTTTATCTAAGGCTATTTTTCCGCTGACGGAAACTTCCCATAATGATTTGGTGTTTATCTCCAGATTGAATTCACAATAGTCCTTGCCGAACAGCTCCGGTGCATAGTGCAGTTTAACGGAAATTGACATATTCACCTCAAGCTTTCCGTTAATTGTTGCTTTGACAGGGCCGTCACTCCCCAAAGAGTATTTGATAGCAAAGCTATGAGAAAAGGAAGAGCCCGCACCCTCATTGATACTTCTTGCTGCCGCTTTTCGAGTTTGAGGCACTTCGGTGAGGCACTCGCCGAGAGAATCTTCGTCAATTTCAACCTGTGAAAAATCCGCTTCCTCATCTATCCTGATATACTTGAATACTTCGTATAAAGTAATATTCTCGTCTTCAACAACAGTCACTCTTGAACCGTCGATTTTTATGCTTTTGACCTTGAAAAGAATAAATTCGTTCAAATTTTCGCCGTATTCATAATAGAAAATCTCGCCGACTTTAAGGACTTTAATTTCATCGGTTGCATTCTCAAAAATATAGGTCATTGTTGCTTCATCATATGTATAAGTCATTGTCGCAGAGCTTTCAGCCGACACAACCGTATCGTTAAGGACGCCGAAATCTTCTTGCTCCTCATCAAAAGCAACAACTTTATCTTCGCTGTAATCCTCCGGAGCCACATCGAGAAATTCCTGATAAGCCGAGGTGTATTGCAAATCAACATATTCTGCACCGAGAGCCGTAAGATCGCTTGCTACAAGATATGATTTAAGCACATATTCGGTCGGCAAGCTGCAATCAATTGTTACGGTTGCTTCGGTTTCGGTGGATAAAACCTCGGCATTGCCCGAGCCTATCATCTTTCCGCTGTCCTCATCAAAGACGGCGACTATCACTTTACAGTCGGCAATGGCGGAGTACGTAACGGTTGCATCGTTTCCGTTCATCTCGGTTTGGACGATATAATAGTCATCGGATTTATTCGCAGCAGCATCGGCGGAAAGATTGTTTATTATCTTTCCCATTCCGCCGCTCGCAGAATATTCCAATTCGCTATCGGAATCGACATTTCCGGTTGCCGCATTGGCAAACGGTACGGCACTGAACGCCATTATCACCGCAAGCAAGCCGGCAAGCAGCTTTTTGAATTCTTTCATTTTGAGTCCTCCTCTGAAAGTTATAATATAGCACCGCCTATACGGCACTTATGCCGTATAGGCAGTTTTGATGGTTGATTTTTTTCCATCTATATATATAGACAAAGGTTTTTTCAAAAAGGTTCACGTTTTTTCAAAAGTTTTCATATTTTTTTGAAATTTTCTTAAAAATATTGAGCAGAGCCGATTGAACTGCTCTGCTCGTTTAGTTTTATACGGATTTTCAATACAGTTTAACAAACTTTGGACTTTTTAATTGTAGTCTTACAATTGATATGAGACTAAAAAACAGACCGCCGCCTGCTTCCTTTTTTGCCCGTAAAGGTTGAATAAAATTGCTTTTTGTGACAAATAATAACGTAGCAAAATGAAAATAACCGCTCGGCACATTGCCCGAACGGCTTTGAAAGAGGAGATTGGAAATGAAAGCAACAGGAATAGTCAGGAGAATCGACTATTCTGTTATAATAGGGGCAAAGGTCAAAAGCCTTGAAAACACGGGGTTTTCGCTGATTTTGTCCAACTTCACGATACCCAATCTGTGATGAGCTGCCATCACGACAGCCCACGAGCTGCGAAAGGAGGAGCAGCATTAAAACTGAATAACGCATAAAAGCGTTCATTGACTTCTGAGGAAATCAATGGACGCTTTTTTCATTTCAAAGTATCGGAGGTAATTATGACAGAGACCATAAAAGATGTTCCGCTGGACGAACTGCACCCCTTTCCTGACCACCCTTTTGGAGTGCGAGACGATGAAGCCATGCAGCAGACCGTTGAGAGTGTCAAGGAATACGGTGTTATCGTTCCGGCTATCGCCCGACCTCGTGAGGAGGGCGGCTATGAGATCATTGCCGGTCACAGGCGAAAACACGCCTGCGAGTTAGCAGGACTGAAAACCATGCCGGTCATCGTTCGTGACCTCGACCGCAACGCAGCCACAATCATCATGGTGGACAGCAATCTCCAGAGAGAAAACATCCTGCCCAGCGAACGAGCCAAGGCATACAAGATGAAGCTGGAAGCCATCAAGCGACAAGGAGCAAGGCATGATTTAACTTCCGACCAACTTGGTCGGAAGTTGGAATCGGCTGAAATGATTGCACAGCAATCGAGTGACAGCAAAAGCCAAGTGAGGAGATATATCCGACTGACTGAACTTGAACCCGAACTGCAAAAGATGGTTGATGAGGGGAAAATCGGTATGACCCCGGCGGTAGAGATTTCCTATCTCAAACCCGATGAGCAGAAAATGCTCCTTGAAACCATCGACAGCGAACAGGCAACTCCGTCCCTTTCCCAAGCTCAACGGATGAAGCGACTGTCCCAAGAGGGCAAACTCACCGACGATACCATGCTCGGTATTATGATGGAGCAAAAGAAGCCGGAGAATTGGGATTTGAAGCTGCCAATGGACAAAATACGAAAATTCTTTCCACGCTCGTACACACCGCAGCGTATGGAAGAAACCATTATGAAACTTTTGGAGGGCTGGATGAAAAAGCGACAGCGAGACCAGCAGCGTTAAAAAATGAATACAGGACATGAGCCGAACAGGAACTATCAATTACTTCCTGTTCGGCTTTTTCATACCCAGATTTAGGAGGAATTTATGGTAATCAGAGATTTCAAATATACGGCAGAAGATGTGGACTGCCAGTATTGCCTGCACTACCAGTACGGGCGGTGCTGCTCCAAGAAGTGCGTTTGCTTCAAGGAACGCATTGAAGCCGGTGTTGTGAGCTACCCCGAAGCCATCAAGGAGACTTTCGACAAAAACTCTCCCTTGCGACCGAGAATTGAAATTGTCCTCAATTTCTACAACAAGCTGTTCTGGAAAGATGAAGCCCATTTCAAACGCTTTCAGCTCATGGATGCAATCCTCGGCTACTACAGGCGGAGAAACACGAGTGAGTATTACGCAGCTCTGTTTTTGCTCACTTCGGACGAGGAGCTTGTGACCCGAACGCTGGACTGCTTCGGCAAAAGAAAAATCAACTTCGCAAATGTCAATTTGATAGACATTTCACCGGAGAGATATGCCCTTTACAAAATCGCCAAGTGCCTGTATTCCGACTCCGCAGAGGTAGGCGTGGACGAGCTTGCCGACCCCGACCTTGTGAGTACCGAGTCCTTTCATTTGGTCATCAATGCAATGCTGATCTATCGCTATGGATTGTCCGCTATGTATCTGAAAGGCGGTGATTCCTATGCGAGAATTTGACATTGAGGAAGTCAAAGGCTACACGATCATGCCGAACTATCATCAGCGAGACAGGACGCTGACGGTAAAAGCCAAAGGTATTCTATCTCAAATGTTTTCGCTTCCCGAAGGTTGGGATTACACATTAAGAGGTCTGGCATATCTGAACGCTGACGGTATTGATTCCCTCAGAACAGGTATAAGAGAGCTTGAAGATGCTGGTTATATTGAGCGTAGGCGAATCCGTGACGAGGGTGGAAAACTGCGTGGAACGACCTACAAGGTCTATGCCACACCCCGAAAACCTGCATTGTATTCACCTACATTGGAAAATCCAACGCAGGTAAATCCAACAGAGGTTATACCTACGCAGGAAAATCCAACGCAATTAAATATAGATATAACAAGTAATGAGAAATCAAATACTGATGTATCTATTACTCATTCAATTCTTTCCGGTGAAGTCCGTCCCTCTGTGCTGGCTTCTTTGGAAGCGAAGCGAAAAGAAGCGGAATATCGAGATATGGATATATACCGTGAGATCATCAAGGAGAACATCGACTATGACATTCTGCTGACGGATATGCCCTATGACCATGACCGTCTGGAGGAGGTCTTGGAGCTGTTAGTGGAAACCGTTTGCTCCACGAAAAAGTATATCCGTGTTGCCGGTGCGGACTATCCAGCGGAGGTTGTTCGATCACGGCTCTTGAAGCTGACAGCGGAGCACATCAGGTTCGTGTTCGACTGTCTCAAAGAAAACACCACTAAGGTGCGAAACATCAAGCAATATCTGCTGACCACGCTATATAATGCCCCAACCACAATCGGCAATTACTATTCGGCGTTGGTGCAGCATGATCTTTATGGCTCTCGTGAGTAATCACGGGAGTATTTTTATACCCAGGAAAGGAGGCACGAATTGAAACTCTATCTCTATCATCGGGTGATGCCGCCTTAGTGCGGCTCACTCTCCATCCCCTGTATTAACCAAGAGAGGAGGTATGTCTATTGCAGGAAGAAGTGGAAAACAGGACAGTTACGCTGGCGATCAGCTCCACCAAGATGACCGGCAGAGTGCTGAAAGCGGCAATCGCCAAGTATCTTGCCCACCGTAAGGAGAAAAGCCGAAACGGTCCTGTGAAGCCCTGCGGCAAGCAAAGCGTGAAGCAGCTCGTAGGGCAAAACCAGGGTGTCTCAAACATTGAGATCACCGACAAGAATATCAAGGACTTTGAGCGAATTGCGAGGAAATACGGCGTGGATTTCGCTCTGA
>CAZNAC010000024.1:0-31153 GCA_964571095.1 uncultured Clostridium sp. | reverse complement strand
AGAGCAACAGTCCGGTGGACTGTTGTGACCGCGAGCGACCAAGCCGCCGCAGCGGAGGGGTTTATGTCAACAGTTTGGTTAAAAAATGCAAAGAAAACGGCTGCTGCGAAGCATAATCCGCAGCAGTCATTTTTGTGGGATATGTGATTAATTCTCAGGATTTATTTCGGAAGAACATAATTGTTGTTATGAAATAAATCGCTTTTAAGTGTATCGGTATTGATTGAGCTAAAGCGTACATTTTAAAAGTGCTTTAACTGCTCATATTCGATATACCGTTACTCAAATCAGCTACAGCAGTAAATATACTCTCCGCCGAGAAGCGTATATTTTGAATAGTCACATCTTGAGCAGGTGTCGCAACGATAGGTTTCTTTAAGACAGCGAGGAGCGGTTGCGTTTGCTCTGTGGGTGGTTATATTAACTGTTGA
Organism: uncultured Clostridium sp.; assembly: GCA_964571095.1. Lineage (GTDB taxonomy): Bacteria > Bacillota > Clostridia > Oscillospirales > Acutalibacteraceae > CAG-177. The sequence continues at coordinate 30,722 of CAZNAC010000024.1, read as the reverse complement.
TGTTTCGATTTTATGACCGAGAAGGTTGCAGGTTATGCCTCTTGCTTCTCTCGAAGCTGATTCTTCACCGGAAAAGTGAGCGATAATTTTGCTTTTTGTTTTTTCGGAAACTTCTCCGCAAAATTCAAATGTGATTTCACAATCGTGGGCATCTTCAGCCTGTGCAAATGCCATAATTTGCATTGAGCCGAGTACAAAAACAATAGCTAAAAGACAAGAAATAATTTTTGATATTTTCATTTAGAAACTCTCCTTCATATTAGTGATAATAATTTTCAGTTCGTCTTCGGTTTTTGCGTTGACAATGTAAGTGCTGCCACGATAAACAAATGAGCCTTGATATTTTTTGTTTATCTGACCAATATAGCACTTATGTCCGCTTATAATTTCAAGGGTTAAATTTTTGTTGTTTATAAAATCTTTTCTGTAATCGGGATTGGTGTGTACGATTACGCAGTAATCGGGATTATCAGTTATAAACATAACGGTTTGATAATCCGAATCGTCACCGTCGCACGATGTCATAACATTTTTTAATTGCAGCTTTTGCGGGAAGATTGCGGGATACATAACCTCGATGTTAGTATTATTTCTAAATTCCTCAATCGAATCATAATACACGGCATCGCTGACTTTGCTGATCGTGTATCCGTTGTGTTCCAATTTTTCACCGTCAATCATATCCGCAATTTTTTGCTCAAGCTCTTTCAAAATGCTTACAGCATTAAAATCTTGAGCTGTTGCGACAAAGCTTGCCGAAACTGTCAGCATAACAAAGCAGGCGGCAATAAGCATTCTCTTAAACCTGCAATTTTTTGACGGCTTTCTCAAATCCCTGTTATATTCATAGATTTTTTGTTTTTCTTCCTCAAGTTCTTCATTAGATAATTCAATACCTTGCTCCAGCTCCATGAGATAATCGACGCATTCGGTAATGAGGTCAACATTTCTTTGAGTAAGAGGCTTGCGTTCTTCCGAATCGATAATCTTTTTGAGCTTTTCGACCGTTTCCCGATTAGAGCACTCATTACTTTTTTGCTCGATTGACATGGCTAAAACATCTCCTTTCGCTTATAATTTCTCGGTGCTTTTGATTTTTTGAAAACCTCCTTTTGTATTTTTTCGGCTGCCGCAGCCGACCGAGGCTGCGGCAATAGGAAGCTTGCATACATTACGAGGTGAGCGAATGTATATTTTGAGAACCACAAAGACGAAAAGTTGTTTTTCAATCCTTGTCAGAAAAAGGTTCCGTTTATTTATGCCTCCATATACATATGTCGGTTTTATCAAAAGACTTCATAATTTTTTGTAAAATTTTCAAAAAATTTAAAAAATACGCTAAAAATAACCGTTAATTTTCAATAATATCAAAATGAAAGTCATCGAGGTTGAAGCTTTTGCCATTTTCTTCAGCTTCTTTTTCAATCGGTATGACCTTAGGCTTATTGCATTTTCGGTAGTCTTTTTCTCGATAGCGATTTCTTTATATTGTTTCTTATATACTACAATATCGTTATAGAGAGATTTTTCCTCATCGCTTAATTGAGCGAGAATGCTCTCTTTTTCGTTTTCGATTTTTTCATCGCTCCAATTGTTGAAAATGATTTCATCATCGATTTCAAAGTAAACACATTCATCACTTTTATCGACGGAATCGATGGAATACGGCGACATAACATCCAACAATTTGCAGTTTTTTCTATGTAAAGCAATAATTTTCTTGTAAGCTACATTGTAGAGCCAAGCTTTTATATTCTTATCGCAGAGCTTTGGAGATTTTTCGATAAAAAGCTTGAATACCTCTTGCGTGATATCCTTTGCCGTGTCACAATCGCAAAGACGAGCGTAGCAGTAGCGATATACATCGTTATAGTTTTTATTGCAAATTTCTTTTAGTCTTTCTTCATCTATCAATGTATATCACCTGCCCTTCGTTTGATTTTTTACGCCTTGCGAATGAAATACATTCCCAATAATCTAAAAATTTGTTGTATTTAGTGCATCGGTGTGGTATGATTTAATAAAAGATGATATGAAGGAGAAAAATATATGGAAATTTTTAAAGAATTATGGACGGTTAATCCGCCCGCAATGTTTGCGACGATTTGTCTTGCACTCTATTTTTTCGGTATGGCGATTGTTTTTGTTTCAAAGCCGCTCAAAAACGCCGAAAGCTTTTCGATTAAGCCGGTCGATAATGCGGGTAAAACCGAAATTCGTGTTTATTACGGCGGAATTTCCTTTGCACTGGGTGCTTTTTTGCTTTATCTTGCAATCGCAACCGGAACTGCTTATCATTCGCTTGTCGGCGGAATGTTTTTCGCAACAACGGTTTTTGTTACAAGAACTGTTTTTCTCTGCGTTGACAAAGGCTGGAAATGCCCGTATACGAAGCTTGCAATACCTGCCGAGGGAGCTTTTGTTATAGCACTTTGGGTTTCGTTTTTCCTTGCAAGAAGATTTTTGTGATCTTAACATAGCTAATTGCCGTAAATAAACCTGACGGGAGAATGAAAAATGATATCTAATGTTTTAAATCGTATTGTACGGTGGGTGCCGGCGTTGCTCTCATTAATTGTGGCTTTTGTTTCGATATTTCCCGCAAGTCTTGAAAGGCTTGAGGATGATATTGCCTTTCAGCGTGAACGAATAGCACAGCTTGAGCAGGCTTACGCAAACGGCGAAATGCCGAAGATTAATGAAAATGATATTTTTGCGGGTGATCTTGCCGCAGAGCTTGAAAACGGAATCAAATTTAATGAAATGAGCTTTCTCGGAACTCATAACAGCTATCAGACCGAAGCTCTAAGCGAAACCAAAAAGCTTCACCGAAGTCTTTCGGCACTCAGCTTCGGCATATACGATGCCGAAAGAATCGAGTTTAAAAGCGAAACGCTTACCGATCAGCTTAATTGCGGACTTCGCAGCTTTGAAATGGACATAGAAACATTTGACCGTGACGGCGAAATCTCCTTCACCTGTATGCACAGTCCGTATTTTGAGATGACAACCTCTTGCTATGATTTTTCACTTGCTCTGAAAGAAATAGCGATGTGGTCCGATAATAATCCGAATCATTTGCCGATAACGGTTATTATTGAGCCTAAAGAAACCTTTTTGCCTCTTGAGGATATGAAATATTTTAATTTGGATTATGCACTTTCGCTTGACGAAACATTGCGTGAAGGTCTCGGCGACAAGCTTTTTACTCCCGCCGATATGCTCGGAAATTACAGCTCATTCGGTGATATGCGAGCGGCAGATGATTGGTGCGAGGTTAAAGATATGCTCGGTAAGGTGGTTATTCTTCTGCACGAATGCAATGTTACCGAAAGCTATATTTCCGTTGATTCTTCGATAAAAACTCAAGCTATGTTTCCTATGCTTCGTGAAGATGATATTGAAAGAAGCTGTGCTTCGATAATTCTTTGCAACAAACCGGCGGAGCTTATAGAGGTCAGCGAGGATATTATTTATAATAAGAAAATAATGGTTCGTACCCGTGCCGATAAATTCGGCGATGTCAGCGAAGAAAAACGCAAACAGGCATTTGCAAGCGGAGCGAATATTATTTCAACCGATTATCCCGTAAGAACCGATTTAAGCTATAAGGATTATGTTGTTACATTTGATAACGGAAAAACCGTCGGAAAGAATCGAATGCAATAACAAAAGATAAGGCAGTCGGATTAAAGCTGTTTTAAACGGCTTTAATCCGATTGTTTTATTCGCACGGCGGACTATAATTAAGCTCGGTTCCGATGAATCCGACATCGGCAAAGTCGCTCATATTGTGACGAATGATATAATCGATATACGAAGCTGTCATATGTGCGGTGAAAACATAGCCCATAGGATTCATATGACCGCCGAGAAAAAATTTTTTCTTAAATTCGTCATTATAAGCAGGCCCGTATTGATAGATGTCAAGCACATAGGTGTTGTCAAAATGCTCCGCAATGTCAAATATCGCTTTTCTGTGTGCAAGGCTTTTTTCTTCATTGCGTCGGCTGTCCTCTCGGGGCATAGTCATTAGAAAGAATTTGGCTCTCGGCTGAATTTTCTTTAATCTTTGAATGATTTGAGCGTAGTAGCCTATAAAAGAATCGGCGTTTGAGAAGCAGTCCTCTTTGATATCGTCAATGCTGCCGATATCCTGATTGATATTATGTATATCGTTAACGCCGAGAGCGATTATATAGCATTGGCACGCGAGTGACGAATCCCAAAAACGCATATTATCGGCAAAGCTTTCGCAATATTCTTTGGCGGTCATACCGCCCCTTGAAAAGTTTATGCATTCGCTTGAACACATACGGGCAAGCTGCTGTCCCCACGAATAGTCAAAAAAATCGTGGTAGCATTTTTTTCCGTTTTTATCGGTGCTTTCAAATTCTCCGGAGGAAAGGCTGTCGCCGACTACACCTATTCTGCGAAAAATTGCGGTGTATCCTCCGTTAACCGTTAAATTGTCAAGTGGTTTTTCGTTTATGTTTTCGGTTTCAAGTAGATGATTAAGCTGCATTTTGATGTCACCTCATATGACGATTTTACCATAATATTGATTTTATATCAAGAGAAATGGTTAATTATTAAACAAATTACTCTATAGCACTTGTAAATTAACGGTTTATATGAGATAATATATACATTATTGTTTTTTTGAAAGGATGTTACAGTATGACTGAAAAAAGGAGCAGCTTTACCGGAAAAATCGGTTTCGTGCTTGCGGCGGCAGGCTCGGCGGTCGGACTCGGTAATATTTGGCGATTCCCTTATCTTGCGGCGAAATACGGAGGAGGCATTTTTCTTCTTGTTTACATTGTTCTTGCCGTAACCTTCGGTTTCGCTCTTATGTGTGCCGAAATCTCAATCGGCAGAAAAACGGGGCAAAGTGCAATCGGTGCATTCAGTTCCCTTAGCAAAAAATATTCGTTTATAGGAATAATCGCTTCGATAATTCCCGCAATCATTCTTCCTTATTATTCCGTTATCGGCGGTTGGGTAACAAAATATCTTGCGATGTTTGCAACCGGCAAAATGTCGGAAACCGCAGCGGACGGATATTTTGAAGGCTTTATTGCAAAGCCGATTGAGCCTGTTATATGGTTTCTTGTTTTTATCGGAGCTACCGCACTTATTGTTCTTCTCGGCGTTGAGAAAGGAATTGAAAAGGTCAGCAAGATGATGATGCCGATACTTGTTTTGCTGACTGTATTTATTGCGGTTTACGTTTTGTTTATGCCCGGTTCCATTGAAGGACTTGTTTATTATGTTAAGCCCGATTTCAGTAAATTCTCCGCAACCACCGTTCTCTCCGCAATGGGACAGCTTTTTTATTCAATGTCACTTGCAATGGGAATTATGATTACCTACGGCTCTTATATGAAAAAAGATGTTAATCTTGAATCATCGGTAAGACAGATTGAAATTTTCGATACCGGTGTTGCGTTCTTTGCCGGACTTATGATTGTTCCCGCAGTATTTGCTTTTTCGGGCGGCGATGAAGCGGCTCTCGGAAAAGGTCCCGGACTTATGTTTGTTACTCTGCCCAAGGTTTTTGAAAGTATGAAAGGCGGAAGCTTTATCGGTGCGGCATTCTTCCTGCTTGTTCTTTTTGCGGCACTTACATCGTCGATTTCGCTTATGGAAACAGTTGTTTCGATTATCAGGGACAAGCTCGGCTGGAGCAGAAACAAAACTTGCGTTATTGTTCTTGTTTTCAGCATTGCACTCGGACTTCTTTCTTCGCTCGGCTTCGGAGTGCTCGGCAATATTCAAATAAACGGTATGACCTTCCTTGATATGTTTGATTTTATAAGTAACAGCGTTCTTATGCCGATAGTGGCACTTCTTACCTGCATTTTTGTGGGATATGTTATAAAGCCTGAAACACTTATTGAGGAGATAGAGCTTACGGGTTCATTCAAAGCAAAAAAGCTTTTTACGGTTGTTGTTAAATATATTGCTCCCGTCTGCATTGTGTTGATTCTGATTTCTTCGATTCTCGATGCACTCGGAATAATGACGATATAACAGTAAAATGTAAAGAGAATGATATCTGTCAAAAGCTTCCAAACTGAAAAACAGGGAGGAGCTTGCCAAAATCGGCAATGTGTGCACGTATCTCGGATTTATTTGCATTTTTGCCTGCGTGAATATCCCGTCGGTTGAACCGAAAATAAAAATTACGGCTGTCGCTTACGATTTTCTCGTTTGCGGCAGCCGCTTTTTGGTGCTTATTTTAATTTTTTTCTACTCCGAGAGTAACTTTTTCGCCGTTTATATCCCAATCCTTGGAATATGAGCACTCGGATGATGAAATGATATCGGTTGCGAGAACATCGTGCTTTATGGAATCGGCATTTGAATCGAAGATAGCTTTAATCTTGTCGTTGCCGCTTACGTAAATCTTAATGGTGTCCATAACCTCAAAGCCCGCATCCTTACGCATAGTTTGAATCTTTGAAATAAGCTCTCTTACAAAGCCTTCTTCAATAAGCTCGTCGGTGAGGTTGGTATCGAGAACAACGGTAATGCCGTTGCCGCTTTCGGCGTGATAGCCTTCCTTCTGAACGGTTTCAATAAGAAGATCCTCGGCGGTAAGAGAAATTTCGGTATCGCCTGCGGTGAAGCTGATTGAGCCGTTTTCGTCAAGCTCTTTTTTTGCCGCCGAACCGTCGAGAGAAGCAAGCTTTTCTCTGATTGAACCGAGAAGCTTACCGTATTTGGGACCGAGAGTTTTAAGCTGGGGCTTGAAGCTGTATGAAACATATCCCGATGAATCGGTTACAAATTCAAGCTCTTTAACGTTAAGCTCATCCTCGATAATCGCACAGCATTCCTCATCGAGAGTCTTTGCGGCGGTAACATAAAGCTTACCCAACGGCTGTCTGTTTTTGATGTTTGCCATATTTCTTGCCGCACGACCGAGAACAACAACATTAAGAACTTCTTCCATTGAGGCTTCAAGGTCTTTGTCAACAAGCTTTGCATCGGAAACGGGGTAGTCGCAAAGATGAACGCTGATGGGAGCACTCTTGTCAACGTTGCAAACAAGGTTGCGGTAGATATCCTCCGCCATAAACGGAATCATCGGTGCGGCAAGCTTGATAACGGTAACAAGTGCCGTGTAAAGCGTCATATAAGCATTGATTTTGTCTTGAGTAAGTCCCTGTGCCCAGAAACGCTCTCTGCCTCGACGTACATACCAGTTGCTCATATCGTCAACGAAGCCTTGAAGTGCCTTGGCAGCTTCGGGGATTGCGTAGCTGTCAAGATAGCCGTCAACCGTGTCAATCAAGGTGTTGAGCTTTGAGATGAGCCATTTGTCCATAATTGAGAGCTTATCATATTCAAGAGTATGCTCCGAGGGATTGAATTTATCTATATTCGCATAAAGAACATAGAAAGCGTAGGTGTTCCAAAGAGTACCCATAAACTTTCTTTTGCCCTCAACAACTGCGTTGTCGTGGAATCTGTTGGGAAGCCACGGAGCGGAGTTGGTGTAAAAATACCAGCGAATCGCATCGGCACCGTGTTTTGCAAGTGCATCAAACGGATCAACTGCATTTCCTTTGGATTTTGACATTTTCTGACCGTTTTCGTCCTGCACAAGACCGAGAACGATAACGTTTTTATAAGGGGATTTATCAAACAGGAGGGTTGAAATTGCCATAAGAGAATAGAACCAGCCTCTTGTTTGGTCAACGGCTTCGGAAATAAATTCGGCAGGGAATTGCTGCTCGAAAAGCTCTTTGTTTTCAAACGGATAGTGGTGCTGTGCAAAGGGCATTGCACCCGAATCGTACCAGCAGTCGATAACCTCAGGAACTCGTTTCATTTCACCGCCGCATTTTTCGCACTTGATTGTAACGGCATCAATAAACGGACGGTGAAGCTCAATGTCATCGGGGCAGTTATCGCTAAGCGATTTAAGCTCCTCTATCGAGCCTATCGAATGCCTGTGACCGCATTCGCATTCCCAAATGTTAAGAGGAGTGCCCCAATAACGGTTACGGCTTATTCCCCAATCCTGAATATTTTCAAGCCAATCACCGAAGCGACCTTTTCCGATGCTTTCGGGAATCCAATTTACAGTGTTATTATTCTTAACAAGATTATCCTTAACGGCAGTCATTTTGATGAACCAGGATTCTCTTGCGTAATAGATGAGGGGAGTATCGCATCTCCAGCAGAAAGGATAATCATGCTCGAATTTGGGAGCGGAAAAGAGCTTTCCGTCTTTATCAAGGTCAACAAGAACCTTGGGATCCGCATCTTTAACGAACATACCGGCATAGGGAGTTTCCTCGGTCATATTGCCCTTGCCGTCAACAAATTGAATAAACGGGAGGTCGTAGCTTCTGCCGACCTTTGCATCATCTTCACCGAAAGCGGGAGCAATATGAACTATGCCCGTACCGTCCGACATAGTTACATAGCTGTCAACGGTAACAAAGTGAGCTTTTTTATTCTGCTTCTTTGCCGATTCGCCGGCACAAGCGAAAAGAGGCTCATATTCTTTGTATTCAAGGTCTGTTCCGACATAGGTTTCAAGAATTTCATAAGGAGCAACGCCGTTTTCCTTGTCACCAAGTGAACCGAGAACGGTGTCAAGAAGTGCTTTTGCAAGATAATAGGTATATCCGTCGGCGGCTTTAACTTTGCAATAGGTTTCATCGGGATTAACACAAAGAGCACAGTTTGAGGGGAGAGTCCAGGGTGTCGTTGTCCACGCAAGGAAATACGCATCCTCGCCGACAACCTTAAAGCGAACTACCGCCGAGCGTTCCTTAACTGCCTTGTAGCCTTGAGCAACCTCGTGAGATGAAAGAGGTGTGCCGCAACGTGGGCAATAAGGAACAATTTTGAAGCCCTTATAAAGCAGTCCTTTATTCCAAATTTCCTTGAGTGACCACCAAATGGACTCAATATAGCTGTTGTGATAGGTAACATAGGGATTATCCATATCCGCCCAGAAACCGACGGTGCCGGAAAAATCCTCCCACATTCCTTTGTATTTCCAAACGCTTTCCTTGCATCGACCGATAAACGGTTCAAGGCCATAGCTTTCGATTTGCTCTTTGCCGTTGATTCCGAGCTGCTTTTCGATTTCAAGCTCAACGGGAAGACCGTGGGTATCCCAGCCTGCCTTTCTCGGAACCATATAACCCTTCATTGTTCTGTATCTGGGAATCATATCCTTGATAACACGAGTCAGAACGTGACCGATATGAGGCTTGCCGTTGGCAGTCGGCGGGCCGTCATAGAAGGTATATGTTGGACAACCTTTACGCTGCTCGATGCTTTTTTCAAAAATTTTGTTTTCTTTCCAAAAATCAAGCACGGCTTTTTCTCTGGTAACGAAATCAAAATTCGATGAAACCTTTTCGTACATTTTGCATTCCTCCGTTTTATTTTGAAATAATATTATACAAAAATAAAAACCTTGTTCCGAACGGGACAAGGCAAATTTCCTTCTGCAGTAACCCTAACATAACCCGATCTTTATGCTCCCGATAACGGCGGGATTCCGTCAAAGCCTACTGGATTTAAAAATTTTTCGGTTTGCAATTCGGGAGTGATATTCACTTTTGCCGCAAGGGCAGGTTCACACTGTCTCCGCCTCACTTGAACTTGCGTTTTGCAAAAGCTACTGTCTCCGTCATAATCTTTGCGGTCAATTATTCATTTTACCGATTCAGTATATCACAACGTTTCGATGTTGTCAACAATTATAAAGATTATAATATATCGGAAAAATAAAAGTTATTATGCTCTTTTTCTTGCAAAAAGGGTGTGAATATGTTATTATATAAAATACTATAGTCAGGATGGGTGATTTCAGTGAAAATTATAAGAGCGATTCTGTTTTATTTTTGGCAGTTTACTTATGCGATAGTGCAAAACATTATCGGACTTGTTATGCTTGCAATCTATAAATCAAAGGGTGCCGAAAGCGAATGGTATCATAACGCACTTATCACCTATATCGAAAAAAAGAATTTCGGCGGCATTTCGCTCGGAATGTTCATTTTTATTAATAAGAACCGTGAGGGAGAGCATCTTCACGACACGAGAATCCATGAATACGGTCATACCGTTCAATCGATGATTTTAGGTCCTCTTTGGCTTCTTGTTATTGCTCTGCCGTCGATAATTTGGTGCAATGTTCCGTATTTTGTTAAAATGCGAAAAGAAAAAAATGTTTCTTATTACCGTGCTTACTGTGAGGGCTGGTCAAACCTTTGCGGTGCATACGCAACAAAGGAACGCTTCCTTACACCGGAGCTTATTAACAGAGGCAGATACGGAATGCCGATGTATCCGAACAGAAGCAAACGCAAGGATGTTAAGGGCAGAAGGAGAAACAGATAATGGAAAAAAAGTATCTTAAAAGAAGTGAGCTTCTCAGCTTTTCAACGGCGGGCTTCGGCAGAAGTATGATTTATAATCTTATGTCAACCTTCCTGCTGATTTTCTATACGGATGCGATGCAGCTTGAATTTGAGCATGCGGGTGCGATTATTCTTATCACCCGTATTTTCGATGCATTCAATGATCCGATAATGGGCATAATCGTTGACAAAACGAAAACCAAATTCGGCAAGCTTCGTCCGTTTCTTCTTATTTCGCCTCCGCTGATTCTTGTATCGACGATTCTTCTTTTTAATGTTCCGAATACCGAAAACTATACCTTTAAGCTTATTTATTCTGCGGCTACATATATTTTGTGGGCAACCTGTTTCACTATTCAGGACGTTCCTTTTTGGGGAATGAGTGCGGTTGTTTCACCTCTCGAAAACGAAAGAAACAAGCTGCTCTCAACTGCAAGAATTTTTTGTACCATCGGCGGTATAGTACCTACTCTCCTTATTGATCCCATTACCAAAAAGCTCGGACTTTCTTCGGGATATCTTGTTTGTGCGATAATCCTTTCGGTGGTCGGAACAAGTCTTTCGTGGCTGGCCTTTTTCGGTACAAAGGAAAGATTTGAAGACAAGAAAGAAAAAATAACCGTCAAAGAATATTTAACGGCTTACACCAAAAACAAACCGCTTATTATCGTTATAATTTCAAGCATACTCGGTTCGGCAATGCTTATGGCACAAACCTCCGGTGCTTATCTTGCGAATTATCTTTTTACCCCTTATAAAGAAAAGTTTCCCGTTCAAACCGTTATGACGGTTGCTATCGGTGCCGGTATGATGGTTGCAATGGTGCTTATGCCGATTCTTCGCAAAAAGATGTCACTCAAGGCGATTTATATTTCCTCCGCTCTTTTCGGTGCCGCAGTTCATTTTATTATGTATTTTGTAGGCTATTCCAATTTCTATCTTTTCCTCGGAATGCTTATCTTTGCCGGACTTCCGCTCGGTATTTTCAATGTTATCACCTATGCGATGATTGCGGACAGTGTTGATTATCTTGAATGGAAAACGGGCAGACGCTCGGAGGGCGCTTGCTTTGCCTGCCAAACATTTATAAGCAATCTGACAGCGGGTATTTCCAATTTTATAACAACTCAGGTGCTTGATATTTTCGGATATGTTCAGCCCGAAAGAATCAGAGACGCTTCGGGCAAGCTTGTTGAAATTGTTCAGCAGCAGAGCACGCATACACTCGATGGTATGTTTATAATGGTAACGATTATTCCCGCTGTAAGCTTGGCTCTATGTGCTGTTCCGATGCTGTTTAACGATTATACGGGCAAGAAGAAAGAGGAAATTCAAAAAGAGCTTGTTGCTCGCAGGGAGAATGTCAATGTTAATGGATGATGAATTTAATGCGTTTACCGAGGGCGTTGAACCCGGAGGACTTCGCAACAGAACTCAAATAAAAATTCTTATAACCTTTGTTGTTGAGAAGCTCGGTGAGCCGATAAAAGACAGTATGCTTATTGAATCGCTTCAGCTTCACGGTCTTGCAAATTATTTTGAAATAATTCAGGCTCTCGATGAGCTGATTGATAACGGAAATCTTGTAACAACCGATGGCTTTCTTTATCTTACACCGAAAGGTGCACTTTCGGTCAATGAGCTTTCAAGGGAGCTTCCGAAATCGGTTAAAGAAACCGCTCTTTCAGATGCCATGAATCTTCTGCTTCTTGAAAAGCGTGAGGGTGAGAATAAGGTTGAGGTCAGAAAAACAGAGAACGGATACTTTGTCACCTTTAAGGTAATTCACAAGGAAGAAATTCTTATGGAGCTTACCGTTTATGCAGCGGATATCGAACAGGTTGAAACAATAAAGCATAATTTTCTTCAAAATCCGTCACATATTTATTCAACCGTTATTTCCTCCCTGTTTGTTTGAAAGGTGGCAGTTTTATGCTTGAAAAGCTTAAAGAAAAAGTGTACGAAGCCAATTTAAAGCTTGTTGAATATAAACTTGTTTTGTTTACTTGGGGAAATGTTTCCGAAATTGACCGAGAAACGGGGCTTGTTGTTATTAAACCGTCGGGTGTTGATTATGATAAGATGAAGCCGAATGATATGGTTGTTATGTCGCTCGACGGTGAAAAGCTTGAAGGCTCCCTTAATCCCTCATCGGATACTCCGACTCACCTTGAGCTTTACCGCAGATTTCCCGAAATCGGCGGAGTGGCACATACTCATTCGACCTTTGCCGTTTCTTTTGCACAGGCTGCGAGCGATATTCCCTGCTACGGAACAACCCATGCGGATTTTGCTTTCGGCTCGATTCCATGCACAAGAGAGCTTACCGAAGCGGAAACGGAAAATGAATACGAGCTTAATACGGGCAAGGTTATTGCCGAATGCTTTGAAGCACGAAATATAGATTATAATGCCGTACCCGCCGTGCTTGTTAAATCACACGGGCCTTTTACTTGGGGTAAAAGCGGTGCGGATGCGGCAAAAAATTCTGCGATTCTTGAAGAAGTCGCAAAGATGTCTTATTTGAGTCAAGCTCTCAATGCCGAGCCTGCTAACGAATATATTCAAAAAAAGCATTATTTCAGAAAGCACGGAGCCAATGCTTATTACGGTCAAAAATAAGTGTTGCCGTCAGCAACTAAAACAAATATCATTTAAGAAAAAGGTGTGAATCCTATGGCAAGATGTCCTAAGTGTAACCGAAAGCTTCATATATGGAATGTTAAAGCGGAATGCCCCGACTGCGGTGTTAATATCGCAAACTATGATTGGGAAAACAGGCTTGAGCAGGATGCGATTGAGGCAGAAATCGCTTTTGCAAAGCTTGGAGAAACGATGAGAAAATTCAAATATTCGTTTGTCGGAACAAAGCTCAGAATTGCCAGAATCCCAATAAGCGTACTGCCGCTGTTTTCGCTTCTTTTGCCTTTCGGAACAATGGCGGTTTCGATTCCGTTCTGCGATAAAAGCGTAACAATAAACGCAGTTACAATGGTTATGAACCTTCTTGATTTTGATATTCTCGGAATCCTCAAAGCACCTTCATCCGAAATCATCGGCGATGCTTCGTTAAGTTTTATGCTGTCGATTGTGTTTGTTTTGCTTGCCGCACTTTCACTGCTTGTGAGCCTTGTATTTCTGCTTCTCAATTTTAAAAAGTTTAACAGTAAGGGATTATTCATAACAAACCTTGTTGCTTGCATTTTTATGCTTGCAAGTGCGTATTGCTTCAATGATTTTTCGGGAATGATTGCATCAAGCACGCTTGCGGATGCGATACAATGCGGACCGAGCTGGGGAATATTCGTCAGTGCGGCGGTTTATCTTGCTTCGTCAATAACAAATCTAATCGTTTCGCTTCGTCCGGTAGTGCTTCCTCCCGCTCAAGAAAAGGAAGAAGCCGAGGAAGAAAAAGAAACTGTTAATGCGTAAAAAATCAAGACTTGTACGGTTCAAAATTCGTACAAGTCTTTTTTGATGAAGCTTTATTTGAATTCGGAAAATTCAATTTTGCATAGTTTTCTGATTTCTTTCATAATACAGCTAACCTGCAAGGCTCTGTTACAGACTTCGGAATAATATCCATCATCGGGATTATCGATAAAGTGCTCAAATGCCTTTGCTTCGTATCCCATAAGCTTTTCTTTTTCAACATCACCGATAATTTCGGTAATATTACCGCTGTTGTCAATCATTTTCATATTAACGAGCTTTGATATGGATTCGATAACGATTGTACCCTTATCGCCGAAAATTTGAGAGCCTAACCTGTCTTGACCGAGCTTTGAATAGGTGAGGCTTACAAGCTTGTTAGAATAGAGAAAAGCAGAGCTACCGCTGCCGTCTGCTCCGCTGTTCATAAAATGAGAGCAGGCGGTTATTTTTTCGGGTATACCGAAGAAGTCAACGGCGGGATAAACGCAATAAATGCCCAAATCCATAAGGCAGCCGGTTGCAAGCAGGGGATTGAAAATATTGGGAAGCTTGCCGGCAAGATATGCGGGATATTTTGAGGAAAGCTGTGAAAAATCAAAGTGTGCACTTGTGATTTTTCCGATTTTTGAAACGGCATTCGCAAGCAGCTCTCTTGCGGGGTTGAACATATACATTATCGCTTCAATATAAATAAGACCGTTTTTATTTGCAAGTTGCTGTAATTCTTCAAGCTCCTCCGGCTCAACCGTTATCGGCTTTTCGCAGATAACGTGCTTGCCGTTTTGAAGCAGTAGCTTTGATTGCTCATAATGCAGTCGATTCGGACTCGCAATATATGCAGCATCAAAATCGCTCTTTGCAAATTCGTTTATATCGGTATATACCTTGGGAATACCGTTTTCCGATGCAAATTTGTTTCCGCTTTCGACGGTTCTTGAATAAACAGCCGAAAACTCGGAGCCGCAAAGCATTCGAGCACCGTCGATAAACGATTTTGCAATCCAGCCTGTACCGATTACTCCGTAACGCATCTTAAAGCTCCTTTGCCATAACCGTTCCGCCCTTGAGAACTCTAACGGTTTTGAAGCCGTTTTTCTTATAGAAATTTATGGCTTTAATGTTGCCTGTTCCGACAATAAGCATTATTCCCTTAACTCCGACATCGACTCTCATATGGTCGGTCAGAGTGGCAATCATACGGGAGCCGTTACCGTTACCCCTGAAGCCTTCGTTGATATCGATGTGAAGATGAGCGGGATATTTAAAAGAATAGAGGGCGTGTCCGAGCATCTCGCCGAGGGCTTCTTTGTAGTTTTCTTTGCCGGTTTTTTTGACCTTGGCAAGATACGGCTTCATCTTTTTCAGATACGATTTGAAGCTTGCCGCACCGAAAACATAGCCCTGCGCAACATCGTTTTCATCAACAAGAACAAAAACATTTTCCGGTTCCTGCTCGCAGTAATAGTCGCAGAACATAGAAAGAATGTAATCACGCAGTTGAGGATTTGTGAAAACTTCACGAGGTCCCGTGTTAAGGCAAACACGGCGGACATCCTCAAAATATTTGGGTTCGTATTTTTTGATAGTAACCATAAATTTATTCTCCTATCTTAACCGTAAAGGTTTTTTTACCGCTGAACGGAATTTTTTCTTCGCCGAATTTAAAAACGGCATTGATTCTTTTATCGGCAAAAGCGTTAATGGTTGCGGTGTTTCCGCTTTTCTTGTAGTCGATGCCGATGATGCCGTTTTCGGTTGTTATGTGTCCCGATGCTTCATTCAATCCGTCAACAAAGCACGGAGAAATGATAACATCCTTATATGATGTACCGCTGTCCGTTTGACGAATACCAAGCAGATACATAAAAATATATTTTGCAACGGCACCAAACATTGGATGGTTGCGTGAATCTTTTCCGCTCCAATTTTCCCAAAGCGTTGTTGCCCCGTTTTTCGCCATAGTTGCAAAGGAAATTTCTTCGTTTCCCGCCATAAGGTCAAAAGCCGTTTGAGCTTCGCCGATTTCAAAAAGGTACTCCGTCAAAGCATCGGTGGCAATTATTCCGGTATCATACATTCTGAGTTTTTTGTACTTTTTAACCAAATTCTCAATACCTTTTTTGTCACCTAATCCGATTTTGAAGGCAAGTGCCGATGCACCCTGAATATTGCCGCAATAGCTGTGACTCCACGGACTGTAATACGCAACGTCGAGAGAGCGACAGGATTTTTTGATTTTTTCTTTAAGATGCTCCGCTTCATTCTGCCTATTGAGAATTTTTGAGATTTCCAATGTTTGCTGCATAAATTTAACATAGAGAGCGGTGTTGACAAAGCTTTCCGGAATGGCAATGGGTTCGGGAGTACACCAATCGCCCAAGCACCATCCGTCGGGTTCTTCGCAAAAAACTATTCCGTTTTCGCTTCTGCTTTCGAGGTAATTCAGAAATGAGAGCATTTTAGGGAAAAATTCGTTGAGCAGCTCTTTATCACCGTACATTTTGTAGAATTTATACGGAACCTCAACAATCGCACCGCCCCAGCCGGAGGGACCTCCGCCTCCGCCCATCAGCGGAGCGGTATGCTGAATGTGACCGCTGTTTTTACATTGGCAATCGGAAATATCATAGAGCCATTTGCGGTAGAACTCACGGCAGTCGAGAAGCATCATCGCCGTTTCGGCACAAAGCCGGCCGTCACCGGTGTAGCCCAGCCGTTCTCTGTGAGGACAATCGGACGGAACTCCGCAATGCATATTCGCAAGCTGAGTTCTTATATATGCTTCATAAAGCCAGTTGAGGTTTTGATTGTCACTTTTAAAGGAGGAGGTTACGGGGCAATCCGAATGCACAACATCAACTCTGACAGGCTCAACATCGGCGTTAACTCTGAAATATCGGAATCCGTGCCAAGTGAAATGCGGAATATATTCACGGTCGGTGCCGTCGGTGATGAATTGCTCCTCTTGATATCCGTCATTGAAATGAATGCCGTAGCGTGGATCGGTGTTATATATTTCTTCGGCGTAATTTACCTTTACGAGCTTTCCTTTTTCACAGCATTTAAAAACGGCATAGCCGACAGTGTTTTCGCCGATGTCATAAAGCCTTGTGTTTCCCTCATCTTTCAAAAGCTTAGGCTTTATTGTACGTATAACCTTGTCGGCAGGGGAGGTTTGAATAAAAAAGTTACTCTCCGGCGGCTTGATAACGCTGCTCTTTTGAAAGCCGTCACCGCTATAATCTTCGAGCATAAAGTCCTGCGGATAAAGAGAATAATTATGCTTTTCGCCGTAGTACAGGTTGTTGAAGGTGATGAATCCTTTATGCGAAAGAGTTGTTTCATCACTGATTACGTTACCGCTGCTTTTTTTGATAATATAACATAGCTTAGGTGTACCGAAAGCAACTTTGCCCTCTGCGGCATTGGCTTTTTGGTTATAATATCCGTTGCCGACCATAACCGCAAGAACGTTTTCACCGCCATTCAGATAATCGGAAATGTCGTATTTCATAGCGTATATTCTGTATGAAATATTATCCGTGAGGGGATAAACAAGCTTTGACAAATCTCTTTTTTCATAGCAGCTCGCATTTGGAACAAGCAAGTCATCGCTGACTTTTTTGCCGTTGATAAAGAGCTTGAAAAAGCCTAATCCGCAAATGACAATTTCAGCTTTTTCGCCCTTTTCGGCGTGAAATATTTTTCTGAAAAGCGGTGCATCACTGCCGGAATATTCAATCCATTTTGCGTTGTCGAAAATTTCTTTGTGTGTCATTAAATCACCGTTTCTTCAAGCTCGGTAAGTCTTGTGTTCATTTTTTCCCATTCGTCCATTACGGCAAGCTGAGTTTCGGTCAATGCTTCAAGCTTTTGAGTAAATTTCATTATTTTTTCATAATCGGCGGCAGCCTCCGGCGAAGATAAAATTCGGTTGGTTTCCGATATTTCGGCATCAAGCTTGTCGATTTCTTCTTCGGTACGCTTGATTTTTCCTTTCAGACGGTTTATTTCACTGTCACGCTCTTTACGCAGCTTGTATGTGTTAACTTTATTTTCGGTTTTTTTAGGCTTTTCTTTTGCCTGTGCAAGAGCGATTCCGGCATAAGCATTGTAGTCACCGTCAAATTTATCAAATCCGTTTTCGCTCATACGATATATCTTTGTGGAAAGTTTGTTGATAAAATATCTGTCATGCGAAACAGCGATAATCGTTCCGTCAAAGTCTTCAAGTGCGGCTTCGAGGACTTCTCTTGAGGGAATATCAAGATGATTGGTCGGCTCGTCAAGCAAAAGCACATTTGCACCCGAAAGCATAAGCTTGAGCAAGCAGAGCTTTGCTTTTTCGCCGCCGCTTAGAGTATCAACGTTTTTAAAAACATCATCGCCCTTAAAAAGAAACAGAGCAAGATAGCTGCGAACGGTTTTTTCGGTGAACAGTCGGTGCTCATCCCATATTTCGTCGATAACCGTTTTGCCGCCTTTCAGACTTTCAAGGCTTTGGTCAAAATAACCGATTTTAACATTTGCACCGAAGCTGAACGAACCGTCATCGGCGGATTGTCGGCGGGTGAGAATCCGAAGAAGCGTTGTTTTTCCGCAACCGTTTGTTCCGAGGATGAAAACCCGCTCGTTTTTAAAAACCTCCATATCCGCATTCCAAAAGAGTCTTTTTTCTCCGAACGCTTTTGAAAGACCGTCAACCCTTAAAACATCATTGCCTGTTTCACAGATAGGCGAGAATTTCATACGCATTTTTGAAAGAGGAGGATCGGGTATAACAAGCTCCGCTTTCTTTTTTTCAAGCATTTTTCGTTTGCTTTCCGCTGTAATGAAATTTCTTTCCCTTGCAAAGGACCTCTGTTGCTCAATGATGCCTTCAATGCGTTTGATTTCGGCAAGCTGATTTTCATACTGCCTTCGTTCACTTTCCAAGCGTTCTTCTTTTAATCGAAGATATTCGGAATAATTTCCTTTTGAAAGTCTGCATTTGCCGTGCGACAGCTCAACGGTTTTGTTTGTTATTCTATCAAGGAAAAATCTATCGTGCGAGATAACTATTATAGTGCCCTTAAAGCCGGTAAGATAGTTTTCGAGCCATTCCGTTCCTGCAATGTCGAGGTGATTGGTAGGCTCGTCAAGCAGCAGAAGATCCGCTCCGCTCAACAGAAGCTTGCACATACTGAGCTTAGAACGCTGACCTCCGCTAAGCCTGTTGCACGGAAGCTGAAAATCATTCTCGCTGAAGCCGAGTCCGATAAGTGCGGAACGGGTTCTGCTTCTGTAAGTAAGACCTTCTTGTGCCTGAAATTGCTCGTTAAGACGGTTTTGCTTTTCGATAAGCTCATCTCTGTTTCCGTTATGTTCATCGATTGCGTTGGCAATGGCTTCAAGCTCGGCTTCCATACGCATAAGAGGCTCAAAAATGCTGAGAGCTTCATCATAAACGGTTTTTACGGAGCCGTGACAGGCGTGCTGTTCAAGATAGCCGACTTTTATGTTTTTGCCGACAAAGGCACCGCCCAATGTCGGCTCGATTTCACCCGTTATAACTTTAAAGAGGGTTGTTTTTCCCGTTCCGTTTGCACCGATAAGTCCGACAAATTCGCCTTGATTAACATCAAACGAAACGTTTTCAAACAGCACCTTGCCGCCGAAATCAACTTTTAAATTTTGTATGCTTACAACTGCCATTTTAAAATCCTTATATTCTTGTTTCGATTATTTCAAGCTTGCCGAAGATTTTATAATCTCCGGCGTTTGCGGGAATGAAAATGCTTGAGCCTTTTTTTACCGCAAGTGTTTCACCGCAGCATTCAATCGTGCCCTCTCCGTTCATAATGAGAAGCGAAACAAATGAATCTTCGTTTGCGGAGTTTGTGTGAACATCGTTAATATCCAATTTCCAAACCTTGAAAAGAGGACAGTCGGCAAGAGTTTTGCGTTCATCGGTGTCAACTGCGGGATTTGAAAAGCTCGGTTGAGTGTATTTTTCGAGCTTTGTCACCGCCGCACCGTCTTCCACGTGCAGCTCACGCGGCTTACCGTTGGCACCCAAACGGTTGTAGTCGTAAATTCTGTATGTTGTGTTTGAGCTTTCCTGCACCTCGGCAAGAAGAATGCCTTTGCAGATAGCGTGAAGTGTTCCGGAATCGATGAAGAAAAAGTCACCTTTTTTAACCTTAACCGTTTGAACATAATCGGTTAAGGTGTTATTTTTAATGGCATCTTTAAATTCCTGCGGCGAAATCTTGTCTTTGAATCCGAGAATCAGTCCCGCATCATCGTCACAGTCGATTATATACCAGCATTCGGTTTTGCTCTGACCTTTGCCGGTAAGCTCGCAATATTCTTTAGTCGGATGAACCTGAATTGAAAGGTTATCCATAGCATCGATAAATTTTATGAGAATCGGAAAGTCATCGAAGCTTTTTGCGTTTGTTCCGCAGATTTCCGGATATGATTTAACAACCTGTGCAAAGGACATACCTTTAAATTCACCGTTTGCGACGGTACTTGTACCGGCTTCGTGGCAGGAGAGCATCCAGCCCTCTGCCGCATTGTTTTTTTCTGTTTCAATACCGTATTCATCAATCAGTTTTCTGCCGCCCCATATTGTTTCCGAAACGTAAGGAAGCAGCTTTATGGGATATAATTTCATATTGAACCCTCCAAAGTGGAATTATATGTATTATTCTATCATATTTGTCCAATAATTTCTATAGAATATTTACGGGAGGACAGAAAATATGGAAAAATATTTTAAAAATGCGAAGATTTTTTATTATGAGAAAATAAGAAGACCGATAACACCCGTATATGATGTTACGCTTCAGCAAATCCGAGACACCTCCGAGCGTCTTGCAAATGCATACAGCCGGTTTGAAATTGAAAGCAACGAGGATTTGTTGGATTCAATTATTTATGAGATTCAGTCACTTAAAGCACTTTACCGTTATTTGATTAAGCAGGCGAAGGAAAAGGGGATTGAATGCTCGGAAATTTCGGTTTTCGGACGGGAGGTTATTTAATGAACGCGGGATTTATTGTTGCCGCAGTTGTTTGCACGGCTTGCGTTGCGTGGTGGGTAGTAAAAAGCGAAAGGGGAGCGACGAGCTTTTTTCTGTCGGCGGTTCAGGGATTAGCCGCTTTTTTTGCGGTTAACCTGACCGGTATGCTGACGGGAGTTACAATTGCCGTTAATTGGTACACCGCTCTTTCTTATATTGTTTTGGGTTTGCCGGGAGTTATCGGTACGCTCGCACTTAATTTCATTTTCAGAACATAAATCCGAAATTTTGAAATTTTAAGAAAAAGGTGTTGACTTTTTCGGATAAATGTGTATAATATATATCCGTAGCCCATATGCGAGTTACATTGGGGAATAGTGTAACGGTAGCACGACAGACTCTGACTCTGTTTGTTGGGGTTCGAATCCCTATTCCCCAGCCAATATCCCGTTTGCTTTTCGCAGACGGGATTTTTAATTATCTTAAGATTGGCGAGTATTTTAACGCAGCAGTCGCTTCATTTATCCGAAACAAATCGAGTTCGGATTTGTTGGTTGCGGCTAAGGGAGAAACAGCAATGAAAAATCTTCTGAAAAAAATAATAGGTTTGAAAACAAGGCAAAAAATTCTGCGATTTGCATTCGGCTTGTGGTATATTTTTTGCAAAATGCTTCCTTTAAAAAACCGTGTGCTGTTTTTTTCCATCAGAGCAAACGGAAGACTGCTTGATAATGCAAAAGCGGTTTATGATAAGCTCGATTGTAAAAAAGCGATTTTTGCCGTAATGGTGCCGCACGGTATCCGTGACAGCATTAAAGCATATTATATGCTTTTAACGAGTCGGGTTATTATCACAGATGATTATCTTCGTTATTCAAGAGAATTTAAGTTTAGAAAAAGCCAGAAAATCTTTCAAATATGGCACGCAGCGGGAGCGTTTAAGATGTTCGGACTGAATGCACCGTCAAAGCTTACCGAGGAGCAGGAAAAAGCAACTCATAGTCAATACAGTGCAGTTGCCGTCACAAGTGAGGAATGCCGAAAATATTATTCCGAAGCATTTGGAGTTGATGAGGATATTTGCATTCCGGTCGGACTTCCGAGAACCGACAAGCTTTTTACCGAATCCGATATTATGAAGGCTTCCGTATATAAAAGACATCCCGAATTTTGCAATAAGCATATATATCTTTACTGCCCGACGTTCAGAGAAAAAAACGGCGAAAAGATTATTTATGATGCCGAAATAGATTGGGATTTGCTCAGTGCTTCTCTTGCCGAGGACGAGGTGTTTGTTGTACGCCGTCATCCGATTATGAATTATACTCTGTTTGAAAATACATACAATAATATTTATGACCTTTCGGATGAATCCACTCTTGAGTTGACTGCGGCAAGTGATGTTATTATAACGGATTATTCCTCCGTTATTTACGATGCTTGCTTGCTGAATGTTCCAACGGTTTTTTATTGTCCGGATTATAAGGAATATGAAAGAGGATTTTATCTTAAATTCCCCGATGATTTGCCCGGTGTGCTTGTGACGGACAATAAGAATTTGCTTTCTGCCGTAAGACAAACAAAAGAAAAGCCGCCTGTTGAGCGGATTGAAAAATTCAAAAACAGACAGCTTAGTGCTTGTGACGGTCATTCAACCGAAAGAATTATAAAAATTATTGAGGATTGGATGAAATAATGCTATTCCATATTCTCTCGGTGTTTTTGCAATCGATATAGTCAAAATTAAAATCTCTGAAAGAGCGAAGCTTTTCTTCGTTGTTTCGGGGATTTTTTATTTCATCAATAACCGCTTCAAAGCTATTGACAACAGGTCCCGGAACATAGCTTTTATAATTAAAATAGAAAGAACGTTCCTTTTCGTATGCATCAAGGTCAAACGCAAAGAATATGCAGGGCTTTGAAAGCAGAGCGAAATCCATACAGACCGATGAATAATCGGTTATAAGAAGGTCGCAGATAAGCGTGAGATCATTGATGGCATATCCGTCGGTAACATCAACAGCACCGTTGATGGGATTTCCCGAATGAATCTGCGGATGTCGCTTTATAAGAAGACGGTATTCGTTACCGAGCTGAGAATTGAACAAATCGGCATCAATGTTGCCGAGCAGGTTTCTGTCGGCTTCGAAATTATCACGAAAGGTCGGCGCATAAAGCACAAGCTTTTTCCCCCTACATTCGGGGTGTAAGCTGTCAAAGCTT
The DNA here is from genome assembly GCA_964571095.1 of uncultured Clostridium sp. Lineage (GTDB taxonomy): Bacteria > Bacillota > Clostridia > Oscillospirales > Acutalibacteraceae > CAG-177. Next base: position 7,654 of record CAZNAC010000024.1, on the reverse strand, counting down.
TCTCTTATCGCACTAATATTTTTGTTTTCGAGCAATGAATCTATTCTCGGAGCACCAAGCGGAAGAACCTTGCTTTTGTCAACACCGAAAGCCTCCGCATAAATCGAAACAACATTCTTTGAGGAACATATTACATATGTAAGCTTTTCGGAGCATTTTTTTTCACGCTCTCTGACATCGTTCGTTAAAGGTGCGGAAAGTCCGAATTTTTTAAATGCACCTTCTGCGTGCCATAACTGGGTTATTATAGCTTCCTTGCTGAATTTCAACGATGCCAAGGGCATAAAATTATCGTTTAGAAAAACATATTTTGAAGTTGCGAGTGCTGTTGCTTTAACCGTAAAAAATGCAATGGCACCGAATACGGACGAAATAAGCCTACCGAAAGATGAAAAATTCAATTTCAGGTCACCTGTTGATACGGTAACAATATCATATCCACCTGCTTTTTCGGCATATGAGCGAAGTATTCCGAGCGAGTCGTTTTCGCCGCCGTGATGAGGGGCGACAAAGGCAATTCTGTTTTTCTTAACAGGAAATATTCTGCTGATGTTAAAAAACAGGGCATATAACAAATAGAAAAGCTTTTTCAAATAACCAAACCTCGTTATTTTTTAAATTTGAGAAATGTCTCGGCACCGATTTTAATAATAAAATCGGGCAAAAATCCGAATTTTTTGCTGCGTTTGAGCAGAGAGATAACCTTCAAAAAACGCATATCAAGAATCTCGTTGCCGCCCACGGTGATTATTATTTTTCCTTTTGCTGCTTTTTTGGCGGAGGACATAAAGTGCTCATCGGAAACAATAACCGCATTGGGATAATTACCGTCAATACAGTTGGAGGTAATCAGCTCAAAGGAGGGCATAGTTTGTGAATAAAGCGAACGAACAAAATTTTCCGACGGATTTTTGGCGATAACGCTTACAAAAGGTTTTTTTGCGATTTCTTCCTTCGTAAAAAGAGGTTCCCCGATATCTTTTATAACATTACTGCATTTCTTTTGAGTTTTTTCGGTCATTTTTGCTTTGGTTTCCGCCGCAATTGAACCGATTAAAGCGAGCGTTTCGTCATCGCCTCTCCAAAGTAAGCGATAAAACTCGTTTATCAATGCCGTATATTTTTTTTGCAAAATCTCCTGTATATAATCATCGCCGTCATTAGCGGAAAGCGAGAGCTTTGCGGCTTCACACACCAAATCGTGAGAGCGTGAAAAGTGTTCGACAAGCTCACTTTCAATCCTTTGGCTGACTGAAAAGCCTTGCTCCGGAGACATTCTGCGATATTTCATAACTGCATCGTAAATGCCGGTTATTTTCGGGCGGGCTTTATAGATAAACGGCATTAAAAATGCGGCATCCTCACTGTAACGCAGGGGAGGAAAACGTACTTCACTTTCTTTAAGCAGAGCGGTGCGAAAGCACTTGTTGCCTAAAAGAAAATTCCAAACCAACCGTTTATCGAAAACATCGATTTCGGTTTCCGAAGCCAACGAATCCGCTATCGGATTGTATTCATTTCCGCCATAGCCGAATCGCATAATTCTGCAAATGCCCATATCGGAATTTGTTTCCTCAAGAGAATTATACATTTTTTCAAGGGCGTTTTCGCTGTAAATATCATCACTGTCAAGAAAAGCGATATATTTTCCGTCTGCATTTTTTATACCGTTGTTTCTTGCGGAGGAGACACCTGCGTTTTCCTGATAAATCGATAAGATACGGCTATCTTTGGCAGCGTATTCATCGAGTATTTCGGCAGTCGAATCAGTTGAGCCGTCGTTTATTGTTATAATTTGAATCTCCTTGAGCGTTTGTCCAAGGAGATTATCAAGAGTTTCTTTAAGAAATTTTTCACTGTTATAGCAGGGAACGATAACTGAAAATTTATATTTAAAATCCATAGCTTATTTTTCCCATTTCAAAACGGTTTTGCCGAAATTGCGGCTGATATCCTGTGCAAAAGCATCGTGAATATCGGAGATGGATTTGATTTCGGCAACTTGTCCTATAAGATTTTCAAGGTATGCGCAAATTTTGGGATTGGCCGAGAGAATATCCATTGTCTTTTGAAAATCATCAATGCCGCTTCTGCTTGAACCGAAAAGACGAAGCCCTCTTTCAAGCACCATTCTTGTGTTGATATCAACAAATCTTTCGCTGACACCCATAAGACCGATTGTGCCTTCGGGATTTATCATATCGATAATTTGAGCAAGGGCAAACCTTGAGCCTTCACCGCCGACACATTCAAATGCGTGGTCAATCTTTAAATTTTCGGGGGCGTGGTCAACGTGGTACGCACCGTCCGCAAAGGCGAAATATCCGAGCTTTTCATAAACCGTACCGAAAATATAAAGTTTTGCATCGGGATACATAACCTTGAGAATCAGTGCCGTTATGAAGCCGACATTACCGTCACCCCAAACACCGATTGAGTTTTTTCTTGAATGTGAAAATCTTTCAAATCTGCTTACCGCATGAACGGCAACGCTGATAAGCTCGGCAAATGAGGCAATTTTTGAATCAACATTTTCGGGAACTCTGACAAGTCTGTCGGCAGGCATATCAATATAATCTCTGAGAAATCCGTCATACCCGCTGGAACAAAAATGACTGCTTGTAAGATAATTTTCCGCAATAACATCGTCTTTTTCCGTCGGAATATTCGGCACGGGAACAACAAGCTCTCCGACCTTAAAATTTCCCGTAGGATCAAAAACAACTCTTGCACAGCATTCGTGAATCAATGCCATCGGAAGCTTTGCTTTAAGCACCTCACGGCTTCTGTTGCCGAGGTAATAACGCTGATCCGCCTTGCATATCGAAAGATATTCCGGACGGAGGATAACCTTGTTTTTTATGTCAGGCTCGGTGCAGGCAACATCAATCATACCCGGAGCAATGAGTCTGTAAACAGTGTTTAGCATTTTTAATCCTTACCTTTCAGAAGCGTATTTGCTACCTTCATATCATAGGGATAGGTGATTTTGATGTTGAAAACCTCGCCGTCAACCATATAAACATCTTTGTTTTTAATCGAAAAAATCTTGCAGGCATCGGTTAAGATGGCTTTTTCTTCATCGGTAAGGCTTGCAAGAACTCTTTCCAATTCTTTCAGGCGGAACGATTGGGGCGTTTGACCTTGAAACATTTTTGCACGGTTGGGAATAGAGGTAATCATTTTTCCGTCGGCACTTTCAACAATCGTATCCGTTGCCGGTATAACAGTGTCGCAAGCACCGTATTTTAATGCCGCTTCAACATTTTCCTCGATTATTCTGTGTGTGAGGAAAGGTCTGACCGCATCGTGAGTTACGATAACCGTATTTTCATCGGTTGCACAATTTTCTTCGATGTATGCAATTGCATTTTCAAGCGTTCCGTTTCTTGAACTGCCGCCCTGAATGACGGTGATTTTCTTTCCGTCGGGGATATGCTTTTTTATTAAATCCTGAGTGTGTGCAACCCACGCTTTGGGGCAAAGAACAAGGATTTCATCAATTTTGCTGTTAATGAAAAACTTTTCAACGGTGTGGATAATTATAGGCTTGCTGCCAAGCTCAAGATACTGTTTCGGAGTGTCGGAATTGCCCATACGGCTGCCTATTCCACCTGCAAATATTGCTGCAATAACCATAATTTAAAATCCTTTCTTTAGCCGCGACCAACAAATCCGAACTCGATTTGTTTCGGATAAATGAAGCGACTGCTGCGTTAAAATACTCGCTAATCCGACAGGATTAGCTGCGTTTTTGCCTTGCATTCACTCCATTTCTCTCAAAACAAATTCTGCGACCTTAAACGAGAGGGTTTTTGAGGGATTTGCGGTGCAAAGGAGCAAAGTGCAAATAAATTTTTCGTCAGACAAGGAAGAACACGCAGACAATAGTTATCTCTATTGTTAAGCGGTCTGATGAAGTATGACGGAACAATTTGCCGACAAGCCGTTAGTCGTGATTTGTTCGGTAATTACTCCGGGCGAGATCGGATGTGTCAGTTGCGGCTAGCCGTGGTTGACCATTTGATTGTATTTTTCGCAGATTTCTTCTGCATCGCCCTGTGCAATAATCCTGCCTTTTTCGAGAATAATTGCCTTGTTGCAAATATTGAGTACCTGCTGTGTGCTGTGCGAAACGAAAAGAACCGTTATTCCTTTGTCAAACATTGAGCGAATTTTATTTTCGCTTTTTTGCCTGAATTTTGCATCACCTACCGAAAGGACTTCGTCAAGAATCAAAATTTGGGGTTCAACGGCGGTTGCAATCGCAAATCCGAGCCTTGCTCTCATTCCCGATGAATAATTTTTTACGGGAACATCGATAAATTCTTTAAGCTCCGAAAATTCAACGATTTCATTATATTTTTCTTCAATAAATTTTCTGGAATAACCCATAGTCGCACCGTAAAGATAAATATTTTCTTTTCCGGAGTAATTCATATCAAAGCCGGCACCAAGCTCAAGCATCGGTGCTATAACGCCGTTAACATTAACGCTGCCCTTTGTGGGTTTAAGAACTCCTGCGATAACTTTAAGCAGGGTTGATTTTCCGGCACCGTTAAATCCGAGGATTCCTACTCTGTCACCTTTTTCAACGGTGAACGAAATATCGTTAAGTGCCCAAAATTCGGTAAAATGAAGCTTTCTTGTAACAAGCTTTATAAAATATTCTTTAAGATTATCAACCTTTTCTTGATTGAGATTGAACATCATACTCATATTCTCAACCACAATTGCAGGTTTACTCATAAATGATTTTCTCCTTTGCAGTTAAATATGAAGAATGAATTTGTCCTGCTTTTTATAAAATGCCCAAAGTCCGATAATAAAGGTGGCAATGCTGAAGCCGAGAGAATAGAGAATATGATTTATATTCATCATTTCTCCGAAAAGCACGCAATCTCTGAACATTTCTATTATTGAATAAAGAGGATTTGCCATAAGTGCCATTTTAACGATTTTTATCTCAATATGAAGACTGTCAAGCGTATAAATGACGGGTGAAATGTAAAATAAAAGGGTACAGAAAACCTCATAGAGATATTCGATATCCTTAAAGAAAACTTCAAGGGTACAAAGGATAAGACCGATACCCACGCAAAGTATCAAGAGAATAAGAATGGGTATGGGAGCAAGAAAAATATAGGGAGTTATATGAGGCGGCTGTGAACTGAAGAAATAAAAATATAAAATAAAGCAAACAAGAACAAGAAGCGAAATCATAAATGTTACAAAATTCGCAATAACATTTGAGAGGGGATAAATATATTTCGGAACATATACCTTTTTGATTACGGAAGCACTGTTGCGTATGGAACGCATAGCTCTTTTGGTTGATTGAGTATAAAACTCAAAAAGAAGGCGACCGGTAAGAAGGTAAATGGGATAGTTAACAAGAGCCGCATCTTTTCTTCCGAAAACTCCGCCGAAAATAAGAACAAGAACAATCGTTGTTAACAACGGCTGTAGAAATGTCCAAAATATTCCGAGAACGGAGTTGCGGTATTGCAGCTTTATGTTTTTTCTTACAATTTCAATAAGAAGAAATCTGTATTTGTAAAAGTTTTTAAAATATTTCATAGTAGCATCCTTATTATTTCAATCCCCATTTTTTGTAATAACTGAACATTGATTTTAGCTGAATAAGGGCCAGCTTATAGTTCTTTTTGGATTCTCTGCCCCATTCGTGATAGACTGTTGCGTTCGGATAATATACCGTACGGCAACGTTGATTAACCTCACGAGAAAGGTCGCAGTCCTCAAAATACATAAAGTAACGCTTATCAAAGCCGCCGATTTCTTTGAAAAGCTTTGTTCTGATGAACATAAAGCAGCCGGTTGCGTTTTCAATGTTAATGGGTTTTGAAAGGTCGCAATCAAGCATTGCATATTCCCTGAGAAGCTTACTCGGCTCTCCGCTTCCTCTGAGACGGCTGGCGATAAGATAGGCGGGGCAGGGATTTCTTTTGCCGAGAATTTGAGTTCTGCCGTCCGGAAAGCGTATTTCCGGCGATGCCATACCGATATCGCCGTTATTGTTGAGAAAAGATGCAAGCTTCGCAATAACATCGTCCTTAACAATTATGTCGGGATTGATTATTGCGTGATAATCGGAATCAAGGCGGTCAAGAATCAGGTTATGCCCCGCACCGAATCCCAGATTTTTTTCGCTTTTAATAACAATAACATCGGGATAATTCTTTTCAATATGTTCAACTGTTCCGTCGGTTGAGCCGTTGTCAACAACGTATAGCTGAAACGGAACTTCGGTGCATTTAAGCAGTGAGCCGAGAGCATTGTCAATTGTGGCAATGTTGTTGTAGGTCACAATGCAGCCGGATATTTTTTTGTTCATTATCGGTTTTATTCCTTTCCAAGGCACATATTGGAATTCTTTTTTTGTGACTGATAATAAAGTGTCACTTAATCCTTGCCAAAGACAAAATGATTTTTAATCGCCAAGCAATTTTTTGAGCGAAAGAGGTTTTTCCGCCCGTAACATTGCCGCCGTGTCTACGCCAAAGAATGAGCGGCTCACGCAGCAAAACGATTTTATGCTTATTTTTCAGGGCTACAAGTGCTATCCACCAATCGTGCATCGGAAGCTCCTTGGGGAAGGGGAGCGTTTCGAGCATAAGCTCTTTGGTGAATGCCATACAGCAGCCGACAAAAGAGTTTTTAACAATGTTGCCGACAAATGATGCATTGGAGCCGTGAGATAAAAAATACGATCTATCGGTGATATTGAGGGCTGCATCGGTTACGGCTGCATCGTGCAAAACAAGCGAAGCACCGTTTTCGATTTCTTTAACAACGTTTTCGACTTTTTTCGGAAGCCATATATCGTCTTGATCACTTAAAAAAATGATATCACCCGTACAGTTGCAAAGTGCGTTTTCAAAGTTTTTAACGACGCCTTCACCTTTGCCCTCAATATAACGGATTCTTTTGTCTTTTGATGCGAGATTTAAAATAATATTCTTTGTTTTACCTTTCGGGAAATCATCGGAAACAACAATCTCGTCGTTTTCTCCGAGCTGAGAGAGGATGGATTCGATCTGCTCGGCAATATATTGCTCGCCTTTGTATGCGGCAAGTGCAACGGAAATTTTCATATCGGTTTATTAATAAAGCTTTGCACCGGCGGGAATACGGTCATCAACCATAAGGAGATTGAGCTTTTCTTCTTCATCTTCCTTGTGAATCGCACTCAAGAGCATTCCGCAGGAATCGATTCCCATCATCGCTCTGGGAGGAAGATTGACAATTGCGATAAGAGTTTTTCCGATAAGCTCGTCCGGCTCATAGAAAGCGTGGATTCCGCTCAATATCGTGCGGTCTGTTTCGGTTCCGTCGTCCAAAGTGAACTGCAAAAGCTTTTTGCTCTTGGGAACGGCAATGCATTCCTTAACCTTTACCGCTCTGAAATCGGATTTGCTGAAGGTTTCAAAATCAACTGCATCCTCAAACAGAGGTTCGATAACAACCTTTGAAAAATCAATAACCTCTTTTACCGGTTCAGCGGCAGCCTCTGCGGGTGCTTCGCCGACCTTGGGTTGAGCTTTTGATGAATCCGAACCGCCCAAAGATTTCATCGTGGGGATTTCATGACTTGTGCTATTTTTCACTAACATATCCCTCCGTAGTTCCTCAT
>CAZNAC010000023.1:0-32815 GCA_964571095.1 uncultured Clostridium sp. | reverse complement strand
AATTTCAAGAGAACAAGAATACGGCAAAAATTAAAGTCAAAAAGATATGTATGAAGTGAATATTTACGTCAAAATATTCGCCGCCGGCAATACCGAATCAGATTTGTCGGTTGTGGCAAAAAAGCTTGCATGTAAAAACCGTGCAAGCTTTTAAATTGCTTGAAATTTTATTATTATGTAATATTTAAGTTGAAATATTTTTAAAACTATGATACATTAATTATATCAATGTTAAAAGGGGATTTTAAAATGATTAAGACCAAAATTAAACGCATAGCTTCTGCTTTATTGGCGTTAATTATGATTTTCACCGCCGTACCTTTTGCGTTTGCACAGGAGGATTCGCCGAAGCTTTATACTTTTTACGGCGACGGAATGTTGTTTAAGCAAAATGAGAATGCTGTTATTTCCGGTACGGGAAAATCAGGCTGCACCGTTACCTCGGAGCTTTATGCTCCCAACGGTATGCTTACCGCAAGCGGAGAAACGCAAATAGACTCAAACGGTACATTTGCGGTTTCGTTTGAAGCACCGAAAGGCGGTTACGATGAATACAGTATAGTTCTGAAATCGGACGGTGTTGAGTTTGCAAGGCTTAACAATGTTGTTTTCGGTGAACAGTGGCTTGCAAGCGGACAAAGCAATATGCAGTATCTTCTTTCGCAGGCTAAGGGCGGCAGAGAAATGTTTGCTAACGGTGATAAGCTTGATAAATGGCTTCGTGTTCTTCTTGTTCCCGATATTCCCGAATATAAAGGCTCAAAGTCACTTGTTCCGGTTGAACCTCAAGCCGATATCCCCAATGCCAAATGGGTTACGGGTGAAAACGAAGAAGTTTACTCGATGAGTGCAGTTGCATATTATTTTGCCGCAAAAATGCGTGAAGAGCTTGATATGCCCGTTGGTATTCTCAATATTCCTCTCGGCGGAACGAGCATTGATGTTTGGATTTCGAGAGAGGCTATTGACGGCGACGAGCAGTTTAAAAACGAACTCATTTCCGAGGGTAAATACATTGAAAAATCGGATTGGGAGGAGGACGAGGTTAATGTTTATAAAGCGATGACCTCAAACTACAATCTCAAGGTCGAAGCACTCAAAAATTTCAAGCTTTCGGGTATGATTTGGTATCAGGGAGAATCCAATTTACAGCTTAAAGAAAGCGTTGAAAGATATTCAAGAGCTTTTGACCTTATGCAACGCTCCTATACAGAGCTTTTTGAATATAAAAACGGTTTATTACCGATAGTTTATACTCAACTTGCTTCATATTATTATTCCGATGACGGCCTGTATCTTGGAGATATGAACATAATGTATACAGAAATGCAAAAGCAAAGACCGGAATCGAGAGCTGTTATCACCATTACCGATGTACCGCTTACATATCAGCAGGAAATCGGTGATATTCATCCCGAATGCAAGCAGGAGGTCGGTGAAAGAATGGCTTTTGCCGCAACCGGTTTGGTATACGGCAAGTATAATAACTATACCGCCGCATCTTTGAAAAGCTATGAAATCCGTGATAACAGCATTTATGTTACATTTGAAAATGTCGGTGACGGTATTGCGATGAACGGCAGCAGGCTTAATAATTTTGCTATTTGCGATAAAAGCGGAATTTATGTTCAAGCCGATGCGGAAATAATCGATGCTTCAACTGTCAGAATTTGGAATGATGCGATTTCGGAGCCTTGCTCCGCTACCTATGCTTACTGCGTTAACAATCAAGCCGTTAATCTTTATTCCACTTATGAAGGAAAGCTTATAATGCCTGTCAGCGAATTTGTAACGGATAAATCGGTCGGAAAGCATTATTGGATCGAAAAAACCTGGGCGGAATGCGATGACGAAAAAATTTGGCATAATGATAACAGCAGATATACAAATTATTTTGATGCTTGGGATTCCGAAAATGCCGAGATATTCATCAATGAACAAAATGCATTCGGCGGCAAAGGCGGCTTGGGAATCAAATCAAGCTCCGATAGCTTTTCGGTAAGTCCTGTAACCGGCTACAGAAAGAACGGATTTATGAGTTATTTCCGTGATTTCGATAAGGATTATTCAAACTACGGAACAGTAAGCGTTCGCATTCGCAACAACGGCAAATCCGATGTAACCATTGAAAGTATCAGGCTTTATAAAAATTCCGCCGTTTGGTATTCTCCTGCCACAATCGGAACGCACGAAACAAACGTAACCGTTCCTGCTGACGGAGAATGGCATTGCGTAACCTTTGACTTTAATACTCTTTATCTTTTCGGCAACGATTGCGGAATAACATATTCCTGTGGCAGACTTGACGGAATTAAAAATATAAAGCTTTGCTTTACATCGGAGAGTGATGCGGATATCAGTGTTGACGAATTTCGTTTCACGCCGTGTGAAAGCATTGATGATATGAGATTTGAAGCAAGTGTTGAAAATGCGGATAATGTTTTTGAATATTTATCTGCCGCATTTGTAACATTTTTGAGATTGATTTTCGGCAATAATTAAAAGGCTATATTATTAAGCAAGGCTTGTGCGAAATGCTCCGCACAAGCCTTGCCGCTTTATATTGGTTTTAAGATTAAAGACCGGTTTTTTCGTTGATGTATTTTCTTGCCATACAAGCATATTCATAAGGATTGGCTTTTGCGGGATCCTGCTCGGCTTCAACAACCACCCAACCCTCGTAATCCGCTTCATCGAGAATATCGAAAACGGGAGTGAAATCAAAATCGCCGTCACCGGGAACGGTGAATGAGCCTGCTCTTACGCAGTCAAGGAAGCTCCAGCCTTTTTCCTTGCCTTCGTTGATAACATCCTGACGAATGCTTTTAAGATGAACGTGCTTAACTCTCTTAACGTATTTTTTAAGTACGCCGATAGCATCTTCGCCCGAAAATGAAAGATGACCTGTATCATAAAGAAGATAAACAAGATCGGGATCGGTAATTTCCATAAGCTTATCGATTTCTTCTTCGGTTTGAACGCCCGTACCCATATGATGATGAACGGTAAAATACATACCCTTTTCTTTTGCAAGTCTGCCCATTTCATTGAAGCCCTTTGCAATAAGCTCCCACTGCTCATCTGTGTAGACAGGCTTATCTCCGAAAATGCTGAGAGGTTTTCCCTGAATTGAGTTTCCTTGCTCGGAAGCACCGATAACCTTTGCACCGAGAGCGTGAAGAAAATCTCTGTGCTTAATAAATGCTTCGATGGTGGCATCATAGCCTTCGGAAAGAAGGAGAGATGAGAACCACGCATTGCAGATTCTCAAACCTCTGACATCGAGCTTGTGCTTCAGAGTTTCAACATCCTTGGGATATTTGTTTCCGATTTCGCTGCCCTTATAGCCGCTGAGTGCCATTTCGCTGACACACTGCTCAAATGTGTTTTCGGCACCGAGATCGGGAAGATCATCGTTTGTCCAGGCGATAGGAGCTATCGCAAGATTAACTTTGTCTTTGTTAAGCATTGGTAATTCCTCCGTTTGTATTAATAAAGTCTTGCTTTCGCAATATTGTTTTGCATTTCTTCGTATGCGGCTTGAACCTTTTCGCTTGTAGAAACCTCGGCAACACCGACTCTCCACCAAGCATCGTAGCCGTCACTCATACTGCCGTGAACAACCTTGATATCGAAAAGGCAGGGGACGGTTTGCTTCTTTGAATCTTTAATTGCATCGCGAAGCTCTGCAACGTTTGTAACTCTGTATGCCTTGCAGCCGTAGCCCTCGGCGATTTTTGCGAAATCTATGGGAACCAACGCACCGTCAAGCATTCCGGTTAAAGGATTTCTTGCCTGAAAACGAGTTCCGAAGGTATCGGTTCCTTGATTGTTTTGAAGATTTTCAATGCAACCCCAACCGGAATTGTCAAAGAGCATTACATTGATTTTTGTGCCCTCCATAACGGCGGTGTAAAGCTCACTGTGAAGCATAAGGAAGCTTCCGTCACCAACCATTGTATAAACCTCTCTGTCAGGCTCTGCAAGCTTAACGCCGAGAGCACCGCAGATTTCATAACCCATACAGGAAAAACCGTATTCCATATGATATGATTTGGGAACGGATGAACGCCAAAGTCTTTGCATACATCCGGGCAGACTTCCGGAAGAACCGAGTGCAATGGCATCTTTATCGATAAGCTTGTTGATTTCGCCGAGTGCTCTTGTTTGGGAAAGTCCCTCTTTAAGATGTATGCTGTAAAGACGGTCAACCTCTGCATTGTATTCTTCTTTTATCTGTGCAAGCTCCTCATCCCAGTTGGAATGGTATTCTCTGACGGAAAGAGCACCCATAATGTCAAGCATTGCCGTTTTTGCATCTGCGATAACGGAGGTTGCATCCATTTTAAATGCATCAAAAGAGCATACATTGATTGAAAGCATTTTTACATTGGGATTCTGAAAGCCCCATTTTGAAGCGGTTGTGAAGTCTGTAAGACGAGTTCCGACGGCGATAACAAGGTCGGCTTGCTTTGCTATTGCATTTGCGGCAGGACCGCCGGTAACGCCGATACCACCCATATTGAGAGGAAGATCCCAGCGGATATTGCCTTTTCCCGCTTGCGTTTCACAGATGGGAATGTTGAATTTTTCCGCAAAAAACTGTGCTGTTTCCCAAGCCTCGGAATATGTAACACCGCCACCGACAATGAGAATCGGCTTTTCGCTTCTCATAATTGAATTAACGGCTGCTTCGATTTCTCTTTGAGTGGGTGAGCGTCTGTCTATATACCAAACTCTTTTTTTGAGGAAATAATCAGGATAATCAAAAGCTTCGCCCTCAACATCCTGCGGCATTGCAAGGCATACCGCACCCGTTTCTGCGGGATCGGTAAGAACTCTCATAGCATTAAGACAGGCTGTCATAAGCTGCTCCGGTCTTGATATTCTGTCCCAATATTTACACACCGCCTTGAAAGCATCGTTAGCGGTAATGCTGTAGCTCGTCGGCTGCTCGATTTGCTGAAGAACGGGATCCGGCTGACGGCAGGCAAAGGTATCACCGGGAAGAAGCAAAAGGGGAATGCGATTTGCGGTTGCTGTTCCGGCGGCGGTAACCATATTAAGAGCACCGGGACCTATCGATGATGTGCAAGCGATTATCTGACGACGGTTTTTTTGCTTTGCAAAGGCCATGGCTGCGTGAGCCATTCCCTGTTCGTTGTGTCCCTGATAGAATTTAAGGCTGTGTCCGCCTTGTTCAAGAGCCTGACCTATGCCGACAACGCAGCCGTGACCGAAAATGCCGAAAATGCCGTCAACGAATTTGGTTTCAACTCCGTCAAAGCTGACATATTGATTATCAAGAAATTTGACAAGAGCCTGTGACATTGTAAGCTTCATATTTAAACTCCTTCTTACGAAATTTTCTTTTACAGTTATTGAACATTATATACTATATAAAGTTACTTTTCAAGCGGTTTTGCCCAAAATATACAATATCACCCCAAAAAATTTCAGAGTTAAATTATTCGGCATTATCAGACTTTATACATTTCAAGCGTAATAGCTTTTTGTACTTGAAATAGATAATGTCTTATGATATGATTATAAAAGATATTTTATAAAGGAATGATTAAATGACAAAGAAATTACCGAAGAGCAAAATGATTCGCTATTGTCTTTCGGATATAGCGAAAGGTCTTTTTAACGGTATGATAGGAAATTATCTTTTATATTTCTTCCAGCCGACCGTTAAGAGCGGTATACCCATTTTGCTTCCGCAGAACAAATTGCTCGGATTTATAACAATTATTGCCTTGCTTACCGGAATCGGAAAGGTTATCGATGCAATAACCGATCCATGGGTTGCCAATCTTTCGGATAAATCCACCAACAAAAACGGAAGAAGAATGCCGTTCCTCAAATACTCCGCTGTTCCTTATGCGGTTTCTGTTCTTATGATTTTTATGGCACCTTTTAAAGCCGGTTCGATTGCAAATGCAATATGGGTAGGCTTTTTCCTTGTTGCATATTATACGGCATATACATTCTTCTTTATTCCGCGAAACGCTCTTGTTCCCGAAATTATTCCCGATGCAAAAGACCGTGTCGGTTATTACGGTATCAGCACGGCGTTTTTTATGGGTTCAAGCTCCTTTATGTATGCCGCAACGCTGTTTGTTGATATTATCAAAAAGCAGGGTGTAAGTCCTCTTTGGTCGTGGCGTATTGTTTTTATTGTTTTTGCTGCAATCGGTCTTGTGTGTGTACTTCTCGGTGCAACCGCATTCAAGGAAACCGATTATGTTAAGGGTAATATTATACCTAAGCAGTCACTTCTGCGTTCGGCTAAAACGATTTTCAAAAATAAAACCTTCGTCAGATTTTTTGCGGGAGATTTGTTCAGCTATATTTCGCTTGCGTTTTTTGAGGCGGCAATGCTTTATTACATAACCATGCTGCTTAATGTTCCCGAATCACAATCGTTCTATGTAATGCTCGCCGCAATAGTGGTTGCACTTTGTCTGTTCCCAATGATAGTAAAGCTCAGCAAAAAACACGGCAAAAAGACAATGCTCGTTGTTGCAAGCGTTATCTTTACGGTAGTCTTTGCATTTATATTCTTTGGCGATAAAATCGCTTCATATTTTGCAGGCCGTGAGCTTATACTCGGTCTGTTTATGGGAGTTGTTGTTTCGTTTCCGTTTGCCGCAATCAACATTCTTCCGCAGTCGGTTATGTCGGATATTATTCAAAAGGACAGCATCGAGAACGGCGTAAACCGTGAGGGCTTCTTCTCGGCAACAAAAACATTTATCGAAAAAATCGCTTATTCGCTTGCGATGGTTTGCGTTTCAAGTGTGCTTGCAATCGGTGCACCCACGGGAGAGTCGGTTGGTATGCTCGGCGTTAAGCTTACGGGCGTTTTTGCGGGTGTGTTCAGCCTTCTGTCCCTTATTTTCTTTGCAGTATATAATGAAAAGGGTGTTATGGAATTTATTGACAAGCACAAGGAGGACAAAGGCGAAAAATGAAAAAGCACGAATTGAAAAGCATTGATGAACGGTGCAGGGTGTCACCCGAACGAAACGCCGAATACGTTAAGACTCTTTCCCGTATGATCAATTGCAAAACGGTATGGACACACAGCGGTGAAAACAATGCCGAATACGAAAAATTCTATGCAGTGCTTGCCGAAGAATTTCCGCTTCTGACTGCCAAAGCAAAAAAGCTGACGTTTGGCGGCGGATGCTTTGTATACGTTATCGAGGGCAGGAATGCAAAGAAAAATATTATGCTTATGTCGCATCACGATGTTGTTGACGGCGACAGCGAATGGGAAACCGAACCTTTTAATGCGGTTGAAAAAGACGGATATCTTTACGGCAGAGGAACTATCGACACGAAAACTCCGCTTTTTGCAGAGCTTTGTGCTTGCGAAGAGCTTCTTGCCGAGGGATATGATTTTGAAGGAATAAACCTTTATATCGGTTCTTCAAATAACGAAGAAGTTTGCGGTGACGGGATGGTGCTTGCCACCGAATATTTCAAGAAAAACGGCATACACTTTGAGGCTGTTCTCGATGAGGGTGGAGCTATCACGGAGGGACAGATTCCGGGCGTAAGCTTCAAAAGTGCCGTTGTAGCCGTTCACGAAAAGAGCAGACATCTTTTTCGCTGTACTGCGAAAAATCTTTCAAAAGGTCACGGCGGCTTCGGTCAGTCGAAAAACAACAGTGCTGTTGAAAGGCTCAGTATGTTTATATCCGAGGTTCGCCAAAAGAGCGTAAAGGGTAAAATATACAAAAGCAAATTTTATCCCGAAGTCAGAGCAACCTTTGAAAAGCATGTTCCCTATATGCAGTTTCCGTTGAGCTTTCTTTTTAAGCATATTGATTTGTTCTCACCCCTGATTAAAAAAGCAATGATGATGATTCCGGCGGCAAGCACGATGCTTTCAACGGGTATTAACTTCACAACGCTTAAAGCAGGCAGCGAAATCGATAAACAGATTCTTGCGAAAACTGCGGAAACAACAATGTTTTTGCGTTGCATACGGGAGGATGACCTGTATGAGGGACTTGAAAAAATCAAGAAGATAGCCGAAAAATACGATGTTGAAATCGAAGAAATCGAGCGAGATTATTGTCAGCCAACCGACTTTAACAACAAACCTTTCAAGGTTGTTGAAGACGTTCTTCATAAGGATTTTCCCGATGTTGTTGTTGCACCGTTTTTGCTTACTGCGGGCACGGATGCAAGACGGTTTACAGATGTTGCGGATAATATTCTGCGTTTTGCTCCGATTGATTTGAACAAAAAGCAGTTTGCCACAATTCACGCCGCAAATGAGCATATCGGAATTAAAAATATCGGTGAATGCGTTGCGTTTTATAAAGATTTCATAAAAGAAATAAATTTCTAAAGGAGAATTGAAATGAGCATTGTTAAAAATGAATCCAAGTATAAAAATGTACTTTTACAGGCGATAAGAGCACAGCTTGAACACAGAGCGTTTTGGCTCTATTTGCTCACGGACGAGGCGAAGAAAAAGGGGCTTGAACCTAAGGATTTCGGATGTGACGCAATAAAAAGATGCGGTCTTTCGCAGGGCTCTGATCTTGTGAAAAAGGGCGGTACAGACAGCCTTAAAGGGCTTCGCAAAACTCTTTTCACAAAGCCGGCACAGCTTGTTTTTGAAATGGATATCCTCGAATCCACCGATGATAAGCTTTCCATTGATTTTCATTATTGCCCGCTTGTAAAAGCATGGCAGAACGCCGGTTGCTCCGATGAGGAAATCGCAACTCTCTGCGATATTGCAATGTGCGGTGACCACGCAATAGGCGAGTGTTACGGAAGCGTGCTCGATCTTCCAAAATGTATTGCAAAGGGCGACGATGTTTGCTCCCTTCGCTATCATAAAAAGTAATAACAGATAGAAAAAGAGACTGCCGAATAGGCAGTCTCTTAATCATGCGTTTGAAATCAAACGGCTCTTGTTACCTTACCTGAGCGAAGGCAACGTGTGCAAGCGTAAACTCTTTTGGGAGAACCGTTAACAACTGCCTTAACTCTTCTTACATTGGGCTTCCATGTTCTGTTTGAACGTCTGTGGGAGTGGGAAACCTTGATGCCGAATGACACATCTTTACCGCAGTATTCGCATTTCGCCATGTGTCACACCTCCTTTTTACTCATTAACAGATGATATACTAACAGATTTTTGCACAAAATGCAAGCATTTTTTTATATTTTTCCAAACATATTAAAATTTTTAATATTTTCAGAAATAACTCTTGCTTTTTTCGGAATAATGTTATACAATACTGATAGAACATTTGTTTGACATATGCAATCTGGAGGTTCAAAAATGGCAGATAAAAAGAAAGCACTTGAAACAGCTCTCGCACAAATCGAAAAAGCCTATGGCAAAGGAACAATTATGAGGCTCGGTCAAAATAACGGAATGAATATTGAAGCGATTTCTACCGGTTCCGTTACTCTTGATGTTGCTTCGGGTATCGGCGGACTTCCCAAAGGCAGAATTATTGAAATCTACGGTCCCGAATCATCGGGTAAAACTACTCTTGCCCTTTCCGTTGTAGCTCAGGCTCAGCGTAACGGCGGTGAAGCGGCATTCATTGATGCGGAGCACGCACTTGATCCCGGCTATGCCGCAAATTTGGGCGTAGATGTTGATGCACTTCTTGTTTCACAGCCGGATAACGGTGAACAGGCTCTTGAGATAGCTGAGGCCCTTGTGCGTTCGGGTGCTCTCGATGTTGTTGTTATCGACTCCGTTGCGGCTCTTGTTCCGCGTTCCGAAATAGAAGGTGAAATGGGCGATTCTCACGTCGGAGCACACGCAAGACTTATGTCGCAGGCGTTGAGGAAAATTGCCGGTGCTGTTGCAAAATCAAACACAATTATTATCTTTATAAATCAGCTTCGTGAAAAGGTCGGCGTAATGTACGGCAGTCCGGAGGTTACAACCGGCGGTCGTGCTCTGAAATTCTATGCAACAATCAGAATCGATGTTCGCCGAGTTGAGTCCTTAAAAGGAGCTAACAATGAATTAATCGGCAACAGAACAAGGTGTAAAATCGTAAAGAATAAGGTTGCTCCTCCGTTTAAGGAGGCTGAATTTGATATTATGTACGGCAGAGGAATTTCAAAAGAGGGCGAGCTTGTTGACCTCGGAGTTAAATTCAATGTCGTTCAAAAAAGCGGTGCATGGTTCTCTTACGGCGATATGCGTCTCGGACAAGGCAGAGATAATGCAAAAGAGCTTATTTCCAATAATCCCGAGCTTGCCGCCGAAATTGAAGGCAAAATTATGGCCGCTATGAAAGAGGCTGCGGAAAAAAGCAAGGTAACAAGAAAGGCTCGTCCCGAAGTTCCCGCTCCTCCCGCACCCGAACCGACAACAAAAGCAAGTGCAAGAGCAAAGCTTGATATAGTTGTTGATGATGACGAATAATATATGAAAATCGGATATAACATCGGAAAACAAAATAAAATACATATTTTATGTGATGGCGAATACGCCTTTACAGTTGATGCCGAATACTGGTTTGGCAGTCCGTATTCAACAATAAAAAATATCGAAGACGATGATGAGTTGGCAGCTTTTTATAAAGCTGTCGGCTCTCGTTGTGCATTTCTTGCGGGGTTGAGACTTCTATCTTATCACGACCAGAGTGAGCACGAAATTGTTTTTAAGCTCATTCAAAAAGGACACAAAAAAGAATATGCCCTCACCGCGGCGGAATCATTAAAGGAATACGGTTATGTTAATGATGAGCGTTATGCCGAAAATCTTGCCGAAAGGCTTATCAGGACAAAGGGAATGAGTGTCAGAGGAATTAAATCCGAACTTATGCGGAAGGGAATATCAAGAGAAATTGCCGATAATATTTGCGAAACGCTTGACTTTGATCCGATTTTGCGTATTATAGAACTGTTAAGAACAAAATATTCTCGCAGTTTGTCCGATGAAAAGGGGATAAGGCGAACCGTTGCATCGCTTCAAAGGCTCGGCTACGGATGGTCAGATATAAAAAGTGCTCTTAACCGAATTGAAACCGAAACGGAGGATTTTGATGATGTATAAGGTCGGAATGATTTCACTCGGATGCCCGAAAAATCAGGTTGATGCCGAAAGAATGCTTGCACTGCTTGATAAAAATGAATATGAAATTACCGATTGCTATGACGGCGCCGATGCCGTTATTATCAATACCTGCGGGTTCATCGATGCGGCAAAGCAGGAGGCCATCGAGAATATTCTTGAAATGGCAGAGCTTAAATCCGAGGGAACGGTAAAAAAAATAATCGTTACCGGTTGCCTTGCGGAGCGTCATAAAGAAGAAATTTTTGCCGAGTTACCCGAAGTAGATGCCGTTGTCGGTATCGGTGCGGAGGGCAGAATCGATGAAATTGTAAAAAAAGTTATCGAGGGCGAAAAAATTTATGATATGCCCGACAACGAAGAACTGCCGCTAACCGGAGAAAGACTTTTAACAACGCCGGAATATTGGTCATATTTGAAAATTGCGGACGGTTGTTCAAACCGTTGTACATATTGTGCGATTCCGTCTATAAGAGGTAATTACAGGAGCGTTGAATTTGAAACACTTATTGATGAGGCAAAGGCTCTTGCTGCTTCAGGAACAAAAGAGCTGATTCTTATTGCTCAAGACACTACCAATTACGGCTTTGATCTTTACGGTAAGCTTCGACTTCCGGAGCTTCTTAATGCATTATGTGAAATAGAGGGTATAGAGTGGATAAGAATGCTTTATTGTTATCCCGATAAAATTACAGACGAACTTCTTGAAACTATGGCTCGTCAGCCAAAGGTTTTACATTATATCGATTTACCGCTTCAGCATTCCGATGATAAAATTCTCAAAGCTATGAACAGGCGAGGGGACGGTAATTTTTTAAGAGAAACTATTGCAAAAATAAGAAAGACTCTCCCCGATGCCGTTATCAGAACAACATTTATCGTCGGTTTTCCCGGCGAAGGGGAAAAGGAATTTGAAAATTTAGAGGTTTTTGTTAACGAAATTGAGTTTGACCGTTTGGGTTGCTTTGCGTTTTCGCCTCAAGAGGGAACACCTGCGTTTGATATGGATGATCAGGTTGATGAGGATGTTAAAGTCCGCAGAGGAGAAATCATTATGCAGGATCAGCTTGAAATCGTCACTCTTAAAAACCAAAATAAAATCGGAAAAAAATTCAGAGTTATTGTTGAAGAATATGACGGATACTCCGACAGCTATAAGGGCAGAACATATATGGATGCTCCCGAAATTGACGGCTTCATTTCGTTTACAACAAGCTCAAACTACGAAATAGGCGATTTTGCCGATGTAATCGTAATCGGTGTAAATGATTACGATTTAATAGCAAAAGATATAAACGGATAGGAGACCAGTATGAATTTACCCAACAGATTAACACTTGTAAGAATTATACTTACGCCCTTTTATCTTGCCGCAATGGTTATTGATTTCAATTATCATTATCTTTTGGCAGCATTGATTTTTATTGTTGCATCAATTACCGATTTTCTTGATGGCAAAATTGCGAGAAAGAATAATATAGTAACAACATTCGGAAAGCTTTGCGATCCCGTTGCCGATAAAATGTTAACAACCGCCGCCTTGCTTGCTTTTATGCAAATCGGAATTTGTAATATTTGGATTGTGATGATAATTCTTACCCGTGAATTTCTTGTTACATCATTCCGACTTGTCGCAACTTCACAGGGCGTTGTTATTGCGGCGGGAATTTGGGGTAAAATTAAAACCGCAAGTCAGATGGTTTTTTCGATTGCAATTATGATTGGTATTCATTTTGTTGAAGCGTTTAATCTTGATTTTGAGATGTTTTCGCTTGTTTCCAATATCCTTTTATGGATAACCGCCGGTTTAACCGTTGTTTCGGGAATCAAGTATCTTTATGACGGAAAAAAAGTAATTGACTTTTCAAAATAAACAACATATAATATATCATAGCTGAATATTGTAAGGCAATGGTCGGGAGAGTAGTTGATTTTCGGCATATCAGAGAGGAAACAGTTTGCTGAAATGTTTCTTATGTCGGTTTTAATGAAGTGCACCCGACGGCTCACAGAGGGAAATAACAGTATCTCTGTGCGTATGGCTGCGTTAAAGCCTGTTCTTGAGTTATAAACAGGAGTGGAACCGCGTTTTACGCCTCCGTAGTCTTTTCGGACTGCGGAGCTTTTTATTTTAAGGTGTGATTTAATGTTCAAACAATTAAGAGAGGATATTTCTTGCGTAAAAAGCAGAGATCCCGCCGCAAGATCTCCGTTGGAAATTTTTCTTCTTTATCCCGGTCTTAAAGCCATAAGAGCACACAGACTTGCATATAAATTATATAATCGAAATATGTTTTTCGCTGCCCGCTGGATTTCACAGCGTGCTTCCAAAAAAACGGGTATTGAAATTCATCCGGCTGTAAAAGTCGGCAAAAGATTTTTTATTGACCACGGAACAGGCGTTGTTATCGGCGAAACGGCGGTTATCGGCGATGATGTTACAATTTATCAGGGCGTAACCCTCGGCGGAACCGGTAAGGATACCGGAAAACGACATCCTACAATCGGAAACAATGTTATGATTGGTGCAGGTGCCAAGGTGCTGGGGCCGCTTGTTATTGGCGATAATTCGAGAATCGCCGCAGGTGCCGTTGTTCTTAACGATATACCGCCAAACTCAACGGCGGTCGGCGTTCCGGCAAGAATCGTAAAAAAAGACGGTATGCGTATTGATGAGCTTGACCAAATTCACGTTCCCGATCCCATTGCTCAGGAAATTACTCGTCTTGAGGGCGAAATAGCAGAATTAAAAAATCAAATTAAAAACGGAGGAAAATGATGAGGATTTTTAATACTTTAACAAGAGAAAAACAGGAATTTGTTCCTATAAAAGAGGGTGAAGTTAAGATTTACGCTTGCGGCCCGACTGTATACAACTATATTCATATCGGTAATGCAAGACCGATTTGCGTTTTTGATGTTTTGAGAAGATATCTTGAATACAGAGGTTATAAGGTTACTTTTGTTCAGAATTTCACGGATATTGACGACAAAATAATCAAGCGTGCAAACGAAGAAGGCTCAACCTTTACGGAGGTTTCCGAAAAATATATCAAAGAATTTTGGACAGATGCAAAGGGACTTAATTTCAGAGAAGCGACCGTTCATCCGAAAGCGACCGAAAATATCGATAAAATTATCGAGATAGTAAGCGGACTTATCGAAAACGGTCATGCATATGAAGTTGACGGCGATGTTTATTTCAGTCCCAAAACCTTTGAATCATACGGTAAGCTTTCGCATCAGCCTCTTGCGGATCTTGAAGCAGGCGCAAGAATAATGGTAGGGGATATAAAACGTGATCCTATGGATTTTGCACTTTGGAAATCCGCAAAGCCGGGTGAACCCTATTGGGAATCTCCGTGGGGAAAAGGCAGACCGGGTTGGCATATAGAATGCTCTGCGATGGTTTGCAGATATCTCGGTGAAAGCATTGATATTCATTGCGGCGGTCAGGATCTTATTTTCCCTCATCACGAGAATGAAATTGCTCAAAGCGAGTGCTTTACAGGCAAACCTTTTGCAAATTATTGGATGCACAACGGCTATATCAATGTTGATAATGTCAAAATGTCAAAATCACTCGGCAATTTTAAAACCGTTCGTGATGTTGCAAAGGTTTACGGCTATGAGCCTATAAGATATCTTATGATTTCATCGTCCTACAGAAGTCCAATTAACTACAGCATTGATATCATTGAACAGTGCAAGGCTTCTCTTACACGTCTTTATACCTGCCGTGACAGCCTTGATTTTGAGCTTAAAAATGCCGGCGAGGGTGAAATCAACCCCAACATTAAAGAAACGCTCGATAAGAGAGTTTCGCAGTTTGTCGATGCGATGGATGATGACCTTAATACCGCCGACGGTATCGCCGCCGTATTTGAGCTTGTCAGAGATATTAACAGCCTTGTTATCGGTAAAGGTTCTTCAAAAGCAACAGTCGAATATTCCGCTAAAATTTTTGACGAGCTTACCGGTGTTCTCGGTCTTGTTTATAATCGTAAAACGGAAACACTTGATTCCGATATTGATGCATTGATTGAAGCGAGAACTCAAGCAAGAAAAGATAAAAACTGGGCGGAAGCTGACAGAATAAGAGATGAGCTTAAAGCTATGGGAATTGTTCTTGAAGATACTGCTCAGGGCGTGAAATGGCACAGAGAATAATCAGCCGTACTTTAATTAAATGTATTCCGTTGCGGACTTATTCCAAATAAGTATAACCAAACCTTTCGATATTTACAAAACGCTTAATGAAAAATATAAACTTTCCTAAGTTGCCAATGCCGATATCTAATGTTTTAATGAATATGTGAGTGGGTTTCTTAAACTGTGTGTTTCTAATCATTCAACTTGGTCTGATAATTCAATTGATAGAAGAAACACAAAGAAAATATCCGACCGAAAGGAATTTAACAGCAGAATTATTATTGTAATTTAAAATTAAGCATAGAAAAAGGGACTGTAAAAAACAGTCCGGAAAAAAGAAAACCCGGAAGCGTTGTATATCAACGGTTCCGGGTTTCGGCGGATAGCAAGGAATTCGATTCGTGCCGCTGCGGCGGCTTGGTCGCTTGCGGTCACAACAGTCCACCGAATTGTTGCTCTGTACCGCTCGTCCTTTGAACCCCTTACTAATAATAAAGATACCCTTGCAGATACAGCTGTATCAACAAGGGTACTGTTTTGGTGGAGACGGAGAGGATCGAACTCTTGACCTCTTGAATGCCATTCAAGCGCTCTCCCAGCTGAGCTACGCCCCCATAAGCTACTTACATATATTATCATACTTTTTTTGAAAATGCAAGACCCAATTTTAAACTTTTGATACTTTTTGTTTCGATCTTAAAATATGGCAAAAGGTGTGAATTATCCGACGCAGTTGGACATATAATTATTTATGAATGGAAATGAGCTTAAAATTCAAATTCAGAATTAATGTAATCTTAATAAATATATTGTCTTTTTATGTTGAAAAAATTTAAAATATATGGTAATATATTAACAATTTGTAAAAAATGGTTTTTTGAGAGGTATTGTATGAAAATTTTCAAAAGGGCAGTTTGTACTGTTCTTATTGTAATGCTATGTTTTACATCGTGCTTGCCTGTAAATGCGTTGAACGAAACAAATATGCGAGCTTCACGCCCCGCACTGACAAGCGTTGATGAATATAAAAAGATGCTTTGGGACGAAGGTTTTCCGGTTTTCACAACAGCTCAATATTTGCAGATTGTTTACGCTTTTTCAAGTGCCGTCAACTTTTTAAAAGGCAACGGATACACTCCGACAGATCGTTTTGAGGTTACGGTTGATGATTTTGTAACAGATGCTTGCAACAGTATATATAAGGAATGCGGACTTGATATTGTCGCACTTCTTACGAATCTTCCTGCAACGAATAATACAGCGGAGCTGATTACGAATGTGTTTGCGATTGACATTAACACAATCAGAGATGAGATGTACGCTATCCGTGATGAGTATTGGGAGGAAGGCAACGAGGTTTTGTCGAGCGTGTATTTCTTCCTCGGTGCTTATCTTTCGATAATGGATAAATGTGAAGTTTATGCAGCACCGACAGATAAACCCAGTGTATATGAGGTTCAGCTCAAGGTAACTTACAGAAACGGCGAACATGATATTCTTTGTCCCGGAATTTTTATTGATTCCGAAACAGGTGAGTGCACCGGAAAAGACAGCACGAGTGGACTTATCGGAATAGGTTTTAATTTTAATCTTAAAGAAATGATGGTTTACGCAACCATAAATGCTTGGATGCGTGATTTCGGATTCTGCGTTTTTTATGATTTGGCGGCAAATTCGATGCCCTTGCTTTGGAATTATGAAACAAGACGTTTTAAGTTTGACTATGACGGTCTTGAGTGGATGATTCAAATTTGGAAAGGTAATTATCTTATAACAAACGGTGCCGAGGTCGGAGTTTATAACAGATCTCCCGAAAAGATCGGAACGTATTATGACTGTGCAACGGATGATCAGCTTATGGAAATGTCCTTGCAGGTTTATCACGGAGAGGAGCTTCTTGTTAATCAAGAGCCTCAGCTTCATTGGTGGATAAACGGCTTCGGTATGCACGAAAGAAGATATATTCCGGCAAGCTTGACTATGAAATTTTCAATTTTAATGCCCGATGAAGAAATGCTGAACGCATTTTGTGAATCTATCGACAGACATTACAGACGTGATGTATCTTATACTGTTGATGGATTGAGAATTAATGTTGTTTGGTAAACAGCAAGATATGCCGCCATTTAATCGTGGCGGTATATCTTATAATTTTTAGGTTGTCGACAGTGGAAATTTAACAAATAAAAGTTGACATATATGCCGAAAAATCATATAATAATGTACATAAACAATCAAAACAGAAAGGAAATGTTTAAAAATGGAAAGTATGTTTCACGAATTAATAGCAGACCTGAATGAAAACGGATATTACATTATCAGACTTTTGGTTTCGGGCATATGCGGTGCATTTATCGGATTTGAACGCAGCCGCCGTCAAAAGGATGCAGGTATCAGAACACATATGATCGTTGCACTCGGAGCAGCTTTGGCTATGATTGTTTCAAAATACGGCTTCTTTGATTTGGCACAGTTTGAAAGCATCAAAACCGATCCGTCCAGAGTTGCATCAAGTGTTGTTTCGGGTGTCGGTTTCCTTGGTGCAGGCGTTATTTTTGTTAGAGATATTTCGATCAAGGGATTAACAACGGCTGCCGGTATTTGGACTACTGCGAGCGTAGGTCTTGCGATTGGTGCGGGAATGTACACTGTCGGAATTGCTGCAACCATTGTGATGGTGCTGTTTCAGCTCTTTTTCCACAGATTTTTCAGCCGACTTGAAAATACGGTTAACGAGTTTACTGTTATTGTTAAAGACACTCCCGATGCGGTTAAGCATTTCAGAAAAATGCTTGCAGACAATAAGCTTTATCTTGAAAAGTGCAAGATGACAAGAAATGCCGATTCGACAATTTGTCTTGATATTACGATTAAAAAGGCAAGAACAACTTCGATGGACGAAATTATTCTTATTGCGGAAAAAAGCGACGAAGTTATTTCGGTTGAATTTTAAATTGGGAGGTCTTGAATCTGAATGGTTTCGGAAGTAGGATTTCAAGGTTAATATTAGGATTCATTATCATAGTATTGCTGATTTCAAATTGTTCCGTTGCATATTCGGTTAATATTGACGGTGTTCATTCCGGCGATGAGTGGGACGGAGCAACGGTGAATAAGATTTTTGACGGCGAGAGCAACAGCGGAGCTGATTTCGGTTTGGTTCAGACTTTGATCGACAGCGAAAACAGTGCGGTTTTTCTCTGCTTTATGCATAAAGATCCCAATCTTGAAATAGATAATCTGTGTGCGGGAATCGAAGTTTCGGTTGAAGGTTCAAATTCCTTTGAGGTTACTTCGGGTTCTTCCCCTTCTTATGCGGATTTTTCCGAATATTCGTTTGAGGGTGCTGTCAGCATTAACGAAAACAACGGTGCCACGACCGAAATAAGGGTAGGATTCAAGTTCGGTCTGCCTCGTGAAATAAGCTGCAAAGTAAGATTTATCGATGCAAGCGGTGCGAAATCAAATCAATACAGCTTTAAGATTATCAATGATTTCTATACGGAAACGACCGAGATGACAATTACTCATATTCAACCCGAAACAACGCAGAAAGAAACGGCTTCGGAGAAAGTCAAGACAACCAAGCAGAAAAAAGAGACAACAAAGAAAGCCGCAAAGAAGACCACAAGGAAATCGGAAACCAAAACAAATAAGAAAACAACGGTTAAGCAAACAACCGTAGACTATTTCAACAAGAAATATACATATGTCAGGCGGACAAGACCACACACGACGAAAAAGCAAAAAGAAACAGTCGTAACGCAGAAAAAGACAAAGGCGGGAACGGTATATTATTACGAAAAAGAAATAATCGTTTCTCAGGTTTATGTCAGTTTAACCGAATCGAAAGCTTCGGAAAAATCGGAAACAGTATCGGAAGTTGTCGATACCGAAATTTCCGAAGTCGCAACGCCTGATGAGCCGAAAACAGAAATCAAAAGCTCATTTTCTCTTTCGGAAGGCACGAAAAAGAAAGCTATAATCGGAGTCTTGGCGGCAATATCATTCACCGTTATTGCGGCAGTCGGAACACGAAGCTCAAAGAAAAGCATAAAGAATAATGACGGTGATAATGCGGAATAACTGACCATTTTCGGCAATTTGCTTTGACTATAAATTGACGGATTATAAATACCGAGAGATTGCAGGCACACAGCCCGCGGTCTTTCGGCATTTTAATGTGATAATCAAAATGCCGAATCATAAAATCGACTTTTGAAAATGTATGACTTTATATTTAAAGTATATTATAATTGCAAATAATCCAATACTAATCAGGGGTGATATATTGAAAATTCTTAATGGCATAAAGCCCGAAAGCGTTTTTGGATTTTTCGAGGAAATATCTTCAATTCCGAGAGGTTCCGGGAATACACAAAGGCTCAGAGAATACTGTGAAGCGTTCGCCGAAAAAAGAGGACTTCGTTACATTTCGGACGATGCGGGCAATATTGTTATTTTTAAGCCGGCATCAGATGCTTGCAGCTCGGATTCTCCCGTTATAATTCAAGGGCATCTTGATATGGTTTGGGAAAAAGACGAAAAATGCACCATTGATTTTAATACCGATGGACTTGAGCTTGAAGTAAACGGTGATTTTATTTCGGCAAAGGGGACAACTCTCGGAGGAGATGACGGAATTGCCGTTGCTATGTGTCTTGCGTTGCTTGATTCAAGGGATATTTGTCATCCGCCACTCGAAGTCGTTTTTACCGCCGATGAAGAAACCGGTATGTTCGGTGCATCGGCTCTTGATTGCTCATACCTTAAATCGAAAAGAATGATAAATCTCGATTCCGAGGCGGAGGGTACACTTTGGGTAAGCTGTGCCGGAGGATTAAGAGCGGACATAAAGCTTCCCGTTGAGTATGAGGAAAATCACCGCTCGGCATATGCCGTTTCCTTAGGAGGACTTCACGGCGGCCATTCCGGAACTGAAATTCATAAGGGATATGCAAATGCCAATAAGCTTTTGGGTAAAATGCTTTCTAAGCTCGGCGAAAAAACCGATTTCGGAATTATAAAAATCAGTGGCGGAACGATGGATAATGCCATAACAAGAGAAGCTTTATGCGTTATTGCCGCCGCAGACGATGTTGAAGAAGCAGTTAAAAGCATCGCCGATACGCTCAAAGCGGAATACCCTGCCGAAACGGATATGCTGATTTCGGTTGAATCTGTTGAGGGCGAAAAATCCGTAATGACTAAACGCTCAACGCAGGCGGTTATCGGCTTGTTAAACGAATTGCCGAACGGGGTTATCGCAATGAGTGCGGAGCTTGAAAATTTTGTTGAAACCTCTTTGAATCTCGGTATATTGAAAACCGAGGAAAATACTGTTAGCTTCGGTTTTGCACTTAGGAGCGGAGTTGACGGCGAAAGGGATAAGCTTGCCGAAGGATTGAAAAAAATTGCCGATAAATATTTTTGCTCCGTTGATTTTTACGGCGAATATCCCGCTTGGGAATATAAGAAAGATTCGCAACTGCGTGAAACAATGTCGGCTGTTTACAGGGAAATGTTTAATGCCGATATCAATGTTACCGCAATTCACGCCGGACTTGAATGTGGAATATTCTGCGGGAAAATAAAAGAGCTTGATTGCGTCTCACTCGGTCCGGATATGCTCGATATTCACACCCCGTCGGAAAGGCTCAGCATTTCATCGACCGAAAGAGTTTGGAATTTTCTTCTTTGCGTGCTTGAAAGAATATGATTCTGCATACCGAGCGGAGTCTGTTGATGCTAAGTGCAAAATTTAAAATCTCACTTATGTAAAGGATAAAAATATAGCCTTTTACCGAGTACTTCGGAAGAATGAACCATACAAGTACAACGCAGAGCGAAGAATCGATGATGTTGTATCTCATTGAGTGAACCTGCTGGTCAAGACCTTTCAGCATTCCGTCGGTCACCGTATCCATATACATTACGGGAACGAGCGGCGAAAGTATTTTCACGTATTTTGCCGCTTCGTTTGATTTATAGATGATTTCACAGAGCGGTGTTGAAAACAAAAAGAAAAATGAAGCACATATCATTGAAAAAATTAATGCTCTTTTCAGATTTCTTGAAACTGTGCGGTCGATTTTATCCTTTTCCCCAAGCTCATTGTATTCCGCAAGATTCGGGATGAGCAGTGCCGAAAGCGAAGTAAGAACCGCACTCGGATACAGCAAGACGGGCATTGCCATTGCGTGAATGTTGCCGTAGGATGCGAGTGCCGCATCTCCGTTTGTTCCTGATTTTTTGAATCCTTTCGGAATCAAAAGATGCTCGATTGTTAACAGTATGCTTCGAGCACAGGTGCCGACGGCATCGGGTATCGCAATTCTCATTATTTTTGAAATTGTAATGCCTTGTTTGTCTGTTTTTGAAAAACGTAAAAGCTTTTTCAGCATCGTTGCCATAATAAACGAAAAAACCTCGGATGCGGTCATTCCGGTTACTATTGAGATGCAGAAATACAGCGGACTTGTGAATTGCGGCTTATTGATGAGTGAAATCACAACAATGATTTTGAATGCCTGTTCGAGCAGTTGAACGCACGAATAATGCGGAACACGCCCTATGGCGGTAAAATATCCGCCGAGCGAGGAGGACATTGCAACGAACGGTAGGCTGAGTGACAGTATTTTCAACGGGAATGAGGTTTGCGGATTGTCAATCCAATAAAGACTTATGAAGTCTGAAGAGCCGTAAAGAATGAAGCCTATAATCGAACCGCAAATTCCGGCATAGGTGATGCACAGTGTTAATGATTTGGTTATGTCGTTTTTCTTCAGTGTGTTTGCTTCAACGGAAATTCTTGTTGTTGCAAGCCTGATTCCCGCACAGGAAAAGGTTGCCGCAAGAGAATAAACGGTCATAACAAGTTGGAAAAGACCGATTCCGATCGAACCGATTTTGCTTGTCAGATATGCGTTGAAGTATACACCGACGGAACGCATAATAAGATTAACTGCCGTCATTATAAGAGTATGACGCAAAAGCTCCGATTTTTTCATCTTACCACCTAAATCCACAGTCAACGAATCTGAACTTGATTTTATCCGCAACCGACAAATATCTATAAAATTATATTGACAATAATTTTTTTATATGATATTATTAACCTACAAAATTAATAAAGGTTTTGACGGGGAGGGCAGCGTATATGTGCTCTCAGAGAGTCGGCGGCAGGTGAAAGCCGATGAGCGGCAGGCGTTTGTTGTAGCCCCCGAACCGAAAGGAAGAAAGTGCTATGCGGCACAAGTAGAACCTTTCCGTGATTGCTGCGTTAATGCATAGGGCTTGCTTGAGCCCAAAGAGCGGCACCGTACGGTGCAATATGAGTGGTACCGCGGGTATGTTATTACTCGTCTCATTGATTTTATTATCTGTGAGGCGAGTTTTTTTATTTGCCTTGCAAAAGAAAGGATGATTTGATATGGCAAAAGAGCTTGCCAAGCAGTATGATCCCAAAAATGTTGAGGATCGTATTTATGATTTCTGGCTCAAAGGAAAGTATTTTCACGCAAAGAATGAGGAAGAAAAAAAAACCTATACGATAGTTATTCCTCCTCCGAATATTACAGGTCAGCTTCATATGGGACACGCCCTTGATAATACGCTTCAGGATATCCTTATCCGCTGGAAAAGGATGCAGGGTTATGATACCCTTTGGCTTCCCGGTACCGACCACGCATCAATAGCAACCGAAGCGAAAATTGTTGAATCAATGAAAGCGGAAGGACTTACCAAGGATGATCTCGGCAGAGAAGGCTTTCTTAAACGTGCGTGGGAATGGAAAGAAAAATTCGGCGGCAGAATTATTGAACAGTTAAAGAAAATGGGTTCCTCTTGCGATTGGGACAGAGAGCGTTTTACATTGGACGAAGGCTGTAGCAAGGCGGTTAGAGAGGTTTTTGTCAGCCTTTATGAAAAAGACCTTATATACAGAGGCAACAGAATGGTTAACTGGTGTCCGTGCTGTAACACTTCAATCTCCGATGCCGAGGTTGAATACGATGAGCAGGACAGTAATTTCTGGCATTTGCTTTATACCGTTAAAGAAACGGGTGAACAGCTTGAGCTTGCAACAACCAGACCTGAAACGATTCTCGGCGATACGGCGGTTGCAATCAATGCGGATGATGAACGCTATGCACATCTTCACGGCTGCCATGTAATTCTTCCTTTGCTCAACAAAGAAATACCCATCGTTTGCGATGAACACGCAGATATGACAAAGGGAACCGGTGTTGTTAAAATCACTCCGGCACACGATCCCAATGACTTTGAAGTTGGCAGACGTCATAATTTGCCGATGGTCAGAACCTTCACCTATGACGGACATATGACTGGAAAGGCAGATAAGGCGATATACGATGAGCTTGTTGCAAGCGGAAAAGCGGCGGCAGATGAGCCGGAGGTTCTCGATTGCGGAAAATATGCCGGAATGACAACTCTCGAAGCTCGCAAGGCGATTCTTGCCGACCTTGAGGCGGGCGGATATATTAAGTATATCGAGCCTCTCAAGCACGAGGTAGGTACCTGCTACCGTTGCCATACAAGCATTGAGCCTATGGTTTCAAAGCAGTGGTTTGTTCGTATGGAGCCTCTTGCAAAGCCCGCAATAGAAGCGGTTGAGAGAGGCGAAACGGTTTTTGTTCCCGAACGCTTCACGAAGAATTATATGAACTGGATGAGAGGTACCCGTGATTGGTGTATATCCCGTCAGCTTTGGTGGGGACACCGTATACCGGCGTGGTACTGTGCCGATTGCGGTATGACAACGGTTTCAAAAACGGATATTGATTGTTGTCCTCATTGTTCAAGTAAAAATATCGAGCAGGATGGAGATACCCTTGATACTTGGTTCTCTTCCGCTCTTTGGCCGTTTTCCACTCTCGGTTGGCCCGATGATACGGCAGACCTCAAACACTATTATCCCACAAACACCCTTGTTACAGGCTACGACATAATCGGCTTCTGGGTTAGCCGTATGATTTTCTCGGCTCTTGAATATACAGATCAGGTTCCGTTTGATACGGTTCTTATTCACGGACTTGTCAGAGATGCCTTGGGTAGAAAAATGTCAAAATCGCTCGGTAACGGAATAGATCCTCTTGAAATTATCGATCAATACGGTGCCGATGCTCTTAGGCTTACTCTTGCAACCGGCAACAGTCCCGGAAATGATATGAGATTCTCCGATGAAAAGGTTAGTGCAAGCCGCAATTTTGCAAACAAGCTTTGGAATGCATCAAGATTCATTCTTATGAATATAGGTGATGAGGATATTAAGTGCGAGCTTCCCGATGAGCTTTCCCTTGAAGATAAATGGGTTATCAGCCTTTATAATGACCTTGTTAAAGAGGTTACGGAGAACCTTGAAAAATTCGAGCTTGGTATGGCTGTTGCAAAGCTTTATGACTTCATTTGGGATATTTTCTGCGATTGGTATATAGAGCTTGCGAAGATTCGCCTTCAAAACGGCGGAAAGCCTGCCTCCGATGCAAAACAGGTTCTTGTTTGGGTTATGAGTAATACTTTGAAGCTTCTTCATCCCTTTATGCCGTTCATAACCGAGGAAATTTGGCAGACGCTTCCCCATAACGGCGAGTCGATTATGATTTCCGAATGGCCGGAATACAGCGAAAAGCTTTCATATTCCGCAGAGGAAACGGAAATGGAAAGAATTATGACCGCTGTTCGTGCGATTCGTAACCGCAGAGCGGAAATGAATGTTCCTCCTTCAAAGAAAGCGAAAGTCTATATTGCAACCGCTCATAAGGAAACCTTTGAGCAAGGCGGTGTATTTATGCAGAGGCTTGCGAGTGCTTCGGAGGTTGAAATTTCGGATGCTTTTGACCTTGAGGGAGCGGTTTGCATTGTTACTCAAGATGCGAAGATTTATATCCCGATGGGTGAGCTTGTTGATTTTGAAGCCGAAAAGGCAAGACTCAACAAGGAACTTGCGGCAGTGCAAAAGGATCTTGATTTTGTAAATAATAAGCTGTCAAACGAGAATTTTGTTGCCAAGGCTCCGGCTAATGTTGTTGAGGCTCAACGTGAGCAAGCTAAAAAATACAGTGAAAAAATCGCAATGCTTAAAGAGAGCATTGCAAAACTCGGCTAAGGTGATTCGATGAATTGCAACGAAGTAATTGAATATATCCATTCTCTTGAAAAATTCGGAATTAAGCCGGGTATGGAGAGAATCCGTGCACTTTGCAGAGCACTCGGAAATCCGCAGGACAGCTTGAAATTTATTCACGTTGCCGGAACGAACGGTAAAGGCTCCGTTTCAACAATGGTTTCAAATATTCTGCGTAAAAACGGATTTAATACAGGTTTGTTTATTTCTCCATATGTCAGCGATTTCAGAGAACGTATTCAGTATAACGGCAGTATGATTGAAAAAAACGAGCTTGCCGATTGCGTTGAAAAGGTTAAAAAGGCGGCTGATTTCCTCTCGGAGCAGGGGATTCAGCCGACCGAATTTGAAGCTGTAACGGCTGCGGCTTTTGTCTATTTCAAGAAGAAAAACTGCGATTTTGTTGTTCTTGAAACGGGACTCGGCGGCAGACTCGATTCAACCAACATCATTCTTGCACCCTATGTTTGTGTTTTAACAAGCATATCTTTTGACCATATGGCTATTCTCGGCGATACGCTTGAAAAAATCGCTTATGAAAAATGCGGAATTATAAAATTCGGTTCGGAAACCGTTGCTTATCCTTTTCAGAACGAAGAAGTTTTTTCGGTGATTAAAAAGACGTGTGAGGAAAGAAAAAGCACGCTTAGAATACCGAATATGAGTAAGCTTTCAATCGGAGAAGAAATGCTTGACGGTACGCTTGTCAGCTATGACGGACTGTCATATAAGCTGCCGCTTGCCGGAAGACATATGATTTATAACTCCTGCACGGCAATTGAAGCGATAAAGGCTCTTGAAAGGTTTAACATCAAGGTTCCCGATGAAGCGATAAAATCCGGAATAGAAGCCTCTGTTATGCCTGCAAGAATGGAGCTTTTGCGTAAAAAACCGATTATTATTCTTGACGGCGGACACAATGAAGGCTGTGCCGAGGCTCTTGCGTTATTTATTGAAAAACATTTGAAAAACAAGAGAATAATAATGCTCTCATCTCTTATGGCAGATAAGGCTTACGGTTCTTATCTTAAAAAGGTTGTCCCTTATTGCGAAACCTTTATCGCCACAAAGGCGTGTGTTCCGAGAGCACTTTCAAGCAATGAGCTTATGCGTTGTGCGGGTGAATTTTGCAAAAACTGCTATGATATACCCGAACCAGCCAAAGCAGTTAAAGCGGCGGTGAATATAACCCGTCCCGAAGATGCTTTGATTATTTGCGGTTCGTTTTATCTTGCCGGAGAGATAAGAAATTATCTTCTTGATTTATAGTTTTATTTTTCAACAATATTTTTATAGTCAATCCCTTATCCTATGTGGTAAGGGATTTTTTATTTTTAAGGAGTGTTAAAAGTGGCAATAAAAATAACATCAACGCCCGTAAGATTGACGATAGCGTTAAGCGGAGAAATCGATCATCATAACGCTGCGGTATTAAGGCTGGATGCCGATGAGGCGATACAGACAAGCCTTGCTCCGAATATAAGGCTTGATTTCGGCGAGGTAACATTTATGGACAGTTCGGGAATAGGCTTTGTACTCGGAAGATACAGAATTGCCGAAAGTCTCGGTGCAAATGTTGAGGTTGTTAACCTTTCGTCCAGACTTTATATGATGATGAAGCTTGCCGGACTTGAAAAGCTTGTTACGCTTAAAACGAAGTGAAAGGATGAAAAAAATGAAAGCGATAAACGAAATGAAATTACAAATTGAAAGCCGTTCGGTCAATGAAGCGTTTGCAAGAGCTGCGGTTGCGGCATTTGCCGCCCAGCTTGATCCGAATGTCGAAGAAATATCCGATGTGAAAACCGCCGTGAGCGAGGCTGTAACAAACTGTATAGTTCACGCATATCCGAATTGTGTCGGAAAAATTTACATATGGGCGGGCATTTATGAAGATGATATTTTTAAAGTGAAAATAAAGGACAAGGGATGCGGAATCGAAAATGTGAAGCAAGCTATGGAGCCGTTGTTTACAACACTCGGAGGTGAGCGTGCCGGACTTGGATTTGCCGTTATGGAAAGCTTTTGCGATAAAATCTCGGTTAGATCGAAAGTGGGAAAAGGAACAACGGTTACTCTTGAAAAAGCTTTTAACGGACGGAGTGCACCCGATGACAGAGGCTGAAATAAAAAGAAATGAGCTTGTTGAAAAGAATCTCGGTCTTGTTCATTCCTGTGCCAACAGATTCAGAGGGCGGGGAGTGGAATATGATGATTTGTTTCAGGCAGGTTGTGTGGGACTCATCAAAGCAGCCGGAAATTTTGATGCAGCAAGAGGATTTTCGTTTTCAACCTATGCCGTTCCCGTTATTCTCGGAGAAATAAAAAGAATTTTTCGTGACGGCGGGCCGGTAAAGGTCGGCAGAACAATTAAAGAAAAATCGAGAAATGCCGTGAAAATTCAAGAAAAGCTTTCATTGGAGCTTGGCAGAGAACCGACTGTCGGAGAAATTGCGAAAAAAATGAATACCGAAGCGGAGGAGGTTGCAATGCTTCTTAATGCATCAATGCCGGTTGTTTCACTCACAATGGGTGAGGACGGAGAAAATCAGCTTGATATTCCCGTTGATTCACCCGAAAACGAAATCGGAGATTTTATTGCACTTAGGCAGGTTTTGCAAACTCTTGATGAGCACGACAAAAAAATGATTGAACTGCGTTATTATTCGGGATTGACACAATCGAAAACGGCTTTGCAGCTCGGAATGACGCAGGTTCAGGTTTCAAGACGTGAAAAAGCGGTTCTTGAAATAATAAGAAAAAAATTAATGGCGTAGCATTGACAAAATATTGTAATAATATTAAACTAAAAGCGGTAGATTTCTGCCGCTTTAATTTTTAGGGAGTGAAAAGGTATGATAAAAAATATTCCGAACGGCGTTTACCCGACTATGGTAACGCCATTTACCGATGATAACAAGGTTGATTATAACGGTGTTTTAAAAATACTCGAATGGTATTCCGAAAACGGCGTGGACGGTATTTTTGCAATATGCCAATCAAGCGAGATTTTCTATCTTTCTTTTGAAGAAAGACTTGAGCTTCTCGGCTTTATAATGAAAAACAAGCCGAAGGATATGTGCGTTGTTGCATCCGGTCACACGGCAGATGAGCTTGACCGTCAAATTTACGAGGCGAACGCATTTATAAACGAGGGAATCGATGCATATGTTTTTATTGCAAATCGTTTTGCAAAGCAGGACGAGGACGATTCCGTGTTCTTGAAAAATTATGAAAAAGCGGTATCGTCGATTCCGGAAATAGGTCTTGGCATTTATGAGTGCCCTTATCCTTATAAACGACTTATGACTCCCGAAACTTTGCGTCAATGTGCTCTCGACGGCAGACTTAAATTCCTTAAAGATACCTGCTGCAAAATAGGGGAGATTGAAGAAAAGCTTAAAGCCGTTGATGGCTTGGGACTTAAAATTTACAATGCAAATTCCGCAACGCTTCTTGAATCTCTCAGAGCGGGCTGTGCCGGCTTCTCCGGAGTTATGGGTAATTTTCATCCCGAGCTTTATTCTTGGCTTTGCAAGAATTATAAAACCGAACCAGAAAAAGCCGAACAGGTTCAGGCATTCATCGCCTTTGCCTCTCTTGTCGAATGTCAAATGTACCCTGTAAACGCAAAATATCATCTCGGACTTTGCGGTGTTGATATCGGATACACAAGCAGGGTAAAGGATGCATCCCTTTTCAGCGAGAGCAACAAAAAAGAGATTGAGCAAATGCTTGTTGTTGAGAAAATATTTAAAGAAAAATTCGGCATATAACTTTTTGCTGTTATAAAAGTTACAAATCAAACAGAAAAAGCTATTGATTTATATTAATAAATATGTTAACATTATAGTGTAGCATTTTGGCGAAAATTATATTTTTTTGGAGGAAATCAAAATGGCTCAGAAAAAAACGGTATTCCTTACCGGTGCTTCGGGCACAATGGGTTGGGAAGGTTTTACGCAGCTTTATGCTAAGAAAAACCAATTTAACATCGTTGTTCTTCTTCGTGACAGCGAAAAGAACAGAAAAAAGTTTGCTCCTTATATGAACGATCCTTCCGTTAAAATCGTTTGGGGCGACCTTAAAAATTATGAAAGCGTTCTTGAATGCGTAACCGGTTCGGATTATGTTCTTCACGTTGGCGGTATGGTTTCTCCCTCGGCAGACTATTATCCCATCAACACCATCAAAACAAATGTAGGTGCGGCAAAGAATATTGTTGCTGCTGTTAAGGCTCAGCCTAATGCAGATGATATTAAGGTTGTTTATATCGGTACCGTTGCCGAAACAGGTGAAAGAGA
Organism: uncultured Clostridium sp.; assembly: GCA_964571095.1. GTDB lineage: Bacteria > Bacillota > Clostridia > Oscillospirales > Acutalibacteraceae > CAG-177. The sequence goes on along the minus strand of CAZNAC010000023.1, from coordinate 3,138 downwards.
TGATCCCATTCATTGGGCACGTACCGGCGACCCCATCAAAATCAGCGTTTATGACCATTATGCAACATCAAAGGTTCTTGCTGAATCCGTTTTTGCAGAGTCGGGCCTCAAGCATTGGGTTTCGCTGCGTCAGTCCGGTATTCTTTATCCCGATATCCTTAAAAATATGGAACCCATTATGTACCACGTTGTTATCAACGGCGTTCTTGAATGGGCAACCGTTGAAGATTCCGGTCGTCTTCTTGTTAATGTTTGCGGCGACGATGTTCCCGAAGAATTTTGGAGAAGATTCTATAACATCGGTTCCGGCCCGCAGTATAGAATAACAAATATGGAATTTGAACAGCTCCTCCTCGGTAAGTGTGGTCTCGGTCTCGGCGATCCCAAGAAGCTGTTTGATCCCGATTGGTTTATCACCCGTAATTTCCACGGTCAGTGGTATCTCGATTCGGAGGTTCTTGAGAATTATCTTCATTTCAGAGCAAATATTCCCGTTGAAAAATATTTCAAGGGTATGATGGATAAGGTAGAATGGTTCTATAAGCTTGCATTCCTTGCGAAGCCCTTTGCATCGCTTGTTAAGCCCTTTATGAAGAAAATTGCTCAAACTCCCGTTTACGGTACTCTTTGGTGGAGAGCAAACAATGTTACTCCGAGAATTAACGCATATGTCGGTTCATTGGAAAAATGGAATGCAATCGGCAGCGATTGGAGTAAGGTTAAGGTTTATCGTCCCAATGATGATCCCTCCAAGGCAACTATTCTTGACCACGGCTATGACGAAACAAAAGACTTCAACTCTCTTACAATTGAGGATCTCAAGAAGGCTGCGGCATTCAGAGGCGGCGAGTGCCTTGCAACCGAAATCGTTGATATGTATACTCCCGTTCTTTGGAAGTGTGCTCACGGTCACGAATTTATGATGTCACCCAACCTTGTTCTCCGTGGCGGACACTGGTGTCCCGAAGAGCTTCCCTCAACACTTGAAAAGGCTGAGCAGAAGAAATTCCGTTGGGCATATGATGACGAAGCAAAGGTTAATCCTTTCTTTGCTCAGGTTTGGTATCCTCTTCACGACAAGAACGAAAACAATGTTTATACCGAAGAAATCTACAAGGATTTTAAGGAATACAAAAACTGATTATTATATAAAATGTAAAAGGGCACCTCTTTCGGGAGGTGCCTTTTGCTGTTTAAAATACAATGAAAATCATTAAGTTGTTAAAATCGTATTTTTGAAATAATATTCAAAAATAATTGACAGCTTGCTTGCATTTCATCACTCTTTGTGACGAAATTGGCTATAATCATTGCGTTTCATCACACTTTTGTGACAAAATGCAAACTTTTTACGTTTTTTGTCGTTGGATTTTACCGAAGCTTGCAAAATAAGTTTAATTTACGAATCGGAACAATAAAAACAGAGCATCTCATATAGCAGAGATGCTCTCAAATCACATATTTTTTAAACTGTCGGTTGATGAAATCATAAAACCATAACAAGCGTACCAACACCGATTAAAAGGCAGCCGATTAAAGATTTAACAGTGAATTTTTCGTGCAAAAAAACGAATGCCAAAATCAATGTGATAACAACGCTGAGCTTGTCAATCGGAACAACCTTGCTTGCTTCGCCTATTTGCAGGGCTTTGTAATAACAAAGCCACGAAGCACCCGTAGCTAATCCTGATAAAATTAAAAAAATCCAGCTTTTTCGACCTATTTCCGTTATGCCGCTTTGGGCGTTTGTAATAAAAACCATAACCCAAGCCATAATAACAACAACAACCGTTCTGATTGCCGTTGCAAGATTTGAATTTACTCCGTCAATGCCGATTTTGGCGAGTATGGATGTAAGTGCCGCAAAAACGGCGGAAAGCAACGAAAAGATAAACCACATAAATTTCCCTTCATTCTTATATTCGATAATATAATTTTATCACGTTTTCTCCCAAAAAACAACAGTAATTCCATTTGCGGCATTAAATATTCCGATTTTTTTATACAAAATTTTAGGTATCCGTCAGATTCCTTTTTGTTTTAATTGACCTCCCTGAATTTTAGTAATGCGGTTGCCAAAGCGTTGCTATTATACTCGGAGGTTTGTTTTTTGATGATTTGAAACTTTTCCCCGCCGAAAAAGCAATACTAACTGCAATTTCGACGGGGAATTTTTATGGCTATGATAATGATTTTAAATCTTTTTGTACAAAATAATGAAAAGCTCGGAGGTGTACGATGAATAATTATATTTTAACAAAAGAAATAATATCAGATTTTGCCGACTATCTTCAAGCGGAAGAAAAAAGCGAAAACACAATTGAAAAATACATTCGTGATGTGAACGCTTTTGAGGATTATATTAACGGTGAAAAAATAACAAAAGAAGCGGTAATCGAATACAAAAAAGAACTTTTATCGCGGGATTATGCCGTTAGAAGTATAAATTCAATGCTGGCATCCTTAAACAGCCTGTTTTCGTTTCTCGGTTGGCATAGCTTAAAGGTGAAGCCTATAAAGCTACAACAGCAAATCTATTGCTCCGAAGAAAAGGAATTGACCAAAGACGAATATATACGCCTTATAAGCAGTGCAAAGCAAAAGGGCAATTACCGATTAAATCTCATCATTCAAACCATTTGTGCAACGGGTATTCGTGTCAGTGAATTGCGATTTATAACGGTAGAAGCGGTAAGATGTGCGGAGGCGACCGTTTCGCTCAAAGGAAAAACCCGATGTGTTTTTATTGTTCGCAATTTGCAAAAGAAATTGCTTAAATATGCAAAATCGCAGGGGATTAAATCCGGTTCGATTTTTATAACTCGCACCGGAAAGCCGATAAATCGCACAAACATTTGGAGAGAAATGAAAAGCCTTTGCAAGCAGGCAAACGTTAATCCGAAAAAGGTGTTTCCGCATAATCTCAGACATCTTTTTGCAAGAACATTTTACGGCATTGAAAAAGATATTGCAAAATTAGCGGATATTTTAGGACACAGCAACATTAATACTACAAGAGTGTATATTATATCAACGGGAACCGAGCATCGCAGAAGAATGGAAAAAATGCGACTGATTATTTAGTATTGTAAAAAAAGTAATAAAAGCAGTGAATACATAATTTGCATTATGTTGTAT
>CAZNAC010000022.1:0-32830 GCA_964571095.1 uncultured Clostridium sp. | reverse complement strand
CTCCATAAACCTCCGAAATCCTACTCGCTTAGTCCAAAGGTTTCATTGTCGGGAACAAAAGAACATCTCTGATTGCGGAGGAATCCGTAAGAAGCATACACATTCTGTCGATTCCGAAACCGATACCGCCTGTGGGTGGCATACCGTATTCAAGAGCTGTGAGGAAGTCCTCATCGGTGGTGTTTGCTTCTTCGTCACCCTGTGCAAGCTGAGCTTCCTGAGCCTTGAAACGTTCTCTCTGATCGATGGGATCGTTAAGCTCGGAGTATGCATTTGCCATTTCCCAACCGTTCATAAAAAATTCAAAGCGTTCAACATAATCGGGATCTTCGGGCTTCTTTTTTGTGAGAGGAGAAATCTCAATGGGATGATCCATAACAAAGGTCGGTTGAATAAGATGTTCCTCTGCAAATTCTTCAAAGAACAGCGAAAGAATATCGCCCTTGCCGTGCCTTTGCTCATATTCGATATGGTGCTTATCTGCGATGACTCTTGCATCTTCGAGGGTTTTGATTTCGTTCCAATCAATGCCCGCATATTTTTTAACGGCGTCAACCATTGTTGTTCTTTCAAAAGGCTTGCCGAGATCCATTTCAACGCCGTTGAAGCTTATTGTTGTTGTGCCGAGAACCGCTTGTGCAACATGACGGTAGAGATTTTCGGTAAGATCCATCATTCCGTTATAATCGGTGAATGCCTGATAAAGCTCCATAAGAGTAAATTCGGGGTTGTGTCTTGTGTCACAGCCTTCATTTCTGAATACTCTGCCGATTTCGTAAACCTTTTCCATACCGCCGACAATAAGCCTTTTAAGATAAAGCTCAAGAGAAATACGAAGCTTAAAATCCTCATTGAGAGCGTTATGGTGAGTTTCAAACGGTCTTGCGGAGGCACCGCCCGCATTTGAAACGAGAATCGGTGTTTCAACCTCGATAAATCCCTGCGAATCAAGATAATTTCTGATTGCTCTGATGATGAGCGAACGCTTGATAAAGGTGTCTTTTACTTCGGGATTCATAATAAGGTCAAGATAACGCTTTCTGTAGCGAGTATCGGTATTGGTCAGACCGTGGAATTTTTCGGGGAGAGGAAGGAGGGATTTGGTAAGAAGTCTGATTGATTTTGCGTGAATCGAAACTTCACCTCTCCTTGTTTTGAAAACAAAGCCCTTAACCTCTATGATATCGCCGATATCCCATTTCTTAAATTCCGCAAACGAATCTTCGCCTATTTCATCGATTTTAACATAAACCTGAATCCTTCCGCTGCGGTCTCTGACATCGATAAAGTTTGCCTTGCCCATGTCGCGACGGCTCATCATACGACCGCAAACGGTAACATCGGAATTTTCGTATTTTTCAAATTGCTCGACGATTTCGGTGTTGTGTACAGTCTGCTCGGCGGTGGTTATTTGAAACGGATCCTTACCGGCGGCTTGAAGTGCTTCAAGCTTTTCGACTCTGATTTGTCTTAATTCATTAACGTCTTGAGCCGCTTCCGTTTCCGGAGCGGAGTTTGTTATCTTTTCTTCTGCCATAAATTTGTTCCTTTCTTTCACATCGATAATAACAATGCATTAATGTCAAAAAGCGACAGGCGGAGCTTTTCCTTTCCTATCGCCGCATATTTTCAAACTTACTTGGAAATTGCAAGAACTTTCATTTTGATTACTTTTCCGCTGGGAGTGTGCACTTCGGCGATATCACCGATTTTTTTGCCCATAATAGCCGAACCGACAGGCGAAAGGTCGGAGATAACTCCGTTTTCGATATCACTCTTGCCGAGAATTTTATATTCGACTTCTTCTTCAAAGTCCATATCATAGAGCGTTACTTTTGAACCGATGTGGATAGCCTCGGTTGTAATTTCTTCTTCATCGAGAATTTTTGCGTTACGCAGATCTGCTTCGAGCTTTGCGATTTCGGCTTCCATTTTGGCCTGTTCGTTCATCGCCTCATCGTATTCTGCGTTTTCGGAAAGGTCACCGTGTGAGCGAGCCTCTTTGATTTTTTCGGCAATATCATCTCTGCCTTCGGTTTTAAGCTTGTTAAGCTCGGCACTGAGCTTTTCATAATCCTCACGGGTAAAAATTGTTTGCTTTTCCATTTCGCTGTATCTCCTTTTATTTATGATGGTAAACCATATAAATCCATTTTCCGTTATATTATATATAATATAAATAATATTGTCAAGAGTTTATTATTCCGCAATGTAACATCTGAGGCATTTTGCTTTTTCGGAACCATTACATTCCGAGCAGCTTATTTCCGTAGTGGAAAAACAAGAGTGCTTATATTCCGAGCTTCCGCAAAGCTCCGTTACGGCGGCTGCAAAATCAACCGAATCGATTCCTTTTGGGATAACCGCCGAATGATTGTCGGAAAGACAAATCTCATGCGAATAAAACCTTATTTTTCCGTATATACCTCGCTTAAAGGAAAAAACGACGGAGTTGCTCATATCTTGCGATGTTGAACCGTCACAGCTTATTATTATTTCCTTTTTTTCGGCATATTGATACACCGGACGAACGATTATCGATGCACCGCAGCTATTGAAAATCTTTTCGCACTCCGCAACATATCTTTCGGGATGCGACGTGATTACTCTGACGGACGAAGCAAGCGGAAGAAGCCTGTTTATTTCTCCGCTCATTATTCCGCCACGGTCAAGAACGGTTATGCAAAGCTCATTCGGCTCGATTTGTGCCTTAGATATTGCATCAACGGCGGTATTGAAAATAAAAATTGCGTTTGACCTGTTGGGTATAAATCGCTTGATTTTGCCGTTATCCGGCAGATGAAGATCTCTCGGTGCAATAATTCTTGAAACATATCTTCCGCATTTTTCTTCGATTTCACTGCGATTTATTCCGTGGTTTCCGTCAAGCACTTCAAGGATAAAAAAAGGAAGTCCGTTTTCGGTCGGATAAAGCACAGGTTCGCTCTTGGAGAGACGCTTTTTCTGACGGCATCTGACCAAGAACCTCTTGTCGGGATTTACGGCTTTTAAAACAATGAACACATTATCTCACCTTTCAACACATAATCCTATATGAAAGACTATGCGGTCAAATGTGTGATAATGTGTTCTTTTTATTCGTCCTTAAAAATCAATTCAAGCTCGTTTTCACTAAGCTCACGGCATTCACCCTCGTCAAGCGAAAGGTCGAGCTTCAGCGAACCTATCTGTATTCTTCTGAGCTGTTCAACATTGTTGCCGAGTGCGTGAAACATACGCTTAACCTGATGGTATTTTCCCTCGCGAATGCTTATTTCAGCAGCGGGTAATCCCTCGTCGGTTGTAAAGGCAATCACCTTTGCAGGCAGGCATTCCGTTCCGTCACCGAGCGTAATACCGCTTTCTAATTTTTTTATATCGTTATCATCTATCGGATATGATAAAACTGCCTGATAAGTTTTGAAAACCTTGTGAGCGGGACTCATTATTCTGTGAGAAAAAGCACCGTCATCTGTTATAATTAAAAGCCCCGTGGTGTCCTTGTCAAGTCTTCCGGCGGGAAACAAGCTGCGTCTTTTCAGCTCATCGGGAATGATGTCGATAACCGTCTTCTTTTTGGGATCTGCGGTAGCACTTATAACGCCCTGCGGCTTGTTGAGCATAATATAAATATGCTCCTTCGCTGTAAAGTTATACCCCTTTACATCTATAATATCGGCTTCTGCGTCAACAAGCTCCTCCGCACGCAGAACGATCCTTGAATTGACCGTTACCGCAGCATCTTTAATCAGCTTTCTTGCATCTTTTCTGGATACATTGCAGTTAAGAGCTATTAACTTATCAAGACGTTTTAATCCCATAGCGAACCTCTGAACATAAAATTTAAAGGGCCGGTTAGTACGCCGGCCCTTCGGAAAAACTTAGCTTAAATTATGCAAGCTCTGCAAAGTACTTGATTGTACGAACCATCTGGCTTGTGTAGCTGTTTTCGTTGTCATACCACGAAACAACCTGAACCTGATAAAGTCCGTCTTCAATCTTTGTTACCATTGTCTGAGTAGCATCAAAGAGAGAACCGTAAGTGATACCGATGATGTCGCTTGAAACAAGCTCTTCTTCGGTATAACCGAATGAAGCCGATGAAGCAGCCTTCATAGCGGCGTTGATGCTTTCTTTAGTGATGTTGTCACCCTTAACAACAGCAACAAGAATTGTTGTTGAGCCTGTGGGAACGGGAACTCTCTGAGCGGAGCCGATAAGCTTACCGTTGAGTTCGGGGATAACAAGACCGATAGCCTTTGCGGCACCTGTTGAGTTGGGAACGATGTTAACAGCGGCAGCTCTTGCTCTTCTGAGGTCGTTCTTTCTGTGAGGTCCGTCAAGAACCATCTGATCGCCTGTGAAAGCGTGAACGGTTGTCATAATACCGCTCTGAATGGGAGCATAGTCGTTGAGAGCCTTTGCCATGGGAGCAAGGCAGTTTGTTGTGCAAGATGCAGCGGAGATAATAGTATCATCAGCGGTAAGAGTGTTCTCGTTTACGCTGTAAACAATTGTGGGAAGGTCGTTGCCTGCGGGAGCGGAAATAACAACCTTCTTTGCACCTGCATCGATATGAGCCTGACTCTTTGCCTTTGAGGTGTAGAAGCCTGTGCACTCAAGAACAACGTCAACACCGATTTCGCCCCAGGGAAGCTCTGCGGCATTAGCCTTTGCGTAAATTTTGATTTCTTTTCCGTCAACAGTGATGCTGTCTTCACCTGCAACTACAGTGTCGGCAAGTGCATATCTGCCCTGAGCCGAGTCATACTTAAGAAGATGAGCAAGCATCTTGGGATTTGTAAGGTCATTGATAGCAACGATTTCGTAGCCTTCTGCACCGAACATCTGACGGAATGCAAGACGGCCGATACGACCGAAACCGTTAATTGCAACTTTAACTGCCATGGTAAAATACCTCCAAAAATAAATTTAAAATTTTGACCGTATATATTTTATACATTTTCAAGGAATTATGCAACTGTTTTTTGATTAATTTCCTCTTTTTTTGAAAGTTTTGGTAATCTGAACAAAAATATGTAAAACAAAAACAAAAAGGGTGTAAAACTGCCGAATGATTTTTGCCTATTTATGGTATTTCCCGCCGCTTGAAATCATAAATGCACGGTAAATCTGTTCAAGAAGCATAACTCTTGCGAGCTGATGCGGAAAAGTCATCGGGCTCATTGAAAGCTTAAATTTTGCTCGATTTTTAACTTCCGGTGACAGACCGTGTGAACCGCCGATGATAAAGCAAAGAGAGCCGAAGCCCGAAACGGCACATTTTTCGATTTCTTTTGAAAACGCTTCCGATGAAATGGTTTTGCCTTCTATGCACAAAGCAAAAACCGCATCACCTGCAGAAATTGCGGAAAGTATCCTTTTTCCTTCGTCCGACAGAGCGGCGGCAATTTGAGCTTCGTTGGGAGTGTCGGGAAGTCTTGAGGGAGCAAGCTCTGCTATTTTTAGCTTGCAGAAAGCTCCGAGCCTTTTTTGATATTCGGCACTTGCACGGCAAAGATAATCCTCTTTGAGTTTTCCGATGCAGATTATATTTACATTAATCATACTTGCCTCCGTCATTATTTCTTTAAAAAAGCATAAGCTTTATTGTGCGCTAATTCGTTTGCCCGTGGAGTGATATAAATGAAATTATTGAAAGAACGTCTGGTGGTTTTGGCGGTATGTTGTTTTGTTGTTGTCGGGGGTATTCTGACCGTGTTTTTTTCAAATATAAAATACGATACCGTCGCTACGAAAAACACCGAGCCTACTACCGAAAAATATATAAAGTGGGTGGATTTTTCCGTAAATTACCGTGCTTTGAGTGATGCAATGGAGCTTGATATTTCAACCCACGAAAGCTCAAGACATCTTTCATGGATTGACACACTTTCTTTTCTTGCTTGTAAGAACGGCGGAAATTGGAGTAATTACAAAAGGTCGCAATTGGACGGACTTGTTGATTCACTCGGCGAAAAGCTGACAATTGATGAGCTTATGGCAACCAATAAGTATTATTCATTCTATAAAGAAGCTTACGGAGCTGTGTTGTCGGGGCTTCTCGGAAATTACACAAAGGCGGCTCCCGACGGAAACGGCGGAACGAAGATAATCGAGGGCTACGGTTTGAAGGCATATTCGCCGATTGCAGAGGGGTTTTGGTTCAGCCACTATGATGATTTCGGCGTTTCAAGGTCTTACGGCTATAAGCGAAAGCATTTGGGCAACGATTTGATGGGTTCTATCGGTACGCCGATAGTTGCCGTTGAGGGAGGAACGGTTGAAGCGAAGGGCTGGAACCGTTACGGAGGTTGGAGAATCGCAATTCGCAGCTTCGACGGCAAAAGGTCATATTATTATGCACATTTGAGAAAAAACCATCCGTATAAAGACGGAATCGAAGTCGGCTCAACGGTGAAAGCGGGGGATGTTATCGGTTATTTGGGAATGACGGGATATTCCGAGGAGGAAAATGTTAACGGAATGAACGTTCCGCATCTTCATCTCGGAATGCAGCTTGTTTTTAACGAGGTGCAAAAGGAGGGCGAAAATCAAATTTGGATAGATATGTATTCGCTTGTTGAGCTTTTGAATAAGAACAAAGCAACGGTAATCAAAAATGAAGAAAACGGAGAATATCAAAGGGTTTATGATTTGTTTGATGAATCATATCCGGAGAATATGAGACACATAACAACCGTTGTGACCGATATTACAGAGCAATAAGCGTTTTGTTTTCGCCGGCAACACGCAGAATATAGTCGGAATTTTCGATTGCACCTGCCATTGTCATTGCCGCACGTGTTGTTTCAAATGCGAGTGAAGGCATATTGTTTTCTTTGCTCAAATGTCCGAGAATAAAACGGGTTGTTCCACTCTCCATAAGCTTTACCGCCGCATTCGCACAGCTTTCGTTGGATAGGTGACCGATATCCGAAAGGATTCTTTGCTTAAGGAAATACGGATAAGGGCCGTTTTGCAGCATTCGTATGTCGTGATTCGATTCGAGAAGCACAAGGTCGCTGCCGCTTATTGCATCGGTTATTTCATTTGTGATTTTTCCGATATCCGTTGCAACGGCAAGCTTCTTACCGTCCGGAGTAAGAATGCAATATCCCGTGCTTTCAAGGCTGTCATGAGGCGTTCTGAATGAATATATGTGCATTCCGCCGGCATCAACTCCGCCTTTCGGCATTATTTCGGTTTTTGTTTTCGGAGTAACCGCTTTAAGCTCCTCCATTCCGGTAAGTGTTCCCGTAGAGGAATAAACCTTGATTCCGTAGCGTTCCGCAAACACTCTGATTCCTTTAATGTGGTCGGAGTGTTCGTGTGTAACAAAAATCGCCGCTATCGACTTAGGTTCAACACCGATATCGGCAAGAGCAAGCTCCGTTTTTTTTGCCGATATTCCAATGTCGATAAGGATACCGCCCTGCGAACAACCGATATAAGTGCAGTTTCCGCTGCTTGAAGAAAAAAGTGAACAAAATTTTGCCATATGATACCTCAATAAAAACGGGCTGTTCTCAAAGAGCAGCCCTATATTTATACAATTATATATGCGAAATCAGCCTGCGTTTGTCAGACTGTTCGGATCGGGACAAAACATTCTTTTTATATCCGCACCTATTCCGCTGAATTTTTTAGCAACATCTTCATATCCTCTGTCGATATGATAAATATCTTCGATTTCGGTTGTACCCTTGGCTGCAAGGCCTGCGATAATCATTGCCGCTCCCGCACGCAGGTCATCGGCTTTTACGGGTGCACCTTTGAGATATTCAACGCCTTGAACAACAGCAAGCTGACCGTCGGCTTTAATGTTTGCACCCATTCGGTTAAGCTGCTCGGTATATTTAAAGCGGTTTGACCAAACGCTTTCGGAAATAATGCTTGTTCCGTCCGCAATGGCAAGAAGAACCGCTATTTGAGGCTGCATATCGGTGGGGAAACCGGGATGCGGCATTGTTTTGATATTGCATTTATCCGGTCTTTTGTTCATACTGACTCTGACGGCATCGTCATATTCTTCTATAATCGCACCGCATTCGATAAGCTTTTTTGAAATCGATTCAAGATGCTTGGGAATAACATTTTTAATCAGAACATCGCCGCAGGTTGCGGCGGCGGCGACCATAAATGTGCCCGCCTCGATTTGATCGGGAATAATCGAATATGTGCATCCGTGAAGCTCATCAACACCACGGATTTTGATAACATCGGTACCGGCACCTCTTACATCGGCACCCATAGAGTTGAGAAAGTTTGCAAGGTCAACAATGTGAGGCTCTTTTGCGGCATTTTCGATAACCGTAAGTCCCTCCGCTTTAACAGCTGCAAGAAGAATATTCACCGTTGCTCCGACTGATGCCATATCAAGATAAATGGGACTTCCGATAAGCTTGTCTGCTTTGGCATCGACAATTGCGTTATCTTCAACAGAAACGGAAGCACCTAAAAGCTCAAAGCCCTTAATGTGTTGGTCGATAGGTCTCGGACCGAGATAACAGCCGCCGGGCATTGAAACCTTAGCTCTTGAAAATCTGCCGAGAAGTGCACCGATAAAATAATATGATGCACGAAGGTGCTTTGTCATATCGTGTGAGATAACATATGAATTTACGTGGCGTGAATCTATTTCGATTGTGTTTTTATTAATGATTTTAATTTGAGCACCTATTTGATTGAGAATCTTCATCATATATCCGATGTCGCTGATGGAACAGGGAAGATTTTCAATTGTGCATATATCCTGCGAAAGAATCGCAGCGGGAATAATAGCAAGAGCGGCGTTTTTGGCTCCGCTGATTTCAACTTCACCTTTTAGGGGATTGCCGCCGTTGATAACAAATTTTTCCAAAGATTTTCCCTCTTTCGTTCGGTTGTTTATATCAAAATAGGAAGTTTCATTTCATAATTATCAAAATTATATCACCTTTTTTTGATTTTGAAAAGACTTTTTATAAATTTTATGTCATATTTTTAAAATTTTTTCTTTATATTCTCAAATTTGTGGATATTAAAACAAAAAAGCAAACGGAAGCGTGGCTTTGCGGTAAACACAGATATAGTATGCCGAATCACGGCAAGCATATATACAGTAAAATTTATGTTTTGATAAGTATATATTGCACAAATTTTTTATGATAAATTCAGCAAAAATTACATTGACTTTTTGAACAAAAAACACTTGTGCGTAAGTAGTAAGATTTTTTAAAAAAGAAATTGTTTGGGAATTTTTAACAAATGTATTGTACTGAAAATGTTGGATTTTACCAAAAAAAATTTAATGCATAAAATGTTATACAAAGTGATTTTACAGTTGAAAAAAACGGAAGATTTGTTAAAAAAGCATAAAAACAAAGCAAAATTCACAATAAATTCAAAAAAATATTGAAAAAAACCGAATATTTCTATTGCAAAAAACAATTTTATTGTGTAAAATGTAGATGTCCCAATGGTCATTTTGTATAAATTCGCATGATGTTAAAACAAATCAGATGAGGGGTAATATCTATGTCAAACAGAATTTTTCAGGGTTTAGTTCATCAGATGAGAGATGCTGTAGGCAGGACTCTGGGCGTAATTGACGAAACAGGAACAATTATTGCGTGCAGCGAGCTGAGCAAAATCGGTGAGGTTATTTCAACCGCAAGCGATATTTTTGCCGATAATGAGCTTCATTATATTAACGGAAATACTTTTTGTAATTTCGGCTCTCATATTCAAACCGAATACGCTGTTTTTGTTGAGGGAACGGACGAGCTTGCGGGCAGATTCGCTGCGGTTTGTTGCGTATCGCTTGAAAATATGAAGCAATATTACGAAGAAAAATTTGACAGAGGAAATTTCATCAAAAATGTTATCCTTGATAATATTCTTCCCGGCGATATCTATTTAAAATCGAGAGAGCTCAGATTTAATTCCGAAGCAACAAGAGTTGTTCTTCTTATAAGAATTACCGACCATAATGATGCCTCCGTTTACGATGCGGTTCAAAATCTGTTCCCCGATAAGAGTAAGGATTTTGTTATTAATGTTAACGAGCACGATATTGCGATAGTAAAAGAAGTTAAAAACAATATCGAAATTAAAGACCTTGAAAAGCTTGCACGCTCGATTTCGGATTCTTTGAGCACCGAGCTTTATACTCACGTTCTTGTCGGCATAGGAACAACCATTGAAGGAATCAAAGACCTTGCACGTTCATTTAAGGAGGCTCAAATTGCTCTTGAAGTCGGTAAGGTTTTTGACACGGAAAAAACGATTGTCAGCTATGAAAATCTCGGCATTGCCCGTTTGATTTATCAGCTTCCGACCACTCTGTGCGATATGTTCCTCAGAGAAGTATTTAAGAGAGGCTCTATAGACAGCCTTGATCATGAAACGCTTTTTACAATTCAGCGTTTCTTTGAAAACAACCTCAATGTTTCCGAAACCTCAAGGAAGCTTTTTGTTCACAGAAATACTCTTGTTTACAGACTTGAAAAAATCAAAAAGCTTACCGGCCTTGATTTGAGAGAATTTGATGATGCAATTGTGTTTAAGGTTGCACTTATGGTTAAAAAGTATCTTGATGCAAAGCCGATAAAGTATTAATCCGCTGTTTCGGTAATCAGGTTTCGATATCTACATAAATATAATTAAGGATATGATACTGTGATTCAATTTACCAACGTGTCTAAAAAGTATGATAACGGTACACATGCTTTGAAAGATATAAATCTTACCATCGACAAGGGTGAGTTCGTTTTTGTTGTCGGCTCATCCGGTGCCGGTAAGAGTACGTTCCTGAAGCTGATGATGAGGGAAGAAGTGCCGTCAACGGGTACTATAATTGTTGACGACACCGACTTAACCAAAATCAAAAAAAGGGATATTCCCAAATTCCGCAGAAGACTCGGAATAGTTTTTCAGGATTTCAGACTTATTCCCAATATGACGGTTTTTGATAATGTTGCGTTTGCAATGCGTGTTATCGGAACGAAAGAAAAGAAAATTCGCAGACGAGTTCCATATGTTCTCAGTCTTATGGGACTTAACGAAAAGGCGAGAAATTATCCGCAGGAGCTTTCGGGCGGCGAGCAGCAGAGAGTTGCCCTTGCAAGAGCACTTGCGAATAATGCCGAGATAATTATTGCGGACGAGCCTACCGGAAATGTCGATCCTCAAATGAGCTATGAGATTGTTGATTTGCTTATGCGGCTTAATGAAGCGGGCACAACCGTTATTATGGTTACGCACGAGCACAGTCTGGTTCGCTGCTTTGATAAGCGAGTTATTATTCTCGATAAAGGCAGCGTTGTTTCCGACGGCGGTTCGCTTATAAGGGAAGCGGCAACCTCTCATATTAATCCGGTAAGTGAAATTTCAAACGAATATGTTGTTCCTCCCGAAGAAGACTATTCCGCATATGCCGGAAACAGACAGCCTGCCGAATCGCAGGAAAACAGCGAACCTGTTGAAATTCAAGAAGATTTCAGCGTGACGGGAGGCGAGGAATAATGGGAAACTTAGGATATCTGACCAAAGAAGGCTTCCGTAACCTCAAGGTCAATAAGCTTATGTCGGTTGCATCGGTAACGGTTCTTTTCAGTTGCCTTATGCTTATCGGCATCGCATTTATGCTTCTTGTTAATATTGAGGCATTCATTTCCGGTATCGAGTCTGAAAACGTTATTATGGTTTATGTTGATATGGAAGCATCGGACTATGAATATATTAAGCTCGGCAACGACCTTCGTGCACTTGATAATGTTGCTTCGGTTGAAAATATCGACAAAGAGCCTGCGTATGAAGAAATTCTTTCCGAGCTTGATGAAGGACTTAAAACATATCTTACCGAGCTTAATGAAAATCCGCTTCCGGATGCATACAGAGTAACCGTTGCGGATATGTCCGGCTTTGAAGCGGTTGTTGACGAGATTAAGCATTTAAGCGGAATCGAGCGTGTTTATGAAAACAGTACGCTTGCACGTCAGCTTGAAGGAGTCAGAAATTCGGTGATGTATATAAGCCTCGGAATGATAGCACTTCTGCTTGTTGTTTCGTTGTTTATTATATCAAATACAATTAAAGTAACAATGTTCAGCCGTCGTCTTGAAATAAGCATTATGAAAAGCGTCGGTGCAACGAATTCATTTATTCGTATGCCGTTTATGGTTGAAGGCATAATTATCGGCATAATTGCCGGCTTGCTTGCAACTGCGGCAGTTTGGGGAATTTATGAATTTGGCTTGAGTTCGTTGACAAGTGTTCTTTCGGGCCTCGGAAACGAATTCCAAATAGAATTTTTAAGCTATGCTCCTTATCTTGCAGGTGCATTTGTCGGAATCGGAGTATTCACGGCTGTTTTCGGCAGTGCAACCTCAATAAAGAAATATTTGAAGGAAAGGAAGTTTGTTGAGCTTGATGACTAAGAGAATAAGCAAAAAGAAAAGGCTTTTGAGTTTTGCGATGGCTCTTGTCTGCGTAATTTCCGCCTGCCTTCCCGTTTCTTATGCTGTTGAAGAGCAAAAATCGCTTGAGGAGCTTAACAACAGATACGAAGAAATCGAAAAGGATATTCAGGAAAATCAACAAAAGCTTGATGCTGTTAAGCAGGATATAAAAACTAATGAGCAAAAGCTGAACGACCTTAACAATCAGATTGACAGTATCGAGGAGCAGATTGATTTGCTCGATGAAAGTATCGGTATTCTTAACGGAGATATTAAACAGCTCCAAAAGAACATAAATGTTACAAATGATGATATAAACGAAATTAATGTCCAAATTGCACAGCTTGAGGCTCAACAGGCTTCAACAACAGCTCTTATGGAAGAAACAAAAGAAATTCTTCTTGCGAGAATCCGCGAGAATTATATGTCCGGCGGCAGCGGTTCAACGCTTGAATTGCTTTTTGCGAGTGACGATATTTCATCGTTTTTTGCAAGAAAAGAGCTTATAACAAGAGTTTCCGAAAAAGACAATGAATTAATCGAGGAGCTTTCGGAAAAGCTTATTGAGCTTGCGGAGCTTCAGGCAAAGAGCGAAGAACAAAAGACACAGCTTGAAACAAAAAAATCGGAGCTTGATAACCAAATGTCATCGTTGACCGATAAGCAGGACAATCTCCAGAGCAATATGGATGCTCAAAAAACAAAGAAAAACAGCGTGACCGGAAAAAAGAATGAGGTTAAGTATCTTCTTGATGACCTTGATAAAGACAGCGATGAATATAAAGCCGCAATCAAACGTCAGGAAGCGGAGCGAGCCGCTCTTGAAGCCGAAATCGAAGCTGTTATTAAAAGTCAGGGTTCGACCGAAAACGATGTTCCCGATGAAACCTATAATAATGACGGCGAAATGATGTGGCCGGTAAAAGGAAAAACAACCGTTACCGCAGGCTATCCGTCATATTCCGATGGCTCTCCGCACTGGGGAATCGATATTTGCGTTATCGGTGCAACCGGCGGAACGAGAGATGAAAACGGCAAGAGCTATTCATACGGTCAGCCATATTATGCGGCTCAAGGCGGTGAGGTCATTCTTGCTTATAATGACGGCAACTGGAATTCCGGCTTCGGAAATTATTGCATTATCGACCACGGTGACGGTAAGCATACACTTTATGCACACTCAAAGCGTTTGCTTGTAAGCAAGGGAGATATTGTGAAAAAAGGTCAGCAGATAGGTGAAATCGGTGACACCGGAAATACCACGGGCCCTCATCTTCATTTTGAAGTCAGAATAAAAAAAGCAGATGGTTCGGTAAGCCGAGTCAATCCGCTTAACTATGTTTCAAAGCCATAAAATCAAATCTTAAAAGGCGGCGAGAGTCGCCTTTTTTCGCAAAGAAAGGACGGGCCGATTATGAATAAAAAAATTTCGCTCGGACTGTGTATTTCATTGATAATTATCTCGGTTACTGCAACGTTTGCCGTAACGATGGTTGTTTCAAAGCAGATTTATAACGGTATAATAGGAAATATTTCTCAAAGATCTCAAACCTATGATTCTCTTGAGGAAATAAGTGGACTTGTAAACAGCTATTACTACGGTTCTGCGGAGGACAGAAGCAGAATCAATGCATCGCTTGTTAACGGTTATGTTGAGGGACTCGGAGATTCCAACAGCATTTATCTCAGCTCCTCGGATTATGCCGAATATACGGAAATGCTTGAAGGCGGTTTAACCGGTGTCGGCGTTGAAACCGCATATGATTACAGGCAAAGCAGCTATATTATTACACATGTTTATGAATCTTCTCCCGCAGAAAAAGCAGGGCTAAAGGCTCTTGATGTTATAACGGCAATAAACAATACCGCCGTTACCATGACTAACTACAGCTTGCTCGGCGAGGAGCTTTACGGCTCAATGCTTTCCGCTGTCCAAATTGAATATGAGCGTGACGGCGAAACGAAGCTTGTCGAAACGATGCGAGGCTTCTCGATTCCGAGTGTCAGCGGTAGGCTTGAAAGCAACGTCGGATATATAAAAATCAAAGGATTTTATAAAAATACGGCTTCCGAATTTAAGAAAACCGTTGAAAGCTTAATTGAAAAAGGTGCGGAAAGTATGATTTTCGATGTCCGCAACACCTACAGCGGCACGATTGAATATGCCGCTCAAGTAATTGATGTTATTGTGCCTGCGATAAACGGAAATATAGCCGTTGCAAAATACAGGGACGGAAGCATCAACAAGGTCTTTACCGCAGAGAACTCCAGCGTTACAATGCCTTTTGTTGTTCTTGTTAACGGTGCAACGAGCGGTCCTGCCGAACTTTTTGCCTGTGACCTCAGAGATATCAGTCAGGCACAAATAGTCGGAACAAAAACCGCCGGAGTCGGAACAATGCAGGAGCTTTTTGCTCTTGAGGATGGCGGTGCGGTTCTTTTAACCGTTTCACTTGTCGAACCTAAGGCGGGCGAGGAGGCTGTTTATAACGGAAAAGGAATAACACCGACGGTTGAGGTTAATCTTAATGCGGGATATTCCGTTAATCTTTCGCTTCTTTCCACGCAGGAGGATAATCAGCTTGCAACTGCACTTAATATGCTTGCTGCATAAGAATCAAAATTTTCTGCGTAGCTCAACAACTCTGCCGAGAACTGTAACCGGCAAATTGTAAAATTCAGCATAGCTGAATACCATAGGTTCATATAATGAATTTTCGGACACAAGCAATATGCTTGTGTCTTTTTTTATTATCCTTTTTACCGTAATATCTTCATTTCCAACAGCAACGGCAACGATATCCCCGTTAATGTAGGGTTTACTGCGGCTGATAATGACGGTGTCTCCGATTTGCATTACGGGAGACATTTTGTCATCGGCGATTTTTAAGGCGAAGTATTCGCTTTTGCCAAGCCTTTGTGCCGCACCTTCTGCGTTGATTTTGTCAAAGCCCTGTATTTTGTTTTCATCTTTTATTTTTTCACCGCCAATCAATTCTTCAACTGAAACTCCGAGGACAGATGAAAGCATTTTAAGGCTGTTTATATCGGGCATAGTTCGCCCTTTTTCCCATTGGCTGACGGCAGTTTGATGAACACAACAAGCGGCGGCAAGCTCTTTTTGCGACATTCCCTTTTTTTGTCTAAGTTCTCTTATAAGATTCAATGATATCACTCCGAAGATGTGTTTATTTACATAACTATTATTAGCTAAACTATTAAAAATGTCAAGCAAAAATACGAAACTTAAAAATATATCTTGACATCAGAACAAATGTTCGGTATAATAATAGTGTAACTATTATTTGGAGGCGAATAAATGAAAAAGCAAAATGAACCGGCAAGCTTTGTTTATCCTGACAAGCAAGAAATAAAAGCCGCTCAGCTTGCTTGCTGCGGAAAATATTGCACCTCTTGTGAATCGCCGGCAGAATATGCGTGGCGTAAGCGTGAGGTCGATATGTCATTACTTCTTGAAAGGGCGATACGCAAAGAGCTGACGGAAACCGAAAAAAACGCCGTTATGCTGCATTGGTATGATGGCAAGAGTTTAACGCAGATTTCAAAAGAAAAGGGGATAAGTGCCGCAGCGGTAAAGCAGACGCTTGACAGAGCAAATGAAAAGCTTGAAAAAGTTTTGAGCTATGCAATTTGTTATCAGCAGAACATTATGACCGAAAGTATAATACCGCTTGCGGTTGGCAGAGCAAGAGTGATTGCATCGGCAAGAAATTCAAATGAAGCAAGTGCAGGAGAAAGAATCGCTCGTCTTAAAGAAAGTCAATGCTTGTCCCTTGATGCTTTGAGCCGTGCGACAGGCATAAGCATTTCACGGCTGCAGAAAATCGAAAAAGGAGCCGAAATTGAGGCGTCTGAAATAATTGCTTTAAGCGATTTTTTTAATGTGACAACGGATTATATTCTGAAAGGAGAAAAAAACTACGGAAAAGAAAACATTGCGTGAGCTTGGGCTCCAGTATGAAAAAGAGGCTGAAAAAATTAAGAGAATAATTGCCGCAAAGCGAGATATTTTAAAATGCAGTAAAGAATCGGTAACTGCAAATGAGCTTTTTGAAGTTAAGAGGGAACTGAAATGTCTGTATACTCAATACAGAGATACTGTTGAAATTGCGGAGTATTTGAAGAACTATTATGTTCCTCATACGGGCAAAAGGGAGCTTTTCAGCTACAAATAATCGGTTGACAACGTAAAAAATATATGGTATTTTTTAAACAGTAAATCTCTCGGAGGAATAGAAATGAAAAAATTATCAAGAAGAATTATAAGCGTAGTTCTTGCCGTTTGCATTGCTTTTTCGGCAACGGCTTTTTGTTTTGCCGAAGAAAAAACGACGGATAGCGTGGTAACGGTTTCGTCTGCGGAGGATTTGGCAAAGCTTGAATTTGATGTTCCCGTTGTTTTTGTAACCGGACTTCAAGGCGAATTTTATAAAGGGCTTTCAACCGAAACGCAAGAAGATGACGTTCGCATTTGGGGACCGCAGGCAGAGCCGATTATCGATGCTGTTTTTGATAATTTAGGCAGTATTTTGTGGTATCTGATAACAAATAATTATGATGCTCTTGTTGAGGTTCTCAGTGGCTTGGTTGATCCCATTTTCGGAGATTTTGTATGTGACGAAAACGGTAATCCCGATCCCGATACGGGAAAAAAGGAGACAAGCGATTACGGACTTAAAGAATCAAATGGGTATCAAAACGCTTATTACTTTGTCTATGATTGGCGTTTGGATGCTTTAACAATCGCTTCGCAGCTTGACGATTACATAAATTATGTTATGGAGCTGACAGGCTCGAATAAGGTTGCACTTGTTTCCATGAGTCTCGGCACGGCGATAATGATGACTTACCTTTATGAATATTATTATACTGCACAGGATTACTCCGAAAGAAACCATATTGCAGCCGCTGTATTTATTGCCGGAGCTATGAACGGCGTCGGTTGCTGTGAGGATCCGTTTTCGGGCAACATAAGCATGGATTCCGTTTCGCTTATGCGTTTTCTTTCGGAGATTATGAAGGGCGATTCAAGCACGCAAGCGATATATTATATGCTTGAATGGCTTTATGTGATAGGTGCTTTGGACGGCGTTGTTGAATATGTGGATAATCTTACCGATGAGTTGCTTGATCACGGCTTCAATGAGGCTATGACCGATTCCCTTGCGACCGTCAGCGGATTCTATACCCTTATGTCAACCGAACGCTACAGGGAAACCATCGATTATATTTTCAACACCCCCGAAAAAAAGGAAAAATACGCCGAGGTAATTCGTAAAGGCGATTATTACCATAATAATGTACAGGTAAACGGCATTAACATTATAAATTCGCTTCTTGATGACGGCATCAATACGGCAATTATTGCCGAATACGGTTACACTTTTATTCCGCTTACATCGGATAACGACAGAATGTCGGACGGTGTTATCGCAACCGACCGTGAAAGCTTTGGTGCAACCTGCTCTCAGGTTGACGAAACCTTAGGCAACGGCTATAAGCAGGCTGAAATTTGCGAATGCGGTGGAAATCATATTTCAGCCGACAATCAGATTGATGCTTCAACCTGTGAATTTCCGGATATAACTTGGTTTGGCAAACATCTAAGACACAGCTCGGCGGATCGCTATTTTGCACAGCTTGTTAATCTTATAGTGTATTCCGACAAGCAGATAACGGTATGGGATTATTCCGAGTATCCGCAGTTTATGATTAATCTTGATGATGAAAAGCTTGTGCCGTTGACTGCCGAGAATTTCGGTGCAATTCTTCCTTATGAAGAAACAACCGTTTTCGGCAAATTTAAAGCTATGCTTAAATGATTTATATAATAGTATATATTAAAAAAAGCAAGGTTTTTGCGTTGTTTGCGCAAGCCTTGCTTTTGTGTTACTTGTTAAGAATAAAAATTGCAAAATTAAGATATCCGGCAAACGTTACCCACAGCAGGTAAGGAATTTGAAGAAATCCCGAAAGCGGTTTGACACGATAGAATTTGATAATCATAAGAACTATAACCGCCCAAAGAGCAACAAGCCAGATAAAAGAAAAAAGAAATGCTCTGAAATTGAAAAATATTATGCTCCAAAAAAAGTTTAAAAGCAAATTAGCGGCGTATACCGTTAGTGCTCGGCTTGATTCCGATGGACTGCTCTTTCTCTCTGCGAAGACCATAGCGGCACTTATGCCCATTAATACGTAAAGAACAGTCCATACTATCGGAAAAAGAACCGATGGCGGAGAAAGTGCGGGAGTTGTTATTTCCGAGTATAAATCCATTCCGTTTCTCGTTAAAAGAGCAGAAAGACCTCCTACGGCAAGTGCGGCGGCAATTGAAATGATGTAGGTTTTTGCTTTCTCTTTCATAAAAAATCACCTCATAGGATTCTATTCAAATGTACCGCGAAATTATGCCTTAAAAGCAAGAAAAAACCGCTCCCGAAATTGAGAGCGGTTTAAAAAAATGCGATTATTATTCGGCTTTGGGAGCCTCAACGGGGCAAGTATCTGCACAAGCACCGCATTCAATGCAAGTGTCGGCATCGATAACATATTTGCCATCGCCCTCGGAGATAGCCTCAACGGGGCATTCTGCTGCACAAGCACCGCAGGAAATGCAATCGTCATTGATAATATATGCCATTGTGTTCATCCTCCTTATCATTTTTTCAAGAACATTGTATCATATTATTTAAAAAATGCAAGAGGTTTTTAAATTAATTTAACCCTCAAGATCCTTTAAAGCTTCAATTTCTTCTTTTGCAACCTTAATTTTGGTGTCACGAACGGTTTTAACTTCATTTCTTTTGAATTTTTTCGGCGGCGAGTCGGGATCGTTGTGAAGCTGGATTTTAATGGTTCCCGTTAAAAGACTGAAATCAACGACCGTACCTAAGCCTTCCTTGGTTTCAACGATAGCACCGGGCTTGGGCGTGATTTTTAACAGATGCTCATAAGCATTCTGCTCGTATTTGAGGCAGCACATAAGCCTGCCGCAAACACCGCTGATTTTTGTGGGATTTAAAGAAAGTCCCTGTTCCTTTGCCATTTTTATTGAAACGGGTTGAAATTCGCCGAGAAAGCTGTTACAGCAGAAAGGTCTGCCGCAGATTCCCAAGCCGCCGAGCATTTTCGCTTCATCACGTACTCCGATTTGTCGAAGCTCGATTCTGGTTCGGAAAATTCCCGCAAGGTCTCTTACAAGCTCTCTGAAATCAACTCTGCCCTCGGCGGTGAAATAAAACATAATTTTTCCTCCGTCGAAAGTAAATTCAACATCGATAAGCTTCATATCAAGACGGTGCTCAACTATCTTCTCACGGCAGATTTCAAATGCCGCCTGTTCCTTTTCTTTGTTGCTTTTAAACTGTTCAATATCCTGTTCGGTTGCAATGCGAATAAGTTTTTTTAATGGCTTAAAAATATTTTCGTCATCTATTTCTCTGTTATCCATTGCAACCTCGCCGCATTCAACGCCTCGAACGGTTTCAACAATAACTTTGTCGCCCTTTTTCAACTTATGTCCGTCGGGATCAAAGTAATAAACTTTACCGACTTCTTTAAAGCGGATACCTATAACTTCTGCCATATTGACCTCCTCTAAATGACGGCTCTGCGAAATTTGGTGCAGAGAGCCGTGACCGTAAGATTGTGATTTGCATTCAGCTTAATTGAGCTGATAAGCAAATCGGATGCTTCAATAAGCTCAAGCAGTGAACGACGGCTTAGCTTTTGTGCAAGCATTGACGGGATATCCCCGAATACATCTTCTTCCCGTGCATTGTATTTTATTCTTAAAGCTGCCGCAAAAATTTCTTGCATAATAGGGAGTGCTTCACGAAGGAGCTTTGAATCTTTTTCAAAAACGGCGGCGGCTTTAACTGTTTCATAATCATTGAATGATGCAAGCGAACCGGCAACGTTTTCAGCCGCTTCAAGGGCTTTTTGCTTGAACGATTCATCATTCTCGTTACTTTCGGTTTGACCGAGATTATAAACGGTTGAACGTGAAAGGACTGTTGGCAAAAATCCCGATTTTGATGAACACAGCAAAATAAAATTTACATATGCCGGAGGTTCTTCGAGAATTTTTAAAATTGCATTTTGTCCTTCATTTCCCATTGTGTGAGCGTTTTCGAGAATAAAAATCTTTCGCTCCGCTTCATTGGGAACAATATATGCCTTGCTTCTGATTTCTCTGACCATATCCACCTTAAATGCCTTGGGCTTATCCTCAACGGAATAGATAAGAATATCCGCATGAGAATCGGCGGCGGCTTTTTTGCAGTTTGGGCAAATACCGCAGGGAGCTTCGGCATTAGAGCAAACAAGAGACGATGCGATTTTTTTCGCAATGCTCATTCTTGCTTCCGGTGTTGAGCCTTCGATTATTGCGGCGTGGGGAAATCTTTTTAACGCAAGTGAAACCGAAATCGATTTTTCGGCAGGGTTTTGTAAATTAAAAAGTTCCGTAATCATTTTTAAAGTTTAACGAATTTGTCAACATCAACAACAAAAACGGTTGCTCCGCCAACTGTAACCTCAACTGCCCTTGAGATAAAGCCTTCCGCCATAAATGAGGGCGACGGTGAAACCATTTGGGTGCGCTTGCGTGAAAATTCGCTGATGATTGCAATAACGTCATCAACCTTGTCCTCGTCAACACCGATAAGGAGCGTTGAATTTCCGGCTCTGAGGAAGCCGCCTGAGGTTGAAAGTCTTGTTGCACTGAAGTTTTTTTGAGTCAACTCGTTAAGAACGCTGGGGCAGTCGTCATTGTTAATAATTGCAACGATAAGTTTCATAATGAAAACTCCTTTTTGCTTATTTTAAGGTTTCTTTCAATAACCTTTCTTCCCCGCCATTCGTATGCTCTTCCGCTTAGCTCGCACTCCTCGGAAATATAAGCAACGGGATGAGAAAGGAATTCTTTGATTTCGGTGGTTGCGGCGTTTTTGTTCATCGGACAGACATCTTGACAGATATCACAGCCCCAAACACAGCCGCACTCATACATCAGACTTTCTTCTTTTTCGGAAAGTTGACCTTTTTTTTGAGTTATTGCGGAAAGACAGTCTTCGCTTTTGAAGCTCGCATTGCTTATTGCACCCGTGGGACAGGCGGCAATGCATTTTTGACAGCCGATACAAAATGAATAATCGTGATTCGGTGATTCGATTTTAAGGTCGGTCACGATTTCTCCCAAAAAAACATAGGAGCCGTATTTTTCTGTTATCAGCAGAGTATTTATACCCCTAACTCCAAGCCCTGCGGTGCAAGCTGTTCGCACTTCGGGAATGGGAGAATTATCCGCAAAAACGGCAAATTCATTTTCGGGATAAAGAGTACGGAGCTTTTTCGCCGCATCGTTAAGCCTTGTGGTTGCAACCTCGTGGTAGTCGGTAACAACGGCATATTTTGAAATGTTTCCGCCAACATAAAAGGATTTGTCAATAAGATACGGAAAACAGGCGATAATGACGGATTGACTTTTTGCCGGAAGACGGTTTTTTGCTCTGCAATCAATCAAACCGTCTTTGATTTTTTCAAAAGGACATATTCCCCAAAGAGGAGAAGCTTCGTCCATTATATCGTTGAGATTCAAAGCATCACCCCGCAGCCTGTGCCAAAGCAATCATAACGGGAAGTGTGATTACGGAAATAAAGCTGACAACGGCAACCGTTTGAGATGCAAGACCGGTGTTTCGGTCGTATTTTGCGGCAAACATAACCGTGTTGTTGGCGGTCGGTGCTCCTGCCGAAATCGAAAGGGCGACAAGGAGAGGACCGGTAATGCCGATAAGCCTGAAAGCCGAAAGCAACAAAAGCGGCAGAATGATAAGCTTTATGAGTGCGACCGCAAATATGCGTGCATTCTTAAAGATGCTTTTGAAATCTGTGTTTGCAATATATGTTCCGAAAATCAGCATTGCAACCGGAGTGTTAAGGTCGGCAATGTAGTTTATCGGAGATGAAATAATATTGGGGAGCTTCACCGAAAGCAGAAAAAGAGGAAGACCGATTATAACCGAAACAATACCGGGATTGAGAATAAGCTTTTTGAAATCAAATTTGATTTTTTCGCCCTGCTTGCCTTTGGTTATCGTGTGAATCCCATGAGTGAAGCTGAATACCTGAAATGAAATTATCACCGCCGAGCAGTAGAATACGCCTTCTTCGCCGAGGACGGCATTCGCCAGCGGCAGAGCCATATATCCGCAATTACCGTATGCACAGGAATATTTGTAGATGCACCCCTGCTCAATGTCAATCTTGTTGAAAACAAAGGTTGATATCAGAGCGGAAACGGTGTGAAGTGCGAAGCCGCAACCCATTGCGACAAAAAGACTTTTTGCGGTTTCAGAATTATATTCAAGACTGCAAAAGCTTTTGATGATAACTGCGGGAGTTATGATGTAAAAAAGCAAATCGGTGCAGCTTTTTGCAACTTTTTCGGTATAAATTCCTATTTTATCGGCAATTGCACCAACAGCAACAAGAATGTAAAGAATTGCAACCTGTTCGGCGGCAATCATAACGTTTTGAAGAAACATCGATAATTATTCCTCCGGCGTATTGTCGAGCTTCGGTGTATCGGGAAGCTTGTCGGTAACTCTTGTGAGTACCGTTGCGATTATGAAAAGAGCAATGCCGAAATCGCAGAATTGAAGCGTTGATTCGCTGTAAAGAAGTGCGGTGTTTCCGGTGAGTGTGAGAATCATTCTCGGAATAAAGCACATAAGTGCCGTGAGAGCGGCAGGCAGACCGTAGGCTGCGATTCGCCATTCGGCGTTTTTATCGCCGAGACCGGTATTTGCCTGTGCATAAGCATTGAAAAAGAGAATAAGGAATGCAATTGTAATCATTTCAAAAAGCAGCTCCGGTACTCTTATATAGCTTATAGTACGCATAAATCTTACCATAAGTCTGAAAATGCTCCAGATAACAGGCGAAAGTGCAAGAATCCGAACCTTTGAGCCGTTGGATTTACCGTTCAAATAAGTGAGCCAAAGGATAACGAAATATGCGGCGGCAAGTACGCCGAAAACAGCCTCTCCGATATAAATCATTTTTGAGGAATCGGCTTTTGAAGTATCGGCAATAAGGTTTGTCTGCGTTGCAGACATAAAGGACAGAAAGCTGTTATAGGCATCGAGCAATATTCCGCACGCCGCAATGAGCGAAAGCCACGAAATACCGGGACGCTTGATGGTTTCCATTGAGAAATCAAGCTTTTTTCTTTTGGCTATGCCGAAAGCGAGAATCGCAATAACGGCAACGGCATAAACGGCGTAGAGGACTCCGATTGTCCAATGACTGTCGGAATAAAAGCCGGTTCCGCCCTCGATTATTGTAAAAGATTGAAAAACCCGCAGGGGAAGTACGATAATTGCGGCAACGGCAAAAATTAAGCAACCGATGCCAAAACCGCTTTTAACGGATTTGTTATTCATTTCGCTAACCTCTTATCTGTTATTGATGTGAATATAGGGACGTCTTGTTGTGTTGCTCTTATATGCCGGTCTGATGATTTTTCCGCCGGTAATTATTTCTTCAAGCCTGTGGGCGGACCAGCCTGCAATTCTTGCGATAGTGAATATGGGCGTGAAAAGATCGGGGGGAATATCGAGCATTTTGTAAATAAGTCCCGAATAGAGGTCAACATTTGCACACATTGCCTTGCTCGTTCCTTTATATTTGTTAAAGAGTTCGGGAGTGAGCTGTTCTATAAGATGAAGAAGTCTGAATTCATTTTCAAATTCCGTGTTGACGGAAAACTCCTCTGCCTTTTGTCTGAGGATTTTTGCTCTCGGATCGGAAAGGGTATAAACTGCGTGTCCCATACCGTAAATAAGACCGGAACCGTCACCGGCTTCTTTCTTGATGATTTTTTGCAGATAATCGGCAACCTGACCTTCGTTTGTTATGTCGGTTACGCCGGCTTTTATGTGCTCAACCATTTCCGAAACCTTAATGTTTGCTCCGCCGTGCTTCGGGCCTTTAAGAGAGCCGATGCTTGCCGCCATAGTAGCATAGGTATCGGTTCCGCTTGAAGAAAGCACCCTTGTTGTGAACGTTGAGTTATTACCGCCGCCGTGCTCGGCATGAAGCATAAGGCAAACATCAAGCAGCTTTGCTTCTTTATCGGTGAAAGTTTTGTCCGCTCTGATTGAACGCAGAATGGTTTCCGCCGTTCTGTGCTCCGGCTTCATCTGATGAATGTACATACTCTTTTTGTAGTACTGCCTGCGTTTAACCTGATATGCATAAACCATAATTGCCGGAATTTGAGCAATAAGATGAATGCACTGACGTAAAACATTTTCAACCGAAGTATCATCCGGATTGCTGTCGTATGAATAAAGAGCAAGAACAGAGCGTGAGAGCTTATTCATTATATCCGGCGAGGGAGCTTTCATTATCATATCTTCGATAAAATCTTCGGGAAGCTCACGGCAAACGGAAAGTGTGTTGCAAAAATGGTCAAGCTGTTTTTGCGTCGGCAGGGTTCCGAAAAGAAGAAGATAAACAACCTCTTCAAAACCGAAACGGTCATCGGCTATGCAGGAATTGACGATATCCTCCATATTGATTCCTCTGAAATAAAGTCGTCCTTCTATCGGAAGTCTTTCACCGTCGTCGATGAAATAGCCTTCGACGGAGCAGACATTTGTTATGCCTGCCATAACGCCCGTGCCGTCTGAATTTCTAAGCCCTCTCTTAACATTGAATCTGTCAAAATCCGAGGGGGCGATATAGTTATATTTACGAATTTGATCGCATAAATTATCTATATATTCACGGGATACTCTGGATTCGATTGTGGACATATTATCTGACCTCCATCCTAAATTATTTTATTACATATCTATTCTATAATTAATTTATTATATATCATACATATACTAAAAGTCAAGTGAACAATTTATTACAAGAAAGGCTTGGAAAAAATGAGGAAAAATCTGATTATCTGCATCGTTATTGCTCTTGCGTTGATTTTGTGTCCCATTTTTGCTTTGGGGAGCACTCCGAACGGTGATGAAACAAGCGAAACGGTAATATCAGCGACAAAAAGCGTTGATATGCCGAAAAATGCGGAGTATATTTCCGTTATGTCAGCTTCAACGGGAAAAATCAACAGGGTTGGAATGCGTGAATATGTTATCGGGTGCGTTGCGGCGGAAATGTCGGCACAATATCACAGCGAGGCATTGAAAGCTCAGGCGGTTGCTTGCTATACATATGCGAAAAAGGTTTGCGAGCAGAACCGAAAGCACAAGGATTCGGATTTGGGAGATGCCGATATAACCGACAGTCCCGATACGCATCAGGGTTATCTGAGTGAGAAAAAGCGAAAAGAAAAATGGGGAGAGAAATTCGATGAATATGAGGCGAAGATAACGGCGGTGGTCGATGAAGTACTCGGCTGTTATCTTTCGTATAACGGTGAAACAGCTCTTGCGGTTTATCATGCGATAAGTGCCGGAAGAACGCAGAGTGCGGATGACCTTTGGGATTCGGAAATTCCTTATCTGATAAGCGTTGAAAGTGCAGGGGACAGACTTTCTCCGGATTACAAATCAACTGCCGAATTTGAAAAATCGGAATTTAAAAAGCTGATTGCAAAATGCGGAGTAAAGCTTGACGGTAACGCAGATGAATGGCTCGGCGAAGCCGAAAAGGACAGCGGAGGCTATGTTTCGAGCCTAACTGTCGGCGGCAGCAGGATAAGCGGGACAAAAATCAGAGAGGAATTTAAGCTGCGAAGCCTGTGCTTTGATGTTAAATATTCGGAAGGCAAGTTTGTTTTTATCTGCTGCGGCTACGGACACGGTGTCGGAATGAGCCAATACGGTGCGGATTATATGGCACGGCAGGGCTTTTCGTGGAAAGAAATTTTGCTTCATTATTATCCGAACACGGGATTATGCAAGGATTCTGCTGAATAAACTTCTAAAAACCCGTAAATAATATTTCCGAAAAATTTCGAGGAGTGCTTATGAAAAAGGTTGTAATTACTGCCGACAGTGCGGCGGATATACCCGCCGAGATTGCCGATAAATACAAAATCAAAATTATGCCGATGCACGTTGTTATGGGTGATTCGGAGAGAAACGACGGAGCCGATTTATTTGCAACCGAGATATTCGATTACGTTGATGCGACAGGTGATATACCGAAAACATCTGCCGTATCACCGGGTGAATATATTGATTTTTTCGCCTCGTTCGTTAAAGAAAACAAAGCGGTTGTGCATCTTTCTTTTTGCTCCGAGCTTTCATCAACCTACAGGAATGCACGAATAGCCTCTGCAAGACTTGACGATGTATATCCGCTCGATACCCGTTCACTTGCGGGAGGAATGGCTTTGCTTGCGGTTAAAGGCTGTAAAATGCGTGATGACGGAATGAGTGCAGAGGAAATTTATTCTCGGCTTTCCGCTCTTACCGCCAAAACAAAGGTCAGCTATCTGCTTGACGGCATTGAGTTTTTACGTTGCTCCGGCAGATGCTCCGCCGCAGCCGCTTTCGGTGCGAATTTGTTTTCGGTAAAGCCGTGTGCGGCAATGGTTGACGGAAAAATAGATGTTATCAAAAAATATTACGGAAAAGCAAAAACGGTACGTTTGAAATATGTTGAGGAACAGCTTGAAAAGTATAATAACGTTGATCTCGAAACGGCGTTTATTTATCATTCGGGTTTGAACGGCAAGGAGCTTGCCGAAATCGAGCAAAAGGTTGAAAATGCGGGATTTGACCGGATTATAACTTCATTTACAGGCTGTATGATAAGCTTGCACAGCGGCAGAAATGCACTCGGAATCCATTTTATCGCCGAATGATTCATAAAAATAAAATGCGGGAAGTGTTTAATAAAGACAACCCGCATTTTTTCTTATATATTACTTATAAAGTCGAGCGTAACCTCGCAAAGCTCCTCCGCTCTGTTTTCGATGCATTGATGACCGCCGCCCGAAACGGTATATTTATCGGCATTTGGGAAAGCGGCATTCATCTGCTCTTTCATCGAAGAAGTGATTATTATATCCTTTTCAGCTTGGCAAATAAGTACCGGACAAGTGATTTTATCTGCATTATCAAGATCGGTTGGTCTGACATTGTACATCATTTCGCACATTCCCGCACCGAAGCCGTTGTACTGTACGGCATCCGTAACGCCCGAAACATCGTAATTCATCGCAAAATCCCAATCCATTGTTGCAGCATAAATAACGAGCTTCACAACGAATGAAAGCCGTGTTCCGTAATTGAAAAATCCGTTCATAAGACCTTTAACGACATTGGAGGTAACGATGCTTTCCGCAAATGACGGAAATTCACTTTGCGGAGCGGGACAGTAAAGCAGCAGGGCTTTTATCGGATATTCCTGTGCAATATTAACCGCAACGCCGCCACCCATCGAGTGACCTGCAAGCATCCATTCGTCTGTCGGAGCAATGCTTTTCATCAGCTCGGCAATGAGCTTTTCACGGTCAACAACGTTTATGCCGTCATATTCTCTTGTGCTGTAACCGAAATTCGGCAAGTCCGCAAGCACGCATTCGTAACCCTCGGCAGAAAGAATTGATGCCATATTACGCCACGCATATGTAGAGCAAAGGAAGCCGTGAAGCATCATAATTCTGCCCTTTTGCTCACCCTTTGCGGGGATTATTCTGTAATGGATATCGTAATCGCCGTATTCAAAAAACAGACTGTCGGCATACGGCTTTTGCTCATTGTCTGAGGCATAAGAAGAAACCGAAAAAACAATTGCGATAACGCAAAAAATACTTATAAATTTTTTCATATCAATACCCTAAAACGGTTGAACCCATAACCTTTATATTTATTATCGACCAAATGAGCAGTGCAGTAAAAGCAATGTTCAGAGCATAGGTGAATATAAGCAGTGTTGCGGAAAATTCGGATTTTTTTATCAGCAGAATAACGGAGATAACCGTATAAGCCAAAATCCAAACGGTGACCGCTAAGTAAACGATAACAAATGCTGCCGCAAAATAATCGGCGAGATTGGTATCGGCGGTCATTCTTGCCAACACAAACACGGCAAGCCAAATAAACAGTGCCGCCATATCGACAAACAAAAAAGTATTCAAAATGCTCTTTTTTGTCGGCTTATTTGTTGGTTTCATTAACAATCACGTCCTTACACCTTTCCCGTTGAGCCGAAGCCGCCTTCGCCTCTTTCCGTGCCGCTAAGCTCATCAACCTCAACGGGTTGTGCGAGTGAAACGGGCATAATAACAAGCTGTGCAATACGCTCATCTGGATTTACGGTATATGCTTCCTTGAGCTGATTGACAAGACCGACACAGATTTCCCCTCTGTAGTCGCTGTCGATAACACCGACGGAATTGAGCAGACCTATGCCGTGCTTTATCGCAAGACCGCTTCTTGCAAAAACGAAAGCACAAAGCTCCGAGCTTGGCAGTTCAATTGCGATTCCGGTGGGAATAACGGCTTTTTCGCCGCCGTTGAGCGTTATCGGCTTGTCAATGCAGGCATACAAATCCATACCGGCACTTCCCGATGTCGCTCTGAACGGAATTTTTGCGTTTTCACGCAGTTTTTTTACCTTAAATGTGTCCATTATCTTGTCAGACTCTCCTTGTATCTTTCTTCGGGAGAAACTTTTTTATGCGGGCAGGGGATAGGTTCCGAAATCTTTACACACGGCTGTGCCCAACGCACCGCATTGATAATAATTCTTTGAATATTTTCATTGTGGAAAGTGGGATTGCTTTCGTGACCGGGTTGGAAATAAAAAACTTTTCCGAGTCCTCTGTTCCAGCAGCAGCCGGAACGGAAAACCTCACCGCCCGAGAACCAACCGAGGAAAACAACCTCATCGGGCTTCGGAATATCGAACTGTTCACCGTACATTTCCTCAACCGCAAGGCTGAAATGTGCGGGAATACCTTTGGCAATGGGATGGGTGGGGTTGATGTTCCAAATTCTCTCCCTGTCACCGTCTCTCCAACGAAGACTGCAGGTTGTGCCCATCAACGCCTTAAATATTTTGGAGTAATGACCGGAATGCAAAACAATAAGTCCCATGCCGGCAAGAACTCTGTTATGTATTTTTTCAACAAGCTTGTCGGGGACCTTGTCGTGTGCCATATGTCCCCACCAAATAAGAACATCCGTGCTTTCGAGAACTTCATCGGAAAGACCGCAGCGTCGCTGAGAAAGAGTTGCGGTACGCACGCAGAAATCGTCCTGAGAAGAAAGAAAATTCTTTAAACAGCCGTGAATGCCCGCAGGATAAACACCCGCAACTTCATTGCTTGTTTTTTCGTGAATGCCTTCGTTCCATACTGTAACATTAATCATTTCCGATTCTCCTATCTTAATTTTTTGATTATTTCTTGTGATGCGGCAACGATTTTTGCCGCTGCGGGTTTAAGCGTCAAATCCATTTCGCCCATAAATTCAATATAGTCGCCATCAAATCTGTGCTTGAAGCGATAAAGTCCGAAAAGAGGATTGCTTTCATCGATAACACCCGCAACTCCTCTGAAATCATATATGCGGCATCCTTCGCTTATTGCCCATTTAATCATTTCCCATTGAAGCAGATAATTCGGCATTACCTTGCGGTTTGAATTTGAAGATGCACCGTAAAAATACCAAACCTTGTCGCCCCAAAGAACCGAAATCGCACCGGCTATAGGCTCTCCCTCATAATATGCCATATAAAGCCTTGCTTTGTCACCGAAAGCATCGAGAATTTTAGCAAAGTATGAGGCGGAGCGAAGCTCAAAGCCGTCTCTTTCGCAGGTTTCTTTCATCAAGGAATAAAAAACATCCGCTTTTTCACTTCCGTGAATTTTGATTTCAACATTGTTTTTTATCGCTATACGGATTTTTCTTCTGTGGTCCGAATGAAAAGCTGCAAAAACTTCGTCTTCGGTTCTGCCGTTAAGATGGATTCTGATAACATAGCGGCATTGAAAATCTTCAAAATTGATCGTTCTTTCTTTGAACTTAAAGCCCGCAGAAAGAGCGATTTTGCGGTAATCCTCGTTGTCAACGGGAACGTCCTTGTCTATTTTCAGCTCGTAAGCATTGTATTTTTTGCCCTCAAGCTTTGCCGCTTCAATGAGTGCGGAAAAGGTTTCTTTATCGTCGAAATCGCAAACGGGACCTCTCGGTGCATACATCATATGGTAAGGAAGCTTTGAAATTTTGCGGAGCAGAACGCCCATAGTACCGGTTATGGTGCCGCTGTCGTTGCGGCAGATAACGCCGAACCATTTCCAGTCGTCCTTAACTCTTGCCCAAAGCGAGGTTTGAAGAAAATGACCGTTTTCGTGGGATTCAACAAAGGAATCAAATTCGGCGGCATTATTTATGTCAATAATCTGTGTTCTCACGATTTTTCCTCTCTGTCTTAGTGATTGATATTATTATAACCTAATATTACTCGAATTGCAATAGCAGTAAATCTTATTTTAGTGAGAAAACGGGTTCGTACTTTTCGGCTGCGGCGGCAGATGCGATTTTCGCAAAAACCGAATTAATTTAAAAAATTTTCATTTAGGACTTGAAATTTCAGACAATAAATGAGATTATATAAAGGCAGAAATAACGAAAGGATGATTTTTTTGGAAGCCATACTTAATTTTGATTTGTCGGTTTTTGAGTTTTTCTTCAATTATCTGCATAACGGTGTTATGGATGTTATAATGAAGTTTATAACAACTCTCGGCGATGACGGAATTTTCTTTATCGCAGTATCGCTTGTTATGCTTTGCTTTAAGAAAACACGCAAGGCCGGCGTTGTTGCACTCGGTGCGCTTTTGGTTATGACGATTCTCAACAACGAAATCATTAAACCCATTATGGAACGTCCCAGACCTTATAATCTCACAAGACTTGCCGATGCGGCACAGGATGTTGTTGCTTATACCGACGGCGGAAAAAGCTATGATTGGATAGGCTTCTTCGGCAACATTAACTGGGATATGTCGAGATTCTCCGGCTTTAATGAAAAGTGGGATTCGATTTATTATTTCCCCGAGGTCGTTGAAAGATTAAAGCCCACCTCACTTTCATTCCCCTCAGGCCACACCTCGTCCGCTTTTACCTTTGCATTGGCGATTACTCTTGTTCTTAAAAATAAAGGCGTGTCAATCGCATCGTTTATCTTTGCGTTCCTTATGGGAATTTCAAGAATCTATGTTGCCGTCCACTATCCCACCGATGTTATTGTCGGTGCGTTTGTGGGACTTCTTTATGCTGTTATCGGCTACTTCATTTTTGCAAAGCTTTATGATATCGTTTATCCTAAGGTTGAAGCAACAATAGAAAAAATCAAATCAAAGAAAGCGGCATAACGCCGAAAAGCAGGCTGAAAATTTTACGGTTTTCAGCCTGTTGACATTGAAAGGAAGAAAGCTTTGGAAGCGATACTTAATTTTGATCTTGCTGTTTTTGAATGGATAAGAGAGACTCTTTGGAATCCGGTTCTCGATACGCTTGTGACGGCTTATACCGTTCTCGGCGAGGGCGGAGCGATTTGGATAGCTTTGGGTGTTATTCTTCTCATTCCGAAGAAAACTCGAAAAGCGGGACTTGCGATGCTGACGGCGATTTTGGTTATGAAGATTTTCAATAATCTTGTTTTGAAGGATCCCATTGCCCGTCCGAGACCGTTTAATTTGCTTAGTGATTGGGACGGAATAAAAGAATTTCCCGAACTTGCCAAAAGGTGGGCGGAGGGATATGTTTATCCGAATCTTGTGGAACGTCCCTCAAGCTGGTCTTTTCCGTCGGGCCATACGGCTGCGGCATTTGCTGCCGCAACAGGCTTAACTCTTGCTTCAAAAAAAATCGGAGTGAGTATAACCGCTTTTGCTGCGGCGGCTTTAATGGGCTTCACTCGGTTATATGTCCACGTTCATTATTGTACCGATGTTATCGGCGGTGCACTTGCGGGAGTTATCTACGGAATTGCGGGATATTTTATTGCGGTTGCGATTTATAATTTACTCGCAAAAAAATTCCCGAAGTTTGCGTGTGCGGAATAAACTTGCTATGCCGAAGCTTGTAACGGAAGCTTCGGCATTCTTTAAGTGTATTGATTTTTACGTATTCTTTTCGGCTGCGGCTACGGACACGTGTTATTGACAAAATGAATATATTCCATCTGTTTCCGAAAAAAATGAAGTTTTTCCGAAAAATTTTAAAAATAGGTATTGATTTTTTTGCACGGATATGATAATATACTTTGGCAATCGGAAATGAGAACCGATAAAAATCGAATATGCGCTGCTAGCTCAGCTGGATAGAGTGTTTGGCTACGAACCAAAAGGTCAGGGGTTCGAATCCCTTGCAGCG
>CAZNAC010000021.1:0-33459 GCA_964571095.1 uncultured Clostridium sp. | reverse complement strand
CTCGCGTTTTCTCGCGTTCCTGCAAGTATCACACGGATAGAGCAAGACCTTAGGAGGGGTTTATTATATCCATTTAACTAAGGAGCCATATTTCTATTGAATTAGTGTACCAAAAAAGCATCGAAGTGTCAAGGACAAAATTTCGCCTTAAAAATTTATTTGCTTTTTTACTTGTTTTGGAGGTATTTATGTGTTACTATATAAACTGTAATGAATAACTGTAATTAGGAGTGAATTTCAATGAAACTTCCCGTGGCTGTTCAATTGTATTCCGTAAGGGACGAAATGGAAAAAGATTTTTACGGTACAATTCGCCAAATGAAGGAATTAGGCTATGACGGCGTTGAGTTTGCAGGTCTTTTCGGAGAAGAACCCGCAAAAATCAAGGCTTTCTGCGATGAAATCGGAATCGTTCCGATCTCCGCTCACGTGCCTTATTTCGATATGCTCAATAATCCCGAAAAGGTTCTTTCGGATTATGCGGAAATCGGCTGCAAATATGTTGCCGTGCCTTATCTTACGGAGGAATGCCGTCCCGGTACGAATGGCTTCGCTTCAACGGTTGAGGGCATACGCAAAATCGCTCAAGCCGCCAAGGCTCTCGGTATTCAGCTTCTCTATCACAATCACGATTTTGAATTTGTTACCATTGACGGCGAATATGCTCTTGATGTTCTTTATTCAAGCATTCCCGCAGAGCTTCTTAAAACGGAAATCGATACCTGCTGGGTAAATGTTGCAGGCGTTAATCCTGCGGAATACATAGAAAAATACAGCGGTCGGTCACCCGTTGTTCATCTCAAGGACTTTAAAAAGAGCGGTGACAAGCTCGGCAAGCTTTACGATCTTATCGGTATCGACGATGAAGCCGAGCACGAAGAAGAAGATGCTTTTTCGTTTATGCCCATCGGCTACGGTGTTCAAGATATTCCCGAAATTCTTGCCGCCTGCGAAAAGGTTGGTGCGGAATGGGTTGTTGTTGAGCAGGATTCTCCCGCAAAAAACGATACTCCGCTTAACTCGGTAAGACTCAGCAGAGAATATCTCAAAACTCTTAATTGGTAAAAATCATCGCTAAGATGATAATAAATTGCAAACGAGGTAAATATTATGGCAGAAAATATTCTCGATAAGTTTAAAGATGCTCCGTCTGACGAAAAAGTCAGAGACTACAGCAAAAAGGTTAAGGTCGGCATTATCGGAACGGGCTGGATTGCCGAGGCTCACGTTAAAGCATATCAAAAATGTCCCGATGTTGAAATCGTTGCAGCCGCAGATCTTGTTGAAGGAAAGGCAGAGGCGTTCTGCGAAAGATACGGCGTTAAGAATGTTAAATTCTATCCCAGCCACAAGGAGCTGATTGATTCGGGCGAATGCGATGCGGTCAGCGTTTGTACCTATAACGCAACTCACGCCGAATGTACCATATATGCTCTTGAGCATAATGTAAGCGTTTTGCTTGAAAAGCCGATGTGCGTTACGCTTGATGAAGCCGTTGCGATTTGCAAAGCCGAAAAAGCAAGCAATGCCGTTCTTTCAATCGGATTTCAGCCGCGATTTGATGAAAATATGAAAATGCTCAAAAGAGTCGTTCAGTCCGGCGAGCTTGGAAAAATTTATTATATTCAGACCGGTGGTGGCAGAAGAAGAGGTATTCCCACTCCGTTCGGCACGTCGTTCATCGAAAAAGAAACAGCAGGCATCGGTGCTCTCGGTGATATCGGCTGTTATTCGCTTGATATGGTTCTCAACTCAATCGGCTATCCGAAGCCGCTGACTGTTTCCGGTTATAAGTCGGACTTTTTCGGAAAGAGTCCCTCCTATGAGCATCACGATGTTTTCGGCGTTGATGATTTTGCGGCAGGCTTTATTCGTCTTGAGGGCGGCATAATCCTTGACTTCAGAATTGCGTGGGCAATGAATCTTGACACTCCGGGTGACACGATTATAATGGGTACAAAGGGTTCCGTAAGAATCCCCTCAACCGAATGCTGGAACGGCAGCATTGGCGGACCTCTTGTTATTTATCATGAAATCGCAGGAGAGCAAATCGAGACATATATTCCTATGAAGAAGAATGACGTAGATTGCTTTGATATTAAAATTCGCTCATTTATCGATGCGGTTAAGGAGGATGGTGAAGCTCCAGTTCCCTGCGGTCAGATTCTTTATAACCAGGCTATCATCGACGGTATTTCACGTTCGGCAGAGCTTGGCAGAGAAATCGAAATCGAAATTCCCGAAATATAAGCACATTAAAATGTGGCAGACAATCGCAGATAAAGCGGTTGTCTGCTTTGAGTTTTGCGAAGCTTTTCCAAACCGAAATCGAACCACTACCTATAAGAAAATTTGATAATCATCCATTGACATTTAGTTATGATATGATATACTTAATTCAGCGGCGGAATTATCGCCGTATTTCAAAAAGGAGTTGTATTATCATGAAAAAAATTGTCAGCATTTTGCTCGCTCTGTCAATGGTGTTTTCGCTTTCGGTAATTTCGTTTGCAGCAGAAAACACTGTTAGCCTTGACGAAAAATGCACCGTAACGGTAAGCGGCGAAACCGTCACATATTCTTTTGTTCCGAGTGAAAGCGGAGTTTTCAAAATTTCAGTTACGCTTGAATCCTCCGAGGCAACATACATAACTGCCGATGTTTTGCTGGGAGAAAAAAATTTAACATCAACTTATCTTAGCAAAAATCTGTCGGAGTATGATAGTTATTCCCAATTGGAAAATAGAGAGTATTTTCCCGCTAAAGCCGGTTCGGAAATTACGATTGAGTTTTCCACATATTATTCAACGGAGTCGCAGGTTTCGTTCACGATTTCCGTTGCCGATGATATTCGCGAAATCACCATGGGCAACAGCTACGATATCGATAATGAAGCCGAAGATAAATCCGGATATTTTATTCTTCGTCCAACAGAAGACGCAGTTTTCAATATTTGGTCATACATGGAAGGCTTTGCCTTGCTTAATTGCAGCGATGGCAGCTTTGAATCGAACAAAGGCTATTATCAGGATTTGGGGCTTGATTTTTCGTTCAAGGTAAAGGCGGGAGAAATCTACACCGTTTATATCGAGGGGTATCTTTCGGGATATGAAGAAAGCGACATAATGACAATTAATGTTACCGACGGTTCGAGCATTGCTCCGAGCTTTATTGAAATTGATTGTAATGACGTTCTTTTGACAGAGGGCGAAACAGATTGGATTAATATTTATGTTTTGCCGTTTGGCTCGAATTGCAATTTTGAAACGCTTATTATTGAGGTAGCCGATGATGAGGTGGTAAGCTGTGAATATGATGAAGAATATGATCAGCTTACTTTAACCGGAAACAAAGCAGGCAAAACCACGGTAAGGGTTACCGCGCCGGATTATAATGTCAGTGCCGAGATTGAGGTTGAGGTTCTGTCCACCCCTTCGTTTTTTTTCAGACTCCTCTCCGAATTGTTTACTTTGTTCATAGCTTCAATTGACGACTCTTTTGTAGATTTTATTAATTGGTTTTAATATGAATCAGCTCCCGCATAACATTTTGCTGTGCGGGAGCTTTTATTAATAGTATATAAAAATCAGAGGCTCACTTTAAAGGTGAACCTCTGATTATGTTTTGTCGGTTTTTTTAGAATCCGAACCATTCCTCAAGAAATTCGTTAACTGCTGCCCAAATTGGATTCCAAATAGGAGCAATAACGGTAAGAAGCGAGCCGAGGTAGTCGAAGTCAAGCTCTTTAATATCAAACTCCGAGAGGAACTTGAAGAATGCAAGAATAAGATTCTGAATACCTGTTGTGTCGATGTTTGCGAAAATGTCCATAATTTTTTGTCCCCTTAAAAATATTTCCTTATGCGAAGTAAGGATATTCACGGAATTTATCAAACCGCATTTTTATTATAATGCAAGATAATCCCGTTGTCAATACCCGAATATTTTAACAATTTGTGACATAGTAAGCCGCAGCAGGCAATCGGATTCGGCTATTAAACGCAATAGTCCTGATATCTGTCAATCATTGCAACATCCGCAACAAGCTCAAAGTAAAGTCCGTTTTCTCTGTATTCTTCATAATTAATAACGCTGTCCTTGCGGATAATTGCCGCTGCACCGCCATCGGAATAAGGAATAAGCATTTTTGCTCTCGCTCTTGTCGGCGGAAGTGCCTTTGCAACAGCCTCAAGCAAAGCATCAAAGCCCGTTTCGTTGAGAGCGGATATCATTACCGAATTTGGCTCAAAAGGAATGTTTCCCTGTGCATTGGGCAAATCGCATTTGTTGAAAACGGTGACTATCGGTTTATCCGAACAACCAAGCTCATTGAGTAGTTCCTTTGTAACTTCTATGTGCTCCGTGCATTCGGGATCGGAGGCATCGCAAACATTAAGGATAACCTTTGCACATACCGCTTCCTCCAGCGTTGATTTGAATGCTTCGACAAGATGATGCGGCAGCCTGCGAATAAATCCGACCGTATCAATCAGCATAACCTTCCTGCCGTCCGGCAGAGTTAACGCTCTGGAGGTCGGATCGAGCGTTGCGAAAAGCTTATCCTGTGCAAGCACTCCCGCTTGCGTCAATGCATTCATAAGGGTTGATTTTCCGGCATTTGTGTAGCCGACTATAACAACGGTTTCAACGCCGTCCTTTTCCCGTCTTGCTCTTGCAAGTCCACGCCTTTTTTCAAGTGCTTCAAATTCTTCTTCAAGGGATTTGATTCTTCTTCTGATATGGCGTTTATCAGATTCAAGCTTCGTTTCGCCCGGGCCTCTCGTTCCTATTCCGCCGCCGAGCCTTGAAAGACTTGTTCCCTGACCGATAAGTCTCGGCAAAGAATATCTGAGCTGTGCAAGCTCAACCTGAAGCTTTCCCTCGTTGCTCCTTGCTCTATCCGCAAAAATATCGAGAATCAGCGTTGTTCTGTCTATAACTCGGATTTTAGTTGCCTTTTCAATGTTGCGAAGCTGTGAGGGCGAAAGCTCGCTGTCGGCAATAACAAGGTCAACTTCATTGTTTTCGCAAAAATCGGCAAGCTCCTCAAGTCTTCCGCTTCCGAGGAAGCTTGCGGAATCGGGCTTCTCTCTTTTTTGCCAAAGCTTTCCGACAACCTGTGCACCTGCCGTTTCGGCAAGCTCCTCAAGCTCATTGAGTGACGATTCACAATCGTAATCACCGGTATCCACCGCTATCAAAACAGCCTTTTCCGGCTCCTGTTTGTTTTCGTAAAATTCCATGAATATCCTTTCACAAATCAAATACGGCGGGAGAAAATCCCCCGCCATTAGATTATTTTTTAACAATAGAATCCGCTTGAATAATATCGGCTTTGCTTTCGGTATAGGTAACGCTTACGGTATCTCCGACATTAAGGATAATAACGCTTTCTTCATCCGATGCGGCAATTGAAAAATATGCGTTTTGAGTGTCAAGCTTAATATAATAGTAGCTCTCGCCACCCATAACCGCAGTTCTGATATCGGCGATTACGCCGCTTGCGGTGAGGCTCTTTTCTTCGGGAGCATCGGGTGATACAGGCTCAACAACAACATCGTCGGGATCAATATCAACGCTGATACCGCTTTGTTCGAGAGCCGAAATATAGCTTGCAAGACACTTGCTCAAATCAGTACCCGTTGCACCCATCTTATTGTTGTTATACTGTGCAACATTAATAAGTGCATATTGTTGAACGATATTGTTTGTGGGATCTTTAAGCGACATAAAGTAGGTTGGCTCTCCGCCGATATTGAGAAGCAGCGGGAAGGTTGCCGTATAACCGAGGTCCTTAACTCTGCCCTCTGCTGCCTGCTGAGCCGAATACTCGGTACCGCCCGTAACTCTGTAATAAACAGCTTCCTTCGTTCTTTGGTTAATAAGAATGAAGCCGGTAATCGACTGGTCGGAGGTAACGGAGGTTACACCCGTATACATCCAAACATCGTCGTCCTTGGCAAGATAGTTATAATTAGCCGTTGTAGTTATAACGCCCTTCTGACCGAGAATCGAGTTCCAGAAGCCGCTTTGGTATTTTCCGTAATAATTATACTGCTGAACGATAAGATCCGAATCATAAATTCTGTCAAGCCATTGGAGCTTGGGATCATTGTTGATTTCGTCGATTGTATAATATGTGCTCTCTCCGGTATCGCTGTCCGCCTTAACAACAACAGCACCTATAACATCCGTACCGCCGAAAAGTCCGATAGTCTTATCGAGTCTTGCACAAATCCAATAGGGATTACCGTTGTCGTCAATCTCAAATGTTGCTTCCGCAAACATATATGTGGGATATTCAAAACGAAGATGACGCTTGAGAAGCTTGTTAAAATGCTCGGCAGGAGAGATCTTAATGCTGTTTTCAAGCTCAACAAACTCCGTTGATTCGTTAGCCATATCAATAACAACATAGCCGGGGAAGCCGTTTCTGGTATTTGTGAACCACTTGATTATATTTGCATATTGAAGCGGTGCAACTCTGACAGGCGTATCCTTATAGTTTATTTGAGTGTATTGAGGGTAAACGGTAAACTGAGAAACATAGCCCTTTTCTTCAAGAACACCGAGTGCTCTTGTTGCAAGCTGGGCAGCCGCCTCCTCATCGAGCTTGGGAATAGCACTGAAGCTTTCGGCATCTTCTTCGGGAATATCCTTTGAAAAATCCGAATCGGTTCTGACATCGATAATATTACTGTAGCTTTCCGCTCTGAAAAATTCACTTGAAACAAGATAGCCGATACCCACGGCAACGATAAGAATTCCGATAACAATACCGGGAACAATTGCTCTCTTTTTAACGTACGGCATATATTCCGGCTTTGCAAGCACATTTGAAAAAAGACCGTTGAAC
This sequence comes from uncultured Clostridium sp., assembly GCA_964571095.1. Classification (GTDB taxonomy): domain Bacteria; phylum Bacillota; class Clostridia; order Oscillospirales; family Acutalibacteraceae; genus CAG-177. The sequence goes on along the minus strand of CAZNAC010000021.1, from coordinate 26,603 downwards.
ACCACATACGAAGCGGCTATCATACCTATATAAATATAAAACTCATAGGATTTGATGTTGAGAGCGGGCATCATAAAGTAAAATGCACCGAGTGCAAACACCACCGTGCAAAGAATGCTCAATACAATTTTCAAAGCCGCTTTTTCGGGCGGTATAACAATATCGTTTTTTCTGCCGCCGTCCTTTTTTGAAAAATCAACCTTAATCGGATCCATTTGTTCATCTCCTTGATTGTTTTCACAAGCCGATGAATATGGCATATCACCGTTTGTGAATTGTGTTTTAAAAAAGTATAACCTATTTTGATAAATAAAACAAGTACTTTTTGTTAATTATGCGGTTTGACACGGGTTTATTTTTTGTGGTATTATGGCGATACGGCAGTTAAGGCTGCCACAACCGACAAATACAAAAAGGAATGATATAAATTGAAGGGCATTTTTACCGCACTGCTTACTCCGTTTAAGGATGACTACACCATTAACGAAGCTTCGCTGAAAAAGCTTGTTGAATTTAACCTTGAAAAAGGTATCAACGGCTTTTATGTTGGCGGAAGCACCGGCGAAAGCATGGTTATGACCGCCGAGGAACGCAAGGAGGTTTTCCGAATCGTAAAATCCGCCGCCGGCAACAGTGTCCCGATGATTGCTCATTGCGGCTCGATTTCAACCGACAGTGCCATCGATATGGCAAAAACGGCACAGGAGCTTGGCTACGATGCGATTTCCGCCGTTGCACCTTTTTATTATTCATTTCCCGCCGCCGCAATTAAGCAATACTATATCGACATTGTTTCGAGCGTTGATATTCCTATGATTATTTATAATTTCCCCGGCGGAAACGGCTTTACCTTTACGCCCGATTATGCTGCGGAAATGTTTCAAGACAAACGCTTCATCGGAATCAAACACACCTCGACCGACCTTTTTGCACTTCAACAGTTCAAAGAAAAAATTGACGGCATAACCGTTTTCAACGGCTTTGACGAAATGTGTTTGGGTGGTCTTGCAATGGGTGCGGACGGAGCTATCGGCAGCACCTATAACTTTATGGGCGATAAATTCCTCAAAATTTACGATGAATTTCATAACGGCAGAATCGATAATGCACAGAAAATACAGAACGAAGCAAATGAAATTATTGCGGAAATGATAAAATACGGCGTTTTTCAATGCGAAAAAGCCGTTCTTACCCATATGGGAATCGATATGGGCCCTTGCCGCCGTCCTTTCCTGCCTATCGGCAAGGAGGGCTACGAAGCCATGAAAGCGGTTGCGGAAAAATGTAAATAATCCGTTCATTGCACCAAAACCGTTTTTATAACCTTTAAGCTGTAATAATCAATAAAAGCATACACCGTGCTGTTTTCAAAAAGACATTTTGCAAGACAGCACAGCTTTTCTCTGCCGTTAATATCAGCAACGCAAATATAAAGCTTTTCACATTTGAGGTTGTTGGGCAAAGCCGATGAAATTTCCGGTACGCCGTTCGGTGCACCGATATCGGTACGGCATCTTTTAACATATTCCGATGCATCAAAATATGTTATTTTTCCGTTTTCAAGCTCTGTTTCGATTTCGATTTTCGCCGTCAGGAGCAAAACGCCGTTTATTTCGGGCACAAATATAAAACGGGCGGTAAAAGCATCACGCCTCGCATAGATTTCAACAAGCTGTTCAAAGCCTTTGGATTGAGAAAAATCCAAGGCTTTTTTTCTTGCATCGTTAAGAGAATAAATTGATTCTCCGCATTGGCAAGGGTTAACCATCTTGCAGAGAACCCCTCCCGCCTTGCAAATATTGACCAGAACATCGCCGCAGGTAAACTCATACATATCAATCCCGTCAATGCTTTTTGCTCCTCCACGCCACAGAAGCGGACGAATATTTGCCGCATTTCCCGCAAGTTCCCTTGCCGTTTCGGTATCAACATTTCTTTTTCCCGCAAGAAGCATACAGCTTCCGTATGAAGCGGCGGCAGGAGAAATCATTTCAAGCACTTCATTTTCAGCTCCGTTTGAAAAATCAAGTACATATTCAAAAAAAGTAGGCTTATCCTTTTTATAAGCATCGCCGTATTCCGTAAGGGAATATTTACCGTTCACAATCGCATTTGTCAAGTCGCTCAAATGATAATATATCTCTTGAGTATAATCCGAAAGCTTTACCGCCGCTTTTCTGTTTTCCTCGCTTCCGGAAAATTTTTCGGAAAAATCATATAATCCGCTGAAAACACGAATAAGATTATCAACATTTTTGCTTTCGAAGCACCCCAAGCTGCCGAGTGCACCAACTGCTCTTGAGCTGACATAAGCTCTGCTGTCGGCAAGTGAATCTCCGGTTGAAACGGCAAGCAAGCGGAGTCCCGAACTGATTTCCCGTGAATACTCCGTCAGCGATGCAAGTCCTTCAAATCTGACTCTTTCAAGAGCTGATTCATAATCCGATTTTGCCTTTGCCGCAAAAAGTCCCGATGCGGCAAAAACAACGCACAGAGCAATGAGATAAGATATAATTCTGATAAATTTTCTGCGTTTAACCACCAAAAAAATCACCCTGCTTTCACTATAATTTTCTCGTTGAAGCGGTGATTTATCCGTGGGAAATTCAGTCGGTTTTATGAAAAATTTTGATATCGTCCGACATTTTTACAACAAAAACGCCTCCGAGGGCGGCAGATGCTCTGTCAACCGTTCGGAGGCGTATATTTTTGCTGTTTTATAATTGGGTGCGCGGCGTAGTGAAGCTAAAAGAGATACTGAACAAAGTCGAATTTCGGCACAAACCCCTCTGCTTCACTACGCGCCGATAAAAAGGAAACAATTGGCTTCAATTGTGTTATGGATATTTGATAGCGGATTAAATCATAAATTTAAAAGCTGTTTTTTCTTTGTATTGAATTCTTCTTGTGAGATTACGCCCATATCAAGCAACTCTTTGAATTTTTTTAACTCATCAGCCGGAGAAATTTGAGCAGCGACAGGTGTATTTTTATTAGCCTTACATTCAGACACTTTACCTTTTATAAAGTTAACAACTTCTTCAGCCAAACCTGTTGGCAAATCAGATTCATTGTATGTGAATGTATTTTCATTAAAGAAATTATTATCCTTGTTGTTCATCATAACGGAAGCTGTTTCAAGCTGAATATAACCAAGAGTAACAGACGGCTTTTTTGCTTGCACGCTTATAACATCTAAATAATATATTTCTTTTGTACCATCAGTGACATTCCCGGTGAACAATGAACCTAATGTTACTTCGGTACTAATACAAACACGGTCTTCGTAAACATCCATATGGCGACCTCTTGCACCGTTCAAAGAGTAAACCACGCCGGGCTTAGAAGCAACATCGTTTGTATCAACAATTTTTTTGGCAAAATCGAAAGCACAATTTGCTCTTTCTTTATCTTTTCTCTCATATGTAAGAAACAAAGATTTCCCGTTTGTTAAATCAACATCTATTACACCGTTGGTGAGCATGCTTACTTCTGATTGCTTTTTTATCTTTTTGATTTGATTGTATGGATAAAAATCATCTTTGTAACCAATGCCCTCATCTGTTACCGACCATTTTTTTCCCAACGGTAAAACCGCTTTGAATTGTTCGTTCATAATTTTTGGAGTATAATTAAATCAGCCCCGGCAAATGAAATAACTATACATAATCCTTTCTAAAGTTTTAATAGTGTAACATAATAAGTTTGCTTTTGCCGTATCAGAGAACAATACAACGCCGGGGAGTAACCTAAAGCCTGATATGGGTTTTAATGAAGTGGGATTTCCTATAATGAAAGATGAGATGTCACCTCTTCACATAGCTTCAATTGTGTTATGGATATTTATATGGCTGTGGACTTAAAGTATAGTCGCCCAGGCAATATCTTCAAAAGATAATTCTAATGAGGACTCTTCGGATTCAGTATCGGATTTTATTTGCCGTTCCGGCGAAATCGAATAGGCTTTTCCGAAAACAGAATGTTCTGTCTTTGATGAATATTCGTAATAAGAAATATCATCGTCTATCAGTACAGATTCCGATTCTTTATACTCATAGAGGTCGTAGGTTTTACCTGTTTTGTTGTAATTGGTTGTGTAAAATACCCTTCCATCTTCTATCAAAATTCCTCCAACATTGTCTGAAATGCTTTCAATCTCAGAATCTTTAGCAATGCAGAGAGTTCCCTCGAATGATTTATAATCAAAATCCTTAAAGAAATAGAAATTGCCGTTGTTATAGTCTATACTTTTGACATAGACATCGGAAGATATCAGCTTTTCGCCCACATAAAAGTCGCCGCTGTAAGTTTCATTTACTTCTTTAACATCCTTGAAATATCCGATTGAGCCGTCGCTAAAGCAATAATAGGTGTAGAAAATATCTTCCAAAACTACGGATTCGGTTATTGTTCCGTCTTCGTTTTGAGTGATACTTGTTAAGTTTCCGTATGTCAGCTTGGTTTTTTCATCATTTTTGCAATCGGCAAGATAATACAAAACATTGTCTTCTATCTTGAAATTTTCAGCATTTTTGAATTCTTGCTTTGTAAGTACACCCGCATTTGCATAATATGTAGTTGCCGTACTTTCTCTTGCGGCAAGTACGAACTTTTCAAAATCAGATACATAATTCAAATCGGACATTTTGAATTTTTTAATTTTTCCGGAATCGTACGCCGAGAAAACGATTTTATTATCTTTACACAATTCAATGTCAGTATCAATATCTTTGCAGATTAGTTTTTCGGATTCACCGTCAAAATAGTAAAGGTCATAGCTCTTGAATGATTCTTTTGCCTTTTCTCTAACCTCATCTCTATTTTCCTTATTCTCATATTCTTCAAGAGCATCATAATAAGCATCCGAAGTATAGGAATATATGCTGTAACCATATGTGAAATAACTTTGATAATCGCTCTTTTTAGGCTCAGTCATCTTTTTGTCTTTTTCCGCAATATCATCATTGAAATAAATATTTTTGGATATACCGTCAGAATTTTCCTTTGTGAAATAAAATGCGTTGCCGCCCTTTGAAATTCCGAATATATCTTTAGCATCGCTTACTGTCTTTTGAGATTCACCGTTACTGTAGAAATACACGCTGCCATTTTTTAAGTAAACCATTTTTGAAAGGTCATCGGAGACATATTGAACCTTGCTGACATTATTGCTTATTTTTACCGACTTTGCCTCGGCAGAAATATCTACGGAATAAAGAGAAGCGGTTGCTCCTTCTTCGCTGTCTGCAACAATGTAGAATACTTTTTTAAGCTCATCATCAGCACACCAGCCGACAACATTTTTTGCGAGCTTTACTTCTTGGTCAAGGTCATTAAAATAAAGGTCATCATTCTTTAGATAAACTATGCGTGAACCATCGGTGCTTATCTCGTGAGATGATATTCCCGATGCGACTTTTACGGAATCATCACTGCCGACCGTTTTCGTATAAAGAGAATAGTCAGAGTAACTGTCAATATCCTGAAGATAGAAAATGCTTTTGCCGCAAATCTGAGCATAACTCGCTGAATACTTTGCCGCACAATCTTCTCCGACTTCAATATCATCAATTAAATAGGAAACGGAAGAGTCTTTATCATCAACAACATAAAGGCTATCATCTTTTACATAGAAAAGATTCTTTTTTTCCTCAACCTTATCAAAACCTTTTAAAAGGAAAAATGCAACGGCGGCAATTGCCAAAACAAGAAATACAATAATCGGAATTATTATTTTCTTTTTTGACTTTTTTGTTTCGACTGTCGGAGTATAGCTTTCCTGTTCGATATTTTCTTCAACAGGCATCAGCGGGGTTTCGGTTTCTTTTTCTGCGTCTGCTACATTCGGCTGTGCTTCTTCTTTGGTAACATTTTGCGGTGTACCGCAATTGACGCAAATTTCGTTGTTTTCTTTGTTTTCTTGACCACAGTTTACACAATTCATAAGGGTACCTCCTCTAAAATTCTGCAATACTTTACAATTATCGTAAGATTGCAATATGATTATAATATGATATCAATTTAATGTCAATATGATTTCTACATTTTTTCGTACCGAATGATATTATTTTTGTATCATATTTAATGGAGGTAACAACTATGTCAGGCAATTATTACACACCCTTTTCACTTCGTGTTTCGGAGAAACTTCTCGCAAAATTAAAATTTATTGCCGCTCGTAATAAACGTTCAACCAATAAGGAAATAGAATTTATCCTTGAAAGTTTCGTAGAAAGCTACGAAAAAGAAAACGGAACTATAGTTACAAACGACTAAAACAAATTTTATGAATGCTCTTTTCGCCGTAACACAACAAAAACGCCTCCGAGGGCGGCAGATGCTCTGTCAACCGTTCGGAGGCGTATATTTTTTGTTTATTTTATTTGATAAGGCTTTCGCCGTTCATTTCGGCGGGCTGTTCAAGTCCCATAATTTTCAGCATCGTGGGAGCGATATCACAGAGCTTTCCGCCGTTTTCACGCAGCTCACAGGGGTATCCCACAACGATAAACGGTACGGGATTCGTCGTGTGTGCGGTGAAAGGTGAGCCGTCGGCTTCGTACATCTTATCGGCATTGCCGTGGTCGGCGGTGATGAGCATTACGCCGTCCTTTGCACGAACCGCATCGCAAATCTTGCCGACGCAGGTATCAACCGCTTCAACCGCCGCAACAGCCGCTTCAAAAACGCCCGTGTGACCTACCATGTCGCAGTTCGCATAATTGAGAACTATCGCATCGTATTTGTCGCTGTCGATCGCCGCAAGGAGCTTGTCCGTTACCTCGTATGCACTCATTTCAGGCTGCATATCATAGGTCGCAACGGCGGGAGATTTAACAAGGATTCTGTCCTCGCCGGGGTACTGCTTTTCAACGCCGCCGTTAAAGAAGAACGTTACATGGGCGTATTTTTCCGTTTCGGCAATTCTGAGCTGGCTCAGACCCTTGCTTGAAATATATTCGCCGAAGGTATTTTCGAGTCCCTCGGGCTTAAAGGCAACATGAACGTTGGGCATTGTCGCATCGTACTGCGTCATGCAAACATAGTAAAGATTTTTGAGTCGGTTGCGTTCAAATCCCGCAAAATCGCCGTCAACAAAGGCTCTCGTGATTTCTCTTGCTCTGTCGGGACGGAAATTGAAGAAGATTACGGAATCGTTATCGCTTACGGGCTGAGCCTTGCTTGAAACGGAGGGAACGATAAATTCATCGGTGACATCCTGTGCGTAGGACTCCTCAACCAGCTTGCAGGCACAGTCAAACTTCACGCCCTCACCCTCGGTGAGAGCCTTGTATGCCTTAACAACTCTCTCCCAACGGTTGTCTCTGTCCATGGCGTAATATCTGCCCATAACGGTTGCAATTTCGCCTACGCCGATTTCTTCGCACTTTTTGTAAAGCTCCGCAAGAAAATCCTTGCCCGAGGTGGGAGAAACATCTCTGCCGTCCATAAGACAATGGATGAACACTTTTTCAACACCGCTGCGTTTTGCAAGCTCCAAAATGCCGTAAAGGTGGGTATTGTGGCTGTGGACGCCGCCGTCGGAGAGCAGGCCCATAAGGTGGAGAGCGGAATTATTCTTTTTGCAGTTCTCCATTGCTCCGACAAGAGCTTCATTTTCAAAGAAATCGCCGTCTTTAATCGACTTGGTTATTCTCGTAAGCTCCTGATAAACAACTCTGCCGGCACCGATATTGGTATGACCGACCTCGCTGTTACCCATCTGACCATCGGGCAGACCGACATCCATACCGGAGGCTCCGATATATGTCATGGGATTTTCAGCCATTATTTTATCGAGATTCGGCGTTTTTGCGGCGACGATCGCATTGCCGTAGTCGCTGTCATTTTTGCCGAAACCGTCCATGATGCAAAGAAGAACGGGTTTTTTGCTCATAATAAACAGTCCTTTCAATAGTACATTGTGTAGGGAACACTCTTGAGTATTCCGCAAAGCATCGGAACGATCAAGACCGTTCCCTACGATAAAAGCAGAGGTCGGCTATAGCCGCAACCGACCTCTGCAATCGTTACGAATTATTTTGAAGCGGCTTCAACGATTTTTGCGAATTTCTCCGCAACAAGAGAAGCACCGCCGATAAGTCCGCCGTCAACATCGTACTGAGCAAGAAGCTCTGCCGCATTGCCGTCGTTCATTGAACCGCCGTACTGAATAACAAATCTGTCTGCGGCATCCTTTGTGTAAAGCTCTGCGATAAGAGCACGGATAACGGCACAAACCTCGTTAGCCTGCTCGGGAGTGGCGGTAAGTCCGGTACCGATAGCCCAAACGGGTTCATAAGCGATGATGATATTTGCAAGCTCTGCTTCGGAAACGCCCGAAAGAGCAACCTTTGTTTGCTTTCTGACTATCTCTGCGGTAATGCCAAGCTCTCTTTCACCGAGAACCTCGCCGACACAAAGGATAACCTTGAGTCCCGCATTAAGAGCGGCTCTTACACGGTCACGAACCGTTTCATCTGTTTCACCGAAATACTGTCTTCTCTCGGAGTGACCGATGATGACATAAGGAACGCCGGCAGCTTTAAGCATTTCAGCGGAAACCTCTCCGGTGAAAGCACCCTTTTCTGCCCAGTGGCAGTTTTCGGCACCGATCATAATATTTGATCCTGCGGCAGCTTCCATAGCAGCATAAAGGTCAATGTAGGGAGCACAGATGATAACGTCACAATCTGCATCTGCAACAAGGGGTTTCATAGCTTCGATAAGAGCCTTAGTCTGTTCGGGAGTATTGTTCATTTTCCAGTTGCCCGCAATAACAGGTCTGCGAAGTGATTTATCCATAATTTTATTATTCCTTTCAATCGTAAAACTTACTTGTCGTTAACAGCTTCAATGCCGGGAAGAGCCTTGCCCTCAAGGAACTCAAGTGAAGCTCCGCCGCCGGTTGAAATGTGAGTCATCTTATCGCCGAAGCCGAGAGTGTTAACGGCAGCAGCCGAATCACCGCCGCCGATGATGGTAACGGCATCGGTATCCGCAAGAGCCTTTGCAACGGCAATTGTACCCTTTGCAAGAGTGGGATTCTCGAATACGCCCATAGGTCCGTTCCAAACAACGGTCTTTGCACTCTTAACGGCATCGGCATAAAGCTCTGCGGTCTTGGGACCGATATCAAGTCCTTCCATATCTGCCGGAATCTTGTCGGCATCATAAACAACCGTATCAATGGGAGCATCGATGGGGTTGGGGAAATCGGCAGCCGCAACAACATCAACGGGAAGAAGAATCTTAACGCCCTTTGCCTCTGCCTTTGCAAGCATATCCTTGCAGTAATCGATTTTGCTCTCGTCAAGAAGTGACTTGCCTACGCCGTAGCCCTGAGCTGCAAGGAAAGTGTAAGCCATACCGCCGCCGATGATAAGGGTGTCCGCCTTGTTAAGAAGATTTTCGATAACGTTGAGCTTGTCGGCAACCTTTGCACCGCCGAGAATGGTAACAAAGGGTCTTTCGGGATCTTCAACGGCATTTCCGAGATATTTAAGCTCCTTGCCCATAAGATAGCCTACAGCAGCTTCTTCAACAAAAGCCGTTACGCCAACTGTTGAGCAGTGTGCTCTGTGTGCTGCACCGAATGCATCGTTAACATACATTTCACAGATGCTTGCAAGATCCTTTGAAAAAGCTTCGCCGTTCTTTGTTTCTTCGGAACGGAAACGTGTGTTTTCAAGAAGAACAACATCGCCGTCCTTCATAGCGGCAACGGCAGCCTTTGCATTTTCTCCGACAACATTATCGTCAGCGGCAAAAACAACCTCTTTGCCGAGCTTCTCGCTGAGTCTTTTTGCAACGGGAGCAAGGGAGAATTTGGCTTCGGGGCCGTTCTTGGGCTTGCCGAGATGTGAACAAAGGATAACCTTTGCACCGTCATTTATAAGCTTCTGAATTGTGGGGAGTGCGGCGTTGATTCTGTTTTCATCTGTGATAACGCCGTCTTTGAGAGGTACGTTAAAATCGCAACGAACAAGAACCTTCTTGCCCTTTGCATTAATGTCATCAACTGTCTTTTTGTTAAGTAAGCTCATTTTAGTCAATCCTTTCAAGATTTTTATTGTTGAATAGTCGCATACTTTACCAATTATATATTTTATAATATTATGTCAATTTTTTCAAGTGTTATTTATCGGCGAAATTAACGAATATGGAAATGTTTAAGGCGGGTAAGTTGTAAAATAAAGATTCCAAAAAAGATGACTCACATTGAGAACTCTGATATAATGTTAAACGACCAAGCTAAACAAAGAAAAGAGTAATCAATATAAGTCACTTAAATAATAACGCAAATAAAGGAAAAGGTAAACACCTGAACTACGAAAAAAATTAAAGACTGAAGCATTGAGTAAAGCCGGTTTAAAATCGGAAGCAATAGCTGCAATCATTTGGTTGCAGTGGTCGAGCGATTCGTAATGGAATCTTTACATTGCAATTTACAAAATAAATTTTTGAGCAAAAAAGCATTTATTCGCCGATATATTTTTCCGCAATCTCGGCGGCACAGCGAACAAGCTCCGAGCACGGACGCTTTTTGTAGTATTCGGCGGTTCTTTCATCGGGAACGGGAGACGAATTTTTTTCGTCAAGACCGAGAAGCTCACGGCAGATAATCGAGCCGTTTGCGGCTTTAAATTCACCCGCCGCCTTTTGAATCAAGGCATAAAGCTCGGCTTTTTTCTCTTTGTTATTCGTGTCGGGACAGGCGAATGCGTTGGAAATAACCATTGTCATTCCGCTGACAGCTCCGCAAACCTCACGAAGTCTGCCGAAGCCTCCTCCGAAGCCTGCGGAAAGACGCAAAGCATCCTCTTTTGAAAGGTTTGTCTTATCAATAAAAGCACAAAAAACCGACTGACAGCAGTTACATCCGCTTTCAAAAAGTGATTTGGCATTATCCGCTCTGTTCATAGTATTTTACTCCTGTCGGCATATAATTAATGTAATTATAAATATAATAAAAACCCGAAAAAATGTCAATCAAAATTGAAATTAATCTCATATTTTCCGAAAATTAATAAAATATTAAAGAAAATACTATTCCATTTTCCAAAAGAGTGTGTTATAATAGCCTCACAATTAACCGCCAAATCAAAGATTTGAGGAGTTAAGGCTTCGGTTTGCTTTGTGAGCATCAAGCCGAGCCGCAAAAATTTTTCGGCTATAATCCCCATTAGGGAAATTATAAAACGGAGGATAAAAAAATGACAAAAACCATTTCAGTAACCAAAAAAGCACTTGCAGTATTTTTTGCCGTACTTATGGCGTTCTCATGTATGGCTGTTTCCGCAAGCGCAGAAAACGAGACGACCACCACCGTTACCGTTCCCAAGCCCACGGTAGTGCTCGACGAAGCAAAAAAGACAATAACCGTAACCCCTTCCGAAGTTGCCGGCTACACTGTGGGAATTTCAATCAGTCCCTCTGCGGATTCCATCTCTACGGGTAACACTACTATTTATATCAATCTTAAAGAAGGTACAACATATACCATTAAAGCTTTGGCTACCGATGGCAGTAAAATTGTTGGTGAGTCTGAACCGGTATCTGTAACTCTCAAATCAAAAATGCCGACACCCGCAGCTCCCGTTCCGCAGAAGGTAACTTCAACCTCGATAACCGTATCCAAGGTTTCGAGCTGCGAATATATGCTTGAAAGAGCAAGCGACAAAAAGGTAATCAAAGCGTGGTCGGATTCCGTTGTTTTTGAAAATCTCACTCCGAATACCGCATATGTTGTTTCAATCAGAAAAAAATCGTCGGATGAAAAAAAATATTACGCAAGTGATGCTGCAAGCATAACCGTTAAAACACTTAAAACAGCAGATGCTACCGCTGTTCCCAAGCCTGTTCTTGTTGACAAAACTCATACCACAATTACCGTAAAATGCGTTGACAGCAAAGGTAATGCGATTGATAATGTTACTTTCTCGATAGATAAGGGTAAAACATGGCAGTATTCGGGAACCTTTACCGGTCTTAATCCCAACACCATTTACGGCATTATCGCAAGAAAGAACTTTGATGCAGCAGTTCAGGATCCTAACCCCTCAAGCGAAATTCTTGAGCTTAGAACCAATTCAAGAGAACGCTATGCGGCATCTACCGGAAAGTGTAAATTCACCCTTGACGAAGGAACTGTTTATGCAGAAAAAGAAATTAAAGTAACAGTTACAAGCGATGGCCCTGCCGGTGCATTTAAGGATATCTACGCTGCCGAATACGGCGACACCAGACTTATTCCTCAAAGCGTTATAATCGGTGGACAAAGCTTCACTCTTACACGCTCAAAGGAAAATGTTTACACGGGATATATGGTTCCTCCCTCATCCGTTGCAAATAAAAAGGATGTTGAAGTAAATGTTGAATACAAGGTTGAAAAATATAACGGCGAAAAGTTTGTTGCAACGGGCGACACGGTAGTATCAAAGCACGCTGTTGATGTTGCCGCATCGTGGGGTACATCAACGATTATCGGCGAATTTTTCACCAAGGTTGCAAACCTTTTCCTCAACACCATTCCTCAGTTGATTACCGATGTTTTCGGCAGTGAAATCGTTACGGGCATTGTTGATAAAATCATTGACCTTATCGGTCAAATCGGCAAGCCTGCTTAAAAAGCTTGCCTCATAATTGAACAACAAAAAACCGACTTGCAGTTCATTCAGCAGGTCGGTTTTCTTTAAGTTTATTGCCGGTTTATTCTTCCGAAGAAGCTTCGTTCGGCAAAGCGGGGCGAAAAAAGTTAAAGGCATGCTTATGAACATCAATAACAACCTTGCTGTCATCGCCGCCGTATTCGCCGTCAAGTGTCCACGGAAGCGGAGAGCCGTCAAGCGTTTCAAGCTCAATATGCTTACCCTTAAAATATTTAACATACCGTTTGTCAAAATCTTTTTTCAATATACTTGCGGCAAGCTCTGCCCAGCCCTTAACGCTGTGAGGATTTTTGGCAAGAATAATCTCAAATTCACCGTCATTAAGGCAAACATCGGCACGGTTAAGATGAATAACCTTTCCGACAGTGTAGGAGTTTGAAATTGCTCCGAAAATGAACTCATCTTCGATAGTTTCACCGTCAACAACACAGCGAATGGGAATTGAATGAATATCCTTGATTTCCTTTGCCGCCTCATAAAAATATGCAAATCTGCCGATTTTGTTTTTCAGCTTTTGCGGAGCGGCATAAGAGCATTCGGTTAACGCTCCGAAAGATGCAACATACGTAAAATACCTTCCGTTGAAGCTTCCGAGGTCGTACGGACGGGCGGCTTCGTTTACTATAAGCCTTGCAGCTTTGCCCGAAAGTCTGACAGGCAAGCCGAGATTATTTGCAATTTCGTTCGTTGTGCCTGCGGGAATATAGCCGATGTCCGGCTTATCGTTATGGCACATAATACCGTTCATCATTTCACAAAAGGTACCGTCTCCGCCTCTGCAAACAACAACATCATAATCGGCGGCGTAATCACGGGCATAATCCGTTGCATCGCCTGTCTTTTCGGTGTGCATAACCGTTATTTCGTATCCGTTTTCACCGAAAACAGTTGTTGCATCCATAAGGTCATCGTTGATTTTATTGATACCGGAGCGTGGATTGATAATCAGCAAAAGCTTTTTCTTCATAAGCTTACCTTCACTTTCTTAAATTTTAAGGCAGTTTTAAAAATTATAACATCATTATGAAGCTTGTTCAAGCTTTATTTGCCGAGTATGTAGTCAATCCCTTTAAGATATCCGTCAAAGCCGAAGCCGATAAAGGATTTTTCACACGCCATGCCCGCGTAGGATATTTGTCTGAATTTTTCTCTTGCGGAAACATCGGAGATATGTACTTCAACAGCGGTAATCGCAACCGATTTTAGTGCATCGAGAATAGCAACACTTGTGTGCGTATACGCCGCCGGATTTATAACAATTCCGTCAAATTTTCCGTAGGCGTTTTGGATTTCGTCAACAATGTCGCCCTCGTGATTCGATTGAAAAATCTTAACCTCAACATTCTTCTCATCGGCATATTTTTCAATGATTTCGCATAAATCGGCATAGGTTTTTTTGCCGTAAATATCCGGCTCTCTTATGCCGAGCATATTCAGATTCGGGCCGTTTATTATAAGGATACGCATTCCATTATCCTCCTGACTGTTATTTCGGGATTAGCATTAACCGCAACTGTAAAATCCGCTGTTTCAAGATATAGCGGAAGCCGTTTTGCGTACATTTGCCTGAGTGCTTCTTGATTTTTTGAAAGAGGTCTGCCGTCAGTTGCAAGCGTTTCGATCGGTGCATCTAAAAAAATAACGGTGGAATTTTCTCTTAATGCGATACGATTTTCTTCTTTGAGAATGGCTCCACCGCCTGTTGCGATAATTTTACCCGCTCCCTTGCCCGCAAGCCGAACCGCTTCGGTTTCTCTCTTTCGGAACTCGGCTTCACCGTAACGAGCGAATATATCGGGAATATTTTCGCCGCATTCTTCAACCATCGCATCCGTATCAAGGTAAGCTCTGCCCGTTTTTTTGCGGAGATAATCGGCGGCAGTGGATTTTCCGCAGCCCGGCATACCGATAAGAACAATATTCTTTTGATTGCAAATTATTTTATCGTAAACCTCATCGATTTTTTCAAGCGGAATACTTTTGCCCGTAAAGGCTTCGGCAGCACGCAAGGCTTGGGCAACAAGCATATAAAGTCCGTTGATGCAATCAATACCGAGTTTTTGGGCATCGAGCAGAAAGACGGTTCTTGCGGGGTTATAAATCAAATCGAGTGCTTTACGGCAGCTTTTGAATTTTGAAAGGTCTATAAGTCTTTCTCCGTTGTTGGGATACATTCCGACAGGCGTTGTGTTGACAATTATATCTGCATCGTAATGGGCATCTATATTTTCATAATTGTTTTCGCCCGCACGGGAAACAGTGACGATTTCTCTTGCACCCTCATCATCGGCAACATGGCGAACGGTTAAGCTTGCGCCTCCCGAACCGAGAATAAGAACCTTTTTGTTTCTAAAATCGCATTTGCATTTTTCCGCCATATATTTGAAGCCGAAATAATCGGTATTGTCGCCGTAAAGAGTACCGTCTTTTCGACGAATAACGGTGTTGACACTGCCGATTTTTTTTGCGGTTTCCGAAAGCTCGGTGCAGCGGTTATAAGCTTCCACCTTATAAGGAATGGTAACGTTAAACGCATCTAATGAAGTGTTTGAAAAAAAATCATCAAGGCTTTCCGGCTCGGTCGGGAATAAACGATATTCATAATCGCAAAGCAGAGAGTGAATTTCCGGCGACAAAGAATGGGAAAGCTTTCTTCCTAAAAGACCAAACATAAAATCACCTATTCTTCCGTATAGCTGCCGAGATAAATAAATTGCTCGGCATCGTTTTCAAGCTCACTGAAAAGTGATTTCAGGCTGTCGGAGTATACCGAGGCTTCTATGTCAAAATAAAACATAAATTCAAAATTACTGCCGGATATGGTTCGACTTTCAAGCTTGGTCATATTAAGTCCGAGAGCGGCAAATCTTGAAAGAATATTATATAACGAGCCGGGGCGGTGCGGAATTGTCATCATAAAGCTTGTTTTTTTGGCACCGGGGTAAATTTCCGGTTTTTTTGAAATACATATAAAGCGAGTGTAATTGTTATCGGTGTTTTGAATACCTGTTTTGAGGGCATTAAGTCCGTATTGCGATGCCCCCTCTTTGGAGCCGATTGAAGCACAGTCTTTTCTACCGCTTTCGGCAACCTTTTTTGCGGCAACGGCGGTATTTTCACATACAGTAACCTTAACGCCCAGCTCCGCAAGAAATGACGAGCACTGATTTATTGCCTGTTCGTGAGAAAAAACCTCTTTAATATCCTCGAGCTTAACGCCCTGCGGAGCAAGAATCGAATGCTTAATGAAAAGCTTTAGACTGTGAACAATATAAAATCTGTGCTCCCTCATAAGGTCGTAAACCTTGTTAACCGTGCCGGCTGTGCTGTTTTCAACAGGAAGAACACCGTAGCGGCAAAGTCCGCTGTCAACAGCCTTGAAAACATCCTCAAAAGTGCGGCAATAGACGATTGACGGGTATGTAAACATTTTGTCGCAAGCAAACTGTGAATATGCACCCTCAACGCCCTGACACGCAACAACCGCACGAGAAGGACGCTCGCACGGAGTTTGAGCCGTAACATCGGCTATCATTTTTGAAACGGAGGACTGCGGCTTTATAAGCTTTTTTTGGTATGAACGGCTTAGATTGAAAATCGTTTCATAAAGAGTTTTGGTATAGCCCTCAAGCTCCGGTGAAACGCTTGCGGTAACACCGTTTAAAACCGCTCTTTCACGCTCCTTGTTGAAAACGGGCAGATTATTTTCTTGCTTATATTTTGCAATTTGAGCGGCGGTTTTCATTCTTTTTTCAAAGAGTGCGGTTAATTCCTTATCAATTGAATCAATCTCATCTCTTAAATATTTTATGTCCATTGTAATCACTCTTTTCACGAAATGTGGTTTCAAAGCAGAAAATCTGCCATAACAACAGCCGCCGCCGCTTCAACGCACGGTACGGCTCTGGGCACTATGCAGGGATCGTGTCTGCCGCCGATAACAAGCTCTTCTTCATCTCCGCTTTCAAGGTTGACTGTTTGCTGACGAATACCTATTGACGGAGTCGGCTTTATTGCACAACGAAAAATTATCGGCATACCCGATGAAATTCCGCCGAGAATCCCGCCATGATTGTTTGTTGCGGTTTTTATTTTTTTATTAACGCAAATAAAGCTGTCGTTATTTTGGCTGCCCGTAAGCTTACTTCCGTCAAAGCCCGAACCGAATTCAATACCCTTAACTGCGGGAATCCCGAAAACGGCTTGGCTCAATCTGTTTTCTATCCCGTCAAAAATCGGCTCGCCGATACCGGCCTCAACACCTGTTATTGCACATTCGATTGTGCCGCCGATTGAATCACCGACACTTTTAACTGCATATATTTCTTTTCGCATAAGCTCTCCCCGCTTGTCATCGATAACCGGAAAGCTTTTTTGAGAAATCTCATTGAAATCCGTTTTGTCAACGCAAACGGGATCAAATCTATCGTCATCGATATTGCCGATTGAAGCAATGTGAGCACCGATGTGAATACCCTTGCTTTCAAGCATCTGAATGCAAACCGCTCCGGCAAAGCAAAGGGGTGCGGTCAATCTGCCGCTGAAATTACCGCCGCCTCTTATGTCATTAAAGCCGCTGTGCTTCACGTATGCGGCATAATCGCTGTGAGACGGTCTGGGTAAGGTGCGGAGCTTATCATAATCGCCCGAACGGGTATTTGTATTTTCTATAACAGCACATAAAGGTGCACCGCAGGTTTTTCCGCTGACCATACCCGAAATAATTTTAACTTCATCCGATTCCCTACGTGGCGTTGAAAGGTCGTTTTGACCGGGGGCACGTCTTGCCGTAAATGCGGATATTTTTTTGAAATCCAATTCAAATCCTGCCGGCAAGCCGTCAATGACAACGCCTATTGCCTCGGAGTGTGATTGACCGAAAACGGTTATTTTTATTTTATTTCCGAAATTACAAGACACGTATGCTTCCTCCCAAGCTTTTATAATCTTCAAAGAATGCGGGATAAGATTTGTTTACGGCTTCGGCATTGCGGATAATAACCTCGCCACTGCATTTGCAGGCGGCAACCGCCGCCGCCATAGCGATTCGATGGTCGTTGAACGAGGATGTTTCGCCGCCGGCAAGAAAAGGTTTCCCCTTTATGCTCATTCCGTCCGCAGTTTCACGGATATCCGCACCGAGAGAGCGGAGCATTTCACAGACGGTTTGGATTCGGTCGCTTTCTTTAAGACGAAGCCGTTGTGCATTATAAATTAGGGTTTCGCCTTGTGCGGTTGCGGCAACGGCAGCTATAACCGGCACCGCATCGGGTATGTTACCGGCATCTATTCGGCAGCCGTGAAGAGATGAAACATCGGCGCGAATGCTTCCTTTATCGCAAAAAATCTTTGCACCCATTTTTTTGAGCACACTTATAATTGCTTTGTCGCCCTGAACGGAGTTGAGATTAAGTCCGCCGACACTTGCACCCATACACAGCGGAAAAGCGGCATTTGACCAGTCGGTCTCAACTTCAAAATTACGTGCACGCAACTGAGCTTTATTTATATAAAAAGTATCGTTTTCTTCTCTAATGTTTGCTCCGAAGTCCCTAAGCACTTGAAGCGTTATGTCAATATAGGGTCTTGATTGAATCGGCGGAAGAAGCGTTATTTTCCCTTCGCCGAGATATGCAAGAGCCAGAAGCAGTCCTGTTACAAACTGTGAGCTGATATCGCCACGCAGAGTAAATTCGCCCGCCGAAAGCTTGCCCGAAACATCGAGCGGAAAATTATCGGAAATAATCGCTCCCATTTTAATAAGCTCCTCCTTGAGAGGAGACAGCGGCCTTTCGGGTAGCCTGCCGAGGGCGTTTATTTTTGTTTTAATACCGAGAGCAGTGATGACAGGTAAAAGAAAGCGAAGCGTTGAACCGCTTTCACCGCAGTTGATTTCCGCATTTTGCGGCAGTTCTTTCATCGGCTCAACGGAATAACCATCACCGTTTTTATCGATTCTCGCACCGAGATTGTTAAGGCACGAAACCGTTGCGGCAATATCCTGCGAAACGGTATTTATTTTAATATAGCTTGTACCGTCGGCAAGAGCGGCACAGATAAACGCTCTGTGAGCAAAGGATTTTGAGGAAATACCGTTGATTTTTCCCGATATTCGTGAGGGAGTTACTAAAATATCCATAAATTTTCAGCTCCATAATTTTGTATGTATGAATACTTTTAAAATTTTGCGAAACGGAAATCAACATTTTGTAAATTCGGCAATATTTTTCAGCATTTCAACGGGAACGGTTTTCAGCCGGCATTCGCCGATAACAGTCGGAACAACAAAATCGATTGTTTCTCCGTTGCGTTTTTTATCCGATAACGCAATTTCGGCAAGTGCATCGGGAGAAAAATCGCATTTAACGGGAAGACGGTTTTGAATGTTTGCGTTGATAATTGCCTCGGTGCAGTCTTCACTGCTCCAACCGAGTGCATAAGAGGCTTTTGCGGCAATTACCATTCCGATTGCAACAGCACTTCCGTGAGAAATCTCATAATTACTCAGCTTTTCGATTGAATGAGCCATCGTATGCCCGAAATTCAGAAGTCGGCGTTCACCTTTGTCAAATTCATCAGCGACAACAACGTTTCTTTTAAGCTCAACGCACCTTGCGATAATACTTTCTATATCCGATTTTACATCACCTGTGCTAACCTTGTCAAACAGTTTGCGGTCAAAAATAACGCCGTATTTTATTACTTCCGCCATTCCGTCGGCAAAGATACTTTCGGGCAAAGTGCTGAGTGTGCGGGTATCACAAAGGACAAGCTCAGGTTGATAAAAAGCTCCCATAAGATTTTTTCCGACAGTGAGGTTTACTGCGGTTTTACCGCCGACAGAGGAATCAACAGCGGCAAGGAGAGTTGTGGGAACCTGAACAAAGGGAATACCTCTCAAATAGAGCGAAGATGCAAGACCGGTCATATCGCCGGTAACGCCGCCGCCGAGAGCGACCGCAAAATCACTGCGTGTCAGACGGCATTTTGCCATAAACTCAATAAGCTCAATGAGAGTTTGAGTGCTTTTCGATTCTTCGCCTGCCGCAAAAACAAAAACCGATGTTTCAATGCCGGCAAGCTGTAAGCTCCTTTTCGCTTCATTCAGCCAATATTCTTTAACATTGCTGTCGGTAACGATAACGGCTTTTTGTTTGCCGAGCAGAGAAGCACAGCTTTCACCGAGAGAGGAAAGAATATTTTCTCCTACGATAACGTTATAGCTTTTTGAAGCATTAATATTAACAGTTTTCATTTTTATCCCTACTTTGCTTGCTTTTTGCTGTCGGTGCCCTCTTTCAAAAGGGTAACAAGACCTTCTCTGTTGTCCGTTTTAAGTGCATCGCTGTATTCCTTTAATCGCTCAACAAGAAAATCAATTTCATCAATAAGGTTATCCTTGTTTTCAAAGAAAAGCTCTGTCCACATTTTTTCGTTTAGCTTTGAAACACGGGTAAGATCTCTGTAGCTGCCTGCGGAAAAGCCTTTTTGTTTAACCGCCGTTCGGCTTTTGATATAAGCGTTGGAAATAATGTGCGGGAGCTGAGAAGTGAACGCTATTACTTTATCATGTTCTTCCGGAGTTGTAAAGTTTATTGCACCGAATCCCGCATCATTAAGAACGCCTTTAAGCTTTTCAAGTATTCTTATATCCGTATTTTCTTTAGGCGTAATTATCATTGTTGCGTTTTTATAAAGATTTCCTCTTGATGCGTTGAAACCGGAAAATTGAGTGCCTGCCATCGGATGTCCTCCGATAAAAACGAAGCCGTTTTCATCGGCAAGCTTTTCGCACGGCTTGCAAATCGGTCTTTTAATTCCGCCGCAATCCGTTACTATTGCACCCTTTTTGATTTTATCGGCATAAGCTTCAACAAAATCGACCGTTGCACGGGGATATAAAGCGATAAATATCATTTCACATTCGCCGATATTACTCTCATTCATTTCATCGGTTATCGCACCGACCATTTTCGCCGCAAGAAGGGAGCTTCTGTTGCAGTCAAGTCCCAAAACCTCATATTTGCCGCTTTCGGAAAGTGCTCTTGCAAGTGAGCCTCCGATAAGTCCCAAGCCGGCTACGCCTATTTTCATAATTTGTCACCCTTACAATTTTAATTAGAATTTTGTCATTATTTCTCTGATAGCATTTGCTTCTTTAACAACTTTTGCAAATTCTTCGGGACGAAGTGCCTGAGGGCCATCGCAAAGTGCGTGAGCGGGATCGTTGTGAACCTCAATCATAATACCGTCCGCACCTGCCGCAACAGCCGCAAGGGCAAGCGGACGAACAAGCCTTGACATACCTGCGGCGTGGCTGGGATCCGCAATAACGGGAAGATGAGTTTTTTCTTTTAAAAGAGCAATTGCGGAAATATCCATAGTGTTACGTGTGTAGTTTTCAAAGGTTCTGATTCCTCTTTCGCAAAGCATAACCTTGCTGTTTCCGCCCGCCATAATGTATTCTGCACTCATAAGAAGCTCCTCCATAGTTGCGGCAAGACCTCTTTTGAGAAGAATGGGCTTGTTTGTTTTACCAAGCTCTTTAAGAAGCTCGAAATTTTGCATATTTCTTGCACCGACCTGAATAACGTCAACATCTTCAAACAGCGAAAGATGAGAGAGATCCATAATCTCCGTAACAATCGGAGTACCTGTTTTTTCTTTGGCTTTTTTAAGAAGCTCAAGTCCTTCGGCTCTCATTCCCTGAAAAGCATAGGGAGAGGTTCTCGGCTTAAACGCACCACCACGCAGAAAATTTGCACCTGCGGTTTTGACATCTTCGGCTATCGAGCAAATCTGTGCCTCGGATTCAACGGAACAGGGACCTGCAATAAACTGAAAATTTCCGCCGCCGATTTTGTTGCCGCAAACATCGATAATGGTGTCTTCGGGATGAAATTTTCTGTTTACGCTTTTGTAAGGTTCGCTGATTCGTGTAACGCTGTTAACAATGTTAAGTCCGCTGATAAGATCCATATCAACGTGGCTTGTATCGCCGACAAGACCGAGAATCGTGTCATACTGACCTTCACTGCGATGAATTTCAAGATTGAGACTTTTGAGCCACTCAACAAGGCTTTCAACCTGTGCTTCGTCTGTTCCCTTTTTTATTGATACTATCATTGTGAATACCTCCGATTTTTTCAGAAAAAAATAAAAATAACCCCACAGTGTAAATTTCACTGCGGGGAGTTTAAACATCATTAATGTTTTTCAGCAAAACTTACTAAACCCTATCAAATTAATTGATAAAGTAAAAGTAAAAATATGCAGCTGAAAAAACATTCTTTAACATTTCTAAAACCTCTGTTGTCATTTGATGATTTAAGGATATCACTCAAAAAGCGATTTGTCAATAGTTTTTTGCAAAAAAACTTTAGCGATTTAAAGCTTTTATCTGGCAAACCGACATTGCATCGAGTGCTCTTTCGTGGCTTTCGGGTGTAACGCCTGCACAGCAGGCAGCATCAACAAAAAAATCCGAACCTCCGGAAGAAAAGCTTTTATGAGCATAGCGTTTGAAATAACACAAATATCCGTGCAAAGTCCGATAAGGGTTACACTTGCGATTTTTTCTTCATAGGTGTCATATGCTTTAAGGTACTGACCGAGAGCAACGCTGCCAAAGGTCGGTTTATCAAAGGTTTCGTGTTCACACAGAGCATCAAGCTCGGAATGAATCTGCCAGCCGTCGGAGTCTTTAATGCAGTGCTCAACAGGCAGATTCTCTCCCTCTTGAGTAGAAAGGTAGTCGGCATTATGGGTATCTCTTGTAAAAACAACCTTGCCGTTAAAGCTTTTTATTTTTTCTTTTACGGCGGGGATAATCGAAAGAGCTTCCTTTGTTCCGAGAGCACCATCAATAAAATCATTTTGCATATCAACAACAATTAAAAAATCCATTAATATTTCTCCTATTCAAATAAGGTTGTGTCGTCTTTATAAGGATTCTCGATACGTTTAACATCATAATACGCTTGCGGAAATTTAGGGCTTGGATTTTCGGCGGCAAGTGCGGTGTCAACTGCCGCATTTTCGCCCTCTCGGAGCAATCTGCCCACAACAACAAGCCTTGCATTTTCAAAATCGTAGCAGCAGGTTGAAAGAGTTAAAATCTTATCATTTTCATTTATGTCAACACCTGTTTCATAGAGCTTGCGTTTGTCTATTTCGGCAATATAACCCGCAAATCGCTCTGCACCCGCATTAACAAAAATATAATTAAAAACTTTTCCGTTATCATCATCGGGATCGCTGTTGGAAATAAAGACAGCATAAACCTTAAATGTGTAATCCCCGTAAAGCGTGCTCATACCGATAAGAGGTGCTTTTTTAAAGCCGTCAACAGTCCTGTATTGTTCGAGAGTGCCGAAAATCTTATCATCGTGCCGCATATTATGGCCGTAAATTATCGTGTTGCGGCTCAAGGATTTCAGCGAACAGCGATAATCGAAAAACGGAACACCGTATGCAGTATACTTTCCGTAAATATCACGGCGAAGATATTTATCGTTATCACCCGCTTGAACAACGGAGTAGTTAATGTTCATTTCGGGAATCGATATCCAACCGGAAAAATCCGAATTGATTGCGTAAAGCTCGGAAAATGCGGGATTCATTCCATCGGGGAAATTAATATCCGGATATTTTTGGCGGATTTCAAGCCACGGATCTACCATAGGCGTGGTCGTTACCTGCGAAACAAGCTCCGCAAGCTTTTCGGAACGTTTATTTTCTTTGGACGGTTCGATAATATAATAGTTTACAAGTATTCCGGAGCATACGATTAATGCCGCAACCGCAACAATAAGTAACACTGTGCGTAAAGGAAGCGGCTTCGACACTTTTTCGGCTTGAGCCTTTTTACCGCTTATATCCTCTGCCAATTCTTCAACGGAGGAATATCTTTCGCCTTTATCGAAGGCGAGTGCACGCTCAATTATTCTTCGTTCCCTTTCGTTTATGCTTTCGGGAAAATTCAAAGCTCTGCCCCTACTTCTTTCGGATGCCGACGGCGGAACCTTACCCGTTACCGCTTCATAAAGAATCGCACCGATTGCATAAACATCGGTAAAAGAGCCGCAATGCTTTGCACCGAGCTGCTTTTCGGGAGCATCAAAGGGCGAAAGAATGCTTTTCGGTGGATACGAATAACCCGTCAGAGCGGTTATTTTATTATTCGACATAATAATGGAATACGGTGTTATGCTTCCGTGCCATTTGCCGACTTTTGCAAGCTTTTGAGAGCAGTCGATAACAGGCGAAAGCTGTTGAACTGCTTTTGAAAACGACATTGATTTTCCGTTGCCGATAGCCGAGGACAGCGGTACTCCGTTTTCCACGGAGCATACATAATAAAAGGTTGAATTTTCAGCAAAGCAATCGGTAAAATTGAGAATGCTTGTTTTTGAAACGGCACAAAGCTTAACATAGTGAGCATAATATGCTGCAATTTCTTTGTCGCCCCGTGCTTTGCATCGTTCATCGTTATATTTAATTATCAGCTCATTCGGCAGACGATAAATAAGCTTCTCGTGAAGATATTCCGAAATCTTTACTCGATGACGGGTTTGAGTATCAAGGGCATAGTATGATGTAAAAATTTTGCCTTTTGAACTGACACCGCCGACTATATATCTGTTGTTAAGTCGTGAACCGACCGGCAGACAGTTTTTCGGGTTTTTTTCTTCTCCGCTGCCGCCGAACCCACACAGCGGGCATGATGTTGCTTCATCGGGACATTCGTTAAGACAGAAAATGCAGCGTTTCATATTTGACCTCCTGTCTGCAAATTTGCGTTGTGCGATATGTAAGGTTGAATTATCTTTGATTTTATGATATAGTATAAACAAAAAACTATATGGTGATTATAAATGAAAAACGGTTTTTTTGCAATGGTTTCAAGAATGAAATATATTAATCGCTGGGCACTTATGAGAAACGAACACAGCGAAAATCTTTGCGAGCATAGCTTTGAGGTTGCGGTTATTGCCCATGCACTTGCAGTTATAGGCAACAAACGTTTCGGCAAAAGCCTTAACGGAGAAAGAGCCGCACTTCTCGGCTTGTATCACGATACCCCCGAAACGCTGACGGGAGATATGCCCACTCCGGTTAAATATTACAGCGATGAGGTTCGACTCGCATATAAAACAGTTGAGGAAAGTGCTTGTAAGAGTCTCGTGGATATGCTCCCCGAAGATTTCAAAGAGGATTACACGGCTATGTTTGCTCCGCAAAAAGATGATGAGGAGCTTTGGAAATTGGTAAAGGCTGCCGATAAAATCAGTGCTTTGATAAAATGCCGTGAAGAAAAAAAGGCAGGCAATACCGAATTTATTAAAGCGGGAGAGGGCATAGCCAAGGCAATAGAAGAAATGAATATTCCCGAAGCGAATGTTTTTGTCAAGGAATTTCTTCCCGCATATGAAATGACATTGGATGAGTTGAGATGAATTATATTGCAAGCAGCTTTCGTGCGTTTTCGCCGAGGACTGCTTTTTCTTCATCTGAAGTAAGACCTAAACAGCCGATCATTTCCATATCCTGCCACGGAGCATTCCAAGGTGCGTCACTTGCAAAAAGGATTTTGTCAACACCGTGAATATCGATAATTTCCTTTGCGTATCTCGGCGTAATCATTCCGTAGCAATAGGCGGTATCAAGGTAAACATTCTTTCCGGCAAGATGTTTTTTCGTTTCCGGCAATGCCCAAATCCCGCCGAAATGAGCGGCAACAACAGGTGCACCTCCAAATACAGGCAGTACCTCGGAAAGAGCCTCGGCTGTACAATGAACCGGTACCGGATAACCGATATCGCTGCCGCAATGAAACAGAGTAATCATTCCGAGTGAAGCGATTTTTTCATATATGGGAAGCATTCTTTTTTCGTTCACGAAAAAATTCTGATAATCCGGATGAAGCTTTATCCCCTTTATGCCGTTTATGTGAAGCCGTTCGATTTCCTCAAGAGCATCGGTGCTGTCGGGATGCACGCTGCCAAACGGAATAAGACCGCTGATTTCTTTTAGAGAAATTGCAAAATCGTTAACCTTGTGCTGCTGATGCGGATTTGTTGCGATATTGAGAACAACCGAAATATCAACGCCGCAATTTTTTGCAAGCTCAAGTAAACCGTTAACCGTACCATTATGAAACGGTCTTGTGATACCCGAACGGCATTTCAGCATATCAATCGCTTTTTCGGCTATTTTATCGGGAAAACAATGAGTGTGAAAATCTATGACCATAACTATACCTCGCTTAGTGTTCGCTGTGTCTACCGAATTATTTTACACCGATTGAGTACGCATATCAATACAAAAATCAAAAGATTTTCGCACAAATTATTGACAATTCAAAGATAAAGCTATATAATCTATAAGAAATGAAATGGGCCTGTAGCTCAGTTGGGAGAGCGTTCGGTTCGCATCCGAGAGGTCAAGGGTTCGAATCCCTCCAGGTCCACCAAGAAAAGCAGACATCGGTTTCGGTGTCTGCTTTTTGTTTGTGTGCTTGCTTTTTATCTTATTAAGGGATTCGAAGGACGAGCGGTACAGAGCAACAGTCCGGTGGACTGTTGTGACCGCGAGCGACCAAGCCGCCGCAGCGGTGCGAATCGAATCCCTCCAGGTCCACCAAGAAACAGTACCCTTGTTGATACAGTTGTATCTGCAAGGGTATCTTTATTATTAGTAAGGGATTCGAAGGACGAGCGGTACAGAGCAACAGTCCGGTGGACTTTCACCGCCAAGTGATAATGCGTGCCGAGCACACTACAAAAAGCTTGCACGGAACAAAATCGTTCGTGCAAGCTTTGTTGTTATTTATTTGTCATTTGTTTAGTTTGTTTTTATTTATTATTCATTTACGAATTTACTTATCAGAAAATTTTTGTATCACCTGTGAAGATGCCGATGAACCAATAG
>CAZNAC010000020.1:30971-35718 GCA_964571095.1 uncultured Clostridium sp. | reverse complement strand
AAGCGTAACATTCGGCGAAAACAGTCAGTTAACGAGTATTGGTTGGTATGCGTTCTACTGGTGCACAAGCCTTGCAAGCGTAACATTCGGCGAAAACAGTCAGTTGACGAGCATTGGCAATTATGCATTCCGGAACTGCACAAGCCTTGCAAGCGTAACATTCGGCGAAAACAGTCAGTTAACGAGTATTGGTTGGTATGCGTTCGAGGACTGCACAAGCCTTGCAAGCGTAACATTCGGTGAAAACAGCCGGTTAACGAGCATTGGCAGTCGTGCGTTCTACGACTGCACAAGCCTTGCAAGTATAACAATTCCCGACAGCGTGACGAGTATTGGCAGTGAGGCATTTACTAATACGGCATACAGCGATGATCCTGCAAAGTGGGACAACGGTTTTTTATATTCAGGCGGTTATTTGCTCGATACGAACGAAAGCCATATATCCGAAAATTGCAGGTTATACTCAAAAACAAAATTGATTGCAGACAATGCTTTTTTTCAGAATCGCAAAATAAGAAGTGTTTATATTCCCGACGGAGTAAAATACATCGGAAAAAATTGTTTTCAAGGTTGCACGAACTTAAGCTCCGTAAGATTACCTGTCGATTTACTTGAAATAGGATCATATGCTTTCGATTGTTGTTCTTCATTATCTGAAATTGATATACCTGCAAAAAAGCTTTCGGCGTACGCATTTAGAAATTGTTCAAGCCTTAAAAAAGTTACACTTCACGATGGCTTAGAAACCATTGCAGTTTCTGCTTTTGAAGGAACGACATCTCTCAAAGAAATATATATTCCCAAAACGGTCACTTATATTGCATCTTCTTCCTTTGATTCAAGCGGCGTTACCGACATTTACTTTGGCGGCAGCAAAGCCGATTGGAAAAGAGCAACGAATAACAATTCTCTCGGAAGTATGACGGTTCATTATACTCTTGAAAGTGATGATAAATCGGTAATGATAGTCCACACCGATACCGATTTTGATTATGAAGCCGGTAATGTTCATCTTGAGATTAAAGAATTAGACAAAATCACATCTAAATATGCACAAAATGAGTTTTACAGCAAACTATTGGAAAACCCGATACAAATACTCGATATAAAACTCGTTGACAACGACAATAATAGCATTCAGCCTCTCGAAGAACATAAAATTACCGTTAAAATCAAAGCTACGGAAGAATTTATGAGCCTTATGAAATCCGAACTTTCTACTGTCGGGGAATATGACGTTGATGCGAACCGCATAGATTTCAAGGACGATAATTTTATTTTTGAAGAAAACGACAATATAATTATCGTATCCGCTCCCCAAGAGTTTCTTGATAGTTTTAAGATTGTTCATTGGTTCTCCGATGCAACCGATATTAACGATTGCGAGCGTTTCACTCACGATAAAATATCCGTCGAAAACGGATATATAATTCTCGAAACCGACCATTTCAGCGAATATGCCGTATGTACCGAGCTTATCGGATTTGAGAGCAAGGAAGCAACCCTTGAAGTCGGTCAAACAACAAAGCTGAATGTCACCGCTTCCGAAGATACAAAGCTGAGCTTCAAATCCTCGGACAACAAAGTTGTTAGCGTTGATGCAAGCGGAAATATAACAGCCGTAAGCTCCGGCACGGCTACCGTAACCGTTACAATTGACGGAACAACAATAAGTGACACCTGTACCGTTACTGTTCCCGCAAGAAAATTTACCGTTAAATGGATTATTGACGGCGTTACGACAACTGAAATGATATACGAAAATGCTGCAATTGCCAAGCCGAAAGCTCCCCAAAAGGACGGCTACACTTTTGCGGGCTGGACTCCGGAAGTACCAGAAAAAATGCCTGCTTATTCGATGACATTTACTGCGGTATATGAAAAAGTGACCGTCACCTCAATTGAAATCATTTCCCCGCCGGACAAAACAAATTACACCTATAAGACCGACAAACTTGATTTAAACGGTATTGTCATTAAAGCCGTATACTCAGACGGAACAAACGAAATTATCAGCGATGTAAACCGCATCAACGCTCACGGATTTAATTTGAATTCCGTAGGCTCAAAGGATATCGTGATTGAATACGGCGGCTGTACCGCAAAGCTCCGAATAACCGTTTCCTACTCTTGGTGGCAACAAATCATAAGATTCTTATTGCTCGGTTTTATTTGGTATTGATACAATATCGGTTAATAGATTAAACGACCTCATAAGCACTTTCTGCTTGCGAGGTCGTTTTTTTGAAAAAATTTTTAAAAAAAGTGAAACTTTTTTTATTCTGAATCGACTTATATATCGGAGGAGTTAAATGAACCGTTTGTGGTTTTCGTTCGTCTTAGGTATGAAAGCGAAATAAAATACATGGATGAAAGGAGAAATCATGAACGGTTCATACAAAAAGAAAATCAATATTGACGGCACTAATTCATTGATAGTTTCAGTTGATGAAAATCAAAAAACAGTCATTACCGAGCTTGCTTCGTTCAATGAAAACCCCGTATTGATTTATGCCGAAAAATTTAATAAGCCTTGTGATTATCTGAAAACAGGTATACGAAAGGGATTCGAGTATCTTAAATGCAACAGTCCCGGAAAGGAAAACATATGGAAATTGACAAACAGAGAATAGCACAGCTCGTAAAGGCAGTACAAAACGGTGACAACAACGCTTTTGAAGAGCTTTACAAGCTGACAAGTCAAAGAGCATATTTTATTGCACTTGAGTTTACAAAGAACAACCACGATGCAGAAGATATTTTGCAAGACAGCTACATGAAAGCTCTTTCAAAAATCAATGAGCTTGATAAGCCCGAAAGTTTTTTGAGCTGGTTCAATCAAATAGTTGCAAACAAAAGCAAGGACTTTTTGAAAAAGAAAAAACCATCGCTTTTCGAGACAGATGATACGGATGCATTTGAGATAATACCCGATGAGAATGTTTCGTTCAGTCCCGAGGATAATCTTGATCAAAATGAATTGCAAAAAATCGTTATGGAGGTGTTAGACGAATTAAGCGAAGAAAAACGCGGATGTGTTCTGATGATGTATTTTGAAGATTTGAGCGTGAAAGAAATAGCAAATACCCTTGAAATATCCGAAGGCACAGTGAAAACAAGGCTGTTTTCCGCACGCAAAGACCTAAAAGATAAGTTTTCAAGACACGGCATCACTTCTCTTTACAGCATTACTCCGTTCGGAGTTGTTGCATGGGCATTACGCAAAGCGGCAGAAAGCACATCCGAATCATTTGTTGCAAGTGGTGCTTCGGCAAAAGTTCTGACAAGCATCACGGTTGCCGGATTGGGAGCGGAAGCGGTAGGAGCCTCGGCAACCGCAGCGGCAGCAGGAGCGGCGGGAGCATCGGCAGCCTCCGGAGCGGTTACTGC
The DNA here is from genome assembly GCA_964571095.1 of uncultured Clostridium sp. Classification (GTDB taxonomy): domain Bacteria; phylum Bacillota; class Clostridia; order Oscillospirales; family Acutalibacteraceae; genus CAG-177. Next base: position 32,328 of record CAZNAC010000020.1, on the reverse strand, counting down.
GGGAACAAGCATAGGTGCCAAAATAGCCGCATTAAGCGTTGCTCAAAAGGTTATAGCGGGAGTTTCTGCGGCGGCAGTGGTTGCAGGCGGAGCTGCGGGAATTGCAACCGTTGCCGAGAACAGCAATAAAAATGACGATGTATCAACAACGGCTTATACGGAAGAATACACCACCGCACCGAGCTTTGAAACGACCTTTGCGGTTGAGGCAATGGGAACGGTTGAATTTTCGGAAATAACGGAATTTCTCACAGATGAATCGAAAAGTCCGGAAAACTCTGTTTCAAAGAATCCATCAACCAACCGTCAAAGCACAACGGTAAAAGCTTCCGTGAAATCAACCTCGGAATCCCCAAAACGGACAACCACAACCAAAAGCAGAGTTACAAATAAAGTGACTACAACCAAAAAATTAACCACAACCAAGGCGACTACGACCAAAAAGGAAACTACGACCAAACAGAAAGCCGCAACAACCACAATCAAAGCAACCACAACAAAAAAGCCGACCACAACCAAAAAAGCACCCACAACCAAGGTGGTTACGACGAAAAAACCGACCACGGCCAAAGCCACAACGACCAAAAAGGAAACTGCTACAAAGCCTGTTACAACAACAGTAAAACCGACTACGACGAAGGCGGCAACCAAAGGCAAAGCAACTATTATTATTAAGGTTATAGACTTAGATAATACGGTAGTTGACACTCTGACATATACTGTTGAGGAAGGGACGAAAATGTCGAGTAGTTATCTGTGGGGGTTAGTTGAATCAGAAGGATACTCTATTACAGGCGTATTCGGGAGCGATAAAGATACTGTTGCACAAGCGGGACAAACATATAGTTTTGAAGCTGAACTGTAAATTAAAGAAATTCAAAATTATATGAAACAATTTTATACATACATTGTCTGAGCATGTGAAAGTAAAAAAACAAAATACAAAAAACAAAGGAGATAACAAAAAATGAAGAAACTTTTTAAAAAAACATTGGCAATTGCTCTTGTAGCAATACTTGTTCTCGGAGCGGGACCTGTCGCCGGTCTTAGCGGTTTTGAGTTTCCGTCCGTTAAGCCCTTTATTGCGAGTGCAGTGGAGGAAGAACCCGTATGGACTGTTGCAACAGATGATATGCTTATTATTGAGGGAAACATAATTACGGGTTATACGGAAAGCCTTTCCGGCAATATTGAAATCCCGAGCCGGACATCAAGCGGAACTGCGATTACCAAAATTGCAAGTAGTGCTTTTGAAAACTGTTCATCTTTAACTGCCGTAAAAATTCCCGAAACAATTATTTCAATCGATTGGTACGCATTTAAAAATACCGGACTGGAAACTGTATATTTTAATGCA
>CAZNAC010000020.1:0-30871 GCA_964571095.1 uncultured Clostridium sp. | reverse complement strand
ATGGAAAGGTAATGGGAATCGGCAGCAGTTCATTTAAAAACTGTTCTTCGCTTGCTGCAATCGATCTTTCCAATGTTACTGCAATCGGTCAGGAAGCATTCGCCGGCTGTAGAACGCTTAAGGCAACCGACAAAGCCACAGCAACAGACGAAGACAAGGGAATAATTGTCTTTTCCGATAATCTTTCAACCATAGGAAGCAGTGCATTTGAAGGTTGCACATCGATCAAAGAAGTAACAATTCCGGGAAATGTAACGGAAATCGATTGGTACGCATTTAAAAATACCGGACTGGAAACTGTATATTTTAATGCAACATCATGCAGCTGCGGTTCAAAAGCAACATTTTCCGACAACAGCAGTCTTACAAAGTTTGTTTTCGGAGAAAAAGTAACTCAAATTCCCGGATATATTTGTTATGATGTAACAAATCTTCAAAGCGTTGAGTTCAATGGAAAGGTAATGGGAATCGGCAGCAGTTCATTTAAAAACTGTTCTTCGCTTGCGGATGTTTATTATAACGCAGGCTCGGAAGATGATTGGAAAAAAATAGAAATCAACACGGGAAATGATATTCTTTCGTCAAATGATGTAACAATTCATTTTGGTATTTTGACATACAATTCCGATAATTCCTTTGATGTTACTGTTAGCTGTGACAGTAAAACATTCTCTCAGGAAGTTAAGTTAAGCGTTAGCAACATTGCGGGTGAGCGTCAACCCGGTTCAGTTTATATCTCAGACAATGAAATTAGAGAACAAATCGGTTGTTTTAATATTAAAATGATTCTTGCGGATGGCTCAAGTACTGACGCAGTTCAACCTAACGGTACTGTTACTGTTAAAATGGCAATTCCCGAAAACTATATCGGTAAACCCAACTTTAAAATTGTTCACCGTTTAGACAACGAAGGCAAAACGCGTGAAACGTTTTCAACAACCCCCAAAACGGGCGAAAAGAAACTCTCTGTCTCAAGTGACGGCAAATACTGGATTTTTGATGTAACAAGCTTTAGCGAGTTTGAATTCTTCACAATTGAAGCCGCTCCCACCGTTTCAATCAAAAACAATCCCGGTTCCGCAACAATAAACTATGGTGAAACACTCAATCTTACCGCAGTAACAACCAATATGCCCGCAGATGCAAAAATCGTTTGGTATGTTGACGGAGTGAAAAAGGGTGAGGGTACGACCTTTAATATTGCTCCTGAAAGCGGAAGCGTTAATGTTACTGTTAAGATTGTTGATAAGGACGGAAACAATTATGCCGGTATAGAAATTTCAGATTCAAAGAGCTTTACCGTTAATGCCGCTCCCACCGTTTCAATCAAAAACAATCCCGGTTCCGCAACAATAAACTATGGTGAAACACTCAATCTTACCGCAGTAACAACCAATATGCCCGCAGATGCAAAAATCGTTTGGTATGTTGACGGAGTGAAAAAGGGTGAGGGTACGACCTTTAATATTGCTCCTGAAAGCGGAAGCGTTAATGTTACTGTTAAGATTGTTGATAAGGACGGAAACAATTATGCCGGTATAGAAATTTCAGATTCAAAGAGCTTTACCGTTAATGCCGCTCCCACCGTTTCAATCAAAAACAATCCCGGTTCCGCAACAATAAACTATGGTGAAACACTCAATCTTACCGCAGTAACAACCAATATGCCCGCAGATGCAAAAATCGTTTGGTATGTTGACGGAGTGAAAAAGGGTGAGGGTACGACCTTTAATATTGCTCCTGAAAGCGGAAGCGTTAATGTCACTGTTAAGATTGTTGATAAGGACGGAAATGAATCGTATGGCACAAGCGTCTCCGATTCTCAAACCGTTACGGTAAAATCAGGATTTTTCCAAAAGCTTATTTCATTTTTCAAGAATCTTTTCGGTCTTAACAGAGTAATCGTTCAATCTTTAAACTTGAAATAAAACCACAAAAGCTCCTTCCTCATAAACCGAGGAGGGAGCTTTGCTGTTAAAAGGCATAATGTGAAAAATGAAGGTGTTTGCAGCCTTTTTACAATACGGAGCGAGCTTATTTATCAAAGGTGTCGTAACCGCACTCGATTTAGCAATGTAGCATACCGCAAAAAGAACCTGTCAGCCATACGGTTGGCAGGTTTTCTTGTATCTTTCTGAATTTTTTAAAAACTTTGAAACTTTTTAGGTTTTCAAGCGTCTTAATGTGTGTAGAGCGAAAGATTTAGTTCAGAATTCACTTGGTGCATACCGTACTGTTACGATATGAACTTCTTTCTTCTCTTTTAAGACACGGTAAACGACAATGTAATTCTTTACAAACAGTTGACGGTAATTCCTGTTTGCGTAAGCACCGATATGTCGAAGAGCACCTCGCTCGGGCATATATTCCAAGCTGTATATAGCTTCTTCCAAAGCGTCTATCATATTGCTTGCAATTGTTGGCTCTGACAGATTATGTGCTATGTAGTCATATATTCCGTCAAGATCCCGATAGGCACGTGCGTATAACTTTTATCCAAAATGCTTTCTCCGTAACGCCGTAAGGGATTCTCTTGCGTCGAGAAGCATACCGTCTTTTTCAAATTCTGTTTCGGCTTCGCTGATTGCGGCATCAGTCTTTGCTGTTTCTACAAGTTCCTCGTATGCTTCGATACTCATAACAACAAGGTCGCCGTAACCGTTTTTCGTGATAAACAGCGGTTCTCTTTTTGCATGACAAAGCTCGGAAATTTCCGTTGTGTTTCGTAAATCTGTAATAGGTCTGATCTGTGGCATATTTGGCACCTCCTGTTTGCATATCATTATAGCATAATTATGTACATTTGGCAACAGCTTATTCAAAATCAAATATTTTTTTAAAAACTATGAAACTTTTTGGACTTTCAAGCGTCTTAGTGTATGGAAGGCAAAAATGAACCGTTTTTGCTTCCGCCTAAACAGATGCTTCTTGACACGGTAAATGCGACAGGCACATAACTCGGCGTACCTATGCCGACAATTCCAACGGGGTGCTGACGGTTCGCCGTTGTTTGAAGCCAATTTGAAATGTTGAGGGGCATTTGTTTACGATATAATCGACGAAAAATATTTTCTACGACTAAAATTAGTGAGTATGTCACATTTGAGTGTTCTGGTCTATCGCATACAGCGGCAGATTAACGAGCCAATCTTCTTTCTTGAAGTCCGCCATGGATGTGCGGATAGAAACTTCAGGAGAAAACTTTTCCTGATAAGTTTTCAGACTCTTCGCTCTAAGATTTACTTCTGCTTTTACTTCGATAGGCACGATTTGTTCACCTGTATCAACAACAAAGTCAACTTCGCAAGAACCTCTGTCGTTGGTATAATAATAAACATCTAAGTTTTGGATTGTCTTTAACTGCTGACAAACATACTGTTCTGTAAGTGCCCCTTTGAACTCAATAAAGAGGTCGTTGCCGTCAAGCAGAGTACGCTGACGAAGTCCGGCCATACAGCCAAGGAGTCCAACATCTACCACAAATAGCTTAAACGCTTTCAAATCCTCATATGCCCGCAAGGGAATGCCTGCTGCATTGACACGGCTAACCTTATGAACAAGACCGCAATCGCTCAGCCACATAATTGCGGTTTCATAGTCCTTTGCACGAGCACCTTCACGAACAAGACCGTAGATAAACTTCTTGTTTTCTTTCGCCAACTGAGAAGGAATGCTGTTCCATAGCATACGGAGTCTCGGCACAATTTCGTTAGGAGCGTGTTTAGAGAAGTCTTGTTCATATGCAGCAAGGATTCGTTTTTGAATTTCACGAACCTCATTGAAATCTTTGTTCTCTGCAAAGCTTTGTACGGCTTCAGGCATACCGCCAACAAAGTAATAATGCTTCAACGCATCAATATAAGTCTGCTTAAAGCTTGTGATCATCTGGAAGTCTCGCTTATCAAGCAATTCGGCAAATCGTTCTTTATCGGTTGCCATCAAAAATTCCTTGAAGGAAAGGGGATGCAGTTTTAAGAAATCCACCTTGCCCACGGGGAAAGACGTGCCTTGATGCAAGGCAATACCAAGCAACGAACCGGCACATACAATGTGATACTGCGGTGCATTTTCGTAGAAATATTTAAGAGATGACAACGCTCTCGGAACTTCCTGCACTTCGTCAAAAATCAGCAAAGCATTATCGGGATCGATTTTGCGTCCTACATACAGTTCCAATCCCATAATCAAACGTTCCGTATCCAGATCAGAAGCAAATAACTCTGCCATTCTGGAATTGGAATCAAAATTGATATATACGGTGTCCGCATACGCCTGTCTGCCAAATTCTTTCATCAGCCAAGTTTTACCAACCTGACGAGCGCCTTCGATAATTAAAGGCTTGCGGCGTTTGCTTTCTTTCCATTTCAATAGTTTTTCAATAGCAATTCGGTACATACACGCACCTCCGTTATTATAATGCAAGTATAGTATATCACAAAATTACAAAAAATGCAACGAGTTTTGTAAAAATAACCACACTTTTTACGGCGAATAAGGTGAACCGGCTTCAAATATACTTTTGATCATTTTTTTCAAAAACTTTGAAACCTTTTTGGTTTTCAAGCGTCTTAATGTATAGAGGGCAAAATGATACGCTTTTTTCTGTGTGGAAAAGCTTTGCCCCGAATAAATCTTACATACTTTCAATGACAAAGCAAAACAATATAAACTTTGTCGAAGGTAAACAAGTGTTTCTTGGCAAAAATAACGCCCTGCTTACGGGAGTTGCAAGCAGAGCAGAGGTCGTCGGTACTATTCAAGTTTGGAAAACCTCGTTGCAATGGTATCACCGGCAAAAATGCCGTCCTTCACCCGAAACCAAGCAAAGGACGACGAGACTTTAGATGTCTTTTTTCAAAAAGATACCGGTTGCAATAAGTTTAACGTCATTGTAAACGGCACAAAATGTTGCAAGAACATCTACAAAGCTGCCCAAAAGAGCTCTTACGATTTCTTCCATGGCTAACCTTCCCCTTTCTTGAAAATTTCGACCATTTTGGTCAAGTTGTCAAACCTCAGGTCGATTTATTCAAGTTTGGAAAACCTCGTTGCAATGGTATCACCGGCAAAAGCAAAAGTCAAGAAACATTTGGTTACAGCCCCATACTTTCAGCAAAATTAAAATTGAGGTGAATTTTATGAAAAAAACAACTAATTCAGCAAGAAATATCTTGGCTATTGTATTGGCGATACTTTTGATGTTTTCGTTTACTTCAATAGCGTTTGCAGAAAATGAAGTTTCCAATGAAATTGTAGCCAGTGTATCAATTGCTGCAAGAGTTCAGGGCTTTCCCGGACATGTGTGGCTCTATATAGAGAACATATCAGACAAACCTATAGAAGTTGGACATTACACGGTTCCCGTAAACGAGGGGGTATCCATAGGTTTGCTTTCTGTATCCGTGTCGGACGGCTGGGGTATCTATTATAATATTGAATCCTATTGCAACAACAAGTTTACCAATAATGGTTGCTATTCTCTTACGGAGTCTGTGACTATTAAAGAGCTTGAAACAATTAGTGAAAGTATTAAAAACTATATGAATCACTGGGATCCTGTTCTTAACTGTGTACTTTTTGCAACAAACATTTGGAATTCAATTTCAGATAAAAAATTAGTCTATATGATGCTTCCCTTATTCACACAAATTCAAATTAGCATACATGGTGGAAAAGCAAATACACTTAATATGTATTTCCCGTCTGCTGATAAAGTATACAGACAGAACGGTACCGGTTCAAACGCAACTCTTATTCCTGTAAGCTCTCGTTCGCTTGATAAAGCAATAGGATGATAAACTGTTTGAGTAAAAGAACTCTTTGAAACAAATTTTTAGAAGGAGATAACATTTTATGAAGAATTTTAAGAAGACACTTGCCGTACTCCTCAGCATCCTGATGATTATGGCTATCCCCATGACTGCATTTGCAGCACCCAATAGCGGTACGCCTATAGGAAGTCAGTATGAACAGGATGCTTTCGTAATGGAAGCCTCATATCTTTCTCTTGACTATTCTGACGAGGAGCCTATGTGGAATTATGATGAACATACGCATCGCTACACCGATAATGAAGGCAATGTATGGCGTCGACTCAACGATAAAAACTGGATTGTTTCCAAGGAGAATGAACAGTGGATGTATCAGGTGCTTGAGGACGGAACACTTTATGTAATCAGCAATCCTGATATTGAAATTGACCAAAATCTTGTTATCCCTTCAACGCTTGAAGGTAAAACCGTAACAAGAGTAATGGATGCTGGCAGAGGAACCACCTCTTATGAATACAGCCCTACGCTCAGTATTACAATTCCTAATACTGTTATTGCAATCGATCATAGTGCATTTAGAAATGTAAGAAAACTTAAGCGTGTTGTTATTCCTACCAGTGTAAAATCAATTGAAGTTGAGGCGTTTAATCTCACCGACGATATTGAACTTTATTACTGTGGAACAGAAGAACAGTGGAATGATATTGTTGTATGGAACCATGCATCAACACATGATCCCACACACTGGGCTGTTACAGATTTTGATTGGCTTGACATGCCCTTTGAAAGCGGGATTCTTTCAGAATCAGCAGTAAAAGCTGTTCATTTCAATGTTGACCCCGATACACTTGAACCTCTTCTTCCCGAAGAAAAACCTGCTACATCCAATTCATTCTTTGATCAGCTTCTTGCAGGAGCTTCAAGCATTGTAGTTACCATAGTTTCATTCTTTAAGAGAATAGGCGATTTGATTATTCAGATATTCTGATTCAGGCTATTGCCCCTAAAAAAATAAAAAAAGAACTGCGAGCCTACCTTTTTCGGTGGACTTGCAGTTCTTTTTGACTATTTTTACAGTGCCTTTTTTAGAGTACTGCGCTCCGGTTCGTTGCTATCAATACCAAATATAATCGAGTGGTAGAAATCATATGATTTGCTGATATCAAGAGTAGAAAAACTGTTATTCGAAGCTCAAGGATTGAACAATTATTTGGTTAATCCCGAAGATATTTTTGAAGAACGAGACGATTTTCTGCCAAAGTCCCGCATTTACGGTTACTTTTTCGGCGGTCGATATTTCGTTTCCGTTTTTGTCCTTAAGGACATTTCCGTTTGCATCAACGAGCTTTGCTTCAACGGTTTTCGTGCCGCTGTCAAATTTAACATCAAAGGTTTTGCCCTCGCCCTTTTTCGTGCCGTCAACATACCAAACGATTTTTGCATCTGCGGGCATTGTTGCAATCGCCGTCAGATGGAGTGTTTCACCGTAATTTATCGTTTTTGAACCGCTGTTGTTTTTGATTGTAATGGTTGATTTCATCAGCTTTTCCTCTGCGATATGGGCATTTATCGCATCTTCGCCGAGAATTTCAACCGTCAGCTCAGGAAAGTAACAAAGAGCAAGGCGGTATTCCCGAACGATGACAGCCTACTCAAAATGCTATATCTTGCTCAAATGGATATTACCCGAAAATGGACCGGCAGACGTCGGGATTGGGGCGAAATTCACTCGCAGCTTGAGATTTTCTTTGCGGACAGACTGCCGCAGTAGCAGAAATCCCTTGCCTGTCAAGGGTAAAATGAACGGCTGCTGCCGCCCTTGACAGACCGCGTTATTACTGCTAATATGCAATTATGGACGTGAAAGCACTCTGTGACCTTCCCGCCCACTGTTTAATCTTGTTTTTATGCCATTGATGTGTGTTTACACAAAATTTGAAAGAGAGCCCGATTTTGCATTATAAAGCCCCAATATTGCAAATAGGTAGTAAAATAAATGTTTTGTGATATAATAACCTCACGAAACACAGCCAAAATCAAAGATTTTGTGTGTTTCGGAGAACATTGTATCATAAATTTTCTAGCCGCAACCGACAAATCCGAACCCGCCTTAAACGGCGTGTTCGGATTTGTCGGTTGCGGCTAAGGTAAAGCGGCTGACGCCGCCATTTTATGGCATACGCCGAAATTTATGATATAATATTTAATTAAAAACATAAGTTTTTAGAATTTATATTTTAAAAAATACCAACTTTTTTGTGAAATCATTGAGTGATTTTCGTTATATGTATTTAGGTGATTTTTATGTTTTTTATAATTTTTTGAAAAATATATTAAAAAGTGGACTCGAAATATGTTTCTAATGCGTTGTATATATTAGGAGTGTTTTTTCAAGAATAACATTCTCTTATATGATTGGAAAAGGGGTATTGTAACATTGAGTTTGAATGAAAGAGAAAGGGACATGCGGTTAACTGAATCGCTATGGCGGGAATATGAGCCATATATTCGTAAACTGTGTAATTATAAACTGAACAGTCATCGGGAATATATTGATGACTGTGTTCAAGATGTTTTTACCGCTTTGGTTGAAGCAATACATAAAGGAGCGAAAATAGAATATCCGAAAGCTTGGCTCACTACGGTTGCAAATAATATGATTAAGGATATCTACGAACAAGCCGGTCATAATGATAAAATATTACCTTTTGACGAAAAACACATTGATGTACGATTGCATGACTCAATAGATTATGAGGTTTTATCTGAGCAGGACATTGAAAAATATTTGTCACAGATAATTGATTATCTGACTAAGTATGATTCTGTTGTTTTAATTGGTGAATCTGAATATCCTTATGCCAGCGATCCTACATTAATTAATGTTAACGGTATAACAATTTATGTGATAGAACAAAACCGAAAAGGAACAATAACATTTGTAGATGATCATACAGAATACACTATAGTATCATCTATGTCTTATGAACAGGCAATTGAGTTTGCCAAAACAATTAAATAGGAGATGATTAATTTGAAAAAATTTATTTGTATCTTTTTTTCATTTGTCTTTGCGCTTTCATTATTTAATTTTTCTGTGTTTGCAACAGAGGTAAAAACGGAAACGATATCTGATTATATTCTATCTCAAACGAATATGAAGCATTGATACTCGTTACCGTTAAAAAAATGTGGTCGGATCCTTCCGCAAAAATCGTCAGTTCGGATGGCACAACTTATAGCAGTACAACAACAATTAATAAAGTTTCAGATAATCCTTATGCTGTATCTTTGTATTCTAATGTTAAAGTTGGTGATACATACTATTTAAGTGTCAAGCCTGCATGGAATCAAGTGGATAGTGATTTGCTGACCGCAAAAATCAATGTTGGATAAGCCCTAATTAAGTTCCAAAATTACCGTGTCGTTTTTATACGGCACGGTAACGAAAACGGAGGATTATATGTTTAAATCGGAACTGAAACGTTATTTAAAGAATAAAATAAATATTTTGATTTATTTGTTTGCTCTTATTCCCGTGATTGCCGGCTTTTTATACACTTATTCCGAGCAAAATATGTGGTTATCTCAGGGAATGGATACTAAATTTGATTTAGCCGTCAGAAACGGCTTTTTAGAGGCGGCAAACGGTTATAATTGGTTAACATATGTGTCCGATTTTGCTTTTTCGGGCGATTATCTTATCTTTTTCATACTTATACTTGTAACCGGTTTCGGCGTTGTATCCGGCACGGTATTAAATAAATACAGAAACAGCGGATACGGCTCTTTAATAAAGGTCAGAGCTTCCGCATCGAATTTTACAGGTTCAATCGTTTTGGCACAAGCGGTCTACATAATCGTTTTTATGCTCAGCATTTTAATACCGACTTTTATCGTTTCGATCATTTGCTTTCCCACCAAGGATAATATTTTTTATGTTACGTCTTTCGACGGCAGAGCGGAACCGGTTATATTTGACAATTTGCGCATTATCATAGCTCAATTATGCGTAGTTATATTTTATGTTGTTTTGGTTATGACATTTACGCAACTGTTGGATTTGGTTATAAACAACCGCTATGTAATTTTAACTTTGCCGATTTTAATTTATTTTCTGCCTATCTTTTCCACTTCGCTTATGGATTATGTTTCTCACAAAGCTGCGCTGTTTTTGAAATACTTTATTTCGGAAACTTTTTTGTTCGGTATAAAACAGTACTTTATTATACCGGGACGACCGATAAACGAAACGGTAAGCGAGCTTTTGTTCTTTCCTTTGTTTATGATTGTTTTAATCTGCGCTGAATTTGTTCTGTACACAAAGAAAATCAAGAGGGCTTATATATGAGAAAGCTGCTGCGATTGATAATTTGGTATATATTCACCTTTGGGGTGATTTATAATGCTATGTATTCCGATGCCGCGTTTGTTCTTGACAGAGACTTTATGTATGAAAAACTGCTTAATCCCCGTAAGCTCTTTCTAATCATAAACATAACCTTTGCCGTGCTTCTTTTTATAAAAAAGAATTTATATCAAAATCCTATGGTTTTAACAAGAGCAGGGGATAGCCTGGCATTCAAAATAATCAAAAACGGATTGTTGACATCGCTGGCATATACGGTTCTCTTCTTCCTCTCGGCAGTTATAATCACTTTGGCGTCAGGCACAAAAATAGACATCTCATTTTTATTTGACGTGTTTTTGCTGTTTTTCTTCACTCTTTATTTATATCTGCTATGCTACCTTATATATTCTTTTTGTAACAAGTGGTCTTTGGCAAACATATCGGTGATTTTGATTCACATTTTTCTTTCGGGCATTGCCATATCGTTCGGGTTCGGCAAAACCGTTTTTTCCAATTCTTTTTTCTATATTGCTCTAAGTTTATTATGCGGAGGCGGACTGGTATTTAATGTCAACAATAAAGACTACCTTTAACAGACACAGGGATTTTTTAAAATATCTTTTTGCAATTACGCTTTTGCTTTTGATTTTAAGGTTGTTTGATGTCGATAAAAATAATCTGTATTTTATGTTTTTATTCGGCAAGTTACAAAGCGGAAGAGCGGACTTGCTTTCGACGGGAACATTTTTTCTTAACAAAATATTTGAAATTCTCTTTTTGTCGGCAAAATTTGAAAAGCTCTTTACGATGCTTGCGTATATAATAAGCAGGCACACGGATTTGCGAAAAAAGATTTTTAAAAAAACATTTTTTGTTTCCGCAATCGATTCTTTGTCGGTTTCATGTTTTCTTTTTGCGGAGATTACGATTTTTTCGGGTGGTTTCAAGCTTGAAAATATATATTTGTTCGCAATACATTTTTTGAGCTTGATGATATTGCAAAGTCTGATATGCATTTTATTTTTGCATAAAATGAGTTCAACCGGAGTTCGAGCTGTAATAATAATGCTCGGTTTGGCTTTTTGCATTGCCATTCCTTCCCGATTGTTTCGCATGATAGCGAATTCGCTTAATTTGATTCTAATTTCATTTTTTATATTTTGCCTTTTGGCAATGATTTTGAATATTTATATATTTGGAAATTTTGACTGCATAGGTAAGGAGAAAAACAAATGATCAGAGTAAACAATATTAGCAAAACATTAAAAAACAAAAAGGTTCTCGACAACGTAAACTTTGTTTTCGAAGAAGGAAAAGTCTATCATTTGTGCGGTAATAACGGTTCGGGAAAAACAATGCTGTTAAGGGCGCTTTGCGGTCTTATGAAATCGGACGAAGGCACGGTTGAAAACGATTCGGATTACAACTACGGTGTTATTATAGAAAATCCCGATTTTTACAATATCGACTCGGCTTTCGAAAATCTGAAATATTTATCGAATTTTCAAAAGAAAATTTCCGACAAAGAAATAGAAGATGTGCTTAAACTCTTAAGTCTTTATGAAGTCAGAAACAAAAAAGTTAAAACCTTCTCGTTGGGCATGAAGCAAAGGCTTGCAATTTGTCAGGCAATCATGGAAAATCCCGACGTGTTGCTGCTTGACGAGCCTTTCAATGCTCTTGACGAAAAAAATATCGGCGTGCTTTGCAATATAATTAAAGATTATCGAGAGAAAAACAAAATAATAATAGTTGCCGCACATTCGGTAAACGAAAACGCAGAAAAAATATTCGACACAAGAATTAAAATGGTTGACGGAAAAATAGATAGTGTCATTGATTTATAATTGGTTTGCGTCATAACTCCAATCTTAAAAGTAACTCCCGACCGCAAAACAACCAAATTGATTTCAACAATAAACCTCCGAAATGTTTTGACTAAAGCTTAACATTTCGGAGGCTTATTATGGCTCTCTTTCAAATTTTGTGTAAACACACATCAATGGCATAAAAACAAGATTAAACAGTGGGCGGGAAGGTCACAGAGTGGCTTTCACGTCCATAATTGTATATTAGCAGAAATATCGGAGCATATCAAGCTCTGCTTCAAGTCCGTTTTTGAGCACCTCGCCCACCATTTCCTTAAAAACGGATTTCAGGTCACTCATGTCCTCCACATCAAGCAGGGATAAAAATTCCAGTAATTTTTCTTTTCTCTCTTTTTTGCTGCCCGCACTTCCGGGCTGTCTTTGTACCTTGGCATAATTTTAACCTCCAAAATGGTATTTTTATTCTACACCATTTCAGAGGTTTACATAAGATTGGAAAAAGTCTCGTAAAACAGGCAATATCCAAAGAAAAACTGACTAAGCGAGGCTTAATCAGTCTTTCGGATTACTATGCTAAAGTGCATATTTAATTTTGAATTGAACCGCCGTGTGCCGAACGACACGCACGGCGGTGTGAGAGGGCAATTAATTTCGCACTACTCGACTGCGTTACTGCTGCGTTTCGTCATCATTTTCCGATGAAGCGTTTTGGGCGGCTTCTTCCGTTTCTTCGTTTTCATCGGATTCATTTGTTTCCGTTGAAACGTTCGGCGATATTTTTTCCTGCGGAACACTTTCGTCCGATACGTCGGATTCAGAGACTTCTGCGGTGCTTTCGTCTGAAATATCTGTCAAATCAAGCTCAATGCTTACAGGCTCATCGCTTTCTTCGGGCTCGGTTTCGGGTTCAATAGGAATATATACAAACGGTGCATTAACATTCTTTTCTCTGCGTTTTTTGAATATGATGGCGGCAAAGATAATTGCGATAATGGTTAAAACCGATATTCCGGCACCGAGTATAAGACCGTCGGGCATATAGGTAAGCTCTATAGTGTGCTCTCCTGCGGTAATATCGAAGCTGAGATACGCATTAACAATAGCGTTGATTTGGCTTTCGTCAAGCTCAACTCCGTCAACCTTAACGCTCCAGCCGGTATCATAGGGTATCGAGGTAAAGAATGTGCAGTCCTTGTCAACATTGACCGTACCTGTTATCTTCGTTTCTTCAAACGATTCAACATTCATACTGCGGCTTTTGAGGATTTTATAACCCTCATTAAGCTTTTCATTATCAACATAATACGGATAAAAATCAATGTAGCCGTATTCCGAATCCTTGATTTGAATAAATACAATTACTTCTTCATCGGGACTGATGACACCGAGATCGTAAATATACGGTTCATCAATATATTGGGTGGCTTCCTCACCGTTTGCGGTAATGGAAATTTCATCAAAATCACTTGATTTAACATAGATATAACAATGCCTTGTTTCTTCTGTTTTAAGAACAAATGTTAATTCGCCGTCACCGGCTGCGGTTTTGGTAAAATAGATATCGCCCGTGTCAAGTCCGGAGGTTATTTCATCCATATTGTAATATCTGACCTCATCGATGTTCATCATACCGAAAACATCCGAAACACCGGTGGTGTATTCAAACCAATCTCCCTGAGCAACAAAGGGATTCGTTATATCTGTTACCCAATCCTTGATTTCACTGTTTGCACCGTAACCGATGGGAAGATAATATTTATTTTCGTAAGCGGTAAATTTATCAACAGACATAAGCTCATTGAAATAGTCTGTTTCAACCGTAACGGAATCATTGTTGTCAACAACATATTTCATTGAGTGCATCATATTGTAAACGGGTGTTTGAAGGTGGTAGGTATAGCTGTTGATATAGTTTCCGTACATACCGAGGTCGCTCTGAACATTTGAAAGTCTTTCGTAAGCCATAGAGGAAAAGGTTGAAACGCCGTTAAAGCCGTACCAAGCCGGATCCATTCGTGCTCTGTTATAGGTTAAATCCATGCGGTACATATCATCGCCGCCGTTATGCTCATCAAGCTGTGCTTTAAGCTCTCTGAAATCGCTGTAGTCGCCGACAAAATTCTGTTTAGGCTGATCCATGCTGTAGCGGTCGGTGTTCGCACAGGCAATTTCACCGATAACACAGCAAAGAAGAAGAACGGCAACTGCCGATTGCTGGTACTTTTTATCTTTCATAAGTGCAAATACAAGACAATAAGTAACAACAAAAACAAGGCTGATAAGAACTGTTATTTCTTCAACATTCTTTGAACCCAATTCCTGAATAAGAATTATCGAACCGACAACAGCAAAGCCCGAACCTAAAATTGCTCTGCCGCCGAATTCATGCAGTCTTGTGAAAGTTTTGTAAGCTATGGTCAAAAGAATGAATGAATACATAAACGAGAAGCGATAGGGGAGGTCGTTAGGATAGTGGAAGCCGTGCCAAATGTAGTTGAGAAAATTCGTGTTAAAGCTGAAAAACAAAATTCCGAGAAGTGCAACATTTGCGATTTTTTCTTTGAGCGGGATTGATTTTGTAAAGAAATACATCGGAACAAGCATAAGCGTTGCAATTCCGCAATATACATTTGGCAGAACATCTTCTCCGCTGCTTCTGATTGTCGGATTAACGCTTGCAAGATGATTGGCAAGAAAATCGAAAATCGAAAAATATGATTGGTATTCCGACGGAAAAGTGCCCGATGTTGCGGAGCAGTTTTGCAGAATATAGTAAGTCGGAAGAAGTGCAAAGGCAACAAGTCCGGCAGCGGCAAGGCTTGAAAATGCAAAGGTGAAGCCGCTTCTGAGGAACAGACTGCCCTTTAATTTGTTTTTAATGGAATATTTCTTTTTGCCGTTTTCGGTAAGGGTATAGGGCGTTGATTCGTGAAGTGAACCGCCGTCGAAGCAGGAAAAATAGTAATAGATGAAATATATTACCGAGAATATGCAGGTCATATATCCCATATAATAGCTTGAAATAAGTGTAAGTGCAAGAAATGCAATATAAATTTTCGGCTTTCTGTGCTTGATAATCATTTCGATGCCGAGAATAACCATCGGAAAATAAACCATTGCGTCGATCCACATAACATTCCAATAGTACGCAACAAAATATCCGCACATCGCATAGAGGATTCCGAATGCCGCCGAGGTATAGTCGTGTCTTTCCTGCGAACGCTTGAGATAATAGGTAAAGGAAAATGCAGAAAAAGCGGCTTTAACAAGAATCATACCCGCAATTGCTTCGGGCATATTTTCGTGACCGAGCAAAAGCATTATTATGGCACTCGGACTTGAAAGATAGTTAAAAAAGTTACCGAGGAACGGAGAACCTAAGCCCGTTTGCCAAGAATAAAGAAAGCTTTTAAGATTGGTTACTCGATCGTAAAATTCGGCAAAGAGAGGGCCGTATTGATGATAAAGATCCATTCTTAAAATTGTTTTATCGCCAAACGGAATAAGGTCATAGCAATAGTAAACAAGAACCATTATGCCCGCCGTGCAGAGCAGAGCGAGCCAGCAATACGAATTATCGGCAAATATTCGCCTTAAAAACGAATGCTTTTTTTGCAAAGTGTTTTCGGGTACAGTCATAAGCTTATCCTCCGAGTCAAAAGCTTTCCGTAATCATTTTTTATGATAACAGATGATACGGTAATATTTAAATATTTTTTATTACTATAACATATAATTGTATTTATTTCAAGTAAACAATCTGTTAAATACACGGTTCTAAATAAGGACAAGATGAATATACATAAATTAAAGGTGAAAGCAATGGATAACGCAAAAAGATTTGATATTGCGGTTAAAAGCCTGTCGGCAAGGTTGTCGTCGGTTTTTTCGGCAATGGAGCCATCGGAAAAAGAAAAAATCCGTGAAATACGGTTAAGAATCGAAAAGCCGGTTATTGTTGTTTCCGAAAGCGGAATAAGTTTTGTTTCCCCGTCAGGAAGATTAACCGAGGTTTATTCGGAGCTGAATTATAAAACCGATGAAAAAGAAATAACCGAAATTTTTCGCCGTATGTGCAGCTATTCCGTCTACAGCTTCACAGATGAGATAAACAGGGGGTTCATAACGCTTTCCGGCGGTCACAGAGCAGGTGTAGCGGGAACGGCAGTATGCGAAAACGGAAGAATAACGGCGGTGCGTGATGTGAGCTGTATAAATTTGAGAATCGCAAGAGAGATAAAAGGTGCGGCAGATGAGCTTTACAAAGCTTTTTTTGCCGAAAAGCCAAGCTCCGTAATCGTTGCAGGCCCTCCGTCAAGCGGAAAAACAACTATTTTGCGTGATCTTGCACGCCAGCTTTCGGGAGTTGAAAGAGGGAAAATGTTGAAAACCTTTGTATGTGATGAGAGGGGAGAAATCGGTGCCGGAGTTTTGGGAATACCGCAAAACGATCTCGGATTTAACTGCGATTTAATTACAAATTATCCCAAGGAATATGGGATTATTATAGGCTTGCGTTCATTTTCGCCGGATATTATTATTTGCGATGAAATAGCAACCGATGAAGAAGCGTATGCCGTTGAATCGGGACTTAACAGCGGTGTTGATTTTGTTTTGAGTATTCATGCGGGAAGCGAAGCGGAGCTTAGGTCTAAAGCAATTTATAAACGTTTGATAAAAACCGGTGCTTTTGACGGAGCCGTATTGCTTTCCGGAGAAAATGTCGGAAAAATACGGAAAATTTTACGGGCAGGTGAGCTTGATGATTAAAGCGGCGGCGATAATGCTGATTATATTGGGATTTGCTTTCTTCGGGCACTGCATAACCGGTTATCAGCAAAACAGAGTTGATGCACTTAATGAAATTGTGAGATTGATATCTTTTATGAAAACAC
Organism: uncultured Clostridium sp.; assembly: GCA_964571095.1. Classification (GTDB taxonomy): domain Bacteria; phylum Bacillota; class Clostridia; order Oscillospirales; family Acutalibacteraceae; genus CAG-177. The sequence goes on along the minus strand of CAZNAC010000020.1, from coordinate 14,025 downwards.
GATTAAGATATGATTGCCTTCCGCTTTCGGCATTGCTTAAAGCATATGAAGAAAACGGAAAAAGAAACGTTTTGGCTTTTGTCGGCAATTGCAGAGAAAGCACGGAACACGGAAAACCTTTTTCGGCTGCATGGCGTGAAAGCATAGAAAACGACAGGGAGCTTAACAGGCTGTTAAAAAACGTTACTTCTTCTTTGATAAATCTCGGCGAGGATTTGGGAACAACGGATCTTGAGGGGCAGCTTTCCTGTTGTGATTATTATGAAAAAATATTTTCCGATGAGCTTTGCGAAAGAGAAGAACAAAATAAAAAATATTCAAAGCTATGTCCCGTACTCGGAGCAATGCTCGGAATATGGGCGGCAATATTGATTGTTTGAGGTAAATATTTATGGATATAACGGTTGTAATTAAAATCGCCGCAGTCGGAATAATCGTTGCGATTCTTAATTCCATTCTTGTGCGTTCAGGGCGTGATGATTATGCGCTTATAACTATTCTTGCCGGCATAGTTGCTGTGCTTATGATGCTTATACCGCAGTTTTCAAATCTCCTTGATACGGTAAAATCAATGTTGGATTTTTAATATGGAAATAATAAAAATTGCTTTTGCAGGAATATTTACCGCATTGATATATGCACTTTTGAGGCAGATAAAGCCCGAAATCGCACCGCTTACCGTTATCGGCGGCGTAACGGTGATAGTTGTTATGCTTGCCGAGGATTTGCTCGGTTTTTCAGGTGAGGCGTTTGAACTTCTCGGACTTGCGGGAATCGAAAAAGAAAATGTTTCGATTTTGATTAAGGCTCTCGGAATATGTATAGTTACGCAATTTGCCGCAGACATTTGCTATGATAATTCCTGCTCATCACTTGCCGGTGCCGTCGAGCTTGCCGGCAGATTGGGTGCATTATCACTTGCAATGCCGATGCTCAAAACGGTTGCAAGTCTTGCAATAGGACTTTTGAATACATAGTTGGGAATATCAGTATGAAAAAAATTAAAAAAACGGTTATTGTATTATGCTTTATTCTTTCGGCATTTTCGCTTACATCGTATGCAACGAATATCGACGAATACTATAAGGACGGACTTGAAGCAAGCGGTGCAAAGGAGCTTTCGGATTATCTTGATGATGAAACCTCCGCATATCTCAAAAAAATAGGCTGTGAGGATTTGGAGCTTGAAAAACTGCTTGATTTATCTGCCGAATCTTTATTTTCATTAATATTTGAATTACTGAAAAAAGGAGTCAATGCTCCTCTCAAGGGCTTTATGTCAGCCTGCGGAACGGTGATTCTCATTGGAATTTGTTCGGTGTTTTTTTCAGACAACGAGAAAAACGGAATCCTTTTAAGACTCATAGGCGGTTGTGTCCTTATAAGTGGGATATTTATTGCCGCTTCAGATGCATTGAAAGCGGGTATTGCCGCAATGGAGGCATGCGGAGCTTTTGAAAAAGCCCTGATACCGGTGCTTGTCGGAATAACCGCTGCCGGAGGGAATCCAATGGTCGCATTAACATATAAAGGTGCGGCTTTTGCGGCGGCAGAGTTTGTTTCTTCGTTCACGAGAAATTTCGCAATGCCTTTGGTTGGAATTTCCGGAATAATCGGAATGCTCGGTGCCGTTATGCCGACTGTCAGGCTTTCCGCAATAAGCGAAATGATAAGGAGAACGCTAACTGTTTTGCTCACTTCTGTTGCAAGTTTGTTTACGGGCTTTCTTGCACTTAAAAATATGCTGTCCGAATCTGCCGACAGGCTTGCAGTTAAAGGAGTTAAGCTGGTATCAAGCACGTTTATTCCCGTTGTCGGCGGTGCTTTGGGAGATGCATATTCATCGGTTATGGGTTCGTTCGGACTTATGAAGAATACGGTCGGCTTTTATGCGATAACGGCATTTTCGATTATCTGCATTCCATCGATAATCAGTCTTGCACTTTGGTCTCTTGCGATGAGAGGTGCAGGAATATTGAGTGATTTGCTTAATTGCCGAAGCTGTTCCGATATCCTCAAAAACGCAGCCTTTGTTTTTTCAATGCTGAATGCAATGATTTTGCTTTGCTTGGCTGTTTTCGTAATCTCAACAGGACTTATAGTTGCCGTTAAAACGGGGGAATAGAATGGATACTTTCAGACAGTGGATGTTATGCATTATTATTGCCGCAGGTGTCGGTACTCTTGTGTGCATCATTTCTCCGAAAGGAGCAATTGATAAAACAATCCGAATTGTTGTCGGAATTTTTATTGTTTCGGTGATCTGTACGTCTGCCGCGGAAATTGACTTTGAAGATGTTTTTCTTCCTGTAATTTCGGGTGAATATGAGGGCAAAAGAGAATCCGGTGAAATAAATAATTATTTGATTTCGGTATGTGAAAATACAATCGAAACGGAAGTTATGAGAACGGCGAAGAAATACGGAATTACCGTAAAAAGCATAGGAACAGATGCTTGCATAGATAATGATAATTGTATAATTATTAATAAAATAAGTATAAAAATACACTATGCAGATTCGGCTAAGCGTTTTGATTTTGCTGATACGGTTGAAAAAAATCTGGGAGCTTATGTTGAAGTTATTGCGGAATAAGGAACGGTATTTGATTTGAAAAAGCTGACGGAAATCTTAAAAAATTTCATAAACAAAGCCTCTGCCGTAACTCGAATCGAAAAGAAGCTTTTGATTGCGTTGCTTTTTTTGCTTGCAGGTGCGGCGGCACTCATTATCAGCGAAGCAGGGCAGAGCGAAAGCGTTTCGGTAAAGGAAACCTCAACGAGTGAATATCACGGAACGGACGAATATATTTCCGACCTTGAAGAACGTTTAACATCAATGATTTCTTCGATTGACGGGGCGGGAGAAACAAAGGTGATGATTACGCTTGAAAGCGGTAGTGAGGAAATTTATCTGCACGATTACGATTACGGAGAAAACATAGATCCGAGCGGAAAAAACAGCCTTGAAAGAAAGGACGAATACGTTATTGTTGACAGTGATTCGGGAGAAAAAGGCATTGTTGTCAGAGTTGCCGAGCCGAAAATCAGAGGAGTTGCGGTTGTTTGCAAGGGAGCGGATTCCCAAACCGTTCGCAGTCGAATAGTCGAAACCGTAACCGCACTTCTTGACATAAGCAGCGCAAGAGTAAGCGTTGCGAAAATGAATTAGTTTTTGAATAAAAATACATATATCGGAGGAACAAACAATGATTATCAAAAAAAGACAGCTTCTTCTTGCAACTCTCATTATCGCCCTTGCGGCGGCGGTATTTGTTAATTGGTATTATACCAGACCGAATGTTGAGTCTGCGGGAACAAAATCAACCGAAACAACAACCGAACAGCAAGCACGGGAGGGTGCAAATCTCGGCGATGCACGCTACGTTATATCAACGGATACCGCTCTTGAAGATGCACCCGCACAAGCTAAAGCAAATGAGTATTTTGCAGGTGCGAAGCTCAGAAGACAGACGGCACACGATGAAGCGTCGGAGGCATTGAATGATGTTATCAAGGATTCGGATTCATCGGAGGCGGTTGCAAAGCAGGCGAGTGAATTACTTAAAGAGCTGGCAAATTCGATTTCGCTTGAAAGCGATATCGAAAATCTTATATCCGCAAAGGTCGGCTGTGAAAATCTTGTTATTCTCAATGAGGGCAATGCGGAGATAGTTGTTGAAAACGGTTCGCTTGACGATGTTGCGATAGTTAAAATAAAAGAAATTACCGTTGAGCAAACAGGCTATCCGGTTGAGAATATATCCATCACCGAAATGGAATATTAAATATAATAAAATAACTATTGTATATTTATTAAAAAAGTGGTATAATTCGGGTATCAAAGGGCGTTGCCCTACCGGAGGGAATTTATTTTGACAAGACGTGAAGAAAGAGAACAGGCATTTATTCTGCTTTTTGAAAAATCGTTTAATGCCGAAACCGAAGTTGAACAGCTTTATGATTTTGCACTTGAAAACGAGGTTATTACAGGCGGTGATTTTACAAAATCACTACTTTTAAAAGCGTGGGAAAATGTTGAATATATAGACACCGTTATCGAAAAATATTCGGTCGGATGGAAGCTTAACCGAATTTCAAAGGTTGCACTTGCGGCATTGAGACTTGCAATTTCCGAAATGCTTTATTTTGATGATATTCCTTCGGGCGTTTCAATCAACGAAGCTGTTGAGCTTTGTAAAAAATACGGTGCAAAAGAAGATTTCGCTTTTGTTAACGGTCTTCTCGGCTCGGCTTCAAAGGGAATAAAATAATGCGTACTCTCGGAATAGATACCAGTAATTACACAACTTCTGTTTGTATTTATGACAGCGAAAACGGTATTATGCTCCAAAAGAAGCTTCTTTTACCCGTTAAAGAGGGAGAAAAGGGACTTCGTCAGAGCGATGCCGTTTTTCATCATACTTCAAGGCTTTATCCGCTTGTTCAAGAAGCATTCGGCGAATACGGCGGTGAAATCGATGCAATAGGCGTTTCCGAAAAACCGAGAGATGCCGAAGGTTCCTATATGCCGTGCTTCCTTGTCGGCGTTAATGCCGCAAATTGCATAGGAGCTGCATCGGGGAAAAAGGTTTATCACTTTTCACACCAGTCGGGGCATATTGCCGCCGCTCTTTTTTCGTGCGGAAAAATCGAATTGATGAATAAAAAATTTATCGCATTTCATATTTCGGGCGGAACGAGCGAAATGCTCCTTGTTTCTCCCGATACAAAAAAAATTTTTAAAGTTGAAATTATCGGTGAAACACTCGACCTTAATTGCGGACAGGCTGTAGATCGCTGCGGAGTTATGATGGGCTTGCGTTTTCCCTGCGGAAAGGAGCTTGAAAAGCTTGCACTTTTGAGTGAAGAATCGTATAACCCCAAGGTTTGCGTGAAAAACGGTAATTGCAGCTTATCTGGACTTGAAAATCAGTGCAAAAAAATGATTTCGGATAATTGCAAATTTGAAGACGTTTCAAGATATTGCCTTGATTTTATAAGTAAAACAATCGAAAAAATGACCGAATACGCCGTTTCCGAATACGGTGAATTGCCGCTGGTTTTTGCAGGCGGTGTTATGTCAAATTCAATTATAAGAGAAAAAATACAGAGGCGATTTAATGCGAGCTTTGCCGAACCCGATTTTTCCTGCGACAATGCGGCGGGAATTGCCTTGCTTGCGGCATTGAAGGAGGGCGGCTTAAAATGAGTTCAGGCGTTGTGCTCACCGTAAGTCAGCTCAACAGATATGTTAAGTCGATAATTGAGCAGGACTCTAATTTGCAAACGGTTTTTGTTCAGGGCGAAATATCCAATTTTACAAACCACTATAAAACCGGTCACTATTATATGACGATAAAGGATGAATTTTCGTCAATCAAGGCAGTTATGTTTAAGACTGCCAATATGAGACTGAAATTTATACCGGAAAATTCAATGAGTGTAATTATCAGAGGCAGGGTTTCGGTTTTCGAGCGTGACGGGCAGTATCAGCTCTATATTGACGATATGCAGCCTGACGGAACCGGTGCACTCAGTCTTGCTTTTGAACAGCTTAAAGAAAGGCTTGCGAAAGAGGGGCTGTTTGATTCCGAAAGAAAGAAAGCCATTCCTCCTTATCCGACAAGAATCGGCGTGGTGACCTCACCGACGGGTGCGGCTGTCAGGGATATAATAAATGTTATCTCCCGCCGTTTTCCCGTTGCGGAGATTGTTTTTTGCCCCGTTGCCGTTCAAGGGGATTATGCGGCACCGCAGATTAAAGCGGCGATAGAGCTTTTTAACGAAAAAAATGCCGCTGATGTGTTGATTGTCGGCAGAGGCGGAGGCTCGGTTGAAGAGCTGTGGGCATTTAATGAAGAAATTGTCGCAAGAGCGGTTGCGAAAAGCAAAATACCGATAATTTCCGCCGTCGGTCATGAAACGGATTTCACAATTTGCGATTTTGCTGCGGATTTAAGAGCACCCACGCCTTCTGCGGCTGCGGAGCTTGCCGTTCCCGATATTCTTCAGCAAAAGGAAATGCTTATTTCCGCAATCAGAAGAATGGATACGGCAGTATGCGACAGAATCGGAAATTACAGGTCAAGGCTTGAAGCAAAAAAGGCTTCTCTTGAGCTTATGAGTCCGAAAAATTATATTGATAACCTTAGGATAAGATGTGACAGGGCATCTGTTGCGATGGATTCTACGGTGAAACATATTGTTGCCGTTAAACAAAAGGATCTGTCATTTTTTTGTGCCAAGCTCGATGCTATGAGTCCTCTGAAAATAATTGCAAGGGGCTACGGCATTGCAAGCAAAGAAGGTAAAATAATTTCCGATGTGTGCTCCGTTAAAAAGGGCGATGAAATCAACATTTTGCTTAGTGGCGGAGAAATCGGATGCGAAGTTACGGAAGTGAAGATTAATGCAGAAAATGACTTATGAAAAAGCTGTTGAAAAGCTTGAAGAAATTGTTGACAAACTCGAAAACGGAAATCTTCCGCTCGAAGAAATGATGAAGCTTTATGAGGAAGGAACGGTGCTTGCTGCCAAGTGTGCAAAAAGCCTTGACGCAGCACAGCTTAAAATCACAGAGCTTTCTGCCGGAAAGGGCGATGATTAATGTCTGATTTTGAAGTGCGAAGCACAAAATATATTGAGATTATAAACAGAGCATTGGCTGAATATGTTTCGTGTGAAGCGTTTGTCGGCAGGGAGTCCTATGGACTTGAGGTTATGCGAAAAGCTATGGCATATTCTCTCGAAAACGGCGGAAAGCGAATAAGACCGATGCTGACTCTTGAGTTTTGCCGTATTTGCGGCGGTGATTATCTTAATGCGTTGCCTCTTGCGGCGGGAATTGAGATGATACACACCTACTCATTAATTCACGATGACTTGCCTTGTATGGATAACGATGATATGAGAAGGGGCAAGCCATCAAATCATAAGGCATTCGGATATGCCAATGCATTGCTTGCCGGTGATGCATTGCTTACTCTTGCGTTTGAAACAGTGCTTTCCGCACCTCGATTAAGTGCGGAAATTAAAGCAAAGGCGGGGCTTGTAATTGCAAAGGCCTCCGGCTGCTCCGGTATGATAGCCGGACAGGTTATGGATCTTGATAACGAAGGTAAATCCGTTTCGCTTGACGGAATCAAGGCAACCGATAAAAGGAAAACGGGTGAATTGATAACCTCTGCGGCTTTACTCGGCTGTATTGCGGCACAAGCGAGTGACGAAAAAATAAAGGCGGCGGAAAAATATTGCGAAAACATCGGACTTGCGTTTCAAATTGTTGATGATATTTTGGACGTGACAAGTGATGAAAAAACGCTTGGCAAACCGATAGGCAGTGACAGCGAGAACAAAAAAACAACCTATGTTTCTTTACTCGGACTTGAAAAATCGGCTTGCTACGCTTCCGAATTGACACAAAAAGCAAAGGAAGCACTTGAAATTTTCGGCAGTGAAGGAGAATTTCTGCTGGAGCTTGCGGACAGGCTTTCCAACAGAAAAAACTGATTTTATATGGAATATTGCACAAAGGATTTCAGTGTCCTATCGGATATTAAAAACCCCTCCGATATAAAAAAATTAAGTGACGGAGAGCTTGAACTGCTTTGCACCGAGATTCGCCGTACTTTGATAGAAACCGTTGCTTCAAACGGCGGTCACCTTGCATCCAATCTCGGAACGGTTGAACTCACCGTTGCTTTGCATAAGTCGTTCAACTCTCCCGAAGATAAAATAATATGGGATGTAGGTCATCAGGCATATACGCACAAGCTTCTGACGGGCAGATTTTCGCTTTTTTCGACTTTGCGAAAAGAAAACGGAATTTCGGGCTTTGTGCGTCCCGATGAAAGCGTGCACGACAGTTTTTATGAAGGTCATGCGGGAGTTTCCGTTTCGCAGGCGGCGGGTATCGCAGCAGCAAACACCGTTAAAGGAAACAAAAACTATGCCGTTGCGGTTATCGGTGACGGCTCGTTTGGCAACGGAATGGTTTATGAGGCTCTCAATCACGCAGGCTCAACCAAATCAAGGCTTATCATTATTCTTAACGATAATGAAATGTCGATTTCAGAAAATGTCGGTGCAATGGCAAGATATCTTGCAAAGGTGAGAGCAAAGCCGGAATACTACCGCTTCAAAGCGGGAACGGAAAAAACTCTTAAAAAAATCCCGATAGTCGGTGAATCGCTTGCAAATCATCTTTTTAAACTTAAAGCAACATTAAAAAATATAATTTATTCCAGCTCCTTTTTTGAGGATTTGGGTTTCAGATACATCGGTCCGATTGACGGTCATGATATAAAGGGACTTTGCGAGGCAATGAACAGTGCAAAAATGATTTCTGTTCCTGTTATTATTCATATCAACACACTAAAGGGCAGAGGCTATGATTTTGCCGAAACCGCACCCGAAAAGTTTCACGGAATTTCTAAATTCGATATTAATACGGGTGAACCGCTGACTTCGGGCGACAGTTTTTCGTCGCATTTCGGAAAGACTCTTTGTGAGTTTGCGGCGAAGGACAAGCGTGTTTGTGCGATAACCGCCGCAATGGCACTCGGTACGGGATTGGATACTTTTTCAAAAGAATATCCCGAAAGATTTTTTGATGTCGGCATTGCCGAGGAACACGCAGTAACCTTTGCGAGCGGTCTTTCTGCAGGCGGAATGATACCGGTATTTGCCGTATATTCAACTTTTTTGCAAAGATGTGCGGATCAATTGATTCACGATTGTGCACTTCAAAGGAAAAAGACGGTTATTGCCGTTGACAGAGCCGGATTTGTCGGCGAGGACGGTGAAACTCACCAAGGACTTTATGATGTTGCTATCGCAAGAAGTATACCGAACACAACCGTTTATTCTCCCGCAACCTATGCGGAATTGAACCGTGCACTCTATAATGCATTTTATAAAGATGATAATCTTGTTTTGATACGGTATCCGAGAGGCTGTATGCCTGCGGGTGCATCGGAAACGAATTCGGAGGATTATTATATTACGGGTTCATCCGAATCGGAAACAGCTGTTGTTACCTACGGCAGACTTTATTTTAATGCTTTGAAAGCCGAGCAGATTCTTAAAATGAAAAATATTGACATCAAAATTGTTAAGTTAACAAAAATTAAGCCTATTCCCGATGAAGCTGTTGAGGCGGTTTGCGGCTGCAAAAATGTTTTGTTTTTTGAAGAAGGAATGAAAAACGGTGGAGTTGCGGAAGGCTTCGCCTCTTGTCTTCTTGAAAAAGGCTATAAAGGAAAATACAGAATAACTGCGGTAAATGATGAATTTGTCGGTCACGCAAGCATTGACAGATTAATGGAAAAGTACGATATGAGTCCGGAAAAAATGGCTCTTATAATAGAAAACGAGGTTACTCTATGAGTGAAAAATTAAGACTTGATGTTGCGGTCTTTGAAAGAGGATTTGCCGAAACAAGAGAAAAGGCAAAAGCAATGATAATGGCGGGCAGTGTTTATCTTAACGGTCAAAAGGCACTCAAGGGCGGCGTTACAATTAAAGAAACCGATGTAATCGAGGTCAGAGGTGCAGTGAATCCGTTTGTGAGCCGAGGCGGACTCAAGCTGAACAAAGCAGTTACAAGCTTCAATCTTGACTTAAAGAACTGCATATGTATGGATATCGGAGCCTCAACCGGAGGTTTTACTGATTGTATGCTCACCAACGGTGCAAAAAAGGTTTATTCAATCGATGTCGGCTACGGTCAGCTTGCCTGGAAGCTTCGTTGCGATGAAAGAGTGGTTAACCTTGAACGGACAAATTTCAGATATGTAACGAGAGAACAGGTGCCGGATGAAATCGATTTTGCATCTGTTGATGTTTCGTTTATATCACTAAAGCTTATTTTACCGGTGATGCATACCTTGCTCAAGACTTCGGGAGAAGCTGTATGCCTTATCAAACCGCAGTTTGAGGCGGGCAAAGAAAATATCGGAAAAAAAGGTGTTGTGCGTGATAAAACGGTTCACACTGATGTTGTAAAAACTATTGTGGAGTTTGCGGCAGATAACGGCTTTAGAGTTATCGATGTTGATTTTTCGCCTATAAAGGGACCGGAGGGAAACATCGAATATCTTATGTACATAGAAAAAAACGAAAACGGTGAAATAGTATGGAACGGTTCTGTTAACGAGCTTGTTGACCGTTCACACGAAAATCTTGATAAATAATCCGGAGGTGAGAGAATGAAAATTGCTCTTATGCCGAATTTAACACGAAAAGAAGCTTTGAAAACAACGATCGGAATTTGCGAAAGCTTAAAAAAGCTCGGAGCTGATTTTTGCTTTTTTGAGGAATTTAAAAATGATTTTGAATTTACCGGTGCAAATTTTCTGTCGGAGAATGAGGCGGTAGAAAGCTGTGATGCGGTTATTGCAATCGGCGGTGACGGCTCGATAATTCATGCCGCAAAAATTGCGGCTGTTAAGCAAAAGCCGATACTCGGTGTTAATGCCGGCAGACTTGCGTTTATGGCGGGGCTTGAGGACAATGAGCTTCATCTTCTTTCAAGGCTTATTGAAGGGGATTATTCTTTGGATAAAAGGCTTATGCTCAAAACCGGCATAATCAGCGGCGGCAAAACCGTTAGCCTTGATTATTGCGTTAACGATGCACTGATAACAAACAAAGAAAAGCAGCGTATGACGGCAATCAATGTTTCGCTTGACGGAAAAAAGTTTAACAGCTATCTTTGCGACGGAATCCTTGTTTCAACTCCGACCGGTTCAACCGCATATTCTCTTTCGGCAGGAGGCCCTATAGTTGATCCGGAGCTTGAAAGCATTCTGTTAACTCCGCTTTGCCCTCATTCGCTTGTTGACCGTTCTCTTATTTTCAGGCCCGATGCGGTGATTACGGTTGAATCGGATGAAAACAGTCCGCTTTGCATTTCAAATGACGGAACGGAGCCGGTTGATATTGAACCGGATTCAAAGGTGGTTATTTCGAGAGCGGAATTTACAGCGAATTTTATAAGAATCAAATCGGATAATTTTATTGATATTCTTTACCAAAAGCTTGCACAAAGACGATAATAAATCTGCGGAACGCATATGCGGTTCTGCTGTTAAAATCAAGGAGTGTAGATTGTGAAAAAGAAAAGACACGAAGCAATAATCAGACTGATTGAGCAGCATTGCCTTGCAACTCAAACGGATTTGCTTGAAATGTTGAAAGCGGAAGGCTTTGACACAACTCAAGCGACCGTATCAAGAGATATTAAAGATTTAAGACTTGTAAAAAAGGTTGATGAGCTTGGCAGAAGCCGATATGCCGTTGATAACGGCGAATCAAACGAGCTGCTCGGAAAATACAGAAGCATTTTTGCACATTCCGTAATATCGGCGGATTACGCCGGTAATACCTTGGTTGTTAAGTGCTATACCGGTATGGCACAGGCAGCGTGTGCCGCTCTTGATTCCATGCATTGGGAGGGACTTGTCGGAACGCTTGCGGGGGACGATACCATTTTTGCACTTTGCAGAACTCCCGAAAATGCAAACCGAATGAAGGATGCAATTGCCGAACTTATATCCTGAAGGGATGAGTAGCTTACTATGTTGATTGTTTTAAAAATCAGTAATATTGCCGTTATAGAAAGTGCGGAGCTTGAATTTGACAGCGGACTTAATGTTATGACGGGTGAAACGGGTGCGGGTAAATCCATCGTTATCGATGCGATTAATGCCGTGCTCGGTGAACGCACATCCAGAGAGCTTATCCGTTCCGGCACGGAAAACGCAACCGTATTTGCTTCTTTTGCGGATATAAGCGAAGAAACACAGCGTGTACTCGATGAAATGGGCATAGAAAAAATGCCGGATAATACCCTTGTTTTAAGTCGTTCTTTGAGTGCATCGGGCAGAAATTCTTGTAGGATAAACGGTTGTCCCGCCACCGTTTCGGCTCTGAAGGAAATAGGTGAGGGACTTATCAATATTCACGGTCAGCACGACAGTCAGGCACTTCTTTCCCCTGAAAAGCACTGCGGATTTATCGACAGTCTTGCGGAAAATTTTGATTTACGCAGTGAATATAAGCAGGTTTTTTCAAGGCTTATTGCCGTAAAAAAAGAGCTTGATACTCTTTATGATTCAAGAGATGAAAAAGCGGCAAGGCTCGATTATCTCAGCTTTCGTATTGACGAAATAACGGCGGCGGATATAAAAGTCGGAGAGCGTGATGCACTTTCAAAGGAAAAGGAGCTTTTGCAGCACGGCGGCAAGGTTTTAAAGGCTCTTGAAAATGCTTACTCGGCAATGAAGTGTGATAACGGAATCCTTAGCGGTATTGAGGATTGTGCCGGTGAGCTTGAAAGAGCGGCGAAATACCATAACGGTGTTGAAAATGCCGCAAAAGGAATAAGAGGAATGGCATATGAGCTTTCGGATTATGCATCGGAGATAAGGGAGCTTATTAACGGCTTTGATTATAATCCCGAACGGCTTAATGCGGTTAATGAAAGGCTTGATTTTCTCTACCGTATGTCGATGAAATACGGCAAAACGGAGGAAGATATTCTTTCGTATCTCGAAGCGGCAAAAAAGGAAAAGAATGAAATAGAAATATCTGACGAAAGAATTTCGGAGCTTGAAGAGAAGCTTTACGCTCTTTCGGATGAAATAAAAAAGCTTTCATCACAGCTTACCGAAAGCAGAATGAAAGCGGCGACGGAATTTGAAAAAAATGTTAAATCGGAGCTTGAATTTCTCGATATGCCCAAGGTAACATTTGTTGTTGACAGAAAACAGACCGCTCTTACCTCAAGGGGAGCCGATGCGATAGAATTTTTGATAAGTGCAAACCCCGGTCAGGAGCCGAAGCCGATTGCCAAAATAGCATCGGGCGGCGAGCTTTCGAGAATTATGCTTGCAATTAAGAATGTTCTTTCGGATAAGGATAACATCGGAACGCTTATTTTTGACGAAATCGATACGGGAGTAAGCGGTTCGGCGGCGGAAAAAATCGCATTGAAGCTCGGAGAGGTTTCCAAGGGCAGACAGGTAATTTGCGTAACTCATCTTGCACGAATCGCAGCACAGGCGGATTGCCATATGAAAATAATCAAGTCTGTTGAGAGTGAAAAGACCTATACCAAAATAGAAACACTTGATTTTGAAGGCAGAGCCTCGGAAATTGCAAGAATATCCGGCGGGGGAAATATAACACCGCTTCAGCTTGAAACAGCAAAGGAAATGCTGATAAGTGCAAAGGGGCATAATATATAATGTTATATATAAATGGTATTTCGGACATTGGCATATAGACAGAAAAATAGGGGATAGTTTCTTGAAACTGATAAGGCATAGAATTTTTGCAATGAGCAAATCTTCTATGCCTTTGATTTTGGAAGCTAAGTTAAACATTTCTTGATATGATACTCGCAAAAATCGATTAACCCTCTGCACCGATACCGAGGCTTACAGATAAAGCTTTGTCAACTCTGACCATATCGGTTTCATCGAGGTTTCCCATTTTTTCTCTAAGCCTTTTTTTATCAAGAGTACGAACCTGTTCAAGAAGAACGATAGAATCCTTTGCAAGTCCGCAGCCGTTGGCGTTAACCCTTATATGTGTGGGCAGACTTGTTTTGAATCTTTGGCTGGTTATCGCGGCGGCAATAACAGTCGGACTGAATTTGTTGCCGACATCGTTTTGCACTATCAGCACGGGACGAGTGCCGCCTTGCTCCGAGCCGATGACAGGGCTTAGGTCGGCGTAATAGATTTCTCCCCGTTTTACGGTCACTTGTAATCACTCTCCACATTAAGTTGTTTTCACAACTATTTTTGGCATATGACAGACAAATTAAACATTGAATTGAAATCGGGGAGCGAAAATTTCAAAATTGCCTGTCCTTACATTATATTCGTAAAAGGTCTATATTGTTAATAAAAAACCGAGGCTGCCGTAACAGTCTCGGTTTTGAGTTTTATTGACGATTAATATTTACTTATCAGAAAATTTTTGTATCACCTGTGAAGATGCCGATGAACCAATAG
>CAZNAC010000019.1:0-36313 GCA_964571095.1 uncultured Clostridium sp. | reverse complement strand
TAACTCCCGCAAGAGTTATGTTTGCCGAAATATCTTTCTTGACAACAATGTGATCCGTTGTTGCCGCGGAGGGATCTGCGTTTTTAATCGTTATCGGCATTGCGGTACGAACGGTCAGTACACCGCCCTCGTAGGTGTAATCCTTGTCTCTTTCGCCGCCCGTTACGACCAACGCCTCACCCGCCGCCGACACACTCATCGGCACTACGGGAAGCAGCATCAAAATCGCAAGCGCTATAGCCAAAATGCGTTTCTTCATGAAAAAAATCTCCTCTCATATTAAAAAATTAAAACAAAAGGGAACAGCCGATAATGCTTTTTGCAAATTTTATCGACAATTCCCTTTATTTATTAAATTACAGCTTCATTGCTACATCCCAAGCACCCCAAATAACGGTGCGAAGGTTTCCGACCTTTGATGCATCACCGACAATATGAACATGCTTTGATTTTTCGGCAATGGGTGCGGATTTGTATCCGACAGAGAGAATAACGCTGTCGGCTTTTATATTCTTCGTTTTTCCGTCCTTGGTGGCAATGGTTACGCCGTCATTGCGAATTTCGGTTGTTTTTGTTTCAAGATATACCGGAACATTCTTTGCGGGGAAGAAATCTCTGAGGAAGCTTGCGTTTGCAAGACAGATCTTATCCGAAACAATAAGGTCATTTTGCATTTCGATAATTGTCGGATTCTTGCCCTGAAGATAAAGCTCATATGCGATTTCACAGCCGGTAAGTCCGCCGCCGACAACAACAACATCGTTTCCGACAGCCTTGTTTCCGAGAAGAAAATCAACGGCTTGAATTGCGTTTTCCGCTCCCTTAACGGGAATCTTGTTTGCAACAGCACCCGTTGCAACGATAACCTCATCCGCTTTAAGCGATGAAATATCCTTGATTTCGGTATTCATATGAATGCTGATTGCATCATATCTCTTGATTTCTCGATTGTACCATGCGATAAGGTCACGGTCTTTTTCTTTGTATGAGGGAGCTGCTGCGGCAATGAAAACACCGCCGAGCTTGTCGCTCTTTTCGTAAAGGTCAACCTTGTGTCCTCTCTTGGCACAAACAATTGCCGCTTCCATTCCGCCGATACCGCCGCCGATAACGGCAATAGTCTTTTTCTTCTTTGCCGGAACAAGCTTATACTTTTTGGACTGCATAACTCTCGGATCAAGAGCACAGCGTGCAATATGGCTTGTGTCGGGAATGGTTTGCTGGTTTGCGGTTCCTTTGTATTTTGCCATATTGAAGCAAGCGTTATGGCAGCAAATGCAGGGACGGATATCCTCAAGTCTGTCTTCGATAAGCTTTGTTACCCATTGGTCGTCGGCAAGGAACTGACGGGCAACACCCATAGCATCGATTCTGCCCTCGGCAATAGCCTTTGCTCCGACATCAGGCTCCATTCGTCCCGCACAAACAACGGGAATATCAACAAATTTCTTAATATGTGCAACATCCTCAAGGTTACAGTTTTGAGGCATATACATAGGCGGATGTGACCAATACCAGGAATCGTATGTACCGTTATCCGCATTGAGCATATCGTAGCCCGCATCCTGAAGATATTTTGCAGCCTTTTCGCTTTCAGCCATATTTCTGCCGATTTCGGTATATTCTTCGCCGGGAATTGCACCTACGCAGAAATCCTTAACCTTTGATTCAACGGAGTAACGCAGTGATACGGGAAAATCATTGCCGCATTTAGCTTTGATTGCTTTAACGATATCTGTTGCAAAACGGTAACGGTTTTCAAATGAACCGCCGTATTTATCGGTACGCTTATTGGTATAAGGCAGTGTGAACTGGTCAAGAAGATAGCCTTCGTGAACTGCGTGAACCTCAATGCCGTCAACACCGGCTTTTTGGCAAAGATATGCCGTTTTCGCAAAAGCATCAACGATTTCTTCAATCTGCTTAATCGTTAATTCGGGAGTTGTTATTTTATCCGACCAGCGTGAGGGGAGCGGACTGGGGCTTGCAAGCTCGTGTGCCGTATCGATAATCGGCTTGCATATTGTTCTGAGAACGGGGTTATTGTGGATGGGAACAAGAGGGGAGGATATCGCCCACGAGCGTCCCATACCGGCGGTTATCTGAACAAAAAGCTTTGCACCGTACTTATGAATTTCGTCCATAAATACTTTAAGCTCATCAAATTTTTTTTCGCCCTGCCAAAGCCACTTTCCGAAAAAGGTATCCTTGATGGGAGCGATACCGGGTATAATAAGACCTACATTGTTTTTTGCCTTTTCGATAAAGAACGCAGCGGCTTCTTTGTCGAAATGGTTAGGCTCCATCCAACCGAAAAGAGATGTTCCGCCCATGGGGCACAAAACGATTCTGTTCTTGATTTCCACGTTGCCTATTTTCCACGGGGTAAATAAGGCTTCGTACTGTTTATCCATCAAAATCCACTTCCTTGTCTTTCAGATTTTTTTGACACTAATATAATAAAATATAAACGGATTAATGTCAAGGTTTTAAGACAGGAAAATTGTGATGTTTTGATTTATTTTTTTCTTTTGCTAAAAAATGCAAAGCAAATTCCGAGTATCAGAATGAATATGCTTAACGCAAAAAGAAGCGTGTCGGAGAGGTCAAACGAATTTTGATTTGCATTCGGAATTTCTCGTTCATCGTTATCTTTTCGGATATCGGGTGCATCGGAATTTGTCATTGCATTCTTACTCGGAAAAGCGTTATCGTTCGGCTTGTTATTAAAATCAAATTTCGATTTGTCAAAGGCAAAATTCCTGTCGTGCGACATTGAATTGTTCATCGTTCCCATCGCTTCGATTTTGATATCACCGGCATCAACAAGGCTGCTGTCGATTTGTGTATCATCGGTTGAACCTATCGTTCCGTTTAGCTGACCTCTTATGCTTTCGGCACGAAGCAGGCAAAATTCTTTCAGAGTTTCCGCACCCGACAAAAATTCATCATAGGTACAAAATTTGGTCGGATCTCTTTCAACATACGGAGATATCATTTCAATTGTTGCGTTAAAGTTTTCTTCAAAAATTCCATTCTCGAAGTATTCGGAAATGTATTCGGAAAAAATTTGATGATAAAGCTCATTGTATTCTTCGCTTTGAAAAATCCAAGCAATCATAGGTCGGTCTTGAGCATCACCGCCCGAAACGGGTGAATCTATCGGATAATTCACAAGCTCCGTTGCGTTGCTCATAGATTGGAACCCGCCGAACGCAAGGTTGTAGTCCCACGGAATCATCTGCATTTGACCGTCTTTTTCATAAAGGTAATAGTTATGAACCATAGAGCCTGTATAGCTGTCAAAATTCAAAACGAAATTATGAACGACAAAATAGCGGATAACGGCATCAATATCAACGGTATTTTCGATTTCATTGCCGCTTGAAAGATTTTTCAATGCTTCGATAAGTCGCTTTTTATCGGTGCTTGTGACATCGGTTTTGGCGTTTTCAAAGATGTTTGAATAGCTGCTTTCATCATCGTCGATATATTGCAGCTTAACATCATCGTTGCCGCCGAACATACCACCGTGCGTTTTGTTGCCGTCGTTATCCCTGTTGCCGTGATTTTCGTTTTCTCCGTTTATCTCCGATTTATCAAAATCCGCCGAAAAATCGGGCGGTGTCGGCATTTCTCCGAAGCTGTTTTCAAACGGAAGCTCGCCGTTTGGCATTTCGGGCGGAATACCGTTCGGAAACGAAAAATCTTGATTTTGATTCGGATTTTGTCTGTTTTCATTTCTTTCGACCTGTAACTCGGCTTTTGAGTTTTCCGGCGGTTGAATGTCAATATTTTCGGAAAAATTATCAAAGTTAAATTCTTTACCGTTTCCTCTGCCGCCGCCCATATTCATACTGTCGGGTTTATACAGCTCTCCGTAATCATTACCGTAATTTCTTTTTAGGAATGATTCTTCAACGCCTTCGACAGCAAGATAAAGTCCCCAATCCTCTCCGTTAACTGTGATAAAAGCAAAGCTGCAAAGAGGGGAGGCGATGCCTTGTTCTTTCATCATTTGATAAGTCAGGTAATCCTTCATATAGGTGTTGTCTTGGATAATATTGTTCAAGCAAAGCTTATCAAGACCGTGATATGTTTTCGTGCTGTCATAGTGGTCAAATTCGATTTTGAAGCTGTAGCGATTGTTTCCGTAGGATTCAACCTGCGTGAGCGAAGTGTTTCCCTTGCCTCTAATCGCAACATTTTTATATGATTCGTTATCGATTATGACCGAGCAATTATAATATTCCTCGCTTTTACAGTTTTTGATAAATTCGTCCCAATTATCGGAAACAATTTCTATAGTGTGAACCTTTGAAGTGTCAAACAGAGTTTTTTCATAGCCCATTACAAGTGAAGCTTTTTGAATACCGAGCTTTTCGGCGTTGATAAAAATCACGGTGAAAATTAACACCAAGGCAAGAACAACACAGCAAATTTTGTCAAAATGCTTGTGAGTTGACATAATGTGCCTCCCTTAACCCATATATTCGCCGTTGTAGCTGACAAGAACGGCACTGTTTATTCCCTGCATATCGCTCAATTCATTTATAAAATCCGTGCTTTCGTCATTTAAGCGTATCTCAAAATTAAGCTCGATTCCTCCTTTTTGAACCGTTTTGCTCTTAATAACGCATTTTTTGACCTTACCTTTAAGATAGCTTACCGCATTTTTTTCCGCTGCCGAATCCGTGCAGGATATGACCGCAATATAAGGATTGCAATGTGATTTTCTGTTAACGAAAACAAGAAGTATAACGCCGATAAGTACGCTTCCGATAACGGCAAGCGGAATCATACCCGCCGCAAGAACAATGCCGACGGCAATAGCCCAAAAAAGAAATGCAATGTCGAGCGGCTCTTTTATGGCGGTACGGAATCTGACAATCGAAAGAGCACCGACCATACCGAGAGAAAGAACAACATTTGATGTTACGGCAAGAATAACAAGCGTTGTTATCATCGTAAGAGCTACGAGAGTTGTTCCAAAGCTTGATGAATACATAACTCCCTGATATGTTTTCTTGTAGATGAGAAAAATAAAAAGTCCTATGCCGAATGAAAGTGCCATGGCGATTGCCATATCAAGAATGCTTACGCTTGCGATGTTTTCCAAAAAACTCGATTTGAAAATGTCATTAAATGTCATAGTGATTGCTCCTTTAAATTAATATTTTAATCATATGTTCTGCAAACGGCGTATTTTGAAAATGCTGTTGAACGGCAATTCGGAAGCTGAACCGCTTCACGAATTATATCGGGAAGAAATTCATCCCACTTAACTTCAAGAATAATTGCGTTTTCGGCGGCGGGAACAGTTACACAATGAGGATTTAGAAAATCGGTTTGGTTAAGTCCCGTTCGAATGTCATAATCAAGAGTTACCCTGACATTTCCGGCGGGAAAAACAAAAGGCTCTCTTGTGTAATCGACAATGGTTTTCGGTTTTAGTCCCTGATTTGTCATTTTGAAACGCAATTCGTCAATAAGGCGATTTTCGGTTCCGCTTTGCCGGATTATAATGCCGTGAGAAATCGATTCTGCCTGTTCCTTTGTCAAAACGGTGCTTTCTTTTAAGCATAAACCGTTGATTTTGCACTTTTTTTCAAGAAAAATCAGAGAGGTATCATCGTTATAATATCGAATGCGAAATTTCTCTCTGGCATTAACGCCATCGATTTTTTCTCTCAGTGCTTTATCGTAGGCATTGTCAAAATACATACTTCGTATTTTGTATTTACCGTCAACGGCGTGAATATCGTTCTTTGCAACAGCGGAAAGTCTTGCTCTGATTGTCAGCATATCGCCGTAGCTGATAATGTGCTTCCATTCGTGTCGGTATTTCATCGGTACGCTCCTTTCAAAAAAAATTCTTCTGTACAACGCTTTAACATTATACAGAAGAAAAATTGAAGTTTTATTGAATTGTATTATTTTGATTGTGACAATGGAATTTTGAATCTGAATTCAACGAGTCCATCATAGCATATAACATCAATATCACCGTTGTGGGATTCGGCAATGGCTTTTGCAATCGCAAGTCCCAAGCCGTAGTGGGAATCGTCACCGCTTCGTGCGGAATCGGTACGGTAAAAGCGTTCAAACAGCCGTTCACGCTGCTCTTTCGGGATTTCGTCGCCCTTGTTTATAACGGAAAGCTTTGCAAATCCGTGTTCCTCGCAGAGAATCAAGCGTATTTCTTTCCCGTCTGTGCCGTGACGAATAGCGTTGTCGAGAAGTATGGAAATTACCTGCTTGAGCTGCACGCTGTTTCCGACAACGTTTATTTTCTCCGAAATATTCTCAATCAAATCAAGACCTTTTTCAAAGGCAACGCTTTCAAACGGCAAACTTTCGCCGATACATAAACGGCTGAAATCGATTATCTCTGTTTGCGGCTTGATGCTTTCGGTGCGTGCAAGCTCCAAAAGCTGACTTACAAGCACTCCCATTCGTTCGCTTTCATATTGGATATTTGACAGCCATTTATTATCGCCTATTTCTCTCATCAAAAGTTCGGCATTTGCATTAACAACAGATACGGGAGTTTTTAATTCGTGTCCGGCATCCGAAATAAACTGTTTTTGCTTTTGATAGCTTTCCTCAAGAGGTTTTACGATTTTTTTTGCAAGGAAAACCGAAATAAAGAAAAACAGAATCAGTGCCGCACCGCCGAAAATCAAAGTGTGTCTGAATAAGGTTGAGGCGTTTTCACGCATAACGGTGTTGTCCATAAACGCAACAAGAGTATAGCCGTCCTTTCGGAGCTTATAAAACAAGAGATAGTTTTTCTTCCCAATGTCTTTGTTTCCCATTAGAATATTAAAAGCAAGATTTTCAAGGTCACTGTCGGTATGTACAGTCGGAGGTTCATTTATAATTTCAAGCGTTTCTCCGCTGTCGGCAATGGCAACCGTATAGAATGTTGAAAGACGAAACATCGGTGAATCGATAAAAGCGGGATTAAAGCCGTGACCGTTCGGTTCGGGCATAGGTCTGTCGTGGTGAAAGCCTTTTAATTCGGTGGAAAGATTATACATTTCCGCATGAGCCTTCAGCATATCTTCATTTTGATTTTTCATTTCATAATAGCTTGAAGTATATATAACTCCGAGCGTTCCTACCCACAAAGCAACAAGAATCGTCATAATCGACAAAACAATTTTGCGTCGTGTTTTTTTAAACATCGGAACACCTCAATTCATAACCGATACCTCTGACGGCTTTTATTTCCGTTTTTGCTCCGACAAATGCAAGCTTCTTACGAGTGAATGACATATAAACCTCAACATTATTGTATTCCGCATCGCTGTCAAATCCCCAGATTTTGAGGGCAAGCTGTTCACGGGTGAGAATTTGACCGCCGTTTGCAATAAGATATTCGAGAATACGGTATTCCTTTTCACCGAGTCTGACACTTTGACCGTTTCCGGTGCAGGTCAGCGTAAGAGAGCTTGTATCAAGCGAAAGATCGCCGTACAGTAGAGTTCCGTCGGGAGTTCCGAGAGTTCGTCTGCCGAGAGCACGAAGTCTTGCAAGCAGTTCACGAGTCATAAACGGCTTTGTGAGATAATCATCGGCACCGCTGTCAAGCCCCGTAACCTTATCGTCGAGTTCCGATTTTGCGGTTAGCATCAAAATCGGTGTTGTTATACCTGCACTTCTTGCTTTTTTTGCAATTTCATATCCGTTTAATTCGGGAAGCATAACATCGAGGATAACTATATCGTAAATGTTGCTTTCCAATGCCGATAAACCGTCATTGCCGTTTGCGTAATGGTCAACCTCGTATTTTTCAAGACGAAGAATTTCGCATAATGCCTGTGCCATTCTTTTTTCGTCTTCAACAAGTAAAATTCTCATTGCAGCACCTCCGCATATCTATATGTTAACATAAAAGATTGAAAAAGTGTTGAAAAAAGTGTTAAAACCACAAGCTTTTCTTGAATTATACAATCATGGTCGGAAATAATAAATGTTTCTAAATGAGAAACATTGACAAATTGCCGATTAGCGGTTAATATGATTTTGAGGTGTTTATTTATGTATCAAACAAGCTCCAAAAAGGCGGCAATATTATGCATAATCGAAATTCTTAAAAAACATACCGACAGTGAGCATACTCTAACTCAAAAGCAAATACAAAACCTTCTTGAAGATGAGTACGGAATAATACTAGACAGGAAAGCGGTTAAAAGAAATCTGACCGATTTGGTGGATATGGGCTTTGACATCGGTTATTCGGAGCATATTCGCAAAACAAAAAACGGTGAGCATGAAACGACCTGTTCGGACTGGTATATTATCCGTGCGTTTGACGACAGCGAATTGCGCTTGTTGATTGACAGCATTCTTTTCTCAAAATATATTCCCCACAGCCAATGCAAAGAGCTAATCCGAAAGCTCGAAAAGCAGTCAAATAAATATTTTTCCGCCAAAGTGCGTCATGTGTGCAATTTACCGGTATCGATGCCGACAAACAAAGAGCTTTTTTATACGATAGGTATTCTCGAT
This sequence comes from uncultured Clostridium sp., assembly GCA_964571095.1. GTDB lineage: Bacteria > Bacillota > Clostridia > Oscillospirales > Acutalibacteraceae > CAG-177. The sequence goes on along the minus strand of CAZNAC010000019.1, from coordinate 27,796 downwards.
GAGGCAATTGAAAACGGCAAAAAGGTTAAATTTAATTATTCCGATTTTAACCTCAAGCTCGAAAGAGAAAAGAGAATCCATCACGGCAAAACAGCGGAGTACAAGGTTAATCCGTATCAGATGGTTGCGGCAAACGGCAGATATTATCTTATTTGCAATAATGACAAATACGATAATGTTTCTCATTACAGAGTGGACAGAATCATTGATATAGAAATTCTCGATGAGCCTGTTAAACCGATGAATAAGGTTGAAGATCTAAAAAACGGACTCGATTTGCCTAAACATATGGCGGAGCATATCTATATGTATTGCGGCGAAAGCGTTAATGTCGAATTCAGAGCAAGTAAACGCATTGTAAACGATATTGTCGATTGGTTCGGTACATCAATAAAGCTTATGAACGAGGCGGAAGAAACGGTTGATGTTTGCGTAAAGGTAAATAAAAACGCAATGTTTCATTGGGCCATGCAGTACGGAACATACGTTGAGGTTCTGAAACCGGAATCACTCCGCTCCGAAATAGCACAAGCGGTTAAAGCAATGAACGAAAAATATAGCCGCTGATGTTCTCTGAATGGTGGATATTTCGGTTGATTTTTAAATTACATTCTTTTCATGCTTAATACAAAATCAGAAGATAGTATAGACAAAATAATTTTTGTATGATAAAATTTTAATGCTGATTTTCAGCGAAAAGCATACAGCTTGCTTTGGTTTAAAAATTTTATAAAATTTTACGGAGGTTTATAAGATGGAGAGAAGAAATTTTAAAAAGGTGTTGTCGCTTTTGATGTGCACGATAATGGTTTTGGGCATTGTGTTCTTTGCCGACGTTGATTATTTTGCACCTAAAGCATCGGCGGAACAAACAAGCGAATATTTTAGATATTATATATCGGATAATGAAGCGATAATAATAGGCGTTGACAAAGAAATCAAGGGCGATATTGTTATTCCGTCAAGCCTCGGAGGTTATCCGGTTACGAGCATCGAAGATGCCGCTTTCGAGTACTGCACAGACCTTAATAGCATTATAATTCCCGATAGCGTTACATACATCGGATATAGTGCGTTCTATTACTGCACGAGCCTTGCAAGCGTAACAATTCCAAACAGTATAACTATGATAAATGGTTATACCTTTTACAATTGCGACAGTCTTGAAACCATCACGATACCCGATAGTGTAACGAGCATTGGCAGTTGTGCGTTTATAGGCTGTTCAGGTCTTAAAGAGATTTCAATTCCGAACAGCGTAACAAGCATCGGAGATGATGTTTTTTCTTGGTGTGAAAAGCTTGAAAAAATTGATATTTCGGATAATATTACAGAACTCGGCAGCAATTCGTTTTACAATACCGCATACTATAATGATGATTCAAATTGGGAAGACGGTGTATTGTATATCGATAATTGTGTTCTTGATGCAAACGATTATATTACAGGCTCATATACAATTAAAGACGGTACAAAAGTTATTGCCGATTCTTCTTTTGAATGGTGTGAAAGCCTTGAAGACGTAACCATTCCCGGCAGCGTAATCAGCATTAGCTATTGTGCTTTTGAGAATTGCACAAGCCTTTCAAACGTAAAGATTTGCAATGGCGTAAAAAGCATAGCTCCCTATGCATTTTATAATTGTACGAAACTTAAAAGCATAACTTTGCCCGACAGTGTGACGGAAATAAGCCGCTATGTTTTTTTAGATTGCACAAAACTTGAAAATATAGATTTGCCCGATTACATAAAATATATCGGCTATGGTGCATTTTACAATACTGCATATTACAATAATAAATCAAATTGGGCAGACAATTCGCTTTATATCGAAAAATATTATATTAAAGCGAAAAAGATTTTAACAAGTACATATTCAATTGAAGTTAAAGACGGAACAAAGACCATTGCGGATTCGGCATTTGCAGATTGCCAAAATCTTATCGGCGTAACCATTCCCGACAGTGTAACCGATATATGTGATTCTGCGTTTGAATATTGCAGCGGAATTGAAAGCATAACTATTCCGGATAGTGTTGTAAGTATCGGAAAATTTGCTTTTTACAATTGCACGAATCTTAAAAACATAACTCTTTCAAACAACATTACAAGTATAGGCAACGGAACGTTTGAGAACTGTGAAAATCTTTCAACCGTAACAATTCCCGAAAGCGTTGAGCGTATCGGCAATTATGCGTTTTGCGGCTGTACAAAGCTTGACGGTATCAATATTCCCGACAAAGTTAAAAGTATCGGCTGTTATGCTTTTGACGGTTGTGAAAAAATTAAAAGCATAAAGGTTTCGGACGGCATTGAGGATATTGATGAATCCGCATTTAAAGGCTGCTTGGGACTTGAAGCTATAATCGTAGCTGAAGATAACAAAAACTATTCAAGTGATGAATACGGTGTTTTCTTTAATAAAGATAAATCCGAATTGATTCAATATCCCTCCGCAAGCAAAATAACGAGCTATTCGATTCCGAATGGAGTAAAAGCCATAAAATACAGTGCGTTTTACGAATGTACAAAGCTTGAAAATGTAACGATTCCCAATACGGTTACGGATATAGAAAACGCTGCGTTCTATAATTGCTCGAAGCTCAAGAGCATTACAATTCCCAATGGTATAGCTCGCATTGAAGACCAAACCTTTTACGGCTGCGAAAGCCTTGATAATGTTATAATTCCAAACAGTGTAACCGAAATAAGATTCGAAGCGTTCGGCAACTGTAAGAGCCTTAAAGAAATTACCGTTCCTCAAAATTTAACTGTAATAGACAGTTTTGCATTTTCCGGTTGCGAAAAGATTTCAAGTATAGAACTTCCCGTCGGAGTCAAGAACATCGGTATGTATGCTTTTTACGATTGTACGGCTCTTGATAATATAACCATTCCCGACAGCGTAACCGAAATCGGCGATTCCGCATTTGAGGGTACAGCATATTATAATGATGATTCCAATTGGGAAAATGATGTGCTTTATATAGGTAATCACGTTATCAAAGCCAAAGAAACAATTTCGGGTTCATATATGATTAAGCACGGAACAAAAACCATTGCGGATATGGCATTCTTTGATTGTGCGGAGCTTAACGGCATAACAATTCCCGACGGTATAACAACCATAAGCGAATCGGCTTTTGCTTTCTGCACAAGCCTTGAAAGCGTAACGATTCCGGATAGCGTCACAGGAGTAAATTGGTGTGCGTTTGATCTCTGCGAAAGTATTACCGATGTTTATTATTCCGGTGAAGAAGAAGACTGGTTCTGCATTCGGTTTGATTATTACAATGAATATCTTGAATATGCGAATATCCATTTTAATTCAAACGGCGTTATTAAATATCCATCACAGACCGAAATAGATTACGGCGATTCGATTATTCTTCATATCGATGAAGCGAAAATTCCCGAAGGCGGCTATGTTAAATGGACTGCCGATAACGAAAACTTTGATTTGAATGTTTCGGATAACGGTAAAACCTGTGAAATTACTCCGCAGCACGATGGTGAAACGATTATAACCGCAACTGTTTTCGATAAAGACGGTAATGCCGTAAGCTCCGATACTCAAAAAATGACTTCATATGTAAGCTTGTTTTTGAGAATTATCGCATTCTTTAAAAAGCTTTTCGGATTAAATAAGGTGATTCCGAAATCATTTGCGAAAATATTCTGAAACAGAAAAGCTCGTCCGTTCGGATGAGCTTTTCGTCATAATGAATAAAAACGCCGACCTAAATTCTATAAAAAGTGCAATGGAAAAAATGTTGATTAATTGGGTTTTATTAGTTATAATGTTTTTATAAAGTGTCTTTTGCTTTGCGGCAAAGAGAAAATAAATTCGGAGATGATTTGATGTTCAAAAAAACTTTGTCAGTAGTATTGTGTTTTATTTTTGCAATGCAGGTATGTGCAATAGGTTCTTTTGCGGAAAACGAAAAGGATTTTGTTATTACCGATCCTTATGCACAGGTTGATTGGGATAACTGGACTGCCTATAAAACTCAGCTTCACAGCCACACAAACGCAAGCGATGCTTATCCGACTATTCACGAATATGTTCAGGAGCATTATGACCTTGATTATGATATCGTTGCACTTACCGACCACGGAACGATTAACCACGGCTGGAATACCGTTCCCGAAACCGTGCCGCTTATGCGTCTTATCAAATATGAGAGAACTCAAATGGCGGATATAATTCCTCTTACGGAAGAAGAATATCAGTCATATCTCAACGGTACGGCTAAGTCCGACAGACGAACACATCAAAACGGTATGCTTGATGTGCCTCTCGGCATAGAGCTTAATATGGCAACTCCCATAAGCGATTGTCATTTGACAGGTTATTTCGCCGATTACGGTCAGGGTTATGCCGGTGTTTACGGCGACTATGAAACTCCCGCAAGAGAGGTAAAAAAGCTCGGCGGACTTACTATGCTTTCTCATGTCGGTGAGTTTCTTTATCCTATCGGATTTGACGATGTTAACGACCATCTCGGACAGCTTAACGATGAATATTATGCCAATAAATTCGCAAGAATTTTTATGGAGAATGAAGGCTCATGCGTAGGTATGGGTATCAACAGTGCAAACGATGAATTTACTTGCTGTGACCGTATCCTCTATGACCAAATTCTTCAAAAGACTATTCCCAACGGTGTTGTTCCTTGGGCATTCTGTTTTGCGGATTCACATAAAATCGAGGTTATGGATATTTCGTACACAATGATGTATATGAAAGAGCTTAATCTCGATGAATTCAGACGCAGTATGGAAAGAGGCGAATTTTTCTCTGTTTCACGCTATTCAAACGGCGTTGAGCTTAACGGTATGAAGGAATGGCCTGAATTTGATAATGATAAGGTTGAAACTTATCTCAAAAATCCTATGCCGATGATTACAAGAGTGAATGTTGATCAGAATAATGATACTATTTCCGTTGAAGGTACGGATTTTGACCGTATCACCTGGGTATCAAACGGTAATGTTATTAAGCGTGAGGAGAATATTAAAAACGGTAAGGCAACTCTTGATCTCCATGCATCGGATTTGCTTGATGAGCCGAGCCTTTATGTGAGATTCTATGTTACCGGCAGTGACGGAATATGCTATTCTCAGCCTTTCGTTCTCAATGTTGAGGGAGAAGAATTTGAAAAGGTCGATGTTCCCGAAACACACGATATTTCAACTTTCCTCAGAAGCTTTGTAACGGTTCTTGATTGGATGTTCTTTAAGTTTAATCCCATCATTTGGGCATTTAAGTATTTTGCTCTCGGCTATAATCCCATTGATCAGATTTTGGGCAAATAATTTGTGAAATTATAATAACGACATTAAAGCGGCTGCAAATTGCGGCCGCTTTTTTGAGCTTTGATTTTACTGTTCGGTTCAAAATCGTACAAATGCTTTTGGCAATTTAAATAAAAAATCGACTTTATGCATATGAAACAATTACAAATTATGAAAAAATAATAAAAATTCGTTAAAACTATTGTTTTAAGCGAGAAGATTATGTATAATAAATCGGTATTTATCTTGGGTCAAAATGACCTTTTGAAAGGCGTGGTAATATGCTCGGCAAATATGTCAGAGTAAGGGTTACAAACCCTATCCGCTCAGTAAACAGACAATTCGGCTTTGTTTATCAGTTGAATTTCGGCACGATTGAAGGAAAAAAACGCTACGACAACATTACACACGGTGCATATATTATGGGAATTAATCATCCTGTCAGAACCTTTGACGGCAGAGTTATTGCCGCAATCAAGAGGGGTGACGGCAGTCCCACCGTTTATATTGTTGCACCGAAAAGCATGAGATTTATTTCTTATCAAATTGAGGATGCTATCGCTTTTGCCGAAAAGGGCAGGGAATACAGGCTCGAATGCCTTTATGAACGTTCCTGCGGTGCTGTGGTTTACAGAATGATTAATAACGAAATTCGTTATCTTCTGATTAAGAATCGTCGCAGTACACATTGGGGCTTCCCAAAAGGACACATTGAAAAGGGTGAAACGCACGAACAAACGGCTATGAGAGAGGTTCTTGAAGAAACGGGCATTCATATTCAAATTTTACCTCAATTTGCTTCTAAATCGGAATATACGATTCAGGGCAGAGTTGAAAAGTCGGTAACGATTTTTCTTGCGAAAACAAAGGATACGCAAACAACAATTCAGCGTGAGGAAATTGAGGATTACATTTGGTTAAGCTACGAAAAAGCAATGGATACGCTTAGATTTATAAATGACAGAAATATCCTTCGCAGTGCACACGATTTTCTTGTTGAGCAGAAAATAATTTAACAGAGAGGTTTTCAAATGACTGAAGCGTTAACCGATTATATTGTAGGCGTTTTTCAAGGCTCGGTTCCCGAAGAATTGATTATTTTTATTATTTCCATGTTTCCGATTCTTGAATTAAGAGGCGGAATGATTGCGGCAAAGCTTTTGGACGTTGAGCTGTTAAAGGCATTTGTGATTTGCTATATAGGCAATATTTTGCCGATACCCTTTATACTGTTATTTATCAGGAAAATTTTTGAGTTCCTGAAAAAGCTGAAGCCGACAAGAAAGCTTGTTGAAAAGCTTGAATCAAGCTCTATGAGAAAAAGTGAGAAATTCAAAAAAGGAATTAAGTGGGGACTGTTTACCTTTGTTGCCGTTCCGCTTCCCGGAACCGGAGGCTGGACAGGTGCACTTATTGCAGCTCTGCTTGATATTAGAATCAAAATTTCGTTTCCGATAATAGCTCTCGGAGTACTCGTTGCAAACCTTATTATGTCAGTTTTTTCATACGGATTGCTCGGAGCTATCGGCCTATAAAAAAATCCCCCGAAACGGTTTACCGAATGCTCGGAAATAAGCCGTTCAGGGGTTTTTTAGTTAAAAAATTCTTTGTTGAGGTTGATAAGCTCTGCAAGAGATTTTGCAATATCGCTCGGAGAACCTTTTATTTCGCTGTTGAGCCAAGAGAGAATAACTGTTTTGATTCCGGAGGTTATATATATAAGAGAAAGGTCGATTTCATTCTTGCTCATTCCGCTTTGCGAAAGTGAAATAGCATTAAACAGTTTTTCGTAATAAATATCAACAACTCTCCAAATAAAATTATTGAGAATGTTTGATTGCGTAAGCATTCTGTAATATTCGATATCTCTGCTCAAATATTTGCAAAAAAATTCAATAAACCGTTCCGTATCGGTTGCGATATTTTCAAATCCGAATCGGTCAACATAGTCCATAAGATTTTGAATTTCTTCGCTTTCAATCTGCTCAATTACGCTTGAAACATCAGCAAAATGAGCATAGAAAGTGCCTCTGCTGATATCGGCTTCTCTGATAATATCGGAAATGGTTATTTTTTGAATATCTTTTTCGTGAATCAGCTTTGCAACGGCCTTTTTAATAAGATTTTTAGAACGAATCGAGCTTCTGTATTCAGCTTTTGGCATTAATTATGTACCTGCCTTCTTCTATTTATTTTAATCCATTTTATTACATTTCTCAAGGTATGTCAATAAACAAAATTAATTTTCAATTATACTTGTAGATAAAATATAAAGGTGATATAATATAATAAAAAAAACGGAGGCTGAAGACTATGAAGCTTGTAACACAGACAGAAGTTCTTTCCGCACGGCTCGGTGATGAAAAGGCAGTGAGAATAATTTGCGAGAGCGGATTTGAGGGAATCGATTATTCGATGTTCCGTATGAGTGACGATAACGATTTACTCAATACTTCGGCATATAAAGAGCACATTAAAGAAATCAAAAAAATTGCCGAAAGCTATGGTATTCCGTTTGAACAGTCGCACGCACCTTTTCCGCCGGTAAGAGAGGGCGATAAGGAATACAGCGAGCGTACAATGGAAAAGGTGAAAAGGGCAATCGAAATTGCGGGTATGCTTGAAGCGAAAATTTGTGTTGTACATCCTTGTGTCTTCAGTGAAAATCAGTTTGAACATAATATGGAAATGTACCATACTCTTGAGCCTTATGCAAAGGCTGCCGGAGTAAAGCTTGCATTGGAAAATATGTGGGGCTGGGACAAAATCCGCAACAGCATCGTTCCCAATGTTTGCAGTACGGCGGAGGATTTTAACCGCTATGTTGATGCACTCAATCCTGAAAGGTTTACCGCTTGTCTTGACCTCGGCCATTGTGGGTTGGTAGGAGAAAATGCGGCTTCGATGATAAGAGATATGGAAAAAAGAATCGGCTGTGTTCATATTCACGATAATGATAATATTCACGATTCCCATACCTTGCCGTATCTTTCAAAAATGGATTGGGAATCCATTTTAAAAGCATTTGCCGATATCGATTATTTGGGCAATTTTACATATGAAGCCGACGGCTTTCTTCGTATGTACCCCGATGAAATGCTCCCCGCCTGTGAAAGATTTATGCGTGATGTAGGTGTGGAAATGATTAAAAAAATAAACGGATACAAGGGTAATTGATATGGATTTTATCTGCCCTGTATGCCAAAAAAGGCTTGCGGAAGAAGAAAAACTTTTTAAATGCATTAACGGTCACAGCTTTGACAAATCCAAATTCGGCTATGTGAACCTTCTGTGTTCCCGAAAGTCCTCGGCAAAAAGACACGGCGATGACCGAATGATGATAAGAGCAAGAAGGGATTTCCTCGATGGAGGATATTACGGCTTTTTGCGTGATTCGCTGTATGCCGTTTGCGAAAATTACTTACCGAACGGCGGCGAAGTGCTCGATGCCGGTTGCGGTGAATGCTGGTATTCGGCGGGATTAATGCGGCGATATGCCGAAAACGGAAAGAATCTTGTTTGTTGCGGAATCGACATATCAAAGGATGCTTTGGAATTTGCATCAAAAAGGAAAAGCGGAATGAAGCTTGCGGTTGCGAGCTTGTATAATTTACCTTTTTCGCAGGAAAGCTTTGATATGGTATTAAACATATTTTCACCGGAGGCAAACGAAGAATTTTTTAGGGTTCTGAAAATCGGAGGATATCTCGTTAAAGCAATTCCCCTTGAAAGGCATCTTTATGGGCTTAAAGCGGCAATATATGACAAGCCGTATTTGAACGATGTTCCCGATACAGAGCTTCAAGGCTTTCGCTTTATTGATGCGGTTCAACTGAAAAAGAAAATACATTTGGAGTCAAACGAAACGATTAATAATCTGTTTAAGATGACACCGTATTATTATAAAACCGGATCCGAGGATCAGAAAAAGACACAGACACTTGAAGCTCTCGAAACACAGGCCGAATTTGAAATAAGGGTTTACCGAAAGGAATGAAAATATGCATAAAAAACTTGCAATGACTCCTCCTATGGGGTGGAACAGTTGGGATTGCTATGCAACGGCAGTTAACGAGGAGCAGCTTTTGGGCAATGCCGATTATATGGCAAAGCATCTCAAGGATTTCGGTTGGGAATATATTGTTTGTGATATTCAGTGGTCGGAGCCGACTGCCAAAGGTTTTTCATATAACAATTTTGCTCCGCTTTATATGGATGAGTATTCACGCCTTATTCCTTCGCCCGAAAGATTTCCTTCTTCGGCGGGAGGGAAGGGTTTTAAACCGATTGCGGATTACATACATTCACTCGGACTTAAATTCGGTATTCATATTTTGCGAGGCATTCCCCGTCAGGCTGTTCATTCCGATACACCCATTAAATGCAGCGGGATAACGGCGAGAGATATCGCTCAGCAATATTCGATTTGTCCGTGGAACACCGATATGTACGGAGTGAATCCCGATGCAAAGGGTGCACAGGAATATTACGATTCGCTTTTTGAGCTTTATGCATCATGGGATGTGGATTTCATAAAGTGTGACGATATAGGCAATACCGAATTTCTCAAGGATAATCCGTACTCCGCAAGGCGAGAGATAGAAATGCTTCGCAAGGGAATTGATAATTGCTCAAGAGATATGGTTCTCAGTCTTTCTCCGGGACCGGCACCTGTTTGGGAGCACGAGCATCTTGCGGCAAATGCCAATATGTGGAGAATGACGGGCGATTTTTGGGATAGCTGGGATAAGCTTCACGATATGTTTGAGCGTTGCTTTGTTTGGCAGGATTTTGTGTGTTCGGGTGCGTGGCCGGATTGCGATATGCTCCCGCTCGGACATATTCAGCTTACCGAAAAGCACGGAAACGATATGGGACGGTATACACGCTTTACCGAAGATGAGCAAATAACGATGATGACACTTTGGGGAATCTTCCGCTCACCGCTTATGATGGGCGGCGAAATGCGTGATAACGATGAATTTACCCTTTCGCTTTTGCAAAACAGAGAACTTATCGATATGCTTAAAAATTCCTACGGAGCAAAACAATTCAAAAGAGAAGAAGCCGACGGTAAAGGTGAGATAATTTGGACTTCAAAAGGGGATAACTGTAAATATGTTGCCCTGTTCAATACAGACGACAAGGAAAGAGAAATTTCCTTTGATGTTACCGATATCGCTATGGGCGGAATAAAATACAGCGTTTGGGATATGTGGAAGCATAAGGAATATGCTGTTACGGATGCTTTTTTTAAAACACCCGTTAATTCTCACGGTGCAAAATTATTTAGGATTAAGGTGAAATAAATATGGACAGACAACCAAACTACAGATTTGCAACAAAAACCCCCGATCATATAATGGTCAGCATTTCCGGAGATGCCAAAACATCGATGACGGTTACTTGGCGTTCAAGCCTTGATGTTGATGCGGGCTACATTGAATATTATGAAAAAGACGGCGAGAAAAAGAGATCCGATGCAATAGTCAAGCCGTTCAAAAGCGATGTTAACACAAGCAATATTTTTTGGGCTACTGCCAAAAATCTTAAAGCGGGAACAAGGTATTATTATACCTGCGGCAGTGATGAAATACGCAGTGATGAATATTGGTTTGATACCGAAGAAGAAAATTTAACTAAATTCAGATTTATCGCCATTTCCGACCATCAAAAGGACGATGATCATTACAATCCCGATTATTCCGAGCTGAATAAATTTCTTAAAGATGCATTGAAAAAATACCCCGATGTTAAGTTTATACTCACAGCGGGTGACAATACAAACTGTGGTCAGCACGAAATTCAATGGAATGCGATGTTTGAAGGAATGGAAGGAATTATCGAGCATCTTCCATATATGATGAGCTGCGGAAATCACGATAACAGGGGATTTAAGCAATATTTTCCCAATGAGGTTGACAGATATTATGCCGAGCCTGCGGAATTTTTCAATACCCAGCTTGAATATTCCTATCCGAAAAACGGCCCCGAAGGCTGGCAAACTGAGATTTATTCGTTTAATTATGGTAATGCTCATTTTAATGTTTTCGGTGTAAATGAACCCGAACTTATGAATGAGTGGGCAAAAAAAGATATTTCCGAGTGTGGAAAAACTTGGAAATTCGGAGTGCATCACTTCCCGATTTATTATGCAGGCCCCAATCTTTCAAATGACGACAGCTATCCGATGATGCGTGAAGCAATGGAAATGCTCGATGTGCTCTTTTCAGGTCATGAACACAATTTTTCACGTTCGTTCCCGATAAGGAATGAGGAGCTTTTTGACAGACCTTCGCAGGGTACGGTGCATTACGAACTCGGTAACGGCAACTTCAATCCTCCGGGAACAAAAACAACCGACAAGGTTTGGCACGCTTCGTTTTATCCGCAGGAAGAAAAGGTTGCGGCTTTTGCAATTATAGAAATCGACGGTGAAAAGATAAGTATGATTACCGAGCTTAACGATGGCAGAGTTGTTGATGAATGCAGTATTGATAAGGTGAAAGATGAAATCCGCCCGTACAGAACCGCTCCGATTTTCGGCCCCGGCAGAACGAGAGTGTATTACAAGGGAATGGATTTGGGACTTTGCAATGCATTAACTCCCGCTGTTTGTAAAGACGGAGTTTGGTATATCGCATTTGCAACAATGATAAGATTTCTCGGTGGAGTTGACATAAGAGAAAAAGGAAAGGTTACGCTTAGGGCTTACGGAAAGGAAGCTGTGTTTACCGAAGGAAGCTCCGTTGCACAAACTCCTAACGGCGATATCGACCTTGGGTATGAGGTATTCAGAGGCTTTGAAGGTCAGCTTTATATGCCTGTTGACGGTGCTTGCAAGGCGTTCGGTATGAAATGGGCATTTGCGGCAAGAAATAATTTTATAACGGTTGAAAATATGAACGAAGGTCACCCTGTCGTTCCTCAACCCTAGCCACAACCGACACATCCAAACCCGCCTTAAACGGTGTGTTTTCGGTGCTTTGCGGCTTAAAGTCACTCGAAAGGCACAAAGCCTTACTTTGCTCCTTTGCACCGCAAATCCCTCAAAAACCCTCTCGTTTAAGGTCGCAGAATTTGTTTTGAGAGAAATGGAGTGAATGCAAGGCAAAAACGCAGCTAATCCTGTCGGATTAGCGAGTATTTTAACGCAGCAGTCGCTTCATTTATCCGAAACAAATCGAGTTCGGATTTGTTGGTTGCGGCTAGGGTGACGAGAGCCGAACCACATGCGGTTTTGAAACGCAGCTTTCCGCAATTACTGCGTCAAAAAGCCTCGCAATACGACAGTATTACTCGACTTTCTTCACCCTAAAACAATCAAATAATAGCAAAACGCTTGCACGGAAGAATAATTCCTTGCAAGCGTTTTTTAATGCTATGCTTCAAAATCCGTTACGGTACCGACAAAAACCGGTATTCCTTCGGGTGAGAAAATGACATAAATAAAAGGGTGGTCAAATATTATTTCCCTTGTATTCGCAGGCTCCGATTTCGCACATTCATCAAACATTTCAACAACGGTTGAGGCTGCCGCTTCGGTACCGTTTTCGCTGAATTTAATATATGTATTATGATAAACCTCGTTTATATAAATATTGCCCATTGAAGAAACAGCCATACCCGAAAAGTCGGCATCCGAGTCGAATGCTTTTTTAATGCCCATCGATTTCAGAGTATCCGACAGCTTGAAGCTGCATTTAAATTCAAATTTGGGAAGAAGAAGATTAACGCAATGTATTCCGTAAAGCTTTTCGCCGTTTTCATCGATAAGAGGATTTGTAACCGCTTTAACAAAGTCCTTGCCACTGAAGCTGTCAAGAGCTTTTTCGAGCGAAACTCCTTTGTCCGGAAGTATACCGGCAAAGCTGTAGCCGTTTTTGTAGCTTTTGCAAACAACCTCCGTTTTTCCGAGTCTGAAATTCAACGCATCATTAACGGTTTCGGCAGATTTAAGCATAGTAACTGTTTGCTTTTTTCCGCTTTCGGTCGTAAAGGTTAAGTTCGGAATGCATTCATTTGCAAGGTAGTTGGTTTGCCATTCCGATTCAAACAAAACACTGTTGATAACATATGCAACCGTTTCTTTTGATACATTTTCAATAACATTATTAATCTTTTTGTCTGTTTTTTCACTTATCCACAAATTGATTTTTCGAGCTGTATTCGATGTATGAAAATTATCCTTGAATACTTCTGCACCAAAGCGTTCTAGGCACATTTTTTCATAGTCCGAATTAATTGTAAGCCTTCCGTTCTGACCGTTGAACCAAACGGAATTTGCAAGGGTAATTCCGAGCTTTGAATCCGAATTGGTTTCCTTTACAAATCTTTCAATACCGTTTTGTATTTCCGATATATTGCAGCCGAAAAAGTCAGAAATTTCTTCAAGCGTTTTTCCTTTGGCACCGCCGCCGACTACCGTAAGTGCCGTTGCGATAGAAATCGGAGAGATTACGGCGTTCGGTGTATCGAGGTTTTTCTTTAAAATACGAAAAGCCAAATTTGCTGTTTCGATACCTATATCGAAATCTTTTTCTTCGTTAACATCGGCAGAGTAATCCGTTTGCTTTTCATCGGTTTTTATAATTGCGGCTGTGGTTTCGTTGCCGACCTTTTTATCGGAACACGAAAACAGGCATAATAGCATTAATGCCGTCAGTAGTAAGGAAATAGTCTTTTTCAATGTTATTCCTCCTTTGAGTTATTATGTGCAGGCAACAATTATTCCGGCAAATCCGAGATGCAGGCAACAGTTATTCCGGAAAATTCGAGATCGCTTTGACGGAGTGTTACAAAATATGAATCGCCATCCTCCGTGTGAAAAACTATAAGATATACTTCTTCTGCTTTAGAAACTTTCGATTTAATTTCGGGGTTATCTTTATTGATGCATTTTTCTTTTGCAACTTTCGGAAGATAGTCATAAGCCTCTTTTACAATTTCTTCATATGAAAAATTGCCGTTTTCTTCCTGCGAGGGTAAGCTCTCATGTGAACTGTCCGGCATAGCGTCAATGATTTCATTTGAATCGAAGGGATGTGCATCTTCGTCGTTCGGAATGCTCATATCGGCAGGAGCTGTCGGTATTTCACCGAAAAAATTTTCTGCTTGTAGAGTTTCGGAAACAGCGGGATAAGTTGAATGCTCTTTTGCTTTTTCGGTTGTTGCTTCGTTTGAATGCATCGGACGGCTTGAAAGGGGAGAGGTAAAAAGAAAAACCGCAAGCAACGCAGTTGCCGCAGTGCTTGTTGCGGCATAGATAATATTTCTCTTGCGTTTTTTCAGCAAAGCATCCCTTTTCGCAAATATGCTTTTACTGTATTCTTCTTTGCTTTTCACGGAAGCTTCGCCTCCTTTTCAATTTCTTTTTTCAGAGCGAGCCTTGCTCTGTAAACGAGGTTTTCGATTTGTTTTTTGCTTTTTTTCATAACCTTGCCCGCTTGCGTATAGCTCATATCTTCAAAATATATCAAATGGAGAACCGCTTTATAATCTTCGCTTAGCTTATCGATTGCCCGATGAAGCTCACGCTCACGTTCTCTTTTGATAAATTCATCCTCAAGATTCAGACGGTCGCTCTCGCTTTCGATATACTCATACGCACATTCGGGATTTTTAACGCAACGGCGTATGTAGTCAACCGCTTTGTTTCTTGCAATAGTAAAGATATATGTTTTCAATGATGTTTTAAAATTATATCTTCTTTTATGTATAAGAAGCTCAACAAAAACATCCTCCGAAAGCTCCTGTGCAACGGGAATGTTATGCACATAGCGGTTTATAAAGAATATTAAATTGTCACTGTAGATATCGAGAAGCTCCCCGAATGCATTATCGTCACCTTCAAGAAAACGTCGGTAGCAATTTTCCCCGTTATCCATAGGAACACCTACTTCCGTGTTAACACTTTCATTAATTATTCGTATAAAACTCAAAAAACACTCTCGAATATATAATTTTTTTTAAAAATATAAGGCTTGTATGTTTTTACTCCATACAAGCCGTTATAAATGTTAATCTGTATTGATCTCATCAAGCTGTTGAAGCCATATTGCCGCAACGGCATCGCTCGGCATTCTGAAATCCGCCTTGGGAGAAAGTCCGACCGAACCGATTTTAATTCCGTCGGGAACGCAGCTTCTTTTGAATTGCTGAGTGAAAAATCGTTTATAGAAATTCTTGAGCCATTTTAAAATAGTTTTGGCATCAAAATCATTTGCAAAAGCTTTTTTTGCAAGGTAAAAAATCTTTTTCGGCTCGAAACCGTATCGTATAACATTATAAAGGAAGAAATCGTGAAGTGCATACGGACCGACAATGCTTTCGGTTTGCTGCGTGATTTTTCCTTGTGCATCGGGAGGAAGAAGCTCCGGACTTATCGGTGTATTGACAATATCTGTAAGAAATTCACAGCTTTCGGCAAATGAACCGTTTTTAATAAGACTGTCGATAATATAACGAATAAGAGTTTTCGGTACACTCGAATTTACTCCGTACATACTCATATGGTCGCCGTTATATGTGCACCAGCCGAGTGCAAGCTCGCTCAAATCTCCGGTGCCGACAACAAGACCGTTAACCTTGCCGGCATAATCCATAAGCACCTGTGTGCGTTCTCTTGCTTGAGCATTTTCGTATGTCAAGTCATATTTATCTATGTCCTGACCGATATCTTTAAAGTGCTGAATACAGGCATCTTTAATATTGATTTCAAGGCTTGTTATGCCAAGCGATTTCATAAGCTTTAACGCATTGTTATAGGTTCTGTCGGTCGTTCCGAAGCACGGCATCGTAATTCCCACAACATCGGTGAGGGGACGGTTAAGCTCTTTTACAGCTTGAACGCAAACAAGCAGGGCGAGAGTTGAATCAAGACCGCCGGAAATACCGATAACAGGTCTACAGCCTGTTATTTCGAGACGCTTTTTCAGTCCCGCAGTTTGTATAGCAAAAACGGAAAGACATCTTTCGATTCTTTCTTTTTCGGTTGAGGGAATAAACGGCAGCTTTTTAACATTCGTATATTCGGCATCGGTGACGGAACGCTTAAAATCTATTTTAACATTTTTAATCGTTTCGGAATGCTGAATGCAATCGGAAAAGGTTGTGTTGTATCTTCTGTCGTGACGGATTTTTTTCATATCGAGATCGGAGATTATCATATAATCGCTGTCAATCGATTTTTTGCTTTCAACGGAAATCCTTCCATTCTCACAAATAACGGAATGGCCGGAAAAAACAAGCTCCGAGGTGGATTCAAGACAGCCTGCCGAACAAAAGGCATATCCGCAAATGCATTTTGAAGATTGGAGCTTCGTAAGCTCATTTCTGTAGTCTCGCTTGCCGATTTGTTCACTGCTTGCCGAAAGATTTGCGATTACTTCGGCACCGTTCAGGCAGAGAGAAGTGCTTGGAGGTATCGGTGACCAAAGATCCTCACAGATTTCAAAACCGATTTTAACACCGTCTGCGTTAAAAATGATGTTACCGAAAGGTATGTCGTATTCATCGTTGATTCCGAAAACCGAGGAGCTTATCACGCTCGTTTTGGCATTGAGGGCAGATGAAAACCATCTTTTTTCGCTGTGCTCGCCGTAATTCGGTATAAAGGTTTTGGGAATAATTCCGCATATTCTTCCGCCGGAAATGATAATTGCGGAATTATAAAGTCTGTTGTCAACATCAACGGGAGCACCGACGGCGATAATTATATTTTCGCTGTTGTCGGTGAGGTTTTTTATTCCTTCGGCAGCAGTGCTTATCAATGCTTGCTGAAAAAACAGGTCGGCACAGGAATAGCCGGTTACGCACAGTTCGGGAAATACAAGCAAATCAACTTTTTTACTTTTAGCATCTTCGATGTATTTTTTAATTTGCGAAATATTAAAATTAACATCCGCAACTTTAACATCGGGAACGGCACACGCTACTCTGAAATAATCAAACATACAAATACCTTCTCATATTTTATTAATTGAATTTTATCACACACAGATTATAATGTCAAAAATTTTTTGAAAAATGCTTGGATGCAACCGCTTTCACTGCTTGGTCTTAATTACAAAACCGCCCCTGCTGTCGGAGCGGTGTGTTTGATTTAATGCAGAGAGTTAACGGCTGTTTTCAGCGGCTTTTATCACTCTTTCGGCAATTTCACGGAGCTGCTCCGGCGTTTCAATAGCTCCGATTTCCTGCCTGAATGCCGCAGCACCCCTTATGCCTTTGATGTACCATCCCGTATGCTTCCGAGCTTCTCTCATACCGGTATAGTTGCCCTTGTATTCACAAAGCTTTTCGATGTGATGAAGCATTATCGACATTCGTTCCTCTATCGGCGGTTCGGGAATCGGAATACCGTTTTTTAAATATTCATTTATCTGTTCAAAAATCCACGGTGCACCGAGAGCGCCTCTGCCGACCATTATAAAATCACAGCCTGTTACGTCATACATATTTTTAGCTGAAACAGGATCGGTTATATCACCGTTGCCTATTACGGGTATTTTAACGGCTTTTTTTACTTGCTTTATAATTTCCAAATCAACGGGCGGTGCATACATTTGCTTTTTTGTTCTGCCGTGAACAGCGATTGCCGCTGCACCCGCATTTTCCTGCATAACCGCAAATTCAACTGCGTTTATGCTGTTTTCATCCCACCCCGAACGAAACTTAACCGTTACCGGAAGATTTACGGCTTCGGCAACCGCTTGGGTGATTTTTGCCGCAAGGTAAGGTTCTTTCATCAGTGCACTTCCGGCACCGTTTCCGGCAATTTTCGGTGCGGGACAGCCCATATTAATATCGATTGCAATGCAGCCTGTTTCGGCGGCGATTTTTGCCGCATTTGCCATTGTTTCGGGTTCACGTCCGAAAAGCTGAACCGATGCGGGCATTTCCGTTTCTCCTATTTGCATAAGTGTGTCGGACTTTCTGTCGTGCATAGTCAGACCTTTGGCACTTACCATTTCCGTTGTCACGTATGCCGCACCGTATTTTCGGCACAGCTCGCGAAATGCTTTATCCGCAACACCTGCCATCGGTGCAAGTGCGGCGAAACCGCTTATTTCTATATTGCCAATTTTCATCGGTATTCTCCAAAATTTATTTTATTTGATTATATAACGAACCCTAAGTGCTTGTCAAATCCTTTGCTGATAAATAAAATAATATTTTATTATTAATTAATTTGTTGTTTGTCGGGTAGAATTTGAAGCGTTTTAATGTGAAATATAAATACATATTCGGAAATATTGAGCTTTTTAAGAAAAAATATAAAAAAGAGCGAAAAAAATTAAAAAAAGACTTGACAAGTTGTGATAAATAAGCTATTATATTCAAGCGTCAAAAAACACAGACGTTTTGAATGATCCATTAGCTCAGACGGTAGAGCACTTGACTTTTAATCAAGGTGTCCGGAGTTCGAATCTCCGATGGATCACCAACAGAACCCGCTGAAATCGTTGATATATAACGGTTTCGGCGGTTTTCATTATATTCTGACTGCCGCTCGTTTTAATTCCAAAACTACAGAAAAATATAGTGCAAAATAAACGCAGTTGAAAATAAAATTTGTGATTTTTTATGGTAATTGCAGTATATAATTTAATATGAACAAAGTAATATGTAATAATGTCTTGCAATTTTACAACATTATGATAAAATAGTGTGAGGTGAATTTATGGAAATATCGGCATACACTAAGAAAAGATTAAATTTTCTTGATGAAGTGAGAGGCTTTGCGGTTTTTTGTATGGTTTTCTATCACGCCTTTTATATCGGAAGCTCTTTTTTTGAATGGGAGGCGGCAAACAATTTTTTTGAGTTTTTTATGCCCGTTCAGCCTTTATTTGCCGGAATATTTATCTTTATTTGCGGAATATCCTGCTCGCTTTCAAAAAATAATTTTAAAAGGGGTGCGATTCTTTTAGGCGTTGCCGTCGGATTTACATTTGTTACCGCTTTTGTATTGCCGAAGCTCGGATTTGAGGGAACGGAAATATATTTCGGGATTTTACATTTACTTGCTGTTTCAATATTGATTTATGCCGTCTCGGAAAAAAGGATTAAAAAGCTTTCGCCGTTTATCGGGATAATATTATGTGTGATATTGTATGCATTTACAAGCGGAATTGCGGACGGTGAGCTTCAATACGGAAAATTGATTTGTATTTCGATTCCCGAAAGTCTTTACGAGAATAATTATCTTATGCCCCTTGGTATATATTCACCTACATTTTATTCTGCGGATTATTTTCCGATTTTTCCCGATATTTTTATTTTTTTTGCCGGTGCTTTTATGGGAAAATATTTTTCAGTGAACGGTTACCCGGAATGGTGTTACCCGAAAAGAGTTCCCTTTTTCGGCTTTCTCGGCAGAAAATCGCTCTTGATTTATATTATACATATGCCGATAATTTTTGCTTTGGCGTATGCAGCCGATTATGTTATTAATAATTTGTTTTAAGATAGGAGAATTTCAATATGAGTGAAGCGTGTAGCGGCAATTGTGCGAGCTGTTCAAGCAATTGCGATTCAAAAAAGGAAGCTCAAGATTTAAGAATACCCTGCGGCCCTTTCAGCAACGTAAAAAAAGTTATCGGTGTTGTCAGCGGCAAGGGCGGAGTCGGAAAGTCGCTTGTAACATCAATGCTTGCAAGTGCTATGCAGGCAAGAGGTAATGCCTGTGCCGTGCTCGATGCCGATATAACCGGCCCGTCGATTCCGAAGTCGTTCGGTATTAAAGAAAAAGCAAAGGCTGATGAAAGCGGACTTCTTCCGGAAGAAAGCAAAACAGGCATAAAGGTTATGTCTATCAACTTGCTTTTGGAAACGGAAGAATCTCCCGTGGTTTGGAGAGGCCCTGTTATTTCCGGTGTTATTCAGCAGTTCTGGAAAGACGTTGCTTGGGGTGACGTTGATTATATGTTTGTCGATATGCCTCCCGGAACAGGTGATGTTTCGCTTACGGTATTTCAAAATCTTCCCGTTGACGGTATAATTATTGTTACAACACCGCAGGATTTGGTTACGATGATTGTAAAAAAAGCATTCAATATGGCAAAGCTTATGAATATCCCCGTTCTCGGTCTTGTTGAGAATATGAGCTATGTTGTGTGCCCCGATTGCGGAAAGGAATTTAAGATTTTCGGCGAAAGCAAAATCGATGAAATTGCCGCCGAGCTTGATGTACCCGTTCTTGCAAGACTACCTATCGATCCTAAGACCGCATCTCTTGTTGATAAGGGTGCAATTGAGCTTGCAGATGATAAATATATTGCATCGGCAGTTGACTTTATTTCAAAAATGGATTAAAATTACGGATATAAAAGTTTCAGGAGTTGAAAAAAATGCTTGATATCAGATTTTTAAGAGAAAATCCCGATATAGTAAAAGAAAATATAAAAAAGAAATTTCAAGACAGCAAGCTTCCGCTTGTTGATGAAGTAATCGAGCTTGATTCAAAGTCGAGAGCGGTTAAAACTGAAGCGGATGGACTTCGCGCAAACCGTAATAAGGTTTCCAAGGAAATCGGTGCTCTTATGGCTCAAGGCAAAAAGGAAGAAGCTATGGCGGCAAAATCAAAAGTAACCGAATTTTCCGAAAGACTTGCCGAATGTGAAAAGCTTGAGGCTGAATATGCGGAAAAAATCAACAAAATAATGATGGTTATTCCGAATATTATCGATCCCTCTGTGCCCGTCGGTAAAGATGACAGCGAAAATGTTGAGGTTACCAAATACGGCGAACCCGTTGTTCCGGATTTTGAAATTCCTTATCACTCCGATATAATGGAGCGTTTCAACGGTATTGATCTTGATGCTGCAAGAAGTGTTGCGGGCAATGGATTTTATTATCTTATGGGCGATATTGCCCGACTTCATTCGGCTGTTATTTCGTATGCGAGAGATTTTATGATCGACAGGGGCTTTACCTACTGTGTTCCGCCGTTTATGATTCGCAGTAATGTTGTTACCGGCGTTATGAGCTTTGCGGAGATGGATGCTATGATGTACAAAATAGAGGGAGAAGATCTCTATCTTATCGGTACAAGTGAGCATTCTATGATAGGTAAGTATATAGATTCCATTATCAATGAAGAAACTCTGCCGCATACGCTTACCAGCTATTCACCCTGCTTCCGCAAGGAAAAGGGTGCGCACGGCATTGAAGAAAGAGGAGTTTACAGGATTCATCAGTTTGAAAAACAGGAAATGATTGTTGTTTGTAAGCCCGAAGACAGTATGATGTGGTTTGATAAGCTTTGGCAGAATACGGTTGATTTATTCCGCTCGCTTGATATTCCCGTAAGAACGCTTGAATGCTGTTCGGGAGACCTTGCCGACCTTAAAGTCAAGTCCTTTGACGTTGAGGCGTGGTCGCCGAGACAGAAAAAATATTTTGAGGTCGGTTCGTGCTCAAATCTCGGTGATGCACAGGCTCGAAGACTTAAAATCAGAGTTAACGGTAAGGACGGAAAGTATTTTGCACACACCCTTAATAATACTGTTGTTGCACCTCCGAGAATGCTTATCGCATTTCTCGAAAACAATCTCAATGCAGACGGCAGTGTAAACATTCCCGTTGCACTCAGACCGTATATGGGCGGCAAGGAAAAGCTTGTTCCCTCAAAGTAAACTTTATTAAATTGATACACTGAAAGACCTGTGCCGGTGAATTATTCCCCACAGGTCTTTTTTGCCGTAATCGCATTGCGGAAAACTCGGCGTTGACATTGCGGTGAAAATAATATATAATATAAGCAAATAATCCTGACATAAGGAATTATCCGATTGAAAGGTGCACGAATATTTTGTTTTTTATTCCGCAGCCGTGCCTTTTCGGGTGCGGTTTTATTTTTACGGGAGGGAATTATGGAAAAACGTATTGCTGTTATCGGAATAATAGTTGAAAACAAGGAATCGGTTGAAATGCTTAATTCTTTGCTGCACGAGTTCGGCGATTGCATTATCGGCAGAATGGGGTTGCCATATAAAGAAAGAAATTTGAGCATAGTCAGCATTGCCGTTGATGCAACTCAAAATGTTATATCGGAGCTTACGGGTAAAATCGGAAAGCTCGACGGAATAAGCGTTAAAACGGCTTATTCAAATAAAATTTTCAATGATTGAATTGATTGAAAAGCTCGAAAAAGAGCAAGGACTCACACTTGCCGAATATGAATATCTGATTGAGAATCGCACCGAAAAATATGCGGATATTCTTGCGGAAAAAGCTGTGAAAAAAAGAAAAGAAATTTACGGAACCGATGTTTATATCAGGGGATTGATTGAAGTATCGAATTACTGTAAAAACAACTGTTATTATTGCGGAATACGCAGAGAAAATAAAAACTGCGAGCGTTACAGAATGTCAAAGGAGCAAATTTTATCCTGCTGCAAGATAGGCTATCCGCTCGGATTCCGTACTTTTGTTTTGCAGGGCGGCGAGGATGCTTTTTTTGACGATGATTTTGTTTGTGACGTTGTTCGCTCCATAAAAAAAGAATATCCCGATTGTGCGGTTACTCTTTCTCTCGGAGAGAGAAGCTTTGAGAGCTATAAAAGACTGTATGATGCCGGAGCGGATCGATATTTACTTCGCCATGAAACGGCACAAAAAGAGCATTACCGAATGCTTCATCCGCCTGAAATGTCATATGAAAATCGTATGGACTGCTTGAAAAATTTGAAAAAAATCGGATTTCAAACAGGGTGCGGATTTATGGTCGGTTCACCGTATCAAACAAATAAAAATATTGCCGCCGATTTAAAATTTATCGAAGAATTTAAGCCCGAAATGTGCGGCATCGGGCCGTTTGTACCGCATAAGGCTTCTCCCTTCAAACATTGCTCCGCAGGGAGTACGGAATTAACCCTTTATCTTCTTTCGATAATCAGGCTGATTTGTCCGGATATTTTGTTGCCTGCAACAACGGCTCTCG
Source organism: uncultured Clostridium sp. (assembly GCA_964571095.1). GTDB lineage: Bacteria > Bacillota > Clostridia > Oscillospirales > Acutalibacteraceae > CAG-177. The sequence continues at coordinate 4,551 of CAZNAC010000019.1, read as the reverse complement.
GAACAGTAGATTCCTTTGGAAGAGAAAAGGGGATTCTTGCCGGTGCGAATGTTGTTATGCCGAATCTTTCACCCGAATATGCTAAAAGCAAATATCAGCTTTATGATAACAAGCTTTCAAGCGGTGCGGAAGCGGCTGAAAATAAAAAGATACTCGAAAAGAGCTTAGAATCAATAGGTTATAAAGCAGTAACCGATATAGGAAATCATAAGAGAGGAAATTGATATGGCAGTTTATAATCCCAAATCACTGAAAGCAGAAGAATTTATAAATCACGAAGAGATACTTGCAACGCTCGAATATGCCGAAAGCAACAAAAATAATGTTGAGCTTGTTAACAGCATTCTCGAAAAGGCACGTCCTGTTAAAACGGCGAACGGTACAACCTGTGCCGGTTTAACTCACAGAGAAGCATCCGCGCTTCTTGCGTGCGAAATTCCCGAAAAGGTTGAAGAAATGTTTAAGCTTGCGGAAGAAATCAAGCAGGCATTTTACGGCAACAGAATTGTTATGTTTGCACCGCTTTATCTTTCAAATTATTGTGTAAACGGCTGTGTTTATTGCCCTTACCATATGAAAAATAAGCACATTGCAAGAAAGAAGCTTACTCAAGAGGAGGTTGCAAGAGAGGTAATTGCACTTCAAGATATGGGACATAAGCGTCTTGCAATAGAAGCGGGCGAGGATCCCGTTAATAATCCGATAGAGTATATTCTTGACTGCATAAAAACAATTTACAGCATAAATCACAAAAACGGTGCAATCCGTCGTGTTAATGTTAATATTGCCGCAACGACCGTAGAAAACTATCGTAAGCTTAAAGATGCGGGAATAGGAACTTATATTCTTTTTCAGGAAACATATCATAAGGATAGCTATCTCAAGCTTCATCCGACAGGCCCGAAGCACGATTACGATTATCATACCGAAGCTATGGACAGAGCTATGCAGGGCGGCATCGACGATGTAGGTCTCGGCGTTCTTTTTGGTTTGGAGCTTTATAAATACGAATTTGCGGGACTTATGATGCATTCGGAGCATCTTGAAGCCGTTCACGGCGTAGGCCCTCATACAATAAGTGTTCCCAGACTTAAACGTGCCGATGATATCGATCCCGATACTTTTGATAACGGTATATCCGATGAGCTTTTTGAAAAGCTTATCGCTTGTATCAGAATCGCTGTTCCCTACACGGGAATGATTATTTCCACAAGAGAATCCGAAAAGGTTAGGGGAAGGGCACTTCGTTTGGGCATTTCTCAAATAAGCGGAGCGTCGAGAACCTCCGTAGGTGGCTATACCGAGGAGGAAAGACCTCACGATTCCGAGCAGTTTGATGTTTCCGACCAAAGAACGCTTGATGAGGTTGTTCGCTGGCTTATGGAGCTTAAGCATATTCCTTCATTCTGTACCGCTTGCTACAGAGAGGGCAGAACAGGTGACAGATTTATGTCACTTTGCAAAAACGGTCAAATACTCAATTGCTGTCATCCCAATGCACTTATGACACTGACGGAATATCTTGTTGACTATGCGAGCAAGGAAACAAAGAAAATCGGATTTGAGCTTATTGAAAATGAACTGAAAAAGATACCGGGCGAAAAAGTCAGAACCATTGCCGCAAAGAATATTGAGGATATAAAAGCATCAAATCGCCGTGATTTCAGATTTTAAAACAGGAGCTTATATATGAGTCTTAATTCAACACCCTCGGCTGAAAGGGTTCATATCGGTTTTTTCGGAATGCGTAATGCGGGAAAGTCGAGCGTTGTCAATGCCGTTACCGGTCAAACGGTTTCTCTTGTTTCCGAGGTTAAAGGAACAACAACCGATTCCGTAAAGAAGGCTATGGAGCTTCTTCCGCTCGGCCCCGTGGTTATTGTTGATACTCCCGGCGTTGACGATGAGGGTACACTCGGCAGGATGCGTGTTAAGCAGGCAAAGCTGGCTTTGAATTACTGCGATATTGCCGTTCTTGTTGTCGATGCGACAAAAGGACTTTGTGAAGCGGATAAAGAATTGATTTCTTCATTTGAAAGTAAGAATATAAAATATATTATCGCATATAACAAAGCCGATTTGCTTGAAAACGTGCCGAAGCAAGACGGTAATTCGATTTACGTAAGTGCCATAAAAGAAACAAATATATACGAACTCAAGCAAATGCTTTCCGAACAGTTGAAAGACGGCGAAAACACAAAAAAAATCGTTGCCGATCTTATTGAGCCTAATGACAGCGTTGTTTTGGTTATTCCCATTGATGAATCCGCACCCAAAGGAAGATTGATTCTTCCTCAACAGCAGGTGATAAGAGAAATTATCGAATGCGGTGCATTTGCCGTTGCTTGCCGTGATACGGAGCTTAAACAGGCACTTGAATCGCTTCGTTCAAAGCCGAGGCTTGTTATAACGGATTCTCAGGCGTTTTCAAAAGTTTCAAAGCTTGTTTCGGAAGATATTCCGCTGACTTCGTTTTCAATTCTGTTTGCTCGATATAAAAACGATTTGGTGCGTGTTGTTCACGGAGCTTATCGGCTCGATGAGCTGAATGACGGCGATAGGATTCTTATTTCCGAGGGGTGCACTCATCACAGACAGTGCAATGATATCGGGACGGTTAAAATGCCGAATTGGATTAGAAATTACACAAAGAAGAATATTGAATTTGATTTTACAAGCGGTAAGGCCTTTCCGGAGGATTTATCGCAGTATTCATTGATAATACATTGCGGTGCCTGTATGCTCAACGCCCGTGAAATGCACTACAGAGCGGAACTTGCAGATGATTTTAAAGTTCCTATGACGAATTACGGAACTGCAATTGCACATATGAACGGTATTCTCAAACGCAGCGTTGAATTGTTTCCCGAAGTATCCGATTAATAATAAAAGTCGCTGATTTCAGGTCAGCGGCTTTTTTAACATATTCATTTATTTGAGCTTCCACGCAAGGTCATTGATAAACAGTTCGTTTTCAAGTGCTTCCGGAGTGGTGCTTTCGTTGATATGAACAAATTCAATATCCATTATTCTCGCAAAATCACGAAGCATCTCGGCATCTGCATCGTAAGAAAGAACGGTATGATGAGCACCGCCTGCGATTATCCAGCATTTTGCACCGGTGCACAGGTCGGGCATTGCTCTCCACATAACCCTTGCAACGGGAAGATTCGGCATCGGCAATATCGGCTTTACACATTCGATATCCTGGCAAATCATACGAAGTCTGCCGCCCATATCAACAAGACTGACAACAACAGCTTTTCCCGCTTTGCCCTCAAAAACAAGTCGAGCGGGATCATTTTTTCCGCCTATGCCGAGAGGATGAACCTCGATTTTAGGTTTGTCGGCGGCAAGAGTCGGGCAAACCTCAAGCATATGTGCTCCGAGAGAATATTCCGCATCGGGAGCAAGGTTATATGTATAATCCTCCATAAAAGCGGAGCCGCCGTTCATACCCTGTGTCATTGCTTTTATAACGGCGGTCATAGCTGATACTTTCCAATCGCCCTCGCCGCCGTATCCGTAGCCCTGTTCCATAAGTCTTTGGCTTGCAAGACCGGGAAGCTGTTCCATACCGTAAAGGTCTTCAAATGTGTTGGTGTATGCTTTACAACCGTTATCATCAAGCATTTTTTTGATAGCGATTTCTTCCTTTGCCTGATAGCGAACGGCATCGGTATTGTTTGTTGCAAAAGTATATTTGTTTGAATACTCTGCCATAAGCTTATCAACTTCAGTTTCGCTAACGGAATTAATGTACTCAACAAGTGTACCGACAGGCCAAGTGTTAACCTCCCAGCCAAGCTGCTCCTGAACGCCGATTTTGTCGCCCTCGGTAACGGCAACGTTTCTCATATTATCTCCGAAACGCATAACTTTAAGATTTTTTGAAAAAGCGGCACCGACTGCCGAACGCATCCATTTACCGAGCTGCATAAGAACCTTTTCATCTTGCCAATAACCCATAATAACCTTTCTCGGAGTGCGAAGACGAGCGGCGATAAAGCCATGCTCCCTGTCACCGTGGGCGGCTTGATTAAGATTCATAAAGTCCATATTGATTTCATCGTTTGGAATATCTCTGTTGTATTGCGTTGCAAAGTGGCAGTACGGCTTTTGAAGCTCATTTAAACCGTTGAGCCACATTTTTGAGGGAGAAAATGTGTGCATCCACGTGATTATTCCCGCACATTTGCTGTTATAATTTGCTTCTTTGATAATATCGGAAATTTCTTTGCTTGTTTTTGCCGTTATTTTGTAAACGACCTTGCACGGCAAAAGCTTGCTTTCGTTCATTTTATCAGCCATTTCCTGTGCTCTTGCGGCAACAATTTCGAGAACCTCCGGACCGTATAAAAATTGACTGCCGACAATAAACCAAAATTCATAATTTTCTAAATTCACAATTAACCATCCTTTACGATTAGTATAATTTGATATTATCATTCGCAAAACCTATTGTCAAGGTGATATTTATGAAAAAATATACTGTATTTCGTCAACATAACCATAATTCACAATATATAATCTCAAAAAAAATATCCAAAT
>CAZNAC010000018.1:0-38794 GCA_964571095.1 uncultured Clostridium sp. | reverse complement strand
TCTATTGGTTCATCGGCATCTTCACAGGTGATACAAAAATTTTCTGATAAGTAAACGTAAGATTTGAACCGTCCCGATTTATGCTTGTCGCATAATTTGGGGCGGTTCATATGAAAGGAAATAAAAGTATGCAAAATAATGAAATCGGCAAAGCTGTTGCGTGGAACCCTTGGCACGGCTGTAAAAAAGTAAGTCCGGGCTGTAAAAACTGCTTTGTTTATAAAATGGACAGAAGATACGGCAGAGATACAACAATTATAACCAAAGGCAAAACAACATATGAGCTTAAAGATAAAGACTGTCCTCTCGGCTCGGTTGTAAAGCTTTGCTTTTCGTCCGATTTTTTTATTGAAGAAGCCGATGAATGGCGTGACGGCTGTTGGGATTTTATCCGCCGCAGAAAAGATTGCATTTTTGTTACCACAACAAAACGTCCCGAAAGAATCAAGGCTTGTCTTCCTGCCGATTGGGGCGAGGGTTGGGAGCATTTCCACCTTAGCATTTCCATTGAAAATCAAGAAATGGCGGATAAACGTTTGCCCCATTTTTTAGCTGCTCCCCTCAATCATCGTGAAGTTTTTTGTTCCCCGCTTATTGCACCGATTAAACTCGGAAAATATCTTGATACGGGTTTAATAAAGTGCGTAAATGTCGGCGGCGAAATGTCCCCGAAAAGCGAGGTTCGTCCGATTATGTGGGAATGGGTGCGTGATTTGTTTTTAGAAGCAAAAGAAAGAAATATCGAATTTTATTTTCATCAATGCGGCTCTATGTTTATTCGTGACGGAGTGAATATCGGAAAATGGAATTTAAACGATCAAATTGCACGTGCCGAAGAAATACAGCACGAATTGGAAAAAATTTACGGTGAAACGCCCAAAAGTGCAAATAAAACACGTTGCTGAACAGCTTTTATGATAAATACAAAATTCGTGAAATCACCGAAAACCGCATTAAAACCGAATTTGTAAAATAATGTTGTTATAGATGGCTTTAGTTTCACTTTTCGCACTGCTTGACAAAACAAATATTTTATGTTAATATAACGTTAAAATTAAAAAGAAAATATTTTTAAGGGAACCAGCTGACTGTAGAGGCACCGGTTCCCTTATGCTTTTTTATAAAGGGAGATGGAAATATGGAAGTACAGCTTCGTGAGCTAATTGACCAAATCAAAAGGGACGGCGTGGCTACCGCCGAGGAAGAAGCCAAAGCCATAATCAATACCGCTCAAGCAAATGCGGAAAAAATTATTGCCGATGCACAGGCAAAGGCGGAAAAAATTCTGAGCGATGCCGAAAATGAAACGAAACGAATGACTAAATCAAGTGAAGATGCTATTCGTCAGGCGTGCCGCAATATTCTGATTTCTTTTAGAGAAAGTGTATCAGAAGAACTCAAAACGATTATAGGGGATAAAGTTTCTGCCGTTTATTCATCCGATGCATTGGTGAAGATTATTGCCGATGCTGTTGGTGCTTTTGCGAAAAATCCCGACGTTGAAGATATATCGGTGATTTTAAATGCCGAAGACCTTAACCGATTGGAGGAAAATGCTTTTGCGGCATTGAAAGAAAAGATGTTAAAAGGTGTTACCTTGAGGGCAAACGATAATTTTGACGGCGGATTTCGTATTGCCGTAAACAACGGAAGTGCATACTATGATTATTCCGAAGAAGCGGTTGTTGATATGCTTTCAAATTATCTTTCTCCGAAAGTTATCGAGCTTTTGAAAGAGGCGTAAGCAAATGGCTGAGTATTATTTTATTTCACAGCTTCCGTCTTTGGACGGACTAAACGAAAACGCACCGTTGCCGATTTCGGAAGAACGTTTTTCGGAGCTTTGCAATCGATTTTTGGGAAAAAGGTTACGTGATGCCGTAAAAAAGCTTACTTTATCACCGCCGAGAGATTTTAAAAGCTCCGGATATGCCTTAATTGATGCTTGGAATGAAAGTGAAAGAAAGCTTCGGCTTGCACTCGGAAAAATTCGTGCGGAGAAAATGAAAAAATCCTTTGATACGGAAAATATCGTTTTACCTGCGGAGTACGTCAAAACGGCAATCACGGCGGCGGAAACGGAAAATCCGATGGAAGCGGAAAAATATTTGAACAAAGTCCGCTTGGAAATACTGGAAGAACTCAGACCGCAGGATAGCTTTTCCGATGATTATATCTTGTATTACGGACTAAAGCTGAAGCTTATTCTGCGAATTCAACAATTTGACAAAAAAGTCGGAGAAAATTCATACAGAAATATATATAACTCCATTTTAAACGGAGATAGGTTGGAGGCAAAACAATGACCGAAAATAAAGGAAAGGTAGTAAGCATAAACGGAAACTTGGTATCGGTAGAATTTAACGGCAACGTTTCTTTGAATGAGATATGCTATGTTAAAGTTGGCAACGTTTCGCTCAAAAGTGAGGTTATCCGAATCAGAGGAAATATTGCTCAAGTACAGGTTTATGAGATGACGGACGGCATTAAGTGCGGCGATGCAGTTGAATTTACGGGGGATATGCTCTCCGCCGAGCTTGGCCCCGGTCTGCTCGGTCAAATATATGACGGACTGCAAAATCCTCTCCCTGCTTTGGCGGAACAGGCGGGTTGGTTTTTGGAAAGAGGAATTTACGCAGAGGGACTTAATTCCGAAAAGAAATGGGAATTTACGCCAACCGTCAGCATCGGCGATACTGTTCGTGCAGGTGAGTATATCGGTACCGTTCCCGAAGGTGCTTTTACGCATAAAATTTTTGTGCCGTTTTATCTGCTCGGCAGCTATACAATAAAATCAATTGTCGATAAAGGCGAATATACCGTCAAGCAGACGGTTGCGGTTATAATCGATGAGCGAGGTCGAGAGATTCCGATTTCAATGTCTTTTAAGTGGCCTGTTAAACGTGCGATAAAATGCTATAGCGAAAGATTGGCACCTGTTGAAACAATGGAAACCAAAGTGCGACTTATTGATTCGTTCTTTCCCGTGGCTAAGGGCGGCACATATTGCACTCCCGGCCCTTTCGGTGCAGGCAAAACCGTTTTACAGCATACAACATCAAAATATGCAGATGTTGATATTGTTATCATTGCGGCGTGCGGTGAGCGTGCCGGCGAGGTTGTTGAAACCCTGACCGAATTTCCGGAGCTTATCGATCCCAAAACCGGTCGTTCACTTATGGAACGCACCATTATTATTTGTAATACATCTTCTATGCCTGTTGCTTCCCGTGAGGCATCGGTTTATACTTCGGTAACGCTTGCTGAATATTATCGTCAGATGGGATTGAATGTTCTTCTTTTGGCAGACTCCACATCTCGATGGGCACAGGCACTTCGTGAAATGTCCGGCAGACTTGAAGAAATTCCGGGCGAGGAAGCTTTTCCCGCATATTTGGAGTCTTACATTGCGGCGTTTTATGAAAGGGCGGGTTATGTGCGTTTGCCGGACGGCAGTACAGGCTCCGTTACCATAGGCGGTACCGTTTCACCTGCGGGCGGAAACTTTGAAGAACCCGTAACGCAGGCAACGTTAAAAGTGGTCGGTGCTTTTCACGGACTTTCCCGTGAACGTTCCGATGCAAGAAAATATCCTGCAATTGATCCGCTTATTTCCTGGTCAAAGTATAAAAGCGTAATTGACAGTAAAAAGTCGGAATTTTGCAAGGAAGCTTTGCACCGCGGCTATGAGATAGGTGCTATGATGAAGGTGGTCGGTGAAGAAGGCACGTCACTGTCGGACTATATCGCTTATTTAAAATCGGAAATGCTTGATGCCGTGTATTTACAGCAAAATTCATTCGATTTAACAGATGCAAATTGCAGTGTTTCACGTCAGAGATATGTTACTGATAAACTTATTTATATTTTAGGCAGCGATTATGACCTGAATAACAAAGATGATGCCAGAGGTTTCTTTAATCTTATGCGTCAAAAATTTATTGACTGGAATTATATTGAGTTTGAGAGTGAAGCATTTAATAAAGCGGAGTCTGAAATTGATATGCTTTATCATCAAAGAGGCGGTAAAACAGTTGCTTTAACCGAAAAATTATTAAAGGACGGTGATAGGAATGAATAAAGTCTACAATCGAATTGAATCCATCATCGGCAACGTAATTACGGTAAAAGCAAGCGGAGTGTGCTATAAGGAGCTTGCACAGATTAACACACGCTTCGGAAAATCATTGGCACAGGTCAACAAAATAGACGGGGATACGGTATCACTTCAGGTGTTTGCCGGCGGTCAAGGCGTTTCTACGGGTGATGAGGTTCGTTTTCTGGGGCACGAGATGCGTGTATCCTTCAGCGAAGATTTGTTGGGACGTATATTCAACGGCTCCGGCGAACCGATAGATAAAGGCCCTGCACTTACCGAGAATATGAAACCGATTGGAGGTCCTTCCGTTAATCCGACAAAACGTATTCTTGCCAACCGAATGATGAGAACAAATATTCCTATGATTGATATGTTCAATACACTGGTTGTTTCTCAAAAGCTGCCAATTTTTTCAATCTCCGGTGAGCCGTATAATATGCTTCTTGCCAGAATTGCAATGCAGGCCGAAGCAGATGTAATTGTGCTTGGAGGTATGGGACTTAAATATGACGATTTTCTTTATTTTAAAGATGAGCTTGCAAAGGGCGGAGCTTTAAGTAAAACCGTTATGTTTATTCATACCGCATCCGATCCTTCGGTTGAATGTATGATGATTCCGGATATGGTATTGGCTGTTGCGGAGCAATTTGCTCTGCAAAATAAGGACGTTTTGGTTCTTCTTACAGATATGACCAACTTTGCCGACGCAATGAAAGAAATTGCAATTACACAGGAGCAGGTTCCCTCCAACCGTGGATATCCCGGAGATCTTTATTCACAGCTTGCTGCTCGGTATGAAAAGGCGGTTGACTTTGCCGATTCGGGTTCGGTCACTGTTTTGGCGGTTACTACTATGCCGGGCGATGATGTTACACACCCCGTTCCGGATAATACAGGATATATTACCGAAGGACAGTATTATCTTAAAGGCGGACGTATAGAGCCTTTCGGTTCGCTTTCCAGATTGAAGCAGAACGTTAACGGTAAAACACGAAAAGACCATCGTGCACTTATGGATGCGATGATTCGTTTGTATTCGTCGTATAAAGAGACCTCGGAGAAGAAAAATATGGGCTTTTCTATGAGTCGTTGGGACGAAAAGCTTTTGAAATACGGAGTGCTTTTTGAAAATAAGCTTATGAGCTTGTCGGTCAATTTGTCTCTTGAAGAAGCTCTCGATTTAGGCTGGGAAATTCTGGCGGATTGTTTTGAAAAGCAAGAAACAGGTATAAAATCCGACCTCATCGATGAGTTTTGGCCTGTTAAGTGAGGAGGACGGTATTTTGGCAAAAATCAAACTGACCAAAAATGAGTTAAAGGTACAAAAGGATGCACTGAAAATGTACCGCAGATATTTGCCTACTCTGATGCTGAAAAAACAACAGTTATATACGGAAATCCGAACAATTGAAGCTAAGGCGAAAGCGGTACGGAAAGAAAGAGAAAATCTTGAAAAAGGCTTTGAGGATTGGATTGCCGTTTTCAGCGAGAATGATGCTTTTCCGAAAAATGCAATAACGGTTGCCAATATTCGTAAAGGAAACGGAAATATTGCCGGTGTTGATATTCCGATATTTGAAGGAGCGGATTTTTTCAGAGAGGATTATGATTTGTACGAAACACCTCTTTGGGTGGATATAGCCGCAAACCATATGGAAAGGGCGATATCACTTGATTTGGAGGCAGAGGTTTTGGATGAGCAGGTAAGGCTTTTGCAAAAAGAATTGCTCGCAACTTCCCAAAGAGTTAACCTGTTTGAAAAGGTTAAAATTCCCGAAACGGAGGAAAATATTAAAAAAATATCCATTTATATGGCAGACCAACAAGTTAATGCCGTGGTTCGTTCAAAAATCTCAAAAAAGAAAATAGCAATTCGAAATGTTGAAGCTTCGGCAGGGGAGGCTTGTTCATTATGATTGTGCCTATGAAAAAAGTTTCTCTTATAATTATGGGAAACCGAAAAGAAGAAACGCTTAAAAAACTTCGCAAATTGGGAATTTTCCATATTGAGATTACCGAGGGTTCGGGAGAAAAGCTTTCCGAATTGCAGGAGCAGGCTGCTTTGCTTGAAACCGCTTTATTTATTATGGGTAAAGCCAAAAAAATGAATCAAAAGGAAGCAACCGTTACCGAAATATTGGCTTTTGCAAAAGAAATTATATCTATTGATGAAGAAAAAAAGAGATGCCTTGCAGAACGAGCAGCCCTTAATGCAGAGCTTGACCGTTTGAAAAATTGGGGAGATATTGATCCGAGCGACCTTAGCGAATTGAACGATAAAGGACTCAAATTATTGCTTTGTGAGATGCCGAAAAAAGAATACGAAGCATTACCGGACAGCATAAAAACCGTAAGGCTTGATACAAGCAAATCGTCGGTCAAGTTTTTATTGATTGAATCCGATTCGGATATTAAAGACGATGAGTTGACATCTATAGACAGTTACCGGTTAACCTTGCCTCAAATTTCCACAGAACAAATGAGACAAAAGCTATCGGAATTAAATGAACACGAAAAGGCTTTGGAAATTCAAACCGCTTCCTATGCTTGCTTTTGCGAAAGCTTTAAAAAGGCGGTAAAAGCAGTAAAAAAAGAAATCGAATTTGAAATATATGCTACGGGAATGGTTAACGAAGAACTTTCACCCGATAATTGCAAAACGGTTTCGGTTGCTTATTTTAAAGGATATATTGAAGCCGAAAATCTTGATAGGCTGAAAAAAACGGCGGCGGATAATTCGTGGGGACTGCTCATTGAAGAACCGACCGAGGAGGACGATGTTCCCACAAAGCTTAGAAACAATAAGTTTGTAAGTCTTATCTACCCTTTGACCGATTTTTTGGGTACCGTTCCCGGATATTTTGAATATGATATTTCCGGTTGGTTTTTGGCGTTTATTCTCATTTTTTTCGGAATAATTTTCGGCGACGGTGGATACGGTTTGCTGATTTGTGCGGCTGTTGCAATTCCGATTATGAAATCACTTATATCAAGAAAAAAGATATCACCGACATTTTTATTAATCGGTCTTTTCGGTTTATCAACGGTTCTTTGGGGAACGCTTACCTGTACTTGGTTCGGTCTTTCTCCCGAACAGTTGCCGCAATGGCTTAAAAGCTTATCTATTCCTGTAATTTCAAATGTTTATGAGAATAAAATTTGGATTCCTTCGTGGACAACCGAAGGTACGGGACTTACTACGGCTCAAAATCTACAGATTTTCTGCTTTACACTTGCCCTGATTCAATTAACGGTGGCACATATTAAAGTTGCCGTAAGAAACAGAAAATCCGTTAAGGTACTCGGTGACGTAGGTTCGATTTTACAGCTTATCGGTATTTATTATTTAGTTTTGAGCTTCGTGGTAAATTCCGAGGTTTTCAGCTTCGGCTTGGTAATCGGAGGTATACCCGTGGGAACTGTTGCCATTGTTCTTATAGCACTCGGATTTATCTTGAGCTTTGTATTTTCGAACTATGAGGGAAGCGTTGTAAAATCAATTCTTTCAAGCTTAAAAAATATTGTTTCGGTTTTGCTTGGAGTAGTTAATGTTTTTTCCGATATTGTTTCATATATAAGGCTTTGGGCAGTCGGACTTGCCGGTGCGGCAATATCCGCAACCGTTAATGAGCTTGCGGGGCCACTGCTCGGAAACTTTATGTTTATGATAATTGCAATTGTTCTTCTTGTGTTCGGACACGGACTTAATATGATATTAAATATTCTGTCTGTTATCGTTCACGGAATCAGATTGAATACATTGGAGTTTTCATCGCATTTGGATATGTCCTGGAGCGGACATAAGTTTAAACCATTTGAAGAATAAATATAAAAAAGGAGAGTTTATAATGAATTACGGATTAATAGGAACGGCAATGGTTATGGGAATAGCGGCAATAGGCTCGGCAATCGGTATCGGAATTGCAGGTCAAGCATCAATCGGTGCGTGGAAAAAATGCTATATGAGCAATAAGGCTGCTCCTTTTATTCTTACTGTTTTTGCCGGTGCACCATTGACACAGACTATTTACGGCTTTCTTTTAATGCAGCAAATGAAGTCCGCATCAGCCGATCCCGCATTTTTGCTCGGTGTTGGAATTGCTTCCGGTGTTGCTATGGCGGCTTCGGCAGTTGTTCAGGGTAAAGCCGGTGCCGCCGGTGCAGATGCTTTGGCTGAAACGGGAAAAGGCTTTTCACAGTATATCACCGTTGTAGGTCTTTGCGAAACCGTTGCGTTGTTTGCATTGGTATTCAGTATGGTAGCATTGGGATAATATTACGTATTCAACTGTCAAGAAAAAGCGTTCATAATCATTTTATGACATAAAAAAACACCTTCAAAAGCGGTGGCTTTTGCGGTGAAAATAAATAATGCAGTTTGTGCGGGGAGACCATTTCGGTTTCCCTGTACTTATTTAAAGAAGCCAAAATGAAATAACCCTTGACCGATGTTTCTTTACACATTCAGCCAAGGGTTATTTCTGTGAACTCTTGATATCTAACATCTTTGGGTAACCTCTCTTTCTCGGTATAGTCCGGCATCAGCTTTTCATGTTCAATTATCGGGAATTTTTGCTGCTTAATTATTTAAGTTGCTTATGCCGTTCGGTAAAGGCAAATAAACTTTTGAATCTTTATTTTCAAAGCTTTTTGTCTTTTAGGTTTTTACCTGTTCATCGGTATCACCCTTTCCTTGGCTATAATATAGCATAATTATTTCGTTATTTCAAGATGTAATCTTATACAAAGTTGCTTGTTTCTTTTTGTTCATTGCAGAGAATTTTAGTGATTATGCATATATTTATTGACTTTTGATAAAGTGAAATGATATAATTAAAATGTTGGTGCAGTGAATAAAATAGAAACTTTTAAGGCATATACGGGTTATGTTTCCGTATATGCCTTGTTTTTTGCAACTTTGATAACTTTTAATGTAATTAATGTCGCAACAAAAACGCCGATAATAAGTGCCAAAAGTATATATGGTGTTATTGCGAACGAAGTTGCCGATGCAACATAGCCGTAAATCAGTTGAACTGCAAAGCCGATTCCGTATGCACCGCCCATATGATAGCCTGTTATATCCGCAGAATAGTTTTTGCCGAATTTCGAAGGAACACTATGGAGTACACTCGGAAAAATAGGACCGTAGCCGATTCCTACAAGCAGCAGTCCGAAAAGAGAGCTTGCTCCAAACGGCAAAATAAGAATGATTATTCCAATAGCGGCACATATTGCACCGATTTTAATGAGGGTATTATCCGATAATTTGTCGGAAACAAATCCGGAAATAATTCTGCCAAGCATTATTCCACCGTAATAGAGCGATACCCATTTTGCTGCTTCGTCAGGTGAAACCGCAAAAACATTAATTGCATATGTTGCACCCCAAGTTCCAATCATAAACTCTCCGCTGCAATAAAGTCCGAGCGAAAGAATACTTATAACAACTCCTTTTATTCGTAAAAGCTCCGAAAAACTCTTTCCGCGAATATCGGCATTGCCATTTTCACTTGTTTCGGTTTTATACTCAACTTTCCATTTTTTTAAAGTAAAAAGAACGATAAGAGCTATGAAAAATTGAATAAGAGCAATTGCACGGTATCCGTTTCGCCAAGAGCTGTTTTCATCGGCAAGGAAAAAAGACATAATGATGGGACTTACTGTAACACCGACTCCCCAAAAGCAATGCAGCCAATTCATGTGGCGAGCTTTATAATGCAAGGAAACATAGTTGTTCAGTCCCGTATCGATTGCTCCGGCTCCGAATCCTAATATGATTGAAAAGAGCATCATTAAGAAGATGTTTGTTGAAAAGCTTATTCCGATAAGACCAACCACTGTCAACAATGTTGAAAGAAAGGTTACTTTTCCGGTTCCGAATTTTCTTATAAGCTTTCCGGAAACAAAGCTGACACCGCCTGTGCATACTCCCGTTACAATGCTGTATAACGAAGCAATGTTTTCCGGCAAACCGAATTCCGTGTGTACTACAGGCCAAGAAACACCGAATAGTGAATCGGGAAGACCTAAAGAAATAAAAACAATATATATTACCGCCAATAATAACATCTTGTTATCTCCCAAGAAACTGATAAACAATTAATTGTTGTCTCCGAATAATCTGCATTTTAAAGCACAACCCGTCGGAGTTGCAGCACAACCGCCGAGTGCGGTTTCCCTCAGTTCGGGTGGAAGATTTTTTCCGACTCGATACATCGCCTGAGAAATTTCATCAAACGGTACTGCCGCTTTAATTCCTGCAAGTGCCATTTCAGCACTTGTCAATGCATTTGATGCACCGGCTGCATTTCTGCTTTGGCAAGGCATTTCAACAAGTCCCGCTATAGGATCGCAAACAAGACCGAGCATATTGCTTATTGTTATTGCCGCTGCATCAAGACATTGTTCGGGCGTTCCGCCCATCATTTCAACTGCGGCCGCAGATGCCATAGCGGAGGCGGAACCTATTTCAGCTTGACATCCGGCTTCCGCACCCGATACGGATGCGTTTTTCATAAGCAAGCATCCGATTGCTCCGGCAGTAAAAAGTCCGTTCAAAACAGTTTTTTCGGAAAGATTAAATTCTTCCTCAAGAGCAAAAAGAACCGCAGGAACAACACCCGCAGAGCCTGCCGTGGGAGCAGCAACAATAACACCCATAGAGGCATTAACTTCAAGCACCGCTTGCGAATAAATCAACGCTTTAGTTAAAACATTACCGCAGATGGATTTTCCATCTTCTCTCCTTTTTTCAAGCTTTGAAGCTTCACCGCCAATCATTCCACCCATCGATGTAACAATTTTGTGCAAAGGCTCGTGTGCGGAATTTCTCATAATATCAAGTGATTTTTTCATCTTCTTTTCTATTTCATCTGCATCAAGCTCACCGTAAACGATTTCTCTGAGACGCATTATCGATGAAATCGGTTTGTTTTCTTTTTTGCAAAGCTCTATCAGCTCCGCAGCATTATTAAAATCCATTTTTTTCTCCTATTTGCTGATAAGCATAGTTTCTCTGATAAACGGGTTCTTTTCGATTTCTTTAACGGCATTTTCGGATATCTCGGTATCGGATTCTATAATCATATATGCGTTGCCGCCCTTTGCTTCGCGATATACCCTCAGAAACGCAATATTAACGTGTTGTTTTCCGATTATATTTGTTACTTTTGAAATAACTCCCGGATGGTCTTTTTGAATAACAATGAGTGCGTGATATTCGCCGGTAAAATGAACTTTAACTCCGTTGATTCTTGTTAATCTGACCTTGCCGCCGCCAATCGATTCGCCCCTGACGGTAAGCGTTTTTCCCGAAATATCCGTAACCTCTATATCAACTGTATTTGGATGAACATCTGTTTCGATTGTATTTGCGGAAAATTCAAATTCAATACCGTTTTCTTTCGCTATTTCAAACGAATCTCGTATTCTTATGTCGTCCGTTTCAAAGCCCATAATTCCGCCGAGCAATGCTCTGTCGGTACCGTGACCTTGATATGTGCGTGCGAAAGAGCCGTAAAGAGTGAACTTTACGCTTTTTATTTTTTGATGAAGCATTTTGCCGGTAAGACGGGCAATCGAAGCTGCACCTGCTGTATGTGAGCTTGAAGGTCCGACCATATTAGGGCCGATAACCTCAAAAATACTTATAAAAGCCATATGAAATCTCCTGACTGTTAATATTAACCAACAACATTATATTTAAAAGATTTTGTAAAGTCAATAAACAATATTAAATATTATTTGCAACAAACGATGTTATACATTCTGAAAATTTAATAATATAAATATCTTTCAAAAAGCAGCACAAATGTTCGATAAACGCTTGAAAAATCGAATTTATATGATATAATATTTTCAATGAGCGGAGGTGCAAGAGGATGGATAACAGCAAAACCTATATTGCGATTGACCTTAAATCTTTTTATGCCAGCGTTGAAGCGATGGAGAAAGGTCTTGATCCTATGACAACAAATATTGTTGTTGCCGATTTGTCGAGAACGGAAAAAACAATTTGTCTTGCTGTTTCTCCGAGCCTCAAAGCATACGGTATTGCCGGCAGAGCAAGGTTGTTTGAGCTTGTTCAGCAGGTGAAGCTTGCAAATTCCGCAAGAAAAATGAATGCACCCAACGGAATGCTTAACGGCTCATCATACAATGCAAATGAGCTGAAAGCGAATCCGTCTTTGGCGATAGACTATATTGTCGCTACTCCGAGAATGTCGCTTTATATTGAATACAGTACACGCATTTATCAGGTTTATTTGCGGCATATCGCTCCGGAGGATATTCATGTTTACAGCATCGATGAGGTCTTTATCGATGCCACAAGCTATTTGAAATACAGTAATCTTAATGCATATGATTTTACTAAAATGCTGATAAAAGAGGTTCTCGAAGAAACGGGAGTAACGGCTGCGGCAGGTATCGGTACAAATCTTTATCTTTGCAAGGTTGCCATGGATATAACCGCAAAACATATTCCGGCAGATGATGACGGCGTGAGAATTGCACAGCTTGATGAAATGACTTACAGAAAATCGCTTTGGTCACATCGTCCGTTGACCGATTTTTGGAGAGTCGGAAAGGGAATATCCGAAAAGCTCGAAAAGCACGGAATGCTGACGATGGGCGATGTTGCCCGATTTTCAATTGAAAACGAGGAGCTTCTCTATCATCTTTTCGGCATTAATGCGGAGCTTTTGATTGACCACGCTTGGGGATGGGAGCCGTGTAAGATTTCCGATATAAAGTTTTATAAGCCGCAAACAAACAGCTTGCAGTCCGGTCAGGTTCTTCAATCTGCATATGATTTTGAAAAGGCAAGGCTTGTTATAAAAGAAATGGCAGATAACCTTTCTCTTGACCTTGTTGAGAAAAGGCTTGTAACGGATAAAATCACTCTTGTTGTGGGATATGATATTGATAATTTGAAAAATTCCGATTTGAGAAATGCTTATAAAGGTGAAATTAAAACCGATTTTTACGGCAGACAAATTCCGAAGCACGCAAGAGGAACGGCGAATATCGGCAGAAAAACATCTTCAACAAAGCTTATTACCGATACGGTTACGGAGCTTTTTGATAAAATAGTTGACAGTCGGCTCTCGGTGCGACGTATGTACATTACTGCGGAACGGATTGTTCCCGAAGAAACGATTGAATCGGAATATATTCCGAAACAGCTAAGCTTTTTTGAAAATATCGAAGAAGCGGAATGCAAAAAGGCTGAACAGGAAAAAGCTCTTGAAAAGGAACGACGTGTTCAGGATACACTTTTAAGCATTAAACAAAAATACGGCAAAAATGCCATACTTCGAGGGCTGAATTATAAAGAAGGTGCAACCGCCAAGAGCCGTAACGAGCAAATCGGAGGGCACAAGGCATAGATGAATTATCAAAAGCGATTTGCGAAAGCCCCGGCGATTTTCTTTCTATAATAAATCAAAGGATTGTTTTTATATGGGTAATTATGATGACATTATCAATCTTCCTCATCATGTGTCCGAAAGGCACCCGCATATGTCGATGTATGACCGTGCGGCACAATTCAGTCCCTTTGCCGTATTGACAGGTCACGGCTCCGCAATAGAGGAAACGGCAAGATTAACACGGGAGCAGGCGGAGCTTGACGAGAACCGTAAAGAAAAAATAAACGAAAAGCTTGTATTTATATCCGAAGCAACCGATACGGCATATGAAGTGACGGTAAACTTTTTTGTTCCCGATAAAAGAAAATTCGGCGGTGAATATGTTTCTGTTAAGGGAAAAGTGAAAAAGATTGATTCATTTAATCGCAAAGTGGAAATGCTTGACGGAACAACAATACCGATAGAGAATATATATGATATTTTCTTCGATTGCAATAATATCGAATTTTGATTTGCCGCAAAGTTCGGGGTTGAATAATGCGGAAGAAGCTTGTATAATTAAAAGTAATATATTATAACATTTCATTCGAGAGGTAATATGAATGAATATTTTGCATATGAAATATGCCGTTGAGGTTGCAAAGGTCGGTTCTCTTAACAAAGCGGCGGAAAAGCTTTATGTTGCTTTGCCGAATATCAGCCGTTCTATCAAAGAGCTTGAATCCGATTTGGGAATAACAGTTTTCGACCGTACTGCCAAGGGTATGGTGCTTACTCCGGACGGGGAGGAATTTATATACCGTGCCAAAGAAATCCTCAAGCAAATCGAACAGGTTGAGAGTATGTATAAGGACGGTACGGCAAAAAAACAAAAGTTTTCCATTTCGGTTCCGAGAGCCTGCTATATTTCGGATGCTTTTGCCGAATTTACCAAAATGCTTTCAAATGAACCCTGTGAGATCTTTTATAAAGAAACAAATTCGCAAAGAACAATAAACAATATTCTTAACCACGATTATAAGCTCGGTATAATTCGATATGCGGAAAATTTTGATAAGTATTTTAAAGATATGCTTGAGGAAAAAGCACTTAACTATGAAATGGTTACCGAATTTTCCTATTGCGTAATTATGAGCGCGGAAAGTCAGCTTGCAAAAAAAGATGTTATAACCTTTGATGACTTGAAAGACTATATTGAAATTGCCCATGCCGATCCCTATGTTCCGTCGCTTCCTCTTTCAAAGGTAGTGAAATCGGAGCTTCCCGATAATATAGAACGCAGGATTTTTATATTTGAAAGAGGAAGTCAATTAGATTTGCTTTCGCGAAATCCCGAAACATTTATGTGGGTTTCTCCTGCTCCGTCAAGTGCTCTTGAAAGATATAATCTTGTTCAAAAGAAGTGCATTGATAACAAAAAGATATATAAGGATATTTTGATTTATAAAAACGGATATAAGCTTTCGGAGCTTGATAAAAAGTTTATAACGGCACTTTGTGATTCCAAACGCAAGCATCTTAATCCGGAAATCGCAGGTGTTCGCTGAATGGATTACCGAATGTTTTATCGATAAAAGGGTTATCGATATTGATAATACCGATTAAACAATTTAATAATTGTCAATCCTCGCTGAATTTGTTATTATGAATACAGCTCAAGAGAAAGGGGATTATGAAGTGGAAAAATCAGGCTTAACAAAAGCCGCATTAGGCAGGCTTCCGCAGTATTTACAGCTTTTGAGAGAGTTGTCTGTTAAAGATGTTCCTTATATTTCCGCAACGATAATCGCAAAAAAGCTTTCTCTCGGAGAGGTTCAGGTAAGAAAGGATCTGAGTGCCGTAAGCGGTGCCGGCAGACCGAGAGTTGGGTACAAAACAGATGACCTGATTAAAAGCATTGAATGCTGTCTCGGCAGCGGTAATATGACCAATGCGGTGCTTGTCGGTGCGGGAAAGCTCGGAAAAGCACTTCTCGAATTTGACGATTTTGAGGATTACGGAGTTAAAATCAAAGCAGCATTTGATTGCGGCGAAACGGCAATCAGATATAACCGTTCCATTGAAATTTTGCCGATGAATGACTTTGACGAATTTTGTAAAGCGAACAATGCTCAGATTGGAATTATAACCGTCGGAGCCGGTTCCGCCCAAGAGGTATGCGACAGAATGGTTAAAGCGGGCATTCGAGCAATATGGAATTTTGCACCGTGCAACCTTGAAGTCCCCGATGGAATCCTTTTAAAGCAAGAAAGACTTGCTTTATCGCTTGCTTACCTTAATAACAAATTGTGTAATTAATTTTCAGGAGGATATAAAATGGCAACCAAAACATACGAAATCATCGACAGTGTTGAAAAGCTTGAAGAAGCAATTCAGCGTGTAAAAAAGGCACAGCAAATATTTGCAACCTATACTCAGGAGCAGGTTGACAAGATTTTTCTTGCCGCAGCTTCCGCAGCTAACAAAGCAAGAATACCTCTTGCCAAAATGGCAGTTGAAGAAACCGGTATGGGTATTGTTGAAGATAAGGTTATCAAAAACAATTATGCCGCCGAATATATTTACAACGCATATAAGGACACAAAAACCTGCGGCGTAATCGAAGAAGATAAGGCATACGGAATAAAAAAGGTTGCAGAGCCTATAGGAGTTATTGCAGCTGTTATTCCCACGACCAATCCAACATCAACTGCAATTTTCAAGTGTCTTATCGCACTTAAAACAAGAAATGCCATTATAATTTCTCCTCATCCCAGAGCAAAAATGAGCACTATTGCCGCTGCAAAGCTTGTTCTTGAAGCCGCAGTTGCCGCAGGTGCTCCCGAAGGCATCATTGATTGGATTGATGTTCCTTCTCTTGAAATGACAAATACAGTTATGAAGGAATCGGATATTATTCTTGCAACCGGCGGCCCCGGTATGGTGAAGGCGGCATATTCAAGCGGTAAACCCGCACTCGGTGTCGGAGCCGGTAATACGCCCGCTATTATTGATGACAGTGCGGATATTCTTCTTGCCGTTAATTCCATTATTCATTCAAAAACTTTTGATAACGGTATGATTTGTGCTTCCGAGCAGTCCGTTATCGTTATGGAAAGCATTTATGATACCGTAAAGGAAGAATTTGCATCAAGAGGCTGTTATTTCCTTAATCCGGAGGAAACTGAAAAGGTCAGAAAAACAATTATCATCAACGGTGCACTCAATGCAAAAATCGTCGGTCAATCTGCGGCTAAAATTGCCGAGCTTTCCGGTGTTACCGTTCCCGAGGGAACAAAGATTCTTATCGGTGAAGTTGAGAGCGTAGAGCTTTCCGAAGAATTTGCACACGAAAAGCTTTCTCCTGTGCTTGCAATGTATAAAGCAACAAGCTTTGAGGATGCACTTTCAAAGGCAGAACATCTTATTGCCGACGGCGGATACGGTCATACTTCATCGATTTATCTCAATGAAGTTACCGAGAAAAATAAAATCGATGAGTTCGCATCAAGAATGAAAACCTGCCGTATTCTCATTAATACTCCTTCCTCACACGGCGGCATCGGTGATCTTTATAACTTCAAGCTTGCTCCGTCACTCACTCTCGGCTGCGGTTCATGGGGCGGCAACTCCGTTAGTGAAAATGTAGGCGTAAAGCATCTTATCAATATCAAGACTGTTGCAGAAAGAAGGGAAAATATGCTTTGGTTCCGTGCTCCCGAAAAGGTTTATATAAAGAAAGGCTGTCTTCCCGTTGCTCTCGATGAGCTTAAAAACGTTATGGGCAAAAAGAGAGCGTTTATTGTTACCGACACCTTCCTTTATGAAAACGGATATACCAAACCCATTACCGATAAGCTTGACGAGATGGGAATCGCACACACAACCTTCTTTGATGTTCAACCCGATCCCACTCTTGCAAATGCAAAGAGCGGTGCGGCTCAAATGGCGGCATTTAAACCCGATACGATTATTGCTCTCGGCGGTGGTTCCGCAATGGATGCCGGAAAAATTATGTGGGTAATGTATGAGCATCCAGAAGCCGACTTTATGGATATGGCAATGCGTTTTATCGATATTCGTAAGCGTGTATATACATTCCCCAAAATGGGAGAAAAAGCATATTTTATTGCAATTCCCACATCTGCCGGAACAGGCTCCGAGGTTACTCCCTTTGCGGTTATCACCGATGAATCAACCGGTGTTAAGTATCCTCTTGCCGACTATCAGCTTCTTCCGAATATGGCAATCATTGATACCGATTTCCATATGTCCGCTCCCAAAGGCTTAACCGCAGCATCGGGCATTGATGCAGTAACACACGCTGTTGAGGCGTATGCTGCAATGCTTGCAACGGATTATACCGACGGACTTGCACTTCAAGCACTCAAAAATATTTTCACATATCTTCCCAGAGCATATGAAAACGGTCAAACCGATGTTGAAGCAAGAGAAAAAATGGCTAATGCGGCGACGATGGCAGGTATGGCTTTTGCCAATGCGTTCCTCGGAGTATGTCATTCAATGGCACATAAGCTTGGAGCCTTCCACCATCTTCCCCACGGTGTTGCAAATGCACTTATGATTGAAGAGGTTCTTCGTTTCAATGCCTCCGAAGCACCTGCCAAGATGGGTACCTTCTCGCAGTATGACCATCCTCACACTCTTGCTCGCTACGCCGAAATCGCCGACTATCTCGGACTCGGCGGAAAAAATAACAACGAAAAGCTTGAAAATCTTATAAAAGCAATTAATGATCTTAAAGCGACTGTAGGCATTAAAGAAACTATCAAGGATTACGGTATTGACGAAAAAGCGTTCCTTGATAATCTTGATGAAATGGTTGAGCAGGCGTTTGATGATCAATGCACGGGAGCGAACCCTAGATATCCTCTTATGAGCGAAATCAAGCAGATGTATCTTAATGCCTTTTACGGAAAGCACTTTTCCGAAAAAGAAATGCCCACGGCAGATGATATAAAGGTTTTTTCCGATGACAAAGTAAAATCCGTTTACCGCAAGGGTAAAAAAGCATAATTGAGGAAGGGAGATAATGCAATGAAACTTGACAGAGTTATCGCAGTGAGAAACAACAAAACAATTTACCGTGACGGAGATGTTTGCGTTAAGGTCTTCAACTCGGATTATTCAAAGGCAGACGTTCTCAATGAAGCACTCAATCAGGCTCGAATCGAAGAAACAGGTCTTAAAATCCCCAAGGTTCTCGAAGTAAGTATGATTGACGGTAAGTGGGCAATTGTGTCCGAATTTATCAAGGGCAAAACACTTGCACAGCTTATGGCAGAGGATGAAGAAAAAAAGGATGAATATCTTGAGCTTTTTGTTAATCTTCAGCTTGAGATACAGTCAAAAACCTGTCCTCTCCTCAATAAGCTTAAAGATAAGATGAACAGAAAAATCAACCAATCCGAGCTTGATTCAACAACGAAGTATGACCTTCATACCCGCCTTGAGGGAATGCCCAAACACAATAAGGTTTGCCACGGTGATTTTAACCCCTCAAATATCATCATTTCCGAGGACGGTACACCTTATGTTCTCGACTGGTCGCACGCAACGCAGGGTAACGCTTCTGCCGATGCCGCAAGAACATATCTTCTTTTTTGGCTTAACGGAGATATCAACGGTGCAAAAAAATATCTTAATCTTTTTTGTGAAAAGAGCAATACCGCAATGCAATATGTTCAAAAGTGGATGCCGATTGTTGCTGCCTCGCAGTCTGTTAAAGGCAATGAAAAAGAAAGAGAATTTCTTCTTTCATGGGCGAATGTTGTTGACTACGAATAATTAAAATCGGGAGATAAATGTTATGAAAATTACAGTTTGTATCGGTTCTTCATGCCATATAAAGGGTTCAAGACAGGTTGTTGAGCAGCTTCAATATCTTATTTCGAAAAATAATCTCGGAGATAAGGTGGAGCTTAGCGGAACATTCTGTATGGGAAAATGTCAGCAGGGTGTATGCGTTACCGTTGACGATAAGTTCTTTTCCGTAACACCCGATACGGTGAATGAATTTTTTTCAAAGGAAGTTATAGCGAAGGTGTAAATATGGTGATTGTTCAGGTTTGTGTTGGCTCATCTTGCCATTTGAAAGGCTCTCCCGAAATCGTTGAGCTGCTTCAAAAAGCCGTTGAAGAACATCATCTTGAAGACGAGGTTACACTTGCCGGTAGTTTTTGTATCGGCAAGTGTAATCGTGTTGGTGTAACAATTCAGGTTGATGATGATGTTCATGTCGGCATAACAAAAGAAAATTTCAAGGAATTTTTCAATGATAATATTTTATCCGCAGTTGAAGGGAAATAAAGACTATGAATTGCCTTACTTTAAAAAAATCTAACTGCAAAAACTGCTATAAATGTATTAGACACTGTCCCGTTAAAGCAATTCGTTTTTCGGGTAATCAGGCACACATAATAGGCAATGAATGTATTTTGTGCGGTCAATGCTTTGTTGTTTGTCCGCAGAATGCAAAGGAAATCGTAAACGAGGTTGAAAAGGTTAAGGTTCTTATTCAGAGCGGTGATCCGGTTGTTGTCAGTCTTGCACCGTCATTTATTGCAAATTATGACGGCGTTGGCATCAATTCAATGCGTTCAGCTCTTAGAAAGCTCGGTTTTTTCGATGTTGAAGAAACCGCAATCGGTGCAACGATAGTTAAAAACGAATATGAAAGAATGCTTGCCGAGGAAGACAGAGATATTATTATTTCATCGTGCTGTCACTCGATTAATCTTCTTATTCAGAAACAATATCCGGCTGCATTGGAATATCTTGCCGATGTTATGTCACCTATGCAGGCACATTGCCGTGACATCAAAAAAAGAATCCCGAATGCAAAAACCGTTTTTGTCGGACCGTGTGTTGCAAAAAAGGATGAAGCGGAGTATTATGAGGGAATAACAGATGCGGTTTTGACTTTTGAAGAACTTACTGAGTGGCTTAAAGAGGAAAACATCGAGCTTGAAGCTGTTTCCGATAAAAACGATTTCAGCCGTGCAAGATTTTTTCCGACAACCGGCGGTATCTTAAAGACAATGAACGAAACAAAGGATTATACCTATGTCGCAATTGACGGTGTAGAAAACTGTATTGCCGTTCTTAAAGATATCGAAAAAGGCAAAATTCATAACTGTTTTATTGAAATGTCATCGTGCGTCGGCAGTTGCGTCGGCGGACCGGTTATTGAAAAATATCATCATACATCCAACATAAAAGATTATATTGAAGTTGCAAATTATGCGGGAAGTAAGGATTTTGAGGTTGATAATCCCAAACCGATTGACTTGAAAAAGAGCTTTACATATATCGAAAAGAAGCTTGCTCAACCATCGGAAGCCGAGATCAACAATATTCTTCGTCAAATGGGAAAATTTAAGCCATCGGATGAGCTTAACTGCGGTTCGTGCGGATATAATACCTGTCGCGAAAAAGCAATCGCCATTGCACAGGGAAAAGCCGAAAGCTCTATGTGCTTGCCTTATCTTAAAGAAAAAGCCGAAAGCTTTTCCGATACTATTGTTAAAAACACTCCCAACGGATTGATCGTGCTCAACGAACAGCTTGAGGTACAGCAGATTAACAATGCCGCAAGAAAAATTATGAATATTCGTTCCGCTTCCGATGTTCTCGGAGATCAGGTTATCAGAATCCTCGATCCGTCCGTATTTATGTCTGTTCTTTCAACCGGCAGAGATGTTCGTGACAGACGGGTTTACCTTGCGGAATATAAACGATATGTTGAGCAAACCGTTGTTTATGACCGTGATTCGCATCTTCTTATCGGAATTATGCGTGATGTTACCGACGAAGAAACAGAGCGTGAAAAGAAAGAAAATATCAGCCGTCAAACGGTTGAGGTTGCGGATAAGGTTGTTGAAAAGCAGATGCGTATTGTTCAGGAAATCGCATCACTTCTCGGCGAAACAGCCGCCGAAACAAAAATAGCTCTTGCAAAGCTGAAGGAGTCAATTACCGATGAATGATTTGTGTGCGGATATCGGCTATAAAAGTGTTAATCATTACGGCGAGGAGCTTTGCGGCGATCACGTTGATATTGTTGAACAGGACGAAAACTCAACCGTTATCGTTCTTGCCGACGGACTTGGCAGCGGAGTTAAGGCAAGTATACTTTCAACCTTGACATCTAAGATAATTTCGACTATGATGGCAGAGGGACTTCCTCTTGAGGAATGTGTATCTACCATTGCTGCCACCTTGCCTGTTTGCTCGGTGAGGGGAGTAGCGTATTCAACCTTCACCATTATGCATATAAAAAACAACGAGGTTGCGGAGCTGATACAGTACGACAATCCGCAGGTTATTGTTATTCGCAACGAGCAGAATTATGATTATCCCAAAACCGAAATGAATATCGGCGGAAAGAAAATTTTCAAAAGCGTTATTAAGCTGTGCGAAAATGATATTTTTATTGCTATGAGTGACGGTTGCCCGCACGCAGGCATCGGAATGTCATATAATTTCGGTTGGAAAAGAGAAGATATAATTTCGTTTATGGAAACTCTTGCTCCCGTTGGATATACTTCCAAAACTCTTTCAACAATTCTTGTTGACGAATGCTTTAAGCTTTACGGCGGAAAGCCCGGAGATGATGCGACTGCGTGCATTGTCAGAATCAGAAAACGAGAGCCGATGAATATACTTTTCGGGCCTCCCTCAAACAGAGATGATGCCGACCGTATGATGTCGCTGTTTTTCTCAAAAGAGGGAAAGCACATTATCTGCGGCGGTACAACATCTTCAATTGCCGCAAAATATCTTAATAAGCCTCTTAAAGCGAGCCTTAATTTTGAGCGTGCCGACGTTCCTCCGATTGCGGAAATCGAGGGCGTTGACCTTGTTACCGAGGGCGTTATAACAGTTAACAAGGTGCTTGAATATGCTAAGGATTATCTCGGAGAAAATATTCAGTATGAGCATTGGAGCCTGAAACGTGACGGTGCATCTTTGATTTCACGCTTACTTTTCGAGGAAGCGACCGATATTAATTTTTATGTTGGCAGAGCGATTAATCCGGCTCACCAAAATCCTGATTTGCCGATTAATTTCAGCATAAAGATGAATCTTGTGGAGGAGCTTTCCGAATGCTTGAAAAGAATGGGTAAACGCATAAAGGTTAGTTATTTCTAAGGAGGAATAAAATGCGTAAATTCGATACAAAAGTTCAGCATCTTAAATATAAGGTTTTGCGGGAGGTTGCAAGGCAGTCTTGGAACGATACGCTTCTTGACAGTCTGTTTGATATTCCCAAAATACTTGTTCCCGGAAATGAACCGACAATGCGTTGCTGTGTATATAAAGAAAGAGCGATTCTTTCCGAACGTGTAAAAATCGCAATGGGCGGCGATAAAAATAATTCCAATATTATTGAAGTAATCGATATTGCCTGTGATGAATGCCCCGTCGGCGGATATGAGGTTACGAATGCTTGCAGGGGATGCCTTGCTCACAGATGTGAGGATGTTTGTAAAAAAGGTGCAATAACCTTCGATAACAATCACGTTGCTCATATAGATAAAACCAAATGTGTTGAGTGCGGTGCCTGTGCAAAGGTTTGTCCGTACACTGCAATAGTAAGCAGAAAAAGACCTTGCCAGAGTGCCTGTAAAATAAAAGCAATTTCAATGAACGAAAATAAAGCCGCTTCAATAGACAACGAAAAGTGCACATCCTGCGGAGCGTGCGTTTATCAGTGTCCTTTCGGTGCGATTATGGATAAATCGTTTATAGTTAATGTTATTGATATAATCAAAAAAAGCAATAAAAATCAAAACTATAGGGTATATGCACTTGTTGCACCGTCGATTTCAAGTCAGTTTAATTATGCGAAGCTCGGTCAGGTTATAAGCGGACTTAAAAAGCTCGGATTTTTTTCTGTTGTTGAGGCGGCACTCGGTGCCGATATGGTTGCAATGTCCGAATCAAGGGAGCTTGCCGAAAAAGGCTTTTTAACAAGTTCTTGCTGTCCGGCTTTTGTTTCCTATATCAAATCGTCTTTCCCCGCTCTTGCCGAACATATTTCCCACAATCTGTCACCTATGGCGATGCTTGCGAAATATATAAAAGAAACTACCGAGGGGGCAAAAGTGATATTTATCGGCCCCTGTACCGCAAAAAAAGCAGAGGTGCAGCTTGATTCTGTTAAGCCTTATGTTGACGGTGTTTTGACATTTGAAGAGCTTCAGGCACTTCTTGACAGTAAGGATATCGATATAACCACCCTTGACGAAGATGTTCTTGATAACGCTTCATATTACGGAAGAATTTTTGCAAGAAGCGGAGGTCTTTCGGATGCTGTTTCTCAGGCAATTTCGGAACAAAGTCTTGATTTTGAATTTAAACCTGCCGTGTGCGACGGAATTGAGGCCTGCCGAATCGCCCTGCTGAAGAAAAGTAAGGATGTTCTTGATGCAAACTTTATCGAAGGTATGGCTTGTATCGGCGGATGTATCGGCGGTGCCGGCTGCTTAACTCACGGTGAAAAGAATAAATCCGAGGTTGATAAATACGGAAAAGAGGCAATGGAAAAAACAATTTCCAATGCAATTTCCGTTTTGAAATAATCAATGAGCTATATTAATTGTGCAAAGGAGCTTATATCAATGAAATATGTTGCTTATACGTTGCTTGCGGTTGTTGCGATTCTTGTAATATTAATAATAATTGCGGCATTAAGAGCGGTAAAAATCAAAGCGAAGCCAAACACAGGAGAACCTGCAATAAATCCTACTGAAAAGGAAGCTGCGGAATATGCACAAAAGCTTTCCGAAATGATAAAAATTCCAACAGTTTCTCTCCGAGGAAATACGGATTTGACACAGTTTTACAAGCTTCACGAAGTTATGAAAAACAATTTCCCGCTTGTATTTTCAAAGCTTGAATGCACTGAAATTGAAGGAAATCTTCTTTTTAAGTGGGCAGGTAGGGATCCAAACAGAAACGGTATTCTTCTTATGGGACATCAAGATGTTGTGACTGCGGATGAACCGAACTGGAATCGTGATCCGTTTTCGGGAGAAATTTCCGGCGGTAATATTCACGGACGAGGTGCAATGGACTGTAAATCAACTTTTTTTTCGGAATTTCAGGCTATAGAAGAACTGCTCGCCGAGGGCTTTGTTCCGGAATGCGATGTTTATCTTGCAACGGCTGTTGATGAAGAAATATCGGGCAACGGTGCTCCGAAGCTTGTTAACTATTTGAAATCAAACGGTGTTCATCTTGATGTTGCAATGGATGAAGGTGGTGCGATTTTGAAAAATGCTTTGCCTTCTATGTCGGGATGGTGTGCGGCAATCGGTATTCTCGAAAAAGGATATATTGATGTTAAGGTTATCGCCAAAGGTGACGGAGGACACTCATCAACTCCCAAAAGCAATACTCCGCTTGCAAGACTTTCAAAGTTTGTTGCGGATATTGAAAAAGACAAACCTTTTAAGGCGAAAATTTCCGCTCCGGTTTATGCAATGCTCGACCAGGCGGCACCGTTTCTCGGCTTTCCTCTGCGAATGGTGCTCGGTAATCTATGGCTTTTCAAGGGACTGCTTACCAAAGTGCTTCCTATGGTATCACCGATGTGTAATGCTTTTGTAAAAACAACATTTTGCTGCACAATGGCGGAAGGCTCTCATACTCCGAATGTTATTCCATCCGAAGCTTATGTTGTTTGCAATCTTCGCACATCGCCTCATCAAAATGCCGAAATGTCACTTGCAGTGTTAAAAAGATATGCCGAAAAATATAATCTTGAGCTTGAAATCATTCACGCAAGAGATGCTTCAAATTGCGTTGACTTCAACGGAGAGGAATTTCAATATCTTAAAAAATGTCTTAATGAATGCTATCCCGATGCAGGTGTTATTCCTTATTTGATGACGGGCGGTACGGACTGCCGACATTATGAAGAAATTGCCGATAACTGTCTGCGTTTCTGCCCGATTAAAATGAGCAACGAACAGCTTGCCGCTATGCACGCAGCAAACGAAAGCATAGGTGTTGATGAAGTCGCCCATTGCGTAAAATTCTATAAGCATTATATTAAGAACCATAAATAATTTCGGAATATTCAATTAAAAGGCTCGCATCGGTGCTTTTGCCCCTGTGAGCTTTTTTGTTTATGTTGTTGAAAAAGATTTACTTATATTGTATAATTGATGATGATAAACGAGAAAGAAGTGTAAATATGTATGCGAATGAGAAAAAAGAAGCATCTTGAAGAACGCTTGGCAAGCTGTGACAATATTATTACGCTTACGAGTGATGATTGCAATTTTCTGACTGCAATCGAAAAGAAAGAATATATAGATTTATTCTCTCTATTCGGAAACGATAACCCCGTCGTGCTTGAAATCGGATGCGGTAAGGGTAAATTTGCCTGTGAGCTTGCAAAAAGGGAACTGAATATCAATGTTCTTGCACTCGAAAAATGCTCCAATGTTCTTGTTATTGCAAGCGAAGCGGCAATGAGTGAAAAAATACCGAATCTCAAATTTTTACACGGCGGTGCGGAATACCTTGAAAAATATATAAAACCCGAATCAGTCGATAGAATTTACTTGAATTTTTCCTGTCCGTATCCCAAAAATAGATATGCAAATCATCGCTTAACAAATCCCAAATTTTTGAAAAGCTATTCCGTTATTATGAAGAAAAATGCCGAAATTCATCAAAAAACGGATAATATGCATTTTTTTGAATATTCCGTCGAACAGTTGACCTCCAATGGCTTCAGCCTTAAAAATGTTTCGCTTGATTTGCATAACAGTGATTTTATCGGTAATATCGAAACGGAATATGAGCATAAATTCGCTTCGCAGGGTATGCCGATTTACAGACTTGAAGCATATCGAAAATGAGGGAATAATACTATGTCAATAAAATTAATTGCTTCCGACCTTGACGGTACTCTTATGTCACCCGACCATTTAACGGTCAGCGAACGAACTAAAGCCGCTCTTTGGAAAGCACACGAAAAAGGAATAAAAATTGCAATTGCAACCGGCAGGGCATTAAGCTTTACCGAAGGAGTAACATCTCAAATTCCGTTTGTCGATTATGTTGTTTGTTCAAACGGTGCATCGGTTTTCGACCGTTACAAGGAAGAATTTGTTTACGGTAATTTGATAAATCCCGAAACAACCTCACAAGCTGTTGAACTTTTAAATACATTGCCGATTTATTACAATATCTATATGAACGGCGGTATTTATGTACAAAAAGGCTGCGAAAAATATTTTAACAATACGGGACTCCCACTGGAATTTATAAAAGATTTTTCCTCAAGATTAACCGTCTGCGAAAATATAGCCTCCGATACACTGGGAACAGGTGCAGAGCTTATCGATGTTTTTTACGGTAATTCGGAGCACAAAAAAATAATTTTTGATTTTTTGGAATCAAAAAAATTGATATTGACTTCGGCACTGTCCGGTGTTGTTTCGGCAACGGCAGTCGGTTCGGATAAAGGCTCCGCTTTAAATGGACTTTGTAAGGTACTCAATATTGAACGTGATTCTGTTATGGCATTCGGCGATGCATCGAATGACTCAACAATGCTTAAATTTGCTCATTATTCATTTGCAATGGATAACGGTGACGAAATCTGCAAAAAAAGTGCAAGATTTGTTGCTCCCTCCAACGGTGATGACGGTGTTGCACAAATGATTGAAAAATATGCTCTTACGGAGGAATTATGATGAATTTGGAAAAAATCCTTTCGCATTGCGATC
Source organism: uncultured Clostridium sp. (assembly GCA_964571095.1). Taxonomy (GTDB): domain Bacteria; phylum Bacillota; class Clostridia; order Oscillospirales; family Acutalibacteraceae; genus CAG-177. Next base: position 11,570 of record CAZNAC010000018.1, on the reverse strand, counting down.
ATACTCTTCTTGCCCCCGATGCAGTTTGGGGTGATATAAAGCAAATTTGCGATGACGGCATAAAATATAAAACCGCAAGTGTCTGTATTCCCGCAGCATATGTTAACCAAGCATCGGAATATGTTTGCGGAAAAGTTAAAATTTGCACTGTTATAGGCTTTCCGAACGGATATTCAACCGCAGCCGTTAAGGCGTTTGAAGCAAAGGATGCCATTGAAAACGGTGCAGATGAAATTGATATGGTAATCAATATCGGCTATGCAAAAAGCGGCAGATTCGATGAGATTTTAAGGGAAATCAAATTGGTTAAAGCAGAGTGCGGCAATAAAATTTTAAAAGTAATTATTGAAACGTGTCTGCTCAATGACGATGAAAAAATCAGAATGTGCGAGATTATCAACGAATCCGGAGCTGATTTTATAAAAACATCAACGGGATTTTCAAAGAGCGGTGCAACAAAAGAGGATATTGTTCTTTTTTCAAAGCATATTAACTCTAATGTTAAGATGAAAGCCGCCGGTGGTATCCGCTCATTTGAGGATGCCGAGGATTTTTTAACACTCGGTTGCGATAGACTCGGAACAAGTGCAATAGTAAAGTTTGTTAAGAATATTGAAACAACCGATTATTGAAAGGGGAGTTTTATTAATGAATTTACCTACACCGCATATTGAAGCGACCGAAAAAGATGCATTTGCAAAAACGGTATTGATGCCCGGCGATCCTTTGAGGTCGAAATACATTGCGACGAATTTTCTTGATAATGCCGTGCTTGTAAACAACACAAGAGGTGTTCAGGGCTATACGGGATATTATAAAGGAAAACGTGTTTCGGTTATGGCATCCGGTATGGGAATGCCTTCAATCGGAATTTATTCCTATGAGCTGTTTAATTATTATGATGTGGAATCGATTATCAGAGTAGGTTCCGCCGGTGCAATCAGTCCCAAGCTCCACTTGCGTGATGTGGTGTTCGGACTCGGTGCGTGCACAAACTCATCTTATGTAAATCAATATCGTTTACCCGGAAGCTTTGCGGCAATAGCCGATTATGAATTACTGCAAAATGCGGTAAATGCTGCGGAAAAGCTGAATGTTAAACCCTTTATCGGAAATTTACTTTCCTCGGATACTTTTTATGATGATGCGTCAAGTTTATCCGATTGGAAGAAAATGGGCGTACTTGCAATTGAAATGGAGGCGGCGGCATTATATATGAATGCGGCAAGAAGCGGGAAAAAGGCACTTGCTATTTGCACCGTTTCGGATTGCCCTCTTTCCGGTGGAGAAGAATGTACTGCGTTTGAACGAGAGCAGACGTTTAATAAAATGATTGAAATAGCTTTGGAGGCTGCCCGAGAATAATTCGGAGCTTATTGCTTCGGTTGAATTTTCGGACAGTAAACCGATGTTTTCACCGCTTTTAAAAGATATAATTGAGTAATAGTGCACAAAAATCAATGGCTTTTTTTGACTTGCCAAAAGCTGTTGGTGTGTGCTATAATCGTGTACGAATAATTTATGATTGGAGATTATAATCATGGGAAAATTAAATCAAATTGATAAGGCTGCCGAAAGCAAAGGCTCTGCATTCAATACTTTTTGGCAGTTTATCAAGTTTATCGTTGTCAGCCTCGGTGCTTTTGTAATCCAAACCGTTTTACCAATTATCATCCAGGTTTTTATGTCCGATGAATTTATTAATCAAAAATATGAGTTTTTTGTTTTTGCATCGGCAGGCGGAGAAGGTAACGGTCTCGGCTTCTTTATCGCCTCAACCAACAGCAACATAATTGCTCAAATCGTTTCTTTCTTTATTAACAGAGATAAAACATTTAATTCCGATGCCAATATTGCAGTTACATTGCCGATTTACATCATTTTCACAATCGCTCTTATTTGCTTCTCGGCATGGCTTGCTCCCACTTTCCAAGGCTGGCTTGTTGCAAAGAACGTTGCGGAAAGCCTTGCAACATTTATTTCCAACGCACTTTGTGGAGCAATTCAGTTCTTCCTTTATTTCCCCGTTGACAAAATTCTTTTCCATAAGAAGAAAGAATCGAAATAATTTAATCCGATTTTTAACCGAGCTTGCAAAACAGCTCGGTTATTTTTTTCTAAAATTATTGTAAGTTTAGAACAGATATGATAAAATATAATAAAAAATAATGAGGAGATTTTCTACTGTGAAAATATATAGAATACTTTTGGCATCTATGCTTTGCCTTATAACGGCTTTTTTATCGGGTTGCAGAGCCATTAACGGATTATCATCCGAAAATACAGAGCTGAAAATAGGTGTCGAGGGTTTAAGCGGCAATTACAATCCGTTTTATGCCGAAAACGAAGCGGATAACGAGGTCGTTTCTCAAATGTTTCGCAAAATTCAAATCAGAGCCTCCGATAATTCGCTTATAAATCACGGCGGCAGTATTTCTTATGAATTTGTCGGCGAAAAGCAGGTAAAGTATACCGTTTCAATCAATGATGATATGAAGTTCTCCGACGGAACGCACATAACAATCGACGATGTGATTTTTTTCTATCATTTTATAGCCGATGCTTCATATGACGGCATATATAAAGATTGGTACTTGAATGATATCGAGGGACTTAAAGAGTATTATTATGATGATATAAATTACCAAAAGTCTGTTGCCGATATTGAAAAAACCGTTGCCGAAAAGTACACATCGTCAACTATATCCGCAGATGATTTAACAACTTATCTTATCAAAACACGGCTTGAGGGAAAATTTGAATCTGCCGATTCAATTCATTCTTCAGGCAAAAGCTGGAAGGATTACATTTCATCACTCGGATATACCGAAGAAATCAATGCACTCGGCAATAATCCCACCGACGAGGATTGGCTGAAGCTTATTGCGTCCGTTGAAGCGGAAAATAACTTTGCAGAATACAATCCCGAAGAATGGTACCGCAACAATCTTTATGAAAACTATCTCAAATCAAATTATCTTGATGAGATAAAAGTTAATGAAATATCGGGAATTAAAAAAATAAACGATTATACCTGCTCCATTCTTTTTAATTCAAGAAATATTAATGCAATTTCGGAAATAAATGCTTTGCTTGTTCCGAAAGATGCATATTCCGCAGAATATGTTAAAGGCTCTGCGGAAACGGTAAAAGACAAGCAGTGGTTATCTGTCGGTTCAGGTCCGTATATCATTACCGATAGTTCCGAGGATACCGTTAAAATGTCACATAACGATTTTTATTTGGATGAGGAAAGCGGATTCAAGAGCATCAAATTAATTGATATTGAAAAAAAAGAATATGATCCGATTGACAGTGTAACCTCCGGAAAGCTTGATGTCGTTAAAACAAACGCAACCCTCACATCTATCAATAAGCTTAAAGACAGCCCTGTTCAATATACTATCAACAATTGCGATTATTATGTTTCGATGTTTTATAATACCGCAACTCTTGATTATGATTCAAGAAAAGCTTTAATGGGAATTTGCGATTTGAACAATACGGTCGATACCGCTGTTGGCTCTTATTATACCAGAGTTTTAAATCCTCTCAGCATTCGTTTTCCGGAATATTCTTCTCAAACGAAAGAACCTTTTTATTCGCCTGACACTTATTCTTTCTATACGAAGCTTAATGATTCTCCCGTTAAAAATCTGACTGCATATTATTGTGGAAAAGAAAACGATATGGAATATTCCTTGTTGACCGCTTATCAAAAAATTCTTTCGGATAACGGTGTAACGCTTAATATTGTTATTGCCGATAATGAAGAATATAACAATGCGATAAGCTCCGGAAAAGCGGACTTATGGATTGAAAGAGTTTATGACGGAGCCACCTGTGACAAATATGAATATTTTAATTCCGAAGGCTTGTTGAATAAAGCCGGAATCAGCTCCGATGAAATTGATGAGCTTACCCGCTCGATTCGTTCGGCGGTAGGATTTACGGATAAATCCGCTATAACATCAAAGCTTATGTTGCTTGTAATGCAACAGGCGGTTGAGTGGCCGCTTTATCAATTTCAAGAGCTTACGGTTTATAATACCGAAAAAATAAATCCCGATTCTTTTTCTCAAAATAATAAATCCGACGGATTTACGTATTTTATCCCGAAATTAAAGCCCAATGATTAATCGAAAGGAATGGTTTTATGTCTAAATTATTATCGGCGGCATTACTTGCATCGGGTGCCGCAGTTGCACTGAAAAAGCTTAAAATTAATCCGTTTAAACTTTCGTATCCGGTAGAAAGTACTTATGACAACGGAACTGCCTTAACTCCTCCCATGGGCTGGTCAAGCTGGAATTTATTCAGAAATAAAATCAATGAAGATTTGATTTATGAAACCGGAGAAGCATTAAAGAACAGCGGACTTGCCGATTGCGGATATATCTATTTGAATATCGATGACTGCTGGCAATCATCAATGCGTGATGAAAACGGCAAGCTTCAAAGCGATTTTGTGTCTTTTCCGAACGGAATAAAGAATTTAGCCGAAAGGGTTAATTCTTTAGGTTTAAAGCTTGGAATTTACAGCTCAAACGGCACTCTCACCTGTGAAGATTTGCCTGCAAGTCTCGGAAAAGAAGCAATTGATGCCGACACCTTTGCCGAGTGGGGAGTCGAATATTTTAAATATGATTTTTGTCATAATGTCCCCATTCCCTCAAGAGCACCGAAAATCGAAAAGATTACGGTATCAAAAAAAGGTTCATCGGATGAAAATTCTTATTACGCCGTTGATGCTGTTCTCGGCGGTGAGGCAAAGCTTGTTTCGGAATCCTCGCTTCCTTCGGGTAAATACATTGACGGCTTATCTTCAAATTCCGGTAGCTGTGAATTTCGTAATATTATCGTTGATGAGGACGCGGAATATATCCTCACATTCTGTGTGTTCAAAAGAAGCAATAATAATAAATATCTTGAAATAGAAGTTAACGGCAGTGATGTGTATAATACGATTTTTCCTCCCGCAAGAGGATTCACTCCGGAGGGCAGACATCAGGTTTTGATTAATCTTAAAGCCGGAGTAAATACCGTGAAGCTTTATAATCCGATAGCTTCAAGGCAAGACAGTACCGCTATTCAGTATACAAAGATGGGAAAAGAGCTTAAAAGAGCCACCAAAGAGTTTGCGGAAAAGAATAATTGCACTGAAAAACCTATTGTTTATTCTATTTGCGAGTGGGGAACCAACTTTCCTTGGAGATGGGGCAGAAAAGCGGGAAATCTTTGGCGAACAACTCCGGATATTCGTCCTGTATGGGCGTCGATTGTCGGTATATACGAGTTAAATGTTCTTCTTTATAAATATGCCGGTGTAGGTGCTTGGAATGATCCCGATATGCTCGAAGTAGGTAACGGCAACCTTAATTATGAAGAAAATAAAAGTCATTTTACCCTTTGGTGTATGATGGCAGCTCCGCTTATTCTCGGAAATGATATCAGAAAATTTATTAATGCGGACGGTACGGTTGATATAGAAAATCCGACCTACAAAATTGTTTCCAACAGGGAGCTTATTGCCGTTGATCAGGATCCGCTCGGAGTTCAATGCAGAAGAATAAGAACCAACGGTGCCGAAGATGTTCTTGTTAAACCGCTTGAAAATAATGAGTTTGCGGTATGCTTTTTCAATAAAGCCGGTTCATCAACAAAAATGAGCGTGTCGATTAAAGAAATAGTTTCCAAGTCTTTTATTGCAACGGGAACAAGCGACGAATATATTCTTCGTGATTTATGGAGCGGCACGGAAACGTTCATCAATGATAAAATCGAAGCGGATGTCCCCGCACACGGAGTAAGAATATTCAGAGTTAGGGTAAAATGATATGCTTTTAAATCTTTTTTCAAAGAGATATAAAAACGGTGCCGGTGACTATTCGATTCCTTGCATCAGACTTGATGAAAAACCGGATAAAACACCCGATAGCTTGAGTTACTTATATGATTTTCAGGTTATTGATAATTCTCTTGATTATCTCGGTCATCCCGATTCGATTCTACTCAAAGACGGAAGTATTCTTACAGTTTTTCCGTCAGGTCACGGAAAAGGGGCAATCAGAAGCAAAATCAGCACCGACGGAGGATTGACCTACAGTAAAACCATAGAAAATCAGCCTTTAAGCTGGAATGATTCAAGAGAAACACCAACCGTTTACCGCCTTGAATTTTCGGATGGTACACCGGATAAAATTCTTCTTGTTGCGGGAAATCCCGATTGGCATGACGGTAAGGGTACGGTCGGCGGCTTTAACTATTCTTTATCGGATGACGAAGGTAAAACTTGGTCGGAATTTAAATCCGTATATACCAAAAAAGAAGGATATAATTTTACCACTATTGTTGCAATGGCTTCACTTACCCGCTTAAAAGAAAACGGAAAATTTGTTGATAAATGGATGGCTTTTTTTCACGATCCAAACTTTGTAAACTATAAAACCGTTCTTTCGTTTGAAAACGGAGATGCGGTGTGGAGCGAGCCAAAGCCTTATTTTTCCGCATACCGTGAATTTGAAAAGAAGTCAAATATGTGCGAGGTTGAGGTCATTCGTTCAGACAGGGGACAGGGTGATGTGCTTTGTCTGCTTGGAAGAAGCAATAACAAAAATTACAATTCCGTGATTTCATTTTCGTATGATGAGGGCAAAAACTGGTCTCCGCCGAAATTTGTTCCGTCATCGCTTAACGGCGAAAGACATAAAGCAGATTACACCAATGACGGCAGACTTTTTATTACATTCCGTTCCATTGAAAGAGATAAAGAAAAAAAGAAAAAATTCTTTTCGGGTACTTCCGCATGGTTCAGCGAGGGCTGGTGTGCTTGGGTTGGTACTTTCGATGACCTAAAAAACGGCAGGGAAGGTCAATACAGAATAAAGCTTGCACATACTTATCTCAAAGGTCAAAATCAGGTGGAGCTTTCCGCAAATGCCGATACGGGATACTGCGGGAATGTTGTTCTTAATGACGGAACGATTGTTACTTCTACTTATGGTTCGTTTGGTGAAAGAAACGCAAACGGTGCATACAAAACATATGTGATTTCAAAAAGGATAAGGCTTAATGATATCGATAAACTCCAAACGCTTGAATAATTCTTATTCAGAATTTTATTGAGAATGTCTTTGCGGCGACCTTGTTTTTGCAAGATTTGTGAAGATTATTGTTGAAATACAATATTTATTGTGATATAATTCCGTGTGGTGGTGAATTATGGCGATTTATAAAGTGGATTCTGTTTCGCAAACGGAAAAAATAGGTTTTAATCTCGGAAAAGTCATTAAAGACGGAACCGTTGTCGCTATGTTCGGAGAACTCGGTGCCGGAAAAACGGCATTCACAAGAGGCTTTGCAAAGGGTATGGGAATAGAAAGCGATGTCAGCAGCCCCACATTTGCCCTTGTTAATGAATATATTGGAAACGGCAGAACGCTTTATCATTTTGATATGTACCGAATTTCCGGCTGGGATGACCTTTATTCAACCGGATATTTCGATTATCTCGATGCCGGATGCTGTCTTATTATCGAATGGAGCGAGAATATTGAAGCAATTTTGCCGGAGGATTGCATAAGAGTTACAATCACCAAAACCGAGAATTATGAAGAAAGAAATATTGAAATAACTGGAGCTGAATCACTTGAAATTGTTGGCGATTGATTCATCGGCAAAATCCGCAAGTGTTGCGATTTGCGAAAACGGAAAACTTATTAGCGAATGCTATGTAAATGCGTTGCTGACTCACAGCAGAACTTTGATGCCAATGGTTAATAATGCATTAACTCAAGCCGATTTATCCATAAAAGATATTGATGCGTTTTGTGTTAATGTCGGTCCGGGTTCTTTTACCGGAATAAGAATCGGTGTTGCGGCTGTCAAAGGTCTTGCACTTGCCGAAAATAAACCGTGTGCCGGAATTTCCACGCTTGAATCCGCTGCATATAATTTTTCGGACGAAAATTGCCTTGTATGCGTTGCTATGGATGCTCGATGCAATCAGGTTTACACCGCAATTTTTCGTTGCTTAAACAACGACGTTAAGCGTTTATGCGAAGATAAAGCAATTTCGATTGATGAATTATATTCGGAGCTTTCGCAATTCAAGGAAAAAATATATCTTGCCGGTGACGGTGCAGAGCTGTGTATGAGTGCTTTCGGTGAAAAGCTTGAAAATATTTTTCTTTCAGGCGAAAATCGACGATATCAAAGAGCTTTCGGAACCGCTCTTGCAGCAGAAAATAAAACAGATGTATTTGCTGATTCCACTTTACTTGCTCCTGTTTATTTAAGACTTCCGCAAGCGGAGCGTGAATTAAAAATTAAAAAAGGAGAAACGTTGAAATGATTGCACTCGGAAGCGACCACGCCGGCTATGAGCTGAAACAGGTCATTATGAATCATCTTGAAGAAAGAAAAATCGAATTTAAGGATTACGGTACATATACCGCCGATTCCTGTGACTATGCTGTTTTTGCCGAAAAAACCGCAAGAGCGGTAGCGAACGGTGAATGCACACTTGGTCTTCTTTTCTGCGGAACCGGAGTCGGAATTTCAATTGCCGCAAATAAAGTAAAGGGAATTCGTGCTTGTTGCTGTTCCGATCTTTTTTCGGCTGAAATGACAAGACTTCATAACAATGCAAATATGCTTTGTCTTGGCGGACGCGTTGTTGCACCCGAAAAAGCAATTGAAATCGTTGATATTTTTCTTGATACTCCATTTAGCGGTGAAGAACGTCACCAAAGAAGAATCGATCAGATAACAGACCTTGAAAACAGGTTTAATCAGGAGGTATAAATATGTCAAAAGTTATGATTATGGATCATCCTCTTATTCAGCACAAGCTTACGATTCTCAGAAATGTTGAAACAGCCTCAACGCAGTTTAGGGCACTTGTCAGCGAAATCGCAATGCTTATGTGCTACGAAGCAACAAGAGATCTTCCTCTTAAAGAAATCGAAACGCAAACACCCCTTGCACTTGCAAAAACCAAAACGATTTCAGGCAAGAAACTTGCGTTTGTACCTATTTTAAGAGCCGGACTCGGAATGGTTGATGGCGTTCTTGCACTCGTTCCGTCGGCAAGAGTAGGACATATCGGTCTTTACAGAGATCACGAAACCCTGAAGCCTGTTGAATATTATTGCAAATTGCCCGCAGACATTGAAGAAAGAGAAGTAATTGTTCTTGATCCTATGCTTGCGACCGGCGGTTCGGCAATCGATGCGATAACTCAAATTAAAATTCGTAACCCGCAGAGAATAAAGTTTATGTGCATTATTGCCGCTCCCGAAGGACTTGAAGCTTTAAAGCAAGCACATCCCGATGTTGATATTTTTGTCGGAGCACTTGACGACTGCCTTAATGAGCATGGCTATATCGTTCCCGGTCTCGGCGATGCCGGTGACAGAATTTTCGGAACAAAATAAACAGCATAACGAACCTCAAAAGACTTGTACAGAATAAAGTACAGGTCTTTTTTTAACAAAGTAATAGTAGTTGTAGCAAGAAATCTCCACCATAAACACTAAACTTTTTTGCAAAATGGTATTGCTATTATTCGAGATTTAGAATATAATATTATACAGTACTATATATGATGCATTTATGGAGGTTACAATGGAATTTATGTCCGCAAGAGAAGCCGCAGACAAATGGGGTATTTCTCAAAGAAGAGTAGCAGTTCTTTGTTCCGAACAAAGAGTTAAAGAGGCAACAATGGTCGGTAATATGTGGATTATCCCTACTGATGCCGAAAAGCCGACAGATGCAAGAAGCACAAGATATAATAAATCCGAAGAAAAAACAGTAAAGCCTTTTCTTAAATGGGCAGGCGGTAAAGGGCAATTGCTTAAAGAAATTGAACGCTATTACCCATTTGAATCCAGGAATATTACAAAATACGCCGAGCCGTTTGTTGGCGGTGGTGCTGTTTTGTTCGATATACTCAGTAAATACGATTTAGAAGAAGTTTATATCAGTGATATTAATGCCGAACTTGTTAATACTTATCGCATTATTCGAGATGATATTGATGAATTGATTGAAGCCCTTTATGTTCTGCAAAACGATTTTGTTCCGTTAGATACAGAAAATCGCAAGTCATATTATATGCAGAAGCGAGAGCGTTTTAACGATTTGAAGGTCAATGGAAACGAGAACATCAATATTGAAAAAGCTGCATTGATGATTTTCCTTAATAAAACTTGTTTCAACGGGCTGTACCGTGTAAACAAAAAAGGATTATTTAATGTGCCGATGGGTTCATATAAAAATCCGCTTATCTGCGATGAAAACAACCTTAGAGCAGTATCGGAAAAATTGCAAAAAGTTACTATCGTTTGTGGTGATTACAGAGAGTCGGCTGACTTTATTGATAAGAATACATTTGTTTATTTTGATCCACCATACAGACCTATTACCGATACCGCAAGTTTTACCGCATATACAGAAAACTTGTTTGATGATGAAGAACAGATTGAACTTGCACGATTTGTTGATAATATGCACAGAAAAGGTGCAAGGGTTGTAATTAGTAATTCCGATCCGAAGAACTCAAATACAGAAGATGATTTCTTTGACAACATTTATTCGGCTCATAAAATCAAACGAGTTGAAGCAACACGTTTGATTAACTGTAATAGTGAAGCAAGGGGAAAAATCAAAGAGTTGCTTATTAGCAATTTTTAAGGAGAGAAAAAATGGCAAACAGAGATTTTAATGAATGGCTATCAGGCTTTCGTGATAGCATTTCCGATTACAGATATTACATAGATTTCGAAAAAGTCCACAGGAATGTTGACGGTATCAAGGTTGAACTGAATATCTTAAATTCTCTTATCGGCTCTAAAAACATTGAGGATGATTTTGAAAACTTAATAGCAAAATATCCTGAAGTTTTGAAATGTATTCCACTGCTTTTGGCTGTTAGGGCTAACGAAATATATGCCATTGACGGAGATGGAGCGTATACATTTAATTTTAAGAGACCGAATTTATCCGTTCAGCAATATAAAATGTTTATGCGTAAAACAGGATTGTTTGATTTAATATCCAATCATATCGTGAACAATTTGGTTGACTATGCAACAGGCGTTGAAACAGGTCTTGATTCCAACGGTCGTAAAAATCGTGGCGGTCATCTTATGGAAGATTTGGTTGAGAGTTTTATTCAAAAATCAGGCTTTGTTAAAGGTACTACATATTTTAAAGAAATGTATATCCATCAAATTACAGATAAATGGAATATAGATTTATCTGCAATTTCAAATCAAGGCAAGATGGAGAAACGCTTTGATTTTGTTATTAAAACCGATAGTATGATTTATGGTATCGAAACAAACTTTTACGGAAGTGGCGGAAGCAAATTGAATGAAACTGCCCGTAGTTATAAAACACTTGCGCTTGAAACTGATACGATAGACGGCTTTACTTTCGTTTGGTTTACCGACGGAAAAGGCTGGAATAGTGCTAAAAACAATCTCGAAGAAACTTTTGATGTTATGGAACACATTTATAACATAAAAGATATGGAAAAAGGGATAATTGAAAAAATAATGAAG
>CAZNAC010000017.1:0-47068 GCA_964571095.1 uncultured Clostridium sp. | reverse complement strand
TCAGTGCGTTCGTTAACAGCTGCGAAATTTGGATTAACGAAGCCCCCGTTTCAATTCGTTATTGGCTTGTCGGAGTTTTCACAAGCTTCAAAAATATTTTCGGATAATCAAATTCGTGGATAAATAACATAAAAACCTAAAAAACAGAGGTTCACATTGAAAGTGAGCCTCTGTTCTCTTTTTGCACGTTATATTTTATTTATTATTCGTCTTCCTGTGTGTCCTCTTCTTTTTCGGAAACGGGAAGAATTTCAACCTTGATATCGTCTATTCGGCGTTCATCGATTGAAAGAACCGTAAAACGCAGATTTTTAAATTCCGCAACAATGGGTTCTTCTCCGACCTCGGCAGGCAAATAGCCGAGAAGACTTATAACAAAGCCGCCGAGAGTATCGTAATCACCCTCCGGAAGCTCCTCGCCGACAAGCTCGTTAACCTCGTCAAGATCGGTCGTTCCGTTAATGGTGAACGTTGTTTCGTTTATTTTCGTTATTTCTTCTTCTTCATCGTCATATTCATCTTGAATATTGCCGACAATGGATTCGAGCACATCTTCAAGAGTAACAATGCCCGCCGTGCCGCCGTATTCGTCAACAACAACTGCAAACTGCGTATGGCTTTCGTTCATTGCCTTAAATAAATCTCCGCAGCTTTGAGTTTCGGGAACATAAAGTGCCTTTCTCATAACATTCGAGATAGTAAGGTTTGTGGGAATGTTATGTCCCACATATTTGAGAAGATCCTTTGCGTAAAGCACGCCGACAATGCTGTCCGGATCATCTTCGTAAACGGGGATTCTCGAATATCCGTTTTCAACCGCAAGCTCCGCAACTTCTTCAAGAGAACGGGTAACCTCTATGGCGGTCATTTCGGTTCTGTGAGTCATTATATCGCCTGCATCAAGATCGTCAAACTCAAAAATATTATCTATCATTTCTTTTTGAGAATCTTCTATGACGCCTTTCTCTCCGCCGACATCAACCATCATACGGATTTCTTCTTCCGTTACCTGTTCTTCGTCCGCATTGGGATCAAAGCCGAGAAGCCTTACTACCGCATTGGTCGAAAGCGACAAAACCTTTACGAACGGCTTTGTTGCCGATGCGACAAAATTGAGGATTCCGACAACCTTAAACGCAACCTTTTCGGGAATTTGCATCGCAATTCTTTTCGGTGCAAGCTCGCCGAGAACAAGAGAGAAATAGGACGTTATAATCGTTATGAGCACAACGGATATACCGTTGATAACGCCGTAGCCGATTTGGGCAACGGGAGTTTTCATTAAGGCTTCGGTAAGCATATCGGCAAAATTCTGTGATGCAGATGCCGAAGTAAGAAAGCCCGCAAGGGTAACGCCTATTTGGATTGTCGAAAGAAATCTGCTTGAATTTTCGGTAAGCTTAACGATCTGCTTTGCCTTTTTGTTGCCTTCCTCGGCAAGACGCTGCATCTTCGTATCATTAAGCGATATTATTGCAATTTCGCTCATTGCAAAAAATGCGTTGACAATTATAAGTACAAATAAAAGCAGAATCTTGAGAACTATAGAGAGAGGGTCTGTTGATGCTTCAGCTGCGGCTGCCGCTGCCGCCAACTGAATCGCAGGGCCGGGGTCATCCATTATGGATTTGCTCCTTTCAAATAAAAAAATTTGTATTTATTATACAACAATAAAAATAATATGTCAACAATTCAAAGTCAATCACCGCCGTCTTGACGATAAGCATTAAAATTATATTTTGAAAAACAGCCGAAAATCGGAACATTTTCAGCCTAAATTGCCCGAAAACAAAGAAAATCGGCTTTGTGTTCCGTTTTATTCGCATCAAATGAAATATAATGCTGACAAAAGCTCGGCAATATGTTATAATTAGTATATTTCAAAAAACGGGGAGATTATATGCTCTATTTAATTCTTGCTTCGCAGGGCGGAGGAAAAACCACACATATTATGAATCTTATCGGTCAATTTTCTGCGGGAGGTCATAAAAAGCTTTCGCTTATTGTGCCCGAACAGTTTTCGTTTATGAGTGAAAAGATTATGCTTGAAAAAATCGGTGCGACGGCTATGGCGGATATTGATGTTTTAAGCTTTACCGCTCTCGGCGAAAAGCTTGTGGGCAAGCCCGCATTCCACGAAAGAAGAAGGCTGACCGATTCGGCAAAGGCTGTTCTTATGAAAACTGCTCTTGAAAGCGTTAAGGATAAGCTCCTGCTTTATAAAAATCACACCGCAAGAAATTCGGTTATCTCGGAATTTGTTGCACTTTCGTCCGAGTTTAAACAAAACGCCGTTTCAACTCAAGCCGTAAGAGCCGTGCTGGCGGCGGAGGAAAACAGTCTGCTGAAAATGAAGCTTTCCGATATCGTAACCGTGCTCGATGCGTACGATGCGATGACCGAAAACAGCTATTTTAATCCCGATGATTTACTGACGGAGCTTTACGATGTTATCCCCGATTGCGATTACTTTAAAAACAGAATCGTTTTTATCGATGCATTCAGAGGCTTTACCGCTCAAGAATATAAGGTCATCGCTCAAATGATGAAGCTTTCAACGGCGGTTTATGTTACGCTCTGCACCGATAATTTGAATAACGATGACGATGAAACGGATTTATTTGCTCACACAAAAAGAACGGCAAAAAAGCTGATTGACATTGCTCGAAAAAACGGAGTTGCCGTTGCAAAGCCGCAATATCTTTCGATGAGAAGCAAATTCAATAATTTCCCCCCTCAATTTTCAAAATACAATGCACCGGAGCTTGCCGCACTCGAAAAAGAGCTTTTTTCGCCCTCCCCAAACATCTACGAGGAATCCTGTGATGCGATAACTCTTTGCAAGGCTGCCGATATCTATGAGGAATGCGAATTTATTGCGTGTACCGCAAAAAAGCTCATCAGAGAAAACGGCTACAGATGCAGAGATATTGCGGTTATTGCCCGTGAAAGTACCGCCTATGAAGCTCCTCTCCGAGCAGAGCTGAAAAAATGCGGTATTCCCGTTTTTGAGGATAGCCGACAGCCGGTCGATGTTTCGCCTGTTATTGCTTTGGTAAGCAGTGCCGTTCATACGGCGGCATTCGGATTCGACACGGAAACGCTTATGAGGTATCTTAAAACGGGACTTGCCGAGCTTAATACCGATGAGATTTCCGAAATCGAAAATTACGCTTATCTTTGGAAAATAAACGGCTCGGAATGGTTGCGAGATTGGAATCAAAATCCCAAAGGCTTCGGTGCCGAAATGGGCGATGAAGAAAAGGCGGAGCTTGAGCATCTTAATGCTCTGCGAAAAAAAGCCGTTACCTCACTCTGCGTTTTGAGAGAGGCACTTAAAGACACAAACGGAGAAGGTGCGGCTAAAGCAATTTTTGAATTTCTCGAAAAAATCAATGCCTGCGAAAGCATAAGGGCAGTTGCGAAAACTCTCGATAGCAAAGGCGAAACCGGTCTTGCTCTTGAGCTTGAGCGAATGTGGAACACGGTTATGGATTTGCTGGAAAGCCTTGAAGCGTTGCTCCGAGGACGGAGCGTTTCTGCCGCCGAGGTTTCCGATATTATCGAGCTTATGCTCAGCGTTCAAACCGTCGGAAGCTTGCCGCAGGGACTTGATGAAATCACCATCGGCTCCGCTGACAGAATCCGAACCGTTGCACCTAAGATTGTTTTTATTGCGGGTGCAAATAACGGAGTTTTCCCTGCCGTTCCGTTTTGCGGAAATGCGTTAACGGATAAAGACCGGCGAAAAATGAGTGAGCTCGGAATTGCTCTTTCCGATTTCGGAGAATATAAGCTTGCCGAAGAAAAGCTGATTGCATACAATGCCTTCTGCTGTGCTTCCGACAGGCTCTATGTATGCTGTCCCGAAAAAAATGTACGCGGAGAAGCACTTACACCGTCGGAGCTTTATACAAAAATCAAAGCCCTCTTTCCGAAATGCACGGAAATATCGGTTTGCGAGCTTGACGGTTCTTATTTTATAGAAGGAAAAGAGCTTGCCTTTGAACAGCTTGCAAAAAACAAAAGCTCTTTAAATTCGCTGTATTCATCACTTTCGGAAATATTCCGCAATAACGATGAATACAAAGGGAAAATCGAAGCTCTTGACCGTGCGGCGGGAATGCGAAGCTTCAAAATCGAGAATAAAAACGCTGCCGAAATGCTTTTCGGAAAGGATATGTATATTTCCGCATCAAGAGTTGAGAGCTATTATAAATGCCCGTTTTCCTATTTTTGCCGCTACGGAATAAAAGCAATGCCGAGAAAAACCGCAGAGCTTGATCCAATGCAAAGGGGCAATGTTATTCATTATGCACTTGAAAAGCTTCTGACGGATTATAAAAAAGAAAAGCTGATAACAATGAGCCGCAAGGAGCTGAAGGAATATTTTGTCGGTTTGCTTAACGAATATCTGATGAACCGTTTGGACGGTGCAAACAGAAGCGAACGGTTTGTCTATCTTTTCGGCAAGCTTATTGATTCGATTTGCGATGTTGCATTAAGGCTCATCAAGGAGCTTTCGGTCAGCAGCTTTACGCCGGTTGACTTTGAGCTTCCGATAGGCTACGACGGCGAAATACCGCCCTATGAGGTTAAAACGGAAAACGGAAAAATAATTATTTCCGGTGCGGTTGACAGAGTTGACGAGGCTATTGTTGACGGCAAAAAATATTTGAGGGTTGTTGATTATAAATCCTCCGGCAAGGCGTTTTCATTGAGCGATGTTGTTCAGGGTTTGAATATGCAAATGTTCATTTATCTGTTTACCATTTGGCGTAACGGCGGAAAAAAATACGGAGAATTTACTCCTGCGGGAGTGCTTTACTATCCGGCAAACTCACCGCTTGTTTCTGCCGAAAGAGATTCGAGCGATGAAGATATCGAAGCCGAAAGGCAGAAAAAATGCCGAATGAACGGAATAATTCTCAACGATCCCGATGTTATAACGGCAATGGACGAAACAAAAAGCGGCTTCTTCGTTCCCGCCCGTTTCAAAGGCGGTGAATTTTCCGGCTCCTTAATCGGCTTGGCTCAGCTTGAAAAGTTAAAAGAAAAAGCAGACGAAATACTTGTTGAGATGGCGGACTCTCTGCACTCCGGAGAAATTCCCGCAATTCCGGCTTACGGAAAAAGCTATGAAAAAACCTGCGAATACTGCGACTACAGGTCGGTTTGCTCATATGAGGAGGATATGCCCGTCAGATTGCTTAATGATTGCAAAACCGATGATGTGCTGAAAAATCTGATGGAGGAGGACAAAGCGGATGAAGTGGACGAATGACCAACAAAAAGCAATAGATGCACGTGACGGTACCTTGCTTGTCAGTGCGGCAGCGGGTTCGGGAAAAACAGCGGTGCTTGTTGAAAGAGTGATTCGCCGCATCTGCGATTCCGATAACCCGTGCGGTATTGAAAATTTACTGATTGTAACATTTACAAATGCCGCCGCGATGCAAATGAAATCGAAAATTCTCACCGCCATAGGCAAAAAGATTGCGGAAAACCCCTCGGATAAGCATCTTCGCCGTCAACAGCTTATGCTTCCGTTTGCAAATATTTGCACCATAGACTCTTTTTGTATCGGACTTGTAAGAGAAAATTTTCACACGCTCGGAATTGCACCGGATTTTGTCCTGCTCGATGAGGGCAAGCTCGGAATCCTCAGAAGCAAAGCGATTACCGGCGTGGTTGAAGCACTTTACAAAGAGGAGTCGGAAAGCTTTATAAAGCTATGCGAGCTGATAAGCGACAAAAAGGATGACGGAAAGCTCATCGATGCCATACTGAAGCTTTACGATTTATCGCAGGCCTATCCGTTCCCCGAAAAATGGTTAAGGTCACTGGCAGATGAGTTTGCTCAGCCTTTGACGCTGAAGGAAAGCACTTGGGGAATAATCATTCTCGAAAACGCCGAGCAAAGCCTTGAGGCGTGTATATCCGATGCGGAGCACTGCATTCGTCTTCTCTCGCAGGATTATGAGCTTGAAGCAAAATACAGACCTACCTTTGAAAATGACAGGGCGATGCTTGAAACGCTGCTCGAATCTCTCCGTAATGATTGCTGGGACGATTTTTCCGCAAGCATAGCCAAAGCATCATTTTCAAGAATGGCAACGGCACCCAAAGGATATGTCGGAGAGCTTAAAGATATCTGCAAGGTCACAAGAGATGCCTATAAAAAACGTTTTTCCGCAACAGCACAAAGCTTTTGCATAAGCGAAAAAGAACACCGAGATGATGTTGAAAAGCTTTCACCGATTATATCCGAGCTTGTCAACACTGTTTTAAAATACGCCGAAGAATTTAAAAGACTTAAAAGTGAAGAAAACGGTGCGGATTTTTCCGATACTCTCCATCTGGCACTTGAGCTTCTGGTTGAACCGACCGAAAACGGCTACAGCAAAACTCCGCTTGCTATTGCGTTGTCGGAAAATTACAGTGAAATCCTTGTTGACGAATATCAGGACGTTAACAAAGCACAGGATTTGATTTTCAGTGCACTTTCCAAAAACGAAAGTAATCTTTTTATGGTCGGAGATGTTAAACAAAGCATTTACAGATTCCGTCAAGCAATGCCCGAAATATTTCTCTCCCGCAGAAGCGGTATGAAAGAATACGAAAACGGAAATTATCCCGCAAAAGTAACTCTCGGCAAAAACTTCAGAAGCCGCAGCGGTGTTACTGAAATTGTTAATTTCATTTTTTCATCGCTGATGAGCCGTAATGCCGGCGGACTTGATTATGATAAAAACGAATATCTTGAAGCTGCCGCATCCTACCCCGAATCCGACGGTGCCGACACCGAGCTTTGCCTTATCGAAACGGAGCACGGCTATGAAGCACAGGCAAAATATATTGCCGATTACATTGAAAACGCCATAGAGCATATGACCTTTACACAAGGTGAAGAACAGCGTAAAGCTCGCTACGGTGATTTTTGCATTCTTTTGAGAAGCGTTAAGGGCTGTTCAAAAGCCTTTATCGATGAGCTGAACGCAAGAGGTATTCCGGTAAGCTGTGAGGCAGGCGATAATTTTATGTCGTCTTCGGAAATTATGTTTATTATTTCGCTTTTAAAGGTTATTGACAATCCCGCCGATGATATACCGCTTACCGCAGTTATGCTCTCCCCTGTTTTCGGATTCACCGCCGATGAGCTTTCCTTTATGCGTACAGAAAGGAAAAAAGGCTCAATCTACCAATGCGTTGTTTCGGCTGCGGAAAACGGAAACGAAAAAGCCGCTGCCTTTCTTGAAAGAACAGCCGATATGCGTCGCATTGCATCGACTGTCGGTGCGGCGGAGCTTGTAAGAAGGCTCATAAGCGAAACCGGCTACAGTGCAATAATCAGCACGATGAAAGACAGTGCAAAACGCAGAGCAAATCTCAACAGCTTCATTGACCTTGCACAAAAATATGAAAGCACCGGAAAAAAGAGCGTTTCCGGCTTTGTCAGATATATTGACGGCATATCAAACGGCGGAATTAAGATTTCTTCTGCCGATTCGGAATCCGAAAACGATAATTCGGTAAAAATAATGACCATTCATAAAAGTAAAGGTCTTGAATTTCCGGTCTGTTTTCTTGCCGCCTGCGAAAAAAAATACAATGAGCTTTCCGCAAGAGAGGATTTACTTATCGCACCGGAGAGCGGAATAGGAATAAAAACCAATGCGGGGTTTGCAAAATTCGATACCATACCGAGAATTGCGGCAAAGCTTGAAATAACAAAAGCCGAGCATTCGGAGGAATTGAGAGTCTTGTATGTTGCTTTAACACGACCGAAAGAAAAGCTTGTTATTCTCGCTTCGTCATCGGATTGGTCGAGCGAGCTTTCAAAAATCGCCGCAAGCATTCGTGAAGATACACAAATCAATCCGTTTACCGTCATCGGCTTTTCAAGCTATGCAAAATGTATTCTTTCGGCTCTCATAAGGCATCCCGATGCCCATTGTTTAAGAAATGCGGCGGGGGTTTCTTCTTCAATCGCAATAAAATGCAAGGCTCCTCTCGATGCGAAAATTATTTCCGATAATTTTTTCGAGCCGTCAATAGCGAATAAAGCCGAACCCGAAGAGCCCAACGCTCGACTTGTTGCCGAAATAAAGTCAAAGCTTAACTATTTATACCCGTATTCGTCGCTTGAGGGAGTAGTTGCGAAACGGATAGCCTCAAAGCTCGATATTGAGGGAATCGGAAGCGATTTCTTTGCTTCAAGAAAGCCTGCATTTGTCGGCAAAAACAAGCTTACTCCGGCTCAACGCGGAATCGCCACGCATAGGTTTATGCAATATGCAGACTATACTGCGGCAACCGAAAGCATTGAAGCGGAGCTTGACCGACTTGTTGAAAACGGAATGCTGACCGAGGCGGAAGCGGCGGTTGTTGACAAAAAATCCGTTTCCGCTTTTCTCAACGGCAAGCTTGCAAAAAGGATTCTCAATGCCGAAAAGGTTTATAAGGAATATGCTTTTACGGTTGCGTTGCCGCTCACCGAAATGAATCCCGAAATTCCGCTCGATGAAGCACAAGGCGAATCTGTTATAATCGAAGGCGTTGTTGACTGTGCTTTTATTGAAAACGGCGAATTGGTCATTGTTGACTTTAAAACAGACAAGGCTGCCGATGAATCCGTTTTGATAAACAACTATAGGGAACAGCTTTCGATTTATCGCCGCTGCTTGTCGGAGGTTATGGACTTATCGGTTAAACAGACCGTAATATACTCTTTTTCGCTTCAAAAAACTATCGAAATTACCAAAGAATAAAAAAATTTAAAAAATGCTTGCAATTTTGTATCTCATGTGATAAAATTCATATGTTATGTTTATGGATATACCGAAAGAGGTGACATTAAATGAAGGAAGGACTCCATCCCAAGTACGAACAGACCGAGATCCGCTGCGCTTGCGGTGAGGTTATTACAACAGGTTCAACAAAAGAGAATCTTCGTGTTGATATCTGCTCAAAGTGCCATCCGTTCTTTACCGGTAAGCAGAAGCTTGTTGACACCGGCGGACGTGTTGATCGCTTCAATAAGCGTTTCAATCTTAATAACAAATAATAGCAAAATAAGCGGTGCATTTTTATGCGCCGCTTTGCTTTTGAACACCATAGAAAAGCTTTTTCATATCTCAGGTATTACGGAAGTGATTTTTTGAACAGCTACAAAACCGTCAGAACCGCCTCAAGCGATGAATATATTGTAAAAAAATCCCGTTTTATCGGTCATATTATGCCCGTCACAACTCAAGAGCAGGCACTTGAATTTATAGCCTCTGTTAATAAAAAGCATTGGGATGCAACCCACAACGTTTATGCTTATATTATTCGTGAAACCGGAGTTAAACGCTATTCGGATGACGGAGAACCGCAGGGAACGGCGGGCATCCCCGTTCTCGATGTTTTGGAAAAAACCGGTATCACCGACTGTGCGGTGGTTGTTACTCGCTATTTCGGCGGAATAATGCTCGGTGCCGGCGGACTTGTCAGAGCATATTCTCATTCCGCTTCAATCGCAGTTGCGGCGGGCGGAATAGTAACCAGAGCGATGTGTGCCCGATTAAAGGTCACTTGTGATTATTATTTTTACGGTAAGCTTTCTTCTCTTGTGCCCGAGAACGGCGGTGTTATTGAAGATACGATTTTTGAAGACAATGTTACCCTTATTTTCAGAATGCCTATGGAGCTTGTGGACGGATTTGATGCAAAGCTTATCGATGTCAGTAACGGAAAATATCGAACCGAAAAAACCGACGAGTTCTTTGCCGATATCGATTAATTGTTTACAAAAAATTCACATCTGGCCGGCAGGAATCGACCGAATAACGCCGTATATATTTTTAGGGGTGGTTATATATGAGTAACTCTATCCGAGAAACGGCTTGTGCAAGAGAAAAAGAAATTCTTTCTCCCCGTGCGGCATTCTCCTGCGAAAGTAAGGGAAGGCTCCGAAACGAGGAGGAGTGTCCCGTTCGCACCGCTTTTCAGCGTGACAGGGACAGAATAATCCATTGCAGCTCATTCAGACGTTTAAAACACAAAACGCAGGTTTTTTTAGCTCCCGAAGGTGATTATTACAGAACTCGCCTCACCCACACTCTTGAGGTTTCTCAAATTGCCAGAACGATTTCCGGTGCTCTTATGCTCAACGGAGATCTTACAGAAGCGATTGCATTGGGACACGATTTAGGTCACACTCCATTCGGTCACGCCGGAGAGAGAGCACTTAACGAGGTTTCTCCCAACGGCTTCAAGCATTATTCTCAAAGCCTGAGAGTTGTTGACACGCTTGAAAAGGACGGCAGAGGTCTTAACCTGACCTTTGAGGTTCGCAACGGCATTGAGCGTCACACCAGCGGAGAACAAGCCGCAACGCTTGAGGGCAGAGTTGTACGTCTTGCCGACAGAATCGCCTACATAAACCACGATATCGATGATGCGACTATTGCCGGCATAATGTGTGAGGAAGATATTCCTTTGGCGATACGCAATGAGCTTGGTCACTCAAAAAGTGCAAGAATCAACACTCTTGTTTTAAGCTGCATCGAAAACAGCAAGAATGATATTCTGCTCGAAAAAGGAATCCAACAGGTTTTTGATGAGCTTCACAGCTTTATGTTTGAAAAGGTTTATACCAATCCCGCCTGCAAGAGTGAAGAAAAAAAGGCTGTTGCAATGATTCAAAAGCTATATACGCATTTTGTCGAAAAGCCCGACGAGCTTCCGGAGCAATTCAAGGCCATTGCCGAGAAGGACGGACTTCAAAAGGCTGCCTGCGATTTTATTGCGGGAATGACCGACAGATATGCGGTAAGAGTTTTTAATGAGCTTTATGTTCCCAAAGCATGGAGCGAAATAAATGATGTTTTCCTTTAATGGAGGTCTATTACTCGATGAATTTAAAAAGAACGGCATTTGCCCTACTTGTTACCGTTTTGATTATCATTGTCGGAACGGTTCCGAAGGCATCTGCCGATTGGTATGATGATATACAGTCCGGATATTCCGTTAAAATCGTCGGTCAAAACTTTGTTGCCGATACCTTTTGCGGAGTAAACGCTTATTATAATGAAACGGGCAATTCCGTTTATCATTGCGGAGAGCTTGTTGAAAGATTTTATAAAGAGGCTTACGGACTTGATGTTTCAATAAGCAGCAGTGAGCCTCGCCTTATAATGAATACCGCAGGCTACAAATTTATTAACCCCAAAACCGCAAAGGCAGGCGATGTTGTTTTTGTTTCTGCGGAAATGAGAGGAACTCACGATCACTGGGCGATAGTTAAGTATCGCATCGACGGTTATCTTGTTTTGTTTGAGCAAAATGTTGTTTATAACGGCACCGCAGGTGTTGAAAGAAAGCTTAAATATCCATCGGATTCATATATTGTTTTTTCGCCCGTCAGTGAAGGCGAGAAGCCCGCACCTACTTTAAAAAATTCCGGCACTTCATCTCAAACATCTGCCGTTGCGGAAACGACCGATAAAGAAACAACAACAGCAGCAACCACCTTAAAGCCAACAACAAAACCTACGACCACCACAAATCCAACAACAACTGTAAAACCCACTACAACAAAACCAACCACGACCGTTAAGCCTACCACCACCAAGCCTACTACGCAAAAGCAAACGACGGTTGCCGTAAGCGAAACAACAACTGCGGTAGCTTCGACTGTAACCGATACAACCGTCATTCAACCCGTAACATACACATTTGCGGCATTTACTCAAGCCGAACCCGTTTCTTCAACTGCTCATTTTTATGTTGAAGAAACAACGCAGGCGTATATCGAAAAAAGCAATTCGGCAACCATACCTCTTGCATCGGCGTGCGGTGTTTCCGCATCGGGCGTTGCCGTGTTAGCGGCTCTTATAATAAAGAAAAAGTAAATTGAAAGGAGAGAAGTTATGAGAATCAGTGAAAGATTTATTCAGGAATTGCAGGATAAAATTGACATTGAATCCGTTGTTTCATCAAGTATAAGTCTTAAACGCAGAGGCAAAACGCTTGTCGGTCTTTGTCCTTTCCATAATGAAAAAACTCCCTCCTTTACGGTTTATCCCGAAAATAACTCTTTTTATTGTTTCGGCTGCGGTGCCGGCGGCGATGTTATAACCTTTGTTCGCCGTATGGAAAATTTAGATTACATCGAAGCGGTTAAAGCGGTTGCACAAATGGCGGGAGTTTCGATGCCCGAAGACGGCTACGATGACACTCTTTCAAAGCAAAGAATGAGGATTTTAAGTGCCAACCGAGAAGCCGCAAGATTTTTCAATTCTCAACTTACGGCTCCCGAAAACCGTAACGCCCTTGATTATTTCTTAAAAAGAGGTCTTTCTCCGAACACGATAACGAAATTCGGATTGGGTTATGCTCCCGATGAATGGGCGTCACTGATAAATCATATGAAGTCAAAGGGCTACAGCGAACACGAGCTTGTTCTTGCAAACCTTGCAAAACGCTCCGACAAGAACGGGAAATCGGTTTACTACGATAATTTCAGAAACAGGGTAATGTTTCCGATAATCGATTTAAGAGGAAATGTCATTGCATTCGGCGGCAGAGTTATGGATGATTCAAAGCCAAAATACATAAACACCTCGGATACGATGGTATACAAAAAAAGCAACGGTGTTTTTGCCCTTAATTTTGCAAAAAACGCAAATGACGGCAAGCTGATTCTTGTTGAGGGTTATATGGATGTTATCGCCCTGCATCAAGCAGGCTTCACCAATGCGATAGCCTGCTTGGGAACCGCTTTCACAAACGAACAGGCAAATCTGCTTTCACGCTATGCGGACGAAATAATTATCTGCTATGATAATGACGGTGCGGGAAAAGCGGCAACCGAAAAAGCTCTCGGCATTCTCGGAAAAACAGGACTTAAACTGCGGGTTGTTACTATGTCCGGCGGCAAGGATGCCGATGAAATAATCCGAACCCACGGTAAAGAAAGATTTGCCGACCTCTTAAACGAGGCTTCAAACAAAACGGAATATAAGCTTCTCGAAGAACGAAAAAAATACAATCTCGCAACCGACGACGGCAAGTTGAGATTTCTTTTAGCTGCCGCTCAAATTCTTGCAGGCTGCGGCAGTATTGAGCGTGATATTTACGCAACAAGGCTCTCAAATGAATTGGGAGTCGGCACGGAAAGCATAAAATCGCAAATCAATTCGGCGGCTTCAATGCTCAAAAAGTCCAATGAAGTAAAAAGACGCCGTCAAACGGACGAAATGCTTACCAAAAGCTTTCACGACAAAAACAATCCCGAAAGAGAAAAAAATTTAAAAGCGGCAAAAGCGGAGGAAACGCTTATTGCTTCATTTTTGCGTAATCCCGATTTCTATTTTAAGCTTAAAGACAAAATCAATCACGAAGATTTTGTTACCGCATTCAATAAAAGAATAATGGAATGCCTTGAAAAAGGACTTGATTCGGGTATGGAGCCATCGCTCGGCATCTTTTCGGCTGATTTTGTTCCCGACGAAATGGATTCAATAACAAGAATCTATCATTCCGCCTCATCTTTGAGCAACACGCTTAAAGAATGTGAGGATTGCATTAAAGTATTAAAAGAAAAAATCGCTCCGAGAATAACGGATACCTCATCTTTGAGCGAAGAAGAATATTTAAAGCTGTTCAGAAAAAAATAATTAACATATAGGATGTGAGATTTATGGAAGGAAACGAGAAAAAAACACCGTTTAAATCATTGATCGAGAGAGGAAAAGCTGCCGGAAAGCTTACAACGCAAGAAATTGATGCGGCAATTGTTGAAATGGATCTCGATATTGAGGAGCTTGATAAACTTTATGAGCTGATTGAGGGAAGTAATATCGAAATTGTCGATGACCTTTCAAGCTCGGCTATTGAAAACTTTGATGTTGACATTCCCAAGGCTCTCGATATCGGCGGAGGAGATGACCGAGGCGTAAATGTTGATGATCCGGTTAAGCTTTATCTTAAAGAAATCGGCAGAGTTCCTCTGCTTTCTCCCGAAGAAGAAATCGAGCTTGCCATCAGAATTGCCGATGATGACGCAAAGGCAAAACAGCGTCTTGCGGAGGCAAACCTCAGACTTGTTGTCAGCATTGCAAAAAGATATGTCGGCAGAGGTATGCAGTTCCTTGACCTGATTCAAGAGGGTAATCTCGGTCTTATCAAGGCGGTTGACAAATTCGATTATACCAAGGGCTTTAAATTTTCAACCTACGCAACATGGTGGATCAGGCAGGCAATTACAAGAGCCATCGCCGATCAGGCAAGGACTATCAGAATCCCCGTTCATATGGTTGAAACCATTAACAAGGTTAAAAAGACCAACAGCCAGCTTCTCCATAAAAACGGCAGAGATCCATCAGCCGAAGAAATCGCCGAGGAGCTTAATATGCCTGTTGAAAAGGTTCGTGAAATACTCAGAGTTGCTCAAGAGCCTGTTTCGCTTGAAACACCCATCGGTGAAGAAGAAGACAGCCATCTCGGAGATTTTATTCCCGATGACGATGCTCCCGCTCCGGCAGATGCGGCATCAATGCTTCTTCTCAAAGAGCAGCTTAATGATGTGCTCAAAACCTTAACTCCCAGAGAGGCAAAGGTTCTTGCATTGCGTTTCGGACTTGAAGACGGCCATCCTCACACCCTCGAAGAAGTCGGCAGTGAATTTGGCGTTACCCGTGAAAGAATCCGCCAGATTGAGGCAAAGGCACTCCGAAAGCTCCGTCATCCCAGCAGAAGCAAAAGATTAAAGGATTTTCTTGATTAATCCGTTTGGAAATTTATTTTTTGATATAAGGTGAAATTTATTATGAACACAGCGCACAGTTCATCTGAATATCACAGAAGCTTTGTTCGCATCAATCTTGATGCAATAAGCAATAATTTTGATGAACTAAAAAAGCTTCTAAAGCCAGAAACAAAAACTATGGCAATTGTTAAGGCGAATGCTTACGGTCACGGTGCCGTAAGGGTTGCGAAGGAGCTTGAAAACAGAACGGATTATTTTGCCGTTTCCGCCATGGAAGAAGCAATGGAGCTTAGAGAAAACGATATCTGCATTCCGATTCTTATTCTCGGCTACACTAACCCTCACCAGTTTGAAACTCTTATTAAGAATAAAATCACGGCAACTATTTATAATTATGACGATGCTCTCCTGCTATCACAGACGGCGGTAAAGCTCGGCAAAAAAGCGGTTGTGCACATCGGAGTTGATACCGGAATGAGCCGTATCGGCTTTCCCGACCGTGAAAACAGCGTCGAAATAATCAAAGATATTTCCGCTCTTTCCGGAATCGAAATAGAAGGCATATTCACTCATTTTGCCTGTGCGGATTCTGCCGATAAAGCCTCCGCCCTTCTTCAAAAAAAGCGGTTTGATGATTTTATTTTCAAGCTTGAAAATTCCGACATATATATCCCCATTAAACACGCATACAACAGTGCTGCGATAATCGATTTTGACTGCTGTTACGATATGGTCAGAATGGGAATTGCACTATACGGTCTTTATCCGTCGGACGAGGTTATGAAAGATAGAATTTCTCTCTCGCCCGCTATGGAGGTTATAAGTCACGTTATCCACGTCAAGGATGTTGATGCGGGAATCGGAATCAGCTACGGTCACACTTATGTTACAGCCGAAAAACGCAAAATAGCAACGGTCTGCATCGGTTATGCCGACGGCTTTAACAGGAGTTTTTCAAACAAGGGATATGTTTTGATTAACGGTAAAAAAGCTCCGATTACCGGCAGAGTTTGTATGGATCAAATTATGGTTGACGTTACCGATATTGACGATGTTCATGTTGGTGACAGAGCGGTAATAATGGGAAAAAGCGGTAACGAAAAAATAACCGCCGAGGAATTGGGTAAAATGTGCGGCACGATTAATTATGAGGTTATCTGTACATTTATGCCGAGAGTAACACGAATTTACGAATAAAGCAAAACGCAAAAAGCTTGCATGGGGATATGCTCTCCGTGCAAGCTTTTAATTTTTATATTATATTCAACCTACTGTGAACTTGAATCTGGCGATATAGCCGACAATGCTGTTACCGAAAGTATTCTCGGCAAAAACCCCGTCGGACGAAACGGTTCTTCCCACCGCAAGCACTTCATTTTGCGACTTGGAATAAGCAAGGCAAAGTGCCGCATCCTCACGTGAGCCGCCTTGCGAAAGAAGTTTAATCTTATTACCGTTGATATCGTAGAAGCAAACAAAACCATCTGTTTCTCCGCTGTTGCCGACCGGGGAAAACTCACGGTTTGACGATTCTGAATAGCCCGTTACCGCAAAGCCACCGGATGTGCGAACAATATCGGTTATAAAATCATCATAAAAGCCGGAAAGAATTTTATACCAAAGCCTTTCGCCGTTTTTATCTATGCGGAAAACAAGTGCGTCCGTGCCGCCGCAGTTATGTATTCCCTCAAGTGTACCATCGGTAAGGGTTGATGAAACAAGGGTATAATTACCCGCAACAAGGCAACCGCCCTTGCCGTCGGCAGCAATTGAGTCAAACTCATCGGTGCCGGTTGTCGCAATAACATAGTGCCATATATAGTCGCCCGAATAGGTGTATTTGAGAATAACCGTATCCGCATAGCTGCCGATGAGTCCCTTAAATGCGGAAAACTGACCGTCGGTTGCGGTTGTTATGCACGAAAGGAAAATACTATCATCGTCATCAACAGCAATATCGGCAATTCTACTGCTCTTGCTTGCATTGAAGTAACGTTTCCAAAGAATATTTCCCTCAAGGTCATAATTTAGCACTATCGAGCTCATACCGGGAACTCCTTCAAATGCACCGTCGGATGAAGTTGTCTTTCCCCCGACTACAAAGCCATTTGAGGTTGCCTCAATGCAATAAAGAATATCATCACCTGTGCCCTCAAGAAGCTTTCTTGAAAGCTGACCGCCCTTTGACGAAACGGTATATATCACAGCATCAATACTGCCTACCTTAGCGATGCTTGTCGGAATTTCAAATGAGCCTACCGCGGCAATTTTTCCGTTATCGAGAACAGCAATATCATTAAGATAAACACTTGCAGAGGAATCGCCGAAAAGCTTTACCCACTCAATCTCGCCCGACTTGGTAAACTTCGCTATAAACGAAAACGGAGTTTTCCAATTATAAGAATCATCATAAAGTCCGCTGAAATCGCCGTTCACCGATGCGGTCGTTCCGCAGGCAACATAACTGCCATCGGGAAAAGAATCCATACCTTTAACAACAGTACCGATATTTAGTCCTGTTCCGCCGCCGAATATTGACAATGAAACCTGCTCTGCCGCATTGATATGCGGGCCGCCTTGCGTTGTAATGGGTTTAGTTGTTGTAGTGGTCGGTCTTGTTGTTGTCGGTTTTGTGGGAAGAGAAGTTGTAGTTGTCGGCTTCTCGGTTGAAGGCACTGCTGTTACGGTTGTTGTCGGTGCGGGCAAGGTTTTAACATCTAAAGAGACTGTTTCCGAAGTCGAGGAATGAAATTCCGTCTTTTTGTATCTAACATCAACTCGATATTCCGAATCAGGAGCAAGGTCTGTAAATTCAGTAGCGTTTCCCCACAATCGAATAGTTCCGTATCCGTAACGATACAGGCTATACTCACACTCGTCATCGGGAATTACGGAAATTGAATTATAAGTCACCGTATCAAGAATAACCTTTTTCCCCGAAATCGGGAGGCGAACCGTAACAACAATCGGCTCGGAGCTAAGCTTTTCACCGTCAACAACAGCCTCGGCAGTTATCGAATAGGTTGTACCGGCGGTAAGCTCGATAAAACCGGTTTGTCCGTCACCCATATCTACATACTCCGCATACGGTTCGATTCCAAGACCGACCTCGCAGCCCTCAACAACAGGCGGAATAACAAGCACGCAAAGCAATTCATCATATAATTCTACGGTTGGTTGAGGAATTGTTTTTTTTGTGGCTGCCGTTGTTGGTGCAGCAGTGGTGCTTTGGGATACGGCAGTTGATGTTTCACGAACAGATGATGTGACAACTGCCGTTGTTTGTTTCTTAGTTGTAACAACCTCTGTCTTACTTGATTCTTCGGATGCCTCAAGCGTTGTTGATTGTTGAGTTGTGTAGCAAGAGTGAACCGTTGTGTCGATAATATCACCGATACCGATAAAATTGCCGATACCGTTAACAATTATCGCAAAAATAAGAACAAGAAAGCTTATGAGCTTAATAAAGAAATTGCAATCACATGTTAACCACATATAATGTCCCCCTTTGTGCAAATGTGTCAACAATAGTACATTCTAATAGTATCACAAAATCGCAGAAATTGCAACAGGAAGAATTTCGTCACTGAAACACAAAAACGGCGTACCCTTTCGGATACGCCGTAGGCTATTCAATTAAATTCTTGCGCTAATTTAATCAAATAAACAGGTTGAACTTAAATTAGTTCTTCTTTGTGCAAACGTAAGCTGCTGCTGCTGCAACTGAAACAGCTGCGAATACAGCGATACCTACTGATGCAGAACCTGTGTTTGCGGGGCCTTCAGCAGCTGTTGTTTCAACAACAGTTGTTGCTTCTTCACCTGCATACATAGCCTTGATCTTTGCCTTGAGAGCGTCAAGAAGATCGCTGATGCCGGGGATGTTGAGGCCTTCAAGCTCAGCAATTGCGCCGTTAACATCTGCTTCGGGAACGATGCCAGCACCGATGTTTTCAACGAAATCAATGATGCGAGTGATAACATCTTCGATGTTGTCCCACTGACCCATTGATGCCTTTGCGATATCGATGATCATGTTAAGGATTTCTTTAACTGTGAGGTCAACATAATCCTTGGTGTCACCAACTGTGCAGTTCTGAACGTGGTTGTTGTAGTCTGCTTCGTTAGCAAACTGCTCGCCACACTTGTCGCAAGTCTTTGTACGGCAAAGAGCAAGATGATCGTTGTAAGCATCTTCATCTGCAAACCATCTGCCGCAAAGAGGGCACTGATTGTTGTTAACGTGAGCCTTAGTTGTTGTTGCATCGCTGGGTGAAGCGGCTGCGAAAGCCATAGCTGTCATTGAGAGAGCCATAACGAGAGCGAGTGCAAGTGCGAGTACTTTCTTCATTTTTGAACCATTCCTTTCAAATTTTTATTGCAAGAGCAACAATTGTTACCTAATAGTAACATATTGTAACCGTTTTGTCAACACTTTTTAATATTTTTTATGGACAAATTTCAAAAATCTCTTTTTAAAATATGTACAAAATGACTAACAAAAGGGTATTTGCGATTAAAAAGTGTTATTGTGCTGCGTTTTCTACAGGCTTAGTTGCTTCGGTTGCAGCTTCGGTTGTTGTTTCCGCAGCGGTTGTTTCCACCTTGGTTGTTGTGGGTGCGGCAGTTGTTGTCGGCTTGGCGGTTGTTGTTTCCGCTTTCTTTGTTGTTTCCGTCTTTTTGGTTGTTACTACGGGTTCGCTGTCGCCGTCTTCATCAACAAAGCAATCGTGATAAATCGTTGACCAGAGAAGCCAAACATCCGCTCCGCTCTGACAGTATGAATCGTCAACAAGCTGGTCGGAGCCGATTGCTCTTACAAAGCCTGCCTCCTTGAGTCCGTAAACAAAAAGGTTTGCCATTTCTTTTGACTTAAATGTGATTCTGCCCTTGAGTTTAAGCTCTGTTTTGGGAATTGTATATTTTGTGAGCTGACCTTTAACGAAACCGGTTGCCCACCAATATTTACCGTATTCTCTTGTGAAAATCTTCTGATAATGTCCGTTATTATTCTTGCTCCAATAGCAGTCAAGCTGCATATTAAGCCAATCCTCTTTGCCTGCACAGTCGTAGTGATTAACTGCACCCTTATCCTTTTTGTATGTGCCGAGGGGGGCGGTATAAACACCGATTTCAGCACCGACAAGAAGGAAGCCGTACTGACCTTTCCAGAACTGAAGCATCCAATCCTTATTTTCATAGCTGAAACGAATACGAATCTGATCTATGAACATACCTGCCATAGGTGCCATATTGTCGTAAACTTCATTGTAGCCCGCATTCTTCTGCCAGCAATCCTTATCGTCGGTATAATAGAAATCACCGTCGGCATCGTATCTGTAGCCGGCAAACTGCGAACCGTCGGGACCGATAGCATCATCGACCAAGCCGCCACTTGATTTTTTCGTTGTCGCAACATTATTTGCGGCTGTTGCGGCAGGTGCCTTTGTGGGAGTCTTATTGGCAGCTCTTTTTGTTGTATGAACAACTCTTTTGATCGTTGTGAGCATATTTCCCGATGGATCTGTTACCGTTGAGTTGTTTTCATCGGTAACAATAACGGGAATATTCTCATAATATGTTTCTTCAACATACTGCTGAACAGTTGCCGAGGTTGTTGTATCCTCTTTTGCTTTATCGGTATTTCTGAAAATCGCAACGGCGGCAATCGCTCCGCCGATAACAACAACCGCACTGATAGCAAGAATAAGAATCTTTTGCTTGGATAAGTTAAACTTGTTCATTGCAAATTCCTCCTACGGGCATTGCCCGTTTTATCTGTTTATATATTTAAACCTTGAATGAGGTTTATTTCCTTATCTGATATTCTGCCAAATAAATATAACATCCTTGCCATATCTCTTGTAGGTATCGATTACATCGGGTGAAAACTCGCTGACCTTGGTGAAGCCCTTCTTTGCCATTGCGTTATCAAAAGCAACCGCCTGTTCTTCGGTTTCAAAGGTGATTCTGCCGAGAACCCTGAGAGTATTGGAATCCTTGCGATTTTTGAGCTGACCGTCAACAAAGCCGGTGCACCACCAGAAATCATTGTAGTTTCTCGTAAACTGCGGAAGATAGCGACCGTCATCAAATTCATCCCAATAAACGGTCATTTCCATTTTAAGCCAATCGTCCTGCTCGGCACAGTTGTAGTGCTCTCCGATTGAGCCGCCGGGACGGGTATAAATACCGATTTCTCCGCCGACAGTTCCGATTGAACCCGAAATATATTGACCTTTCCAAAGCTGAATTCTGTATTGCTGACCGTCATAATTAAAGTCGAGCTTCGTTGTTTCAATGCTGAAATCGATAAGGTTTGCTCCCCAATCATAAAGCGGATTGTATCCGAAATTTCTCTGGAAGCATTCGGGATCTTTATCGTTATTATATATGTATGCCTTCTTGCCGATTACATCGTAGCCCATACCGCTCAAGCCTGCAAAAGACATATCCTGCGGAAGATTTCCGCTCGGAGTTACGGCAACGCCGCTGTTGGGACCTGCCGAAAGCTGAGGAACCGATACCTCCTCGGTTGCCGCTTCCGTGGGTGCTTCTGTTGCGGAAGGCGTTGTTGCCTGATTTTGAGGATTTGTAACTTTATCCTGCTTTTTTTGAGTCGTTTCAGGCACCGCAACGGTCATCTGATTTTCGGTCATAACCTGAGAGGTTAGCTCGAAAATCGAACCGATAGTCTGGGCAACCGTCTGTCTTTCGGTCGTTTCGGGGTAATAATAGTTATTGCCGATGCTCTCGGTCAGCTCGGTATCTTCTGCCGGCGGCATCGCAACTCTCGCTTTGATAACAAGCGTTGCCGAAACTGCCACAAGACAAACCGCAACTGCCGCAACGGCGATAACTGCAAGGTTTGCTTTCTTTTTCATCTTTGCTCCTCCTTCTGCTGTAATTAATATCGATGCTTTTTAAAATTCAAAATGGTGGAGATGGCGGTAATCGAAACCGCGTCCGAAAAACCCTTACAAGGACTTTCTACGAGTGTATCCCGTCTTTTAACATTCCCTTGCATTAACGCCGAGGGGCAGGCTTTAATGCTCGGTAGACAGATTATGCATGACGGGCTATCCGCCGTTACCCGTTCACGTTCACTGCTAATCGACGCCTTTTATGCGGCCGCAGTCCTCCGCACAAAGACGGCTGCTTAATTAAGCAGCAAGTGCAACTTTATTGTTGTCGTTTAATTTTGAAAATTGCGGATTTTAGAGCGGTTCCGCACCGCTACTCGCTTATCGATGCTCGGATTCCCCGTCGAAATCCTTTCATCCCCATATATTGCCAGCCCTCAATTATCCGTTACGAGCCGACATTGCTCTGTCAATATTTCTTTGTGCATCTTTTTTTGCGGCAACATCACGTTTGTCGTAAAGCTTTTTACCTTTACATAACCCGATTTCAACCTTTGCTCTGCCTTTTACAAAATAAACGCTGAGCGGAACAAGCGTAAGTCCGTCCTGCTTAACTTGAGCATAGAGCCTATTGATTTCACGCTTATGGAGCAAAAGCCTTTTTGTTCTCATCGGATCACGGTTAAAAATGTTTCCGTGCTCATAAGGACTGATATGCATTCCGTTAACAAGCATCTCCCCGTCCTTAACAAAGCACCACGAATCCTTCAAATTGATTTTTCCCTGACGGATAGACTTAACCTCCGTACCGAAAAGCTCAATTCCCGCTTCGATCTTTTCAAGAACAAAAAAATCGTGGTACGCTTTTTTGTTTTGTGCAATTATTCTGTTTTCGCTGTTTTTTTCCATTTTAAAACCTTTCGTGGTTTTGCGATTGTACCACATATTATATAAGTGTGTCAATACCCGCATTTTGTTGCAGCAAATCCAAAAAAACTTAAAAATCGGAAATGCTGTGTCCTGTCAAAAATCAAAACACATTATTTTGCGGTTTTCGCTCTGTAAGAATATTTTTTTGAATAGAAGTCTTTTTTGTTCTTTTTTTCTTCCGCTTCACGCTTTGCGGCAGCAGCTCTTTTGGCTTTTACCCTTGAAAGAGGCTTGCCCTTTTTTGCCGGCTTCTTCTTTTTTTCGTCCTTATCCTTATCGGGATTTTCTTTATAGAAAACAATACTTCCGCCGACCACCTGAACAACCTCGCTGCCCGTTGCCACGGCAAGCTTTTCCGCAAATTCTCTCGGCGTTTCGGGTGCACTTTCAAGAAGAACCTTGAGCTTTATAAGCTCTCTTTTTCTGAGTGCGTCCGCCGTCTGTTCAATAAGAGCATCGGAAATACCGCCCTTACCTATTTGAAAAAGCGGCTCAAGTCCGTTCGCCTGTGCTCTAAGCTCTGCTCTTTCTTTGCTCGTCATTAATTTTCCTCCTCAATCTGCTTTGCGATAAGACGCATCGATTTTCCTCTGTGGCTGATTGCGTCCTTTTCTTCGGCGGTAAGCTGTGCCATTGTTTTTTCTCCGCCGTATTCAACGGGAAGGAAAAGCGGATCATAGCCGAAGCCGCCGTCTCCTTTTTCTTCATATCCTATAGTGCCTCTGCATTCGCCTCTCGCAATAAGCTTTCTTCCGTCGGGATAAACACAGCACACAACGCTTACGAACGCCGCACCTCTTTCGTCCTCACCGGCACCCTCAAGCTCCTTGAGAAGCTTTTTGTTGTTTGCAGCATCATTGCCGTGTTCGCCGGCATATCTTGCGGAATATACTCCGGGTGCACCGTTGAGATAATCCACGGCAAGTCCCGAATCGTCCGCTATGCAGGGCATTCCGCTCTCCTTGCAGCCGCTTTCGGCTTTTATAAAAGAATTTTCCTCAAAGGTTGTTCCGGTTTCTTCCGCATCCGTCAGCTCAATACCCGCTTCCTCCGCAAGAAGAACACGAATACCGAGAGGTGCAAGGATTCTCTGCATTTCATTCCTTTTTTTCATATTATGTGTAGCGATTATATAATCCATATATATTATCCCTCGTCATTGTCTTCTTCAAACAAGCCCTCCGCAAAAGCCTGCGGATTAAACGGTCTGAGGTCGTCTATCCCCTCACCGACACCTATAAATTTAACGGGCACCTTCAAATCATTCTTGATTGCAAGAACAACACCGCCCTTTGCGGTTCCGTCAAGCTTTGTGAGAATTATACCCGTTATTTCGGCAACCTCTTTAAATTCCTTTGCCTGATTAACGGCATTCTGACCTGTTGTTGCATCGAGAACAAGAAGAATCTCACGGTCCGCATAGGGAAGCTGACGGTCTATAACACGATAAATCTTTGCAAGCTCCTCCATAAGGTTCTTTTTATTATGAAGTCTGCCGGCGGTATCGCAAATAATAATATCCGCATTTCTCGCTTTTCCGGCTTCTATAGTATCAAAAACAACCGCAGCGGGATCGGCACCCTCTTTATGTTTAACAATATCTACACCTGCACGGCTTGCCCAAATTTCAAGCTGGTCGATTGCCGCCGCTCTGAAAGTATCCGCCGCACCGAGAATAACCTTTTTGCCCTCATCTTTGAACATAGCCGCCATCTTGCCGATAGAGGTTGTTTTGCCGACTCCGTTAACGCCGATAACAAGAATTACAGAGGGTACGGTTATCATATCGATTTCTTCACCGCCGCTTAGAAGCTCCGCAACAATGTTTTTTATTTCTTTTTTAACATCTTTTGCTTTTCTGAGATTCTTTTTGAAAACGGAATCCTTGAGCCTTTCAACTATTTCCGTTGCCGTTGTGACACCGACATCGGACATAACAAGAATTTCTTCAAGCTCCTCGTAAAATTCATCGTCTATTTCGTTTTTTCCGTAAAGAGCGGCGTTTATTGCACCGTTCATATTATCTCTGGTCTTTTTCAGACCTTGATTGATTCGCTTAAAAAGTCCCATTTTGTACCTCTATATTAGTAATGTATGAATATTTTACTGTTCTCTGGCGTTTTTGATTATGTTGTCAACCGTTTTTTGAAGTGAAGAATCTCTCTCGATCTCCTGCTTTATCGACTCTATTGAGTAAAGAATCGTTGTTCTGTCTCTGTTGCCGAAATATTCACTGATTTCTTTTTGCGTAAGGTCGGTAATCTCCCTTACAATATATATTGCAACCTGCCTTGCTTTTGCGGTCTTTGCGTCCTTTTTCTTTGAAATAATATCCGATTGCGGAACGCCGAAGGTTCTTGAGGTTTCAGCAATAATATTATTGACTATCGATGAAACGGGTAAACTGAAATTCATAATATCTTTAATGGCATTTTGAGCCATCGCTATGTTAATTGAAGCTCCTTCGATATTAACAAGAGCATTAATCTTCTTTACAGCACCCTCAAGCTGACGAATATTTGTTTTGATTTTTTCGGCAACATGCTGAACAACATCCTGCGGCAGTTCCAATCCGAGCGTTGATGCCTTTCGCTGAACAATAGCCATTCTTGTTTCTATATCCGGCGGCTGAATATCGGCAATAAGTCCCCATTCAAAACGATTTCTCAATCTTTCGTCAAGAATTTCAATATCCTTCGGTGCACGGTCAGACGTAAGAACAATTTGCTTATTATCCTGCGTCAAAGCGTTAAATGTATGGAAAAATTCCTCCTGCGTGGACTCCTTGCCCGCAATAAACTGGATATCGTCAACAAGCAAGACATCGCAGTTTCTGTATTTTTCGTGAATCTCTTTCATCTTTTTCTCTTTAATGCCGTCAACAATAAGACTTACAAAGTCCTCACCTCTTGTGAAAACAATGTCAACATTGGGATTGGTTTTTTTGATTTCATTGCTGATAGCACAGAGAAGATGGGTTTTTCCGAGTCCGGAGCTTCCGTATATAAAAAGCGGATTGTATGCCGAGCCGGGCGTTGCCGCAACAGCCTGTGCCGCTGCGTGGGCAAAGCGGTTTGACGGACCGACAACAAAGGTTTCAAAGGTATTTGTCTCAATGCTGGTTGATGTTACCGTCGGTACATCGTTTTTTTTCTTTTGAGCTTGTTCCGCCGGTGTTCCGTCCGGCACAACCAAAACAACCTCAACATCAAAACCCATTACCGATTTAAATGCCGCTTTTATCTCATCAAGAAATTTTTGTTCGATTATCTTTTTTACAAATTCACTTGTTGCGATTTCGGCTTTTATTCCGTCGAAATACATTATTTCAAGCGGTTTTATCCACACATCGTAAATCACTTCATCGCAACTTTCTTTAAGCTTTTCACAAACAAGCTGCCACATCTCTTTTAGCGATTCCACAATTTATCCTCCGTTTCTTTATATTTTTACGCACTCTTTCTCATTTTAACGATACGTAATATAGTATATCACAAGCACTTCGGTTTTTCAAGAAAAAAGAAAAGAAAAACAATTTAATTTAAAAAAATATTGACATTATCGGTCAAGCTGTTATATAATGTGTATTCCGAGGGGTATTTTACCCTCTATTTGTTATACTTAATAATCAGTTTTAATTGTACGGCTACCGTGCTTTTAATCTTGATTGTTTCGGGTTGCATTTTGCAGCTTGAATATATAAAAAAGTGAAACGGAGGTTAGCAAAATGAAAAGAACTTACCAGCCCAAGAAGCGTCATCGCAAGATGGAACACGGCTTCCGCAAGAGAATGGCTGACAGAAACGGCCGCAAGGTTCTTGCCCGCCGCAGAGCAAAGGGCAGAAAGCAGCTCACTTATTAATCCGAGAGGGTTGATGCAAATGTCCGGAGCAAAAACCCTGAAGCAAAATTCGGAATTCCACCGTGCTTACGGCAGGGGTAAGGTCAAAGCCTCGCCCTGCTTAGTAACCTACGCCGTTAAAAACAGAGGCTTAGGCTGCCGCACGGGCATTACTGCCGCAAAAAAGCTCGGCAGTGCAGTTGAGAGAAACAGATGCCGCCGCATCATAAGGGCGGCATTCTCCTCAATTTCAAACGAATGCTGCGGTAATTGGGATATCGTTTTTGTTGCAAGGTTCAAAACCAAAAAAGCCAAAAGTACAGATCTTACTCCCATTATGCGAACTCATTTAACGGAGCTCGGAATTATCAAAAGCAGAGCGGAGGCGGATTCTTTATGAAAAAGATTCTGCTGATGATGATTCGCTTTTATCAAAAACGGATTTCACCGCTGTTTCCGCCCGTTTGCAGGTATTATCCGACCTGTTCGCATTATGCCGTTGAAGCAATTCAGGTTCACGGTGCTCTCAAGGGAACTTTTATGGCAATTCTCAGAATAATGAGATGCAACATCCTTTTCCCCGGCGGCTACGATCCGGTTCCGCCCAAGAAACACTCACACTCGGAGGAAAAAAATGACCGTTCTTTATGAAATTCTCGGTATTCCGTTCGGCTTTTTGCTTAGATTGATTTACGATACCGTCGGATTCGGCAACTATGCCATTTCGATTATATTGTTGACCTTATTTGCAAGACTTCTTATGATTCCGTCATCTATCAGTCAACAAAAGGGTATGGCAAAAACGCAGCGTATTCAAGCGAAAATCCGTAAAATTCAAACAAAATATGCAGGCAACCAGCAAAAGATTCAAGAAGAAACAACCGCTCTTTATCAAAGAGAAGGCTACAATCCGATGAACGCCGGATGTACTCCGATGATTTTTCAGTTTGTTCTTCTTTTCGGTCTTATCGGTGCCATATATTACCCTCTGAGCCATTTTCTCACCGGAATCACCGATGCCGAGATCGAGCTTCTTTCCAAAGCGGTTGCAACTCTCGGCGACTCAAAATTCTCAAACAGCACTCATTTACGTGAGCTGCTCATCATTCAAAACATCGACAATCCTGCTCTCCAAAATATCGCCGGTGTCAGCGAAGCAACATACGAGGCAATCAGAAGCGTTAATTTTGATTTCTTCGGCCTGTTCTCTCTCGGCGAAATTCCTATGAATCACAAAGGATTACACGTTATCTGGGTTATTCCCGTTCTTTCTTTCCTCTCCTCATTGGCAACAGGTATTTATTCCCAGATGAAGCAAAAGAAAGCGAACCCCACTATGGCAAAAAATCCCGCTATGGGCTGTATGACCTTTGTTATGCCCCTTTTCTCGCTTTATTTTGTTGTTAATTATCCGGCAGGTATTGGTATTTACTGGATTGCATCCAGCATTTTCGGTTTCCTTTCAACAGTTATCATCGGTCACTTCTATAACCCCAAAAAGATGATTGCCAAGCTTATGATTGACGAAACGATTGAACGCCGTTCAAAAGAAAACAATACCAAGCTTATGGCAAAGAACAAGGAAAACCACAACTAATTTCAGGTGGTGTATTAATTTTGATTAAAGAAGCATTTGGTACAGGTGCTACTCTTGAAGAAGCAAAAAACGCTGCTCTCACGGCTCTTGAAGCTCCCGCAGATGCAGATATTAAATATGACGTTGTCGAAAGACCTAAGGCAAAGGTTCTCGGAATTTTCGGCGGCTCTCCCGCAAAAATGAGAGCTTACTATGAATTTGAAGAAGATCCCTTTGCAAAAGCAAAAGCGTATATTCTCAACATTCTCACTAACCTCGGTGTTGAAAATGCGGAAATCTCCGTTGAAGCTGATGAAGAAGATGTTCGCTTTTCCATCAACTGCGGCGAGGATTACGGCTCGGTTATCGGCAGAAGAGGCGAAACCCTTGATGCCATTCAATACCTTGCAAGACTCGTTGTTAACAGAGGTTTAGAAAATTACAAGCGTGTTTCAATCAATGTCGGCAACTACAGAGAA
Source organism: uncultured Clostridium sp. (assembly GCA_964571095.1). Classification (GTDB taxonomy): domain Bacteria; phylum Bacillota; class Clostridia; order Oscillospirales; family Acutalibacteraceae; genus CAG-177. The sequence continues at coordinate 18,624 of CAZNAC010000017.1, read as the reverse complement.
AAGAGAGAAAACACTCTCCGTTCTCTTGCTCACAAAAATGCTGCCAAGGTAAAAAAATACGGCAGAAATGTTGTGCTTGAGCCGATGAATCCTTATGAACGCCGTATTATTCATACAACCATTCAGGAAATTGAAGGCGTTACATCACATTCCGTCGGCAGTGACAGTGACAGAAAGGTTGTTATCACCTTAGAGGAAGGCTTCAAACCGACTCACAGCGGCGGATATAACAACCGCGGCAAGGGTGGTTATAATAAAGGCGGTAACCGCGGCGGATATCGCGGTAACCGTGGCGGCAGAAGCTATAACAATTCGGAAGCTTCCTCCGCTCCCTCCAGAGCACCCCGTTCGGATTCGGCAGGTGCTTCACTCTACGGAAAAATCGAAGTAAACAAATAATCTGCAACATTAAATGCGGCTTGCTCGGTTGATACCGAATGCAAGCCGTATTTTTATATCGGTTATTCCGAACATATAGCAAACCGTCCTCCGGCTAGGCGTGCTGATTTGCCTTGCTCAGAGGACGGTTCCCCTATATACTTCGAGTAGGAGGTTTTGTCAAAATTAATAAAATGTTAGTCTACGAATGTAAGACAGCTTGCAAATGCGACCGCTTCATCCTTTGTTCCTTTAGCCCCGCACTCGGCAAAGGCAACATCGCCGGAGTTCGTTGAACCGCCGACAAAAACGGATTTTCCGTTTGAACAGATTGTTCTTGCATTATCCGAACCGGAACCATTATAAGTATAAACGTGCTTCAACGCCGCATAATCCGTTACAATATAAACAAATGCATCATAATCGCCTGTGCCGGGCATCATATCGAAATCTCTGTTGGTGGACTTTGTGTATCCGGAAACAGCGTAACCGCCTTTTATCTTCGTTATACCGCTAATCAGGTCGGTTTCAAAGCCGCGTAAAGGACACGTCCAAGCGATAACGCCCTCACCGTTTGCGTCTCCGGTAGGATTGAGCTTAACAAGCATTCCGTCTGCAGTACCGGCGGTTCCGGCATTATGAATGCCTTCAAAAGTTCCGTATTCGTTACCGTTGCGTCCCGATGAATACTGTCCGGCAGCAACGCAACCGCCGTCATCCGATACAGCAAGTGACAGAAGCGATGTCATTCCCGTACCGTAAATGGTTCTGTACCATTCAAGGTTGCCGGAAGCGGAAAGTTTAAGGATAACTGTGGATTTTGCAGCACTGTCACTTGTTCCCGAAAGAGATTTTGTTCCGTAAAAAGCTTCGCCTGCACATTCAACCGCCGCATAAACACAACCGGCATCGTTAATTTCAATATCATGTACGATAACTGCGTATTTTGAATTAAGAACGCTTCTCCAAACAATGGCACCGTTTGCATTGCATTTATATACAAAGCTCTTTCTGCTATTGAGAGTATTAAGACCATCCATATCACCGTCAACGGAATCCGAATTGCCGCCGATAATATATCCGCCGTCGGGCGTTGCTTTGATAGCGTAAATCATATCATCGGATGAACCGCCGTAAATTTTTATGTTACCGATAAGATCTCCCTTGGGGCTGAATTTTGCCACAATACCTTCAATGGTATCCGGGCACTTGTATTCTCCGGCACCCTCAAGATCATTTGCAATTGTATATCCGGCAGCAACAATCGAACCATCGGGAAGAATATCAACGGATTCAAATTGAGTTATATCACTGCCGCCGATAATCTTGCTCCAATCGACCTTGCCCTTCTTGTCATATTTAACAATAAGACCCGATGAATTACCGCCGTCATCAATTGTACCGGTGTTGCTTGTAAAAGTAATACCTACAAAAACAGCTCCTCCGTCATTAGTTGCCACAGAATCAACAAAAATTTCGTTGGTTGACTTTTTAAAAGTGGAAGTCCAGTCTCTTGTTGAAGCGGGAATTGCCGTTGTTGACGGAGCCATAGGAGCAACCGTTCCGGGAGTCGGAGCAGGTTTATACACAGAGGTTGTTTTGGGGACGGGCTTCTGTGTTACAACGGGAGCGGCAGTTGCTTTTTCCGTTTTATTGTTGTTTGCATTGGTAACAACAGGTGCCTTTGTTGTCGGTGCTGCCTTAATTGTTGTTACGGGCTTTGCAATAACGATATCATTATTTTTGTTTGTCGTTTTATTTGTATCGCCGTCGTTTTTGTTGCTGACGGGAGGCTTAGTCACAAAGATATAGCCCTCACTTTGAGCAACCTGCGAAAGTCTTTCGTATTCTTCATCGGAAATATTGCTCGGATCTTTAACGGAAGCCTTCGTCATAAGCTGATTAATCTCATCACGGGAAGCTTCGGTCGTTACCATTTCTTCTTTTTTGATAACGGTATTTCCGCTGTTGTCTTTTTCAACCTTGAGTCCCTCGTTTTTAGCGTGTTCTTCAACCTTTTGAAGCTGTTCGGGAGTTAAGGTGTTAAGATCGCCGTTCCAGTCATCGTCAAATTCATCGCCGAGAGCCTCTTTAACAAGGTCAACAAGCTCCACCTTGCTAACCGTTATCGATTCATAAACATAGTCGGCGATACCGGGTGCCCATGAATCTTCTGGCGTAAGTGTAGCCGCAGTTGTGGAATCTCCGTTCTTGTCCTTTACACTGCAAGCCGCAAACATAGAAAACACAAGCATTATACACATCAGCACGCACAGGCTGCCCGTGAATTTATTTTTCATTGGTAATCCCCCTGTTTTGTTTAATAGATGATTATATAATAACACATCGAATCCTCAAAATCAACTGTTTTTATTTACCGACGACAAAATTAATATTTAATTAAAATTCTGTCTTCATTTTCGACAAGATTTATTATATAATAACTGTTGAATATGCACAACAGAGGTTTGATTTTATGGATAAAAAAGAAAAAGCAACGCTTGCAACAAACGCACTGAAAAGCAAATATCCGAACAGCATCTGTTCTCTGAATGCGGAAAATCCCCTGCAACTGATTATTGCAACCAGACTTTCGGCACAATGCACAGATGCAAGGGTGAATCTTGTTACTCCTGCCCTTTTTGAAAAATACAGAACCGTTGAGGATTTCGCTTCGGCAGATATCGGCGACATTGAACGCATCATACATTCCTGCGGTTTCTTCAGAGCAAAGGCAAAGGATATTGTTGAAATGAGTAAAAAGATGATTTCCGATTTCGGCGGTAAAGTTCCGGATAACATCGATGACCTGACAAGTCTTCCGGGAGTCGGCAGAAAGACGGCAAACCTTATTATGGGCGACGTTTACGGCAAACCCGCCGTAGTTGCCGACACTCATCTTATCAGAATTTCAAATCTTCTCGGTCTTGTTTCGACAAAAAATCCGTTTAAAGTTGAAATGGAGCTTCGAGAGCTGCTTGTGCCGGAGGAAAGCAATGATTTTTGTCATCGATGCGTTCTTCACGGCAGAGAAACCTGTATTTCGGGACGACCTAAATGCGAATTATGCGTTATGAATACATTTTGCGACCACGCTTCGGCTTTAAAAAAATGATGTCATCAAAAAAACAATTCCGCTGACAACCGCTCCGCCGCAAGCCGCAGCACTCATATTTAAAGCTAACTTTAGCTTATTTTTCTTCAACCTTGCCGCAGGCGGCATACCGACGCTTTGAGCGATAATCGTTGCTCTTTCCTTTAAATCGCCCTCGCTGACCGCCGAATACTCCGGTTTGATAAAAAACAGCACCTTTTCAAAATATTCACATTGAGTTTGACTTATTTCCACAACCTGACGGTTAACTCCCTTAATCAATCTGCGTACTCCTTTTTGTTTTATTTCCTTGTTATTTTTGGCATATAAAGCCGTGTTTATTCTGACAAAAAAATTAAAAAAGTATACGGTGTGTATAATCCACTTTTCAACTCAAAAAGTGGATAACTGCGTGGAAAAAGTGTATAACTGCCGTTGAAAACCCTTAAAAACTCTGGTTTTAGAGTGTGGAAAACTCTTTTTTTCCTTTTTAAAATATACAAATGGTTGTACAATCTTTACAATTTGTACGATTTTGTCGATAAAATTATAGCGATTATTATTTGTATTTACGCATAATATTACAGATTGGAGAATTTTATGATTACCCGTGAAAATTTAGAAAAAAGAATTTTGATAAATGTTCCGTGCTTTGATTTGGAGCTTACACTTGACTGCGGGCAAGCATTCCGCTGGTCAAAAAAAGAAAACGGAGAATGGCACGGCGTTGCGTTTTCAAAGCCTCTGACGCTCAAGCAAACAAACGATGGAATTGAGCTTATCGGAACCACAGAAAAGGATTTTGAAGAAATATGGAAACCGTATTTTGACCTTGAACGCAATTACGATTTGCTCTGTCAAAAATTTTCCGATGATGAGCAACTGAAAAAAGCCGTTACGCAGTGCTACGGCATACGGCTTCTACGTCAAGAGCCTTGGGAGGCACTTTGCTCATTCATAATTTCTCAAAACAATAATATCCCCAGAATCAAAGGTATCATTGACCGACTTTGCCGACTTCTCGGTGACCGACTCGGCGATGATGATTATTCATTCCCCTCTCCGCAAAAAATCGTTGAGGCAGGAACAGACGGTCTGGCTCCGATTCGTGCCGGCTTTAGAGCAAAATACATAACGGATGCCGCTCAAAAGATTTCAAGCGGCGAAATAGATTTTAAAAAAATAGCAAAACCCGAAACAAGTCTTGAAGAAGGCAGAGATGAGCTTATAAAAATCAAAGGCGTAGGCGAAAAGGTTGCTCAGTGTACGCTTCTTTACGGCTTTGGAAAAATCAACGCCTTTCCGATTGATGTTTGGGTAAAACGTATTCTTGCCGAGGATTATCCGAACGGCTTGCCCGAATGCATAAACGGTGCAGAGGGCATTGCTCAACAATATCTTTTTCATTGGAAAAGAACCGGCTCTTAAATCGGCTGCGGTTGATATTCAATTTTGCAATATAAAACTCAAAAAATATCCAAAGTCGGCAAAAAGACAAATTATTTTTTCAAAAAGACAAATTAAATTTTTTTGAAAAAAGGCTTGACATTGTATGATTACTTTGATATAATAAACAGCGTTCCGAGCGAACAGATACATTTGCGAGAGTGGCGGAATCGGCAGACGCGCACGTTTGAGGGGCGTGTGGTAATCCCGTACGGGTTCAAGTCCCGTCTCTCGCACCAGGAGGATTCCGCAAGGAATCCTCTTTTTACTAGCCGCAGCCGACAAATCCGAACTCGCCTTAAACGGCGTGTTTTCGGTGCTTTGCGGCTAAGCGGATAAAGCTGAAAGTAGATTTTTATCGAAAAATTAAGCTCCGCCTCGGTGTTTTCCGACCGTGTAAAAATTACGGAAAAATATGCGGATATGGCGGAATTGGCAGACGCGTTAGATTCAGGTTCTAATGAATGCAAGTTCGTGCAGGTTCAAGTCCTGTTATCCGCACCATAGCGAGTGTTCTTAACCAACCCGAGAGTTGGGAAAGGACACTCGATTTTTTGTTTTAATTTTTTCACAGAACTTAAAGGACGGGCTGTACAGAGCAGAAGCTTGACAATTAAAAAAGATACACGTCGGATATTGCGAAAATCGTGACATAAGTATATAATGTATATAGAACGAGGTGAGAAAAGATGAATGAGAGAATCCCCTATCTTCGCAAAAAATCAATGAGTCTTCCGCTTACGCCCGGAGTTTATCTTATGAAAAACCAAAAGGGTGAAATTATATATGTCGGCAAGGCAAAGGCACTCAAAAACCGAGTCAGCTCCTATTTCGGCTCTCAAAACGGTATGTGGATCAAGGTTCGCAAAATGGTTGAAAATGTTGAGGACTTTGATTATATACTTTGCGACAGCGAGTTTGAAGCTCTTGTTCTCGAATGCTCTCTCATTAAGCAGCACAGCCCTAAATATAATATTCTTCTTAAAGACGATAAAGGTTATCATTATATAAAAATCACAAAAAACGGTTGGAAGAATTTTACGGCTGTCAAACAGCGGCTTGACGACGGTGCCGAATATATCGGCCCTTACACAAGCTCTTACGGCATAACCAATGCGATTGATAATGCCAAAAAAATTTTTCTTCTTCCGCAATGCTCGAAGGTGTTTCCGAGGGACTATAACAAAAGCCGTCCGTGCTTGAATTATTTTATCGGTCAGTGTGCCGCACCGTGTGCCGGCAAGATGAGCGAAGCCGAGCACAGCGAAGCCGTTGAACGTGCAATAGATTTTATCATCAACGGTTCGGGCAAAGCGGTTGAAGATTTAACGCAAAAAATGCTTGAAGCCTCCGAAAATCTTGAATTTGAAAAGGCTGCAAAGCTCAGAGATAAAATCAATGCAATAAAAAAAGTTACCGAAAAGCAAAAGGTCGTTGCCGCATCGGTTGAGGAACAGGATGTTTTTGCGGTTGTTTGCTCCGATGCAAAGGCGTGCCTTTCGGTTATTCGATTCAAAGATGCCAGACTGTATGATACGGAGCATTTTATCATCGAGCTTCCGGAGGATATGCCGGAGGCAAGGCACGAATTGATAAGAAGCTATTATTCAATGCGTGATTTTGTTCCGAAAAGAATTGCAACGGATGGCGAAGTTGCCGACGGTGAGCTTTTGAGCGAATGGCTTTCATCGATTGCAAAGCATAAAGTCAATATTGTTGTTCCGCAAAGGGGAGAACAGCATTCGCTTGTTGAAATGTGCCGTTCAAATGCCGCACAAAAGCTCGGAATTTACCTTGGCAAAACAGGAAAGACGACTGCGGCATTAGATGAACTCGGAACTCTTTTGGGACTTAAAGCACCGCCCGAATTTATTGAATCATATGATATTTCTCATACGGCGGGCAGTGAAAATGTTGCGGGAATGGTTGTTTTCAAAGGCGGACAGCCTTATAAAAAGGCTTACCGAAGATTTGCCATCAAGGGCTTTTCCGGACAAGATGATTATGCATCGATGGCGGAGGTGCTTGAACGCAGAATTTTGCGGTATTTTGAAGAAAAAGACAGCGGAGAGGGCTTCGGCAGATTACCCGACCTTATTTTGCTTGACGGCGGAAGCGGTCAGGTAAATGCCGTAAAACCTGTGCTCGAAAAATACGGACTTGATATTCCCCTTTTCGGAATGGTAAAGGATTCGCACCACAGAACAAGAGCCATCGCACTTTCGGGTGATGAGCTTTCACTTACCTCAAAACGAGCGGCTTTTACTCTTGTTTCAACGATTCAGGAGGAGGTTCACCGATTCTCGGTTGAATATCACCGTAAAAAAAGAAAAAAATCAACGCTTTCTTCAACTCTAACATCGATTGAAGGCATCGGAGAGAGCCGTTGCAGGGCATTGCTGAAGCATTTTAAAACGGTAAAAGCCGTATCCGAGGCATCGGAAAAAGAACTGGCTTCCGTTAAAGGTATGAATAAAAACGCCGCAAAAGCGGTTTTTGAAGCTTTTCACGGTCAAAATATTGATAATTAGACATTGTTTTTGATAAAAGTTTGCATTATGTTAACATTTTGTCTTGACAATTAATCCTGTTTAGTGCGATAATAAATTGATAATACTCTGCGGAGGATTGTAAATGAGAGTAATAACAGGCAGTGCAAGAGGTATGACATTGAAAACCCTTGAGGGTGACAATGTCAGACCTACAACAGATAAAGTCAAGGAAGCGGTTTTCAGTGCAATTCAGTTTGAGCTTGAAGGTCGTCGGGTGCTTGATTTGTTTGCGGGTTCCGGACAGCTCGGAATAGAAGCACTCAGCAGAGGTGCAAAGGATGCAACCTTTGTTGATGCAGATAAAAACGCAGTAAAAATCGTTAAAGAGAATCTTGCAAAAACAAAGCTTGATTCGCTCGCTTGCGTTGTGCAGACGGATTCGATTCTGTTTCTTTCAATGACCGACAAGATTTTTGATATTGCGTTTCTCGATCCGCCGTATCAAACAGGACTGCTCCAAAAAGCACTTTCAAAAATCGATGATCATATTGCCGACGGCGGCGTTGTTGTTTGCGAGCATCCGTTCGGAGAAGAACTTGAAGACGAAATCGGTTGCTTAAAAAAACACAAGGAATATAAATACAGCAAAACGGCTGTTACCGTTTATCGGAAGGATTGATAAAATGAAAACGGCTATTTGTCCCGGAAGCTTCGATCCGGTAACCATCGGTCATATCGATATAATCCACCGTGCGGCAAAGCTTTTCGATAAAGTAATTGTTTGCGTTATGATAAATCGCAGCAAGTCCGGCGGATATTTTTCCGTTGAGGAAAGAGTGGAGCTTCTTAAACGCAGCTTAACCGATGTTGACAATGTTGAAATCGAAATGCACTATGGACTTCTTGCGGAATACGCAAAAGAAAAAGGTGTCTGTGCCGTTGTTAAAGGCTTACGTGCCGTTTCGGATTTTGAATATGAATTTCAGCAGGCTTTAACAAATAAAAAATTAAATCCCGAACTTGAAACGGTGTTTCTGACCGCAAATGCGGAAAATATGTATCTGTCCTCAAGTGTGGTAAAGCAGGTTTGTGAATTCGGCGGAGATATAAGCGAATTTGTTCCTGCGGAGATATGCGAAGATATAATCAAACGAATTAAAGAAAGGAACAGGATTTTAAAATGAATATTGAAAATTTACTTGATCAGATTGAAGATATTCTTGAAGCGGGTACCAAGGTTCCTCTTTCAAGCAAAATAGGCGTTGACGGAGCTGCTATCAGAACCGCAATTGAAGATATTAGGCTCAATCTTCCCAATGAATTAACTCAAGCAAGAGCAATTGTTGCCGACAGAAACAATATCCTTATCAAAGCTAAGGATGAAGCGGTTAATGCCGTAACCGGTGCTCAGGAAAAATCAAGGGCGCTTATTTCAACGGCAGAGGATAAGGTTCGTGCTCTTGTGCTCAAAACGGAGGACTATTCAAAAAACAAGATTGCCGAAGCAGAGGCTCAAGCAAAGCAGATTGTAAACACCGCAAATGAGGATGCGAAAATCATAAGAGCAAATGCCCAGCTTGAAGCAGCGGCTATGGTTGACAGCAGTGAAATCGTTGTTCAGTCAAAAGCCACCGCACAGGCGGTTACCGCTGCCGCACAGGACGAAGCAGCTTCCACTATTGCCGGAGCAAACGCTCAGGCGGAAAACATTGTCAATGCCGCAACAGAGCAGGCGGAAAGAACGATTGAAGAAGCAAGACGCCGTTCGGATGAAGCCATCGACAAGGCAAATAAATGGTCGGCGGAAATCAGAATTGCCGCAGGCGATTTTATCGAAGAAATAATGAAAACAGCCGATGACGCTATTTCATCAAGTCTTGCGGAGATTCAAGCCGCACGAAGCAACATTAAGAATGTTACCGGAAAAATCGAATCACCCGTTCAAACGCAGTCGGTTGAAGAATAATCTTGCCGATTTATTCGAGAAAACAGAAACTTAATAAAAAAACAAGGCTTGCATGAAGATTTTATCCATACAAGCCTTGATTAGCGTTATTTTGAAAATCCAAGATTCATATTGCATTAAAAGCCATTCGCTGCGGCAATATCATTTTATTTTATGCCGTTAGAGGAAGAACTATCCTCGGCGGCAATGCGGCGGGCAAATGCAATAACCTCGTTTTTACGTATGCTTTTTCTGAAAAGATTGAGAAGTCTTATTTCTTCAAGAGAAAGATTGCTTTCGTTGCCGTTGTTGGGTGCGGCAGCCTTTGTAAACGGTTTAATATTTTTTTTGCCGGTTGCTTTGGCTTTGTAATCACCGAGTAGCTCATCAACAGAAACATTATACAGCTCGGCGAGCTGTATTATAATATCAATTTCCGGATTGCGGCTCAGCTCATATTTTGCGTATGTTGAACGCTCTATGCCCAAATAATCGGCAATGTTTTGTTGAGTATAGTTGTTTTCCGTTCTGAAATTGCGTAGGATTTCGCCGAACAATTCGCGGCTTGAGCTTCGATGGCTACTCATAAACATTCACCCTCCGTAAAGTAATACTTCGTTAATTATACAGCCTTTATTGCGTAATTTTACAAAATGTTCCAAATTGTCACATTTTTTATTTGCAAGGAGAAATCAAAATGAGCAGCGGCATATTTGAAAAGACCAAATATTTTATCATTGATATGGACGGAACCTTTTATCTTGACGGTAATATTATTGAAGGATCAAAGGATTTTATTAATAAAGTAAAAGAAACCGGCAGAGATTTTTATTTTTTCACAAACAATTCATCGAATAACGTTGAGGTGTGCAGAGCAAAGCTTGAAAAAATGGGATTTCCCGTTGATGAAAACAGAGTTATTATTTCATCTCACGTTGCCGCAGATTATCTTAACCGCAACTATGCCGGCAAAAAGGTTTTTCTTTTGGGCAACGAACGGTTGACCGGAGATTTTAAGGCGGCGGGCATAAAGCTTGTTGACGATGATCCCGATATTGTTGTTCTCGGATTTGATACAACTTTAACTTATCAAAAAATGTGGGATGCGGTCAGATTTATTGATAAGGGTGCGATTTATCTTGCAACTCACCCCGACCTTAATTGCCCGACGGCGGACGGATATATGCCCGATACAGGCTCAATGATTGAGCTTTTTGCCGCTTCAACGGGAAAAAGACCTGTTGTTTTGGGCAAACCGATGACGGCAACGGTGGATTACATAACCGGAATGCTCGGCTGTGAGCGTGATGAGCTTGCCTTTGTCGGCGACAGGCTCGCTACGGATATCGCCATCGGAATGAATCACGGCATACCCTGTGCCCTTGTTTACAGCGGTGTAACAACACCGGAGGAATATGAAAAGTCCGATATAAAAGCAAGCGTTGCCGTTGAAAATCTTAAAGCACTTGCGGAATATCTTTAAAAAGAGCAAAATGTCAGTTCGTAACCTTCCTGACAGGCATCAGCTCAATGCCGAACAAAACTAAAGGCACTGCTTGGCAGTATATGAGGAGCAACATATGAAAAGAAAAAAAATAACAAGCCTCGCTTACGGCTCCGTTATTGCGGCTGTTTATGCGGCGGCAACCTATTTAAGTGCGATTTTCGGAATTGCCTACGGCCCCGTTCAGCTCCGTTTTTCCGAAGCACTTACGGTACTTTCGATTTTTACACCTGCGGCAATTCCGGGACTTACGGTCGGATGTATTCTCGGAAACATTTCAAGTCCTTACGGAATTTGGGACATCGTTTTCGGTTCTGCCGCAACTCTTGTTTCGGCAATTGTCGCCCGAAAACTCAGAAAGCTTAAAATCAAATCTCTCCCCCTGCTTTCAATTATAAGCCCTGTTTTTTTTAACGCTGTTTTTGTCGGCACGGAAATAACTTTTTTAATGCCGAACGGTGAAGCGGGATTTACGGCATTTGCAATTGCCGCTCTTGAAGTTGGCATTGGTGAGCTTATCGTTTGCCTTGCGGGAGGAATACCGATTTTTTACGCACTAAAACGAACAAAGCTTTTTCAGCTCGATTGATATCATTTCGTACCGACAAAGCTTAAAAGCTGTCTTACCGTTTTGTTTGTAAGACAGCTTTTTGTTATGTATTTATAAAATTAATATTTTAGCCGTTATAAAAATATGCTTCATCGAGAGCTATTGAATAAACCTCCGAAAGAACGGCGGTAACGGCGGTTTTCATCTCCGCACCGTCAATAAATTGAGTATGACAGCCCAAAATCATTTGTTTTGCAAGCTCAACTGATTCACAAAAGCCGTTGTCATGAAGGAAAATCGGAGGAAGATATTCGTTTGCGGAAAGATAATTAACGGATATTTTGTTAAACCCGATAAATTCTTTAATGATGTCGGGATTTGAATCAATATATTCACTTCTTGCAACAACAACGCTTTGAGCAAGAGGAACATCGCTTATTTTATTCCACTCATCATTAAGGTCAATGGCTCTTCTGTATTCTTCTTCATCACAAAGAATCTTTGAAGCATAGGGTTCGGGAACGATAATTATTTCGGCAGTTCCGTCGGCAGTAAGCTTTGATACGTCCGCATTGGATTGAGAAAACTTCAAATTAATATCTTTTTCGGGATTGATTCCGTTCGCAGAAAAAATATAATCAATAAGCGGTTCATAGATTGTGCCTTCGTATGCGGCATAGACCGTTTTACCTTTTAAGTCGGCAATGCTTTTAATTTTTTCGCCTTTTTCGATAATGTGAAAAAATCCGAGAGAATTAACGGCAAGAATTTTTACTTTTCCGTTTGCTTCGTTGCAAAGCTCGGCAGCTTCGGCAATGGGGAGAACGCCAATATCCGCTTTGTCGGAAATAACAGCCTGTTTAACTTCCGAAGCTTCATCGTAAAATGTTGTTTCGTAATTATAATTTCGGTCAACCGAAAATTTATAAACACCTAATCCCACAGCCTCACCGAGAGAAGCAACCTTGGTTTTTTCCGCTCTGATATAGCTTGAAGCGGTTTCAAACGTAATATCGGCAGTATCGGTTGAGTCTGTGTTTGTTTTTTCTCCGCAGCCGGCAAATCCGAGCAGCATAATAAAAGCAAGCAGCAATACGGCTGTATTTTTTATTTTTTTCATATATTTCGCTCCTCCTGTAAGGGCTTATTATCTATATTATACATTTTGTTATCCGTGTTGTCAATGACGGTATTAATACGAAGAATATCGTTAAGATAAGAAGCAATTTCTTCATTTTTCGCTTTCTGATTAATGTAGTAACGGTTAGAGTATTTATCTTTAACTGCGGTTGTTTTACCGTTATTGTCAACCGTGATTTTTACGGGCTTCGAGAGCGAATAAAAATCTCCGTTCCCCTCAAAAGCATATTGCACGGCAGTCAAATCCCAACTGTCACGAAGGCATGGGGGTTCTTTTCTGCCGAGAAAATTTTTGTAGCAATCATAAACAGGATTATCGGTTTGAGGCTTTTCTTCAAAGCCGGTCATAATATTCTCGCCGATTTCAAAGCCGGAGCAAACGATAACATTCTTAAAATTATCAAAAACATAGGCAGCGGCAGCCGTGTCACATTCAATATTAAACTCCTTACCGTCGGGGAATTTGCCTGCCATTGCAACAATGGAATTAACCTTTGAATTAAAAAGCTTAGGCTCTTTTTCGAGAATTTCCGCAATATTTGTTAAAGGGCCGACGGAAATAACGGTTACGGAATCATTTTTTGCTTTTGTCAGAATTTTTTTATAAAAATCGGCAGACGAATCAACACCCTTTGCTTTTATATCATATTTCTTTGCCAGAGGCTTATTGTATTTATCGCCGTCCTTAAGAATTTCCTTTCCTCTGTGTTCTCCGAGGGGAATATCTATGCCGAAATACTTTGAAAGCACTGCAATTGCATCGGTTCCGAACGGATTTGAGGTACAGTTCGCCGCACCGATAATGTTAATTCCGTATTTTTTTGCCATAGACACCATAACGGCAAATGCACCCGCATCGTCACAGTCGGGGCCGATATCGGTATCGAATATAACATCTCGCTTACTGCTTTTCAGCGGCTCAAACGGGCCTTTTTCAATCTCATCCTCTTTCTTTTTTGAGTTCATCGCATATCGAATAACCCAAATAACGAGAGCAATCGGAAGCAGTACGGCAGCCGCAGCCGCAAGCTTTTGCATCGGAACATAGTCATAAAGTCCGTCACCGAGAACGGTAAAAAGGATAACTCTCGGAAGAATGCCGCCGAGCGAAAGAAGCAGGTACGGCAAATATCGCATTCTTACTGCACCGAGGAAAAGGCTCACTATGTCAATGGGAAATATCGGTAAAACACGAATCACAAAAATTGCGGAAAGCCTGTTTTTTCCGTGCAATTCAAGAATTTTATCGCCGTATTTAACCTTTTTGAGCTTATTGATAACATACGGCCCGCCCATAATTATTCCGAAAAGATATGTTGCGGAAATCTCGATTACGATTCCCACAGCATTAATGAGAATCGCCCAGTGAGTCGGAAACGCAAGACCAACGGCAATATATATCAGCGACGCGGGAACAACAAACACAAGCGATTTGAGCAGATATATTCCGAGAATTGCCGAAACTGCCGCCGCAACACCGGAGCTTGCCTCAACAAGTGCTCGGATGTCGATTGATTTCAGCTCATCGTATTTCCAAATAATGAGGGCAATAATCAAAACGGAAACGGTTATTCTTGCGGCAAGTCCAAATGCGTGAGAGCCTCTGATTAATTTCTGTTTCATTCGTATACCTTCCTTTTATCGTTCCAATACTAACATATATAATACTATTTTCGGCACCGTAAAGCAAGAAAAAAAAGAATGTTTACAATTTTTTAGTAGACACAACACGATTCTTATGATATATTATTATGGTATGTAGTCTCAAAAGGAGGCAAAAATCCCATGATGACAACAAAAGAAAAATTAGAAAGAGCCGCTGCTTCGGTTGCTTTTGACGGCATATATAAGTATGTGAAAAAGAACCCGGAGGAGAATATAATTAAGCTTATTGATCTTGCCCAAAAGCTTATGGGCGGTGCTTTTCCCGAAAAGAATTTTGATTCCTTCAGAAAAGCAATAAGCGATAAAGATAATGTTTGGCACACCTTTGCTATGAATATTATCAACAATGCCGATGGCGAAGTAATCAAGAAAATGCTTCTTGCACTCGGTCTGGGTGCCGGTGTCAACGGTACCAAAGCCGTCAGAGCAAACAGAGAAAAATATAAGTGCAATATTCCCTTTATTATGCTTTTTGATCCGACAAGTGCCTGTAACCTCAAATGCAAGGGCTGCTGGTCTGCCGAATACGGCCACAATTCAAATTTGAGCCTTGACGAAATGAGAAGCATTGTCAATCAGGGCACGGAGCTTGGCACTCATTTTTATATGCTTACCGGCGGCGAGCCTCTTATTAAGAAAAAAGAAATTTTAACGCTCTGCCGTGAAAATCCCGATTGTGCGTTTCTTGCATACACAAACGCAACGCTTATCGATAAGGAATTTTGCGATGAGATGAAGTCGGTCGGCAATCTTACTTTAGCTCTCAGCATTGAGGGTACAGAGGAAAGCAACGATTTTCGCAGAGGTGGCGGAGCATATAAAACCACTGTTGCCGCTATGGATTTGCTCAAGGAAAACGGCTTGCTCTTCGGTATTTCGGTTTGCTATACAAGCAAGAATATTCCTTATGTAACAAGCGAGGATTTCCTTGACCTTATGATTGAAAAGGGCGTTCTTTTCGGACTTTATTTTAACTATATGCCCATTGGAAAGGATGCCGTTACCGAGCTTATCCCCACTCCCGAGCAGAGAACCTATATGTATAAATGGCTACGCAAGGTGAGAAGCGGAAAAGACGGCAAGCCGATGTTTATTATGGATTTCCAAAATGATGCCGAATATGTCGGCGGCTGTATCGCCGGCGGCAGAAACTATTTCCATATAAATTCCGAGGGCGATATGGAGCCTTGCGTTTTCATTCATTTTTCAGATTCCAATATCAGAAACAAAACCATTATCGAAGGCCTTAAAAGTCCTCTTTTCCAGGCATATTGGCACAATCAACCGTTTAACGATAATCATTTAAGGCCGTGTCCGATGCTTGAAAATCCGGATTGCCTCAGAAAAATAATTGCAGAAACCGGTGCTAAATCGACCGATCTTATCGAACCCGAAAGTGCCGAAACTCTTTGTGCCAAATGTGATAAATTTGCCGCAGCGTGGAAACCGGTTGCCGACGAGCTTTGGAACAACACCAAGCACCCGAATCCCAAAACCCAGTTTTACCGTGACACTCCCGAAGGACGAGCGGAGCTTGAAAAAAACAATAAACAATAAAAACAGGCTTGTACGAATTTGCTTCGTGCAAGCCTTAATTATATCCTATAAGCCAATCATTGCATTGTACTTTAATCCGTGATATTCCTATTTTGAGGAAATTTTTCGGTTCAGCCGCAAAGCTCCTCGGCAAGAGCATCGAGCTGGGCAATATTTTCATCATCAACCGCCGATTTAATATGAACTCCGGCTTGCGTATAGGTTAAATCCTTGCATTTTTCAAGCATTCTTCTCATAAACTTCTCCGCCATAAGTCCCCAAGTCCCGTTTTCGATAAATCCAACGGTTCTGTTTTGGAAATTTCGTTCCGCAAGCTCGGCAAGAAACTCTCTCATAAAGGGAAAAATTTCTCCGTTATAGGTGGTTGTGGCAAAAACGATTTTTCCGTATCGGAAAGCATCCTCGACCGCCTCCGCCATATCACAGCGGGCAAGGTCATTAACAACAACCTTTTGGCAGCCCTTTTCTTTAAGCTTTTCGGCAAGAATTTTAACCGCCTTTGCGGTGTTGCCGTAAACCGATGTGTATGCAATCATAACGCCGTCACTCTCAACGCCGTATGATGACCAAGTGTTGTAAAGATTAAGATAGTAGCCGAGATTTTCCGAAAGCACGGGGCCGTGGAGAGGACAAATACAGCGAATATCCAATCCCGCCGCTTTTTTAAGAAGTGCCTGCACCTGAACGCCGTATTTGCCGACAATGCCGAAATAATACCTTCTTGCTTCGCACGCCCAATCTTCATCGATATCGAGAGCACCGAATTTTCCGAAGCCGTCCGCCGAAAAAAGAACCTTATCCGTGCTGTCGTAGGTGACGATAACCTCCGGCCAATGCACCATAGGTGCGGTAATAAATGTCAAATTATGCGTGCCGAGTGACAGCGTATCGCCATCGCCGACAATAACCTGTCTGTCCGCAAAATCATTGCCGTAAAACCTTTGCATCATCGCAAAGGCTTTTTTTGATGCAACTATCCTTGTTTCTGGATATTCGGCGGCAAAAAAATTTATATTTGCGGAATGATCCGGCTCCATATGCTGAATAATAAGATAGTCGGGCTTCTTCTCTCCGAGAACACTCTTTATGTTTGCCAGCCATTCATCACCGAATCGAGCATCAACGGTGTCAAAAACCGCCGTCTTTTCATCCTCGATGATATAAGAATTATAAGCCATTCCGTTTTCGACAACATACTGTCCTTCAAACAAATCAATATCTCTGTCATTAACGCCTATATATTTTATGTCGTTTGTAATCTTCATTTTCTTACATCTCCTTCTTTGATTTCAATATATTATATCATTGTTTTGCATAAATATAAAGAGATAAAATAAAAAGTTTGGAGGGTTGGGAGTGTTTTTTGAAATAAATTCCGCAATCGGTTCGTTTGTTTGGGGGCCGCCGATGCTTGTAATTTTTCTCGGTACGGGATTTTTTCTCTCCGTAAGGTCGAGATTTTTCCAAATTACGGGAATTAAGCATTGGCTGGGCAAAACCGTTATTTCGGCATTTGCAAATAAAAACAAAAACCGCACCGAAAGCGGTTCGATTTCACAATTTTCGGCTCTTACCTCGGCACTCGCCGCCTGTTTGGGCACCGGCAACATAATCGGCGTTGCAACGGCAATTTGTTCCGGCGGTGCAGGTTCACTTTTTTGGATGTGCGTTTCGGCAATTCTCGGAATGATGACCTGCTGCTGTGAAAATATTCTCGGAATAAAATACAGAATCCGTGATTCTCTCGGCAAATTCAAGGGCGGCCCGATGCATTACATCGATCACGGACTTAAAATGAAAGGTCTTGGCCGCACCTACGCCGTTTTGCTTGTCGGTGCATCTCTCGGTATGGGCAATATGACTCAAGCAAACTCTATCGCACAGGGCATGAACGGCTTCGGAATTTCATCAAAGGTGACGGCAATTTTTCTTTGTGTTCTTGTCGGAATCGCAATTTCGGGAGGCTTAGACAGAATTTCAAAAATTTCCGAAAAGCTTATCCCCGTGCTCACTGTCGGATTTGTTATCGCCTGTTTTATTATTATCATTAAGAATTACGAAAAGCTGTTGCCCTGCATAAAATATGTTGTAAAAGAAGCGTTTACGCTAAAGGCAGTCGGCGGCTTCGGAATGGCAAAGGCTGCAAGATACGGCATTTCAAGAGGTGTTTTTTCAAACGAAGCGGGACTTGGCAGCAGTGCCGTTATCCATGCGGCGGCAGACTGCAAAAGTGCCGGAGAGCAGGGAATGTGGGGCATACTCGAAGTTTTTATAGATACGGTTTTTATGTGCAGCGTAACGGGCGCCGCCATTCTTGTGAGCGGTGTATGGACTCCCGAAACCTCGCTCAACGGTGCACAGCTCTGCTCCGCTGTTTTTGAAAGTGTTTTCGGCAAAGCGGGCGGATATTTTTTGAATGCCTGCATCTGCCTTTTTGCATTTGCAACTCTCATTGCTTGGTCTTATTACGGAAAATGCGGTTCGGAATATCTTTTCGGCGGCAAGGCGGGAAAAATCTACAATGCTTTTTATATTGTCGCCGCATTTACCGGCTGTCTTGTTAAGCTTGAAAATGTTTGGTCGATTTCGGACACACTTAACGGTCTTATGGCTGTGCCGAACCTTTTTGCCGTTATTCTTCTCGGCAAAGAAGCAATTGAAGAACTGAAATTCTCACGCACCGATTTAAAATAAAACCGTCCCCGACAAAGCACCTTCTGCCTTATCGGGGACGGATTTTATTTGATTATGCGAAAATATTTTTGATGATTGCGATTACCGTGGTGAACCAATAGCGGATTGAAACGGGGGCTTCGTTAATCCAAATTTCGCAGCTGTTAACGAACGCACTGA
>CAZNAC010000016.1:0-48297 GCA_964571095.1 uncultured Clostridium sp. | reverse complement strand
AAGTCTTTGTTATCCCCCGGCTGTACCGGGGGTTTATTTCCACGTCTGAAGACACCAAAAAGAAAAAGCCATTCCCGAAAATCGATATCGGGAATGGCTTTTTGATTTTATTAAAATTATTAAATCTCACTGTCAAGAGAACCTTCGGAAACCGGTTTAAGATATGCTTTGCCGCCGTTGCCTATCTGCTTATAAACCTGTTACGGGTTTTAAAAAAGATTTTTTATTTGTATTTCCTCTTGCCGATTAAAATGTTTTAACAAGCTCTTTAAGGTATTCCTTAAAGCTTTCACCGATTTCGGGATGGTCAAGTGCAATTTCGCAATTGGCTTTCATTATTCCGAGCTTGTTGCCCATATCATATCTTCTGCCGTCAAAATTATAAGCAAGAAGCTTGTTATTCATACCAAGCTCCGTAAAAACATCGGTAAGATAAAATTCTTTGCCGTCCGGCGTGTTTGCAAGACCTTTTTCAATAAGCTCAAAGGCTTCGGGAGGAAGAACCACTCTGCCCAAAATCGCAAAAAGAGAAAGAATTTCATCCGGTGACGGCTTTTCGATAATTCTGCGGCAGGTCATAGCTCTGTCTTCACCGTCAATCGGCGAAACATCAAGCGTGCAATAAAGTCTGATAAGCTCCTCGGACACCTCATTTACGCCAACAACACCCTTGCCGTATTTTTCGTAGCAACGGGTAAGCTGTGCGGTAACGGGATCCTCGGAGATAATAACATCATCTCCGTAGAGAACGGCAAACGGCTCATTTCCGACAAAGGATTTGCCGCAAAGAAGTGCGTGAGCAAGACCTTTTGTTTCTTTTTGACGAATAAAATAAATGTTTGCGAGATTTGCAACCGCCTTAACATCTTCATAAAGCTTTTCTTTTGAGGGATTGCCTTTAAGACCGGCTTCAAGCTCAAACGAATGGTCAAAATGGTCCTCAATTGCACCTTTTCCTCTGTTTGTGATAATAAGAATATCCTCGATGCCTGCCGCAACGGCTTCTTCAACGATATATTGAATTGCCGGTTTATCAACGATATTGAGCATTTCCTTAGGAACCGATTTTGATGCGGGAAGAACTCTTGTTCCCAAGCCTGCGGCAGGAATTATGGCTTTTCTGACTTTCATTCCGATTTCTCCTTTAAAAACTGTTCATTATCATATCCGCGCCCATAATCAGAAGTTGGACAAGCGAATTATAGCCCATAAGACTTACTAAAAATGCGATAAGAGAAAGACCGCCTCTGCGTGAGATTACCGCTTTTCGCATATTCTTTTCGGGAACACTGTCCTCGATAATTTTTAAATCCGTTTTAATCTTTTTATAGTATAATTTATCTGCAAGAAACGCACAGAGCAGATGCGTAACCAGATCAACCGAAACGATAACAGCCATCGGCTTTGCGACTTTACGGAGCATTTCCGAAGCTGATTTTTCAACCTGTCCGGTAAACTCGGCATATTCCTCCTCGGTTGCGTTCTCATAGTCAAAGCTCTCAATCAATTCGAGATACGGCTCGGAGGCTTCGATTATATCGCTTGAAAAGCCCGAAAGCATAAGCGATGTGCACGCAAAAAGCACTATAAAAAATATTCCGGCTTTATAAAGCTTCCTGTAAAAAAACCAATAGGGTGCAAAGAAGAATGCCGCAAAATTAAACGAAAGCTTTTTTCCGTTTGCGATTCGTTTGAATTTCGGCAAATAACGCTTAGTGCTCGACTGCGTATAAATTGCGATATCTCCCGCTCTCATACCGCCGATAAGCTCATCTGCCGCAACACCCGTTCCTTCAAGATACGGATTTTCGTTAAAAAGCGGTATGCCCATACCGAGCGGAGCACCGCAATTTTTGCAGCGTGTCGCTTTGCCATCGTTTTCTTCTCCGCAAAAACTGCAAACCGTACTGTTTTCCGAACCCTCTTTTTCACCCATAAGTGCACCGCAGTTTCCGCAATGAAGTGCGTCCTTAGGATTTTCACTGCCGCAGATTTTGCAAAAAACGCTGTCCTCCGCAGGCTCCGTTTCGTTTTTGGAATTATTTGATTGATTTGCGTTCCAAACAAATCCCGATGAATGAAGCTCCTCGTTTACACAATGGCCGTTTTCCATCCAGCATTCTCTGTGCTGCGGAGTGGCACAATCGGGACAAACAACAACATCGTCCTCGAACCTGAGCGGTCTACCGCAGTGAGGGCAGGGATGATTTTCGTAGTTCAAATTCCACTTCTCCTTCACTATAACATACATTATATAATAACTAATAATGCAAAAAATTGCAATGCTATTTTAAAAAATAATCGACAACAACAAATAATTTTAACCGAAAAGCCAAAAAATAAGCGTAACTTCTTTACATTTGAGGAAAATATCGTTATAATATATGCTGATTAAATATGTTTCAGGAGATTTTATATGGTTCAGTTTGAAGAATTAAGACTTTCGTTGCTTGAGTATGAAGAAAAACTCGGTCATCTCAGAGAGGCTCTCGGTCTTGATGATATGACAAAAGAAATTTCCGAGCTTGAAGAACAGACCGCACAGGACGGTTTTTGGAATGACCTTGCAAATTCGCAAAAGGTTCAGCAGAGAATCAGCCAGCTTAAAAACAAGGTTGCCGCATACACCTCGCTTGAAAATGAGTTTAACGACGCACTCGTTCTCATCGAGCTTTCAAACGAAGAAGAAGACCTTGATATGTTTGATGAATGCAAATCGGCGGTTGATGCTTTTGTTTCAAAGCTTGAAGCAATGACACTCAGCACCCTGCTTTCGGGTGAATACGATGCCAAAAACGCAATTCTCACCTTCCATGCCGGTGCCGGTGGAACGGAGGCTCAGGATTGGAACCAAATGCTTGTCAGAATGTATCAGCATTGGGGCGAAAAACACGGCTTCAAGGTCAGTATGATCGACTTTCTCGATGGTGATGAGGCCGGACTCAAATCTGCCGTTCTTCTTTTCGAGGGCGAAAACGCTTATGGCTACCTTAAAGGCGAAATGGGCGTTCACAGACTTGTGCGTGTTTCTCCGTTCGATGCTTCGGGAAGACGACACACCTCGTTTGCATCTCTTGAGGTTATGCCGGAAATCGATGATACCGTTGAGGTTGAAATCAATCCCGATGACCTGAAAATCGACTACTATCGTTCAAGCGGTGCGGGCGGTCAAAAGGTCAACAAAACCTCCTCTGCCGTTCGTATTACTCATATTCCCACGGGCATTGTTTGTGCCTGTCAGGTTGAAAGAAGTCAGCACCAAAACCGTGATGTTGCAATGAAAATGCTCAAATCAAAGCTTATCGAAATCAAAGAAAGAGAGCATCTTGATAAAATCGACGATATCAAGGGCGAGCAAAGAGAAATCGCTTGGGGCAGTCAGATTCGTTCCTATGTTTTTATGCCCTATACTCTTGCCAAGGATCACCGAACGGGCTTTGAAGCCGGCAACATCAATGCTGTTATGGACGGTGACATTGACGGCTTTATCAATGCGTATCTCAAAATGGAATCACTTAAAGACAGTGCAAAATAATTCCGATTATGATTTAAAAATCTCACACTTGCAAAATTATTCGGCAGGGGGATGCAGATATGAAGCTGATTGATATTTCACGAAAATTCTTTTCCTCCGAGGTATATCCCGGAGATCCCGCACCGAAAGCGGAGCAACTGTCGGTTATCGGCGAGGATTCCGAATGCAATCTTTCGGTTATTCACGCCTGTGCTCATACCGCAACTCACGTTGATGCTCCCCTGCATTTTGTGTCAAACGGTAAAACGATAGATGAGCTTGGATTGGAGCCGTTTGTCGGTCCATGCACGGTGATTGAGGTTCCCAACGGAGTAATAACGGGCGATTATGTTGACAGACGCTTTCCGAAAAAATGCGAAAGACTGCTGATTAAAGGCAACGGCAGAGCGTTCTTTATGGATTCTTCCGCTCAGGAGCTTGCGAACAGAGGACTTTTACTCATCGGCACGGATTCTCTTTCCGTCGGCTGCAAGGGCAATCAAGTTGGCCCGCATACAGCGTTTTTACTCAATTCGGTTGCAATTCTCGAAGGACTTGACCTTTCGCAGGTCAGTGCCGGCAATTATTTTCTTTTTGCTCCTCCCGTCAAATGCGAGGGTATTGAAGGAGCACCTGCAAGAGCCGTTTTGATAGAAGACTATGTTTTTTGGTCAAAACGCTCATAAATGAGGTGTGAAAATGAAACGCATATTCGATTTTACGGTGAGCCTTTTGCTCATAATAATTCTTATTCCGCTATTTTTGATTATAGGAATTGTTATTGCGGCAGATTCGGGCAGACCGGTTATCTACAGACAATACAGAGTCGGAAAAGACAACAAGCTTTTCTTTATTTATAAGTTCCGCACAATGAAAACAAATACTCCGATAGCAGCCACGGGCGAGCTTACCGGAGCTGAAAAATACATAACACGCAGCGGAAAAATTCTTCGCAAAACAAGCCTTGATGAGCTTCCGCAGCTTTTCAACGTGCTTGCGGGAGATATGAGCTTTGTGGGCCCCAGACCGCTTATTCCGGAGGAAAAGGAAATCCGAAATCTCCGCAAGGAATACGGCGTTTATTCCGTCAGACCGGGCATAACGGGACTTGCACAGGTCAACGGCAGAGACAAGCTTTCCGATAAAGAAAAAGCTCTGTTTGACAAAGAATATGTTGACAAACAAAGCCTTTTGCTCGATATTAAAATTTTATTCAAAACCGTTATGGTCGTTCTCAAAAGAGAAAATATTTCCGACGGCGGAGAACCCGAAAACAAACGAAAGCTGTAATTTGCGGTGCATCAGCTCACTCCGAGATATTCCTCAAAGCATTCGCCGCTTGCTTTCATTTCTTTTGCGGCTTCAACGCCCACATATCTCCAGTGCCACGGCTCATAGGTGATATTCGTTATATCCTGCTTATCTTCGGGATAGCGAAGAATAAAGCCGTAATCGGCGGCATTTTCGCTAAGCCAAGCAAATTCATCGCTGTTTTCAAAGCTTGTGTAAAGACTACAGATATCCATTGCGAGGCCGGCGTTATGCTCACTTGTTCCCGGAGGCAGAATAATTCTTGCCGCCATTTGGGTTGCTTCGATTTTGCTGTAGCCCTCATCTATATATTTTTGAATTTTATTGTTGAAATTCCTTGTTTGCCGTTCAACGGAGCGATATCCCGAAACGGGAGTAAGCTCTATGCCGTCTTTAAGTGCCGCAAGGTACATTTCGTTATAGTGCGGTGCAACACGGTAATCGAGCTTTAAGCTGTCGGAATCATCTGTAATACAGGGAGCAAGCTTAACCTCATAATCATCGGGAAGAATGTAATCTCTGTTAACAAGAAGCATTTTCCAATCTTCAATATTAACATTTGCATAGGCAGGTTCAAAGCCCGCATACGCATATGCATAATCTTTTATTTTGTTCAGCGAAGCGGTAACAGGCAGGGTTTCCGCCTGCACGGGTATAAAAGGCTCCGTGTCTTTCTCGGACAATGTTGATTGAGGCTGTGAGCCGAACAGTGTTTGTGTATATGTTTGAGTCGCATTGGGAGTTGTATGCGTTTCGGATTGCTTTTTAAGAATTACCGAAACAATCAACGCTCCGACTGCAACCAGCACAATAATCGCAAAAATAATTTTTCTCATAACAAATCCCTCTCTGTAGTGATTAAACATATAATAATCCCAAAAAACGATATTGTCAAATCCAAAAAGGGATTATTCATAAATAATTTGCAAAAACGGGTTGTGCAGCCCGATATATAATCTGAAAGGAGTGTTTGCTTTGAAAGCAAGCGAAAGCGTTAAAAATTATCAGTCCGAACGCAGAATGTACACCAATTATGCGGCACGGTCAATCAAAAAGGTCTGCAAAGAGATAGGCCCTCGATTTGCAGGCTCCGAAGCGGAAAAAAAAGGAATAGACTATATGGCGGAGGAGCTTAAAACCTGCTGTGATGAGGTTAAGAGTGATTCCTTTACCGTTCATCCCAAGGCATTTCTCGGCTGGATTCCCCTGACGGTTGTGCTTATGACAATTTCATCCGTTCTGTTTTTTGTAGGTCAATTTTTTGCTGTTGTACCGCTTTTCTTTGTTTCGGTTGCATTGGCGGTTATTTGCTTTTTCTTCATTATTACCGAGTTTCTTTTCTATAAAGAAACGCTTGATCCGTTTCTTCCCAAGAAAACATCTCATAATGCTTACGGCATTCGCAAGGCTTCCGGCGAAACAAAACGCCGCATAATTTTTGCCGGTCACGCCGACTCCTCGATGGAATGGAGATTCACCTATTACGGCGGCCCCAAGCTGCTTATTCCCGTTATCGGCGGTGCTGTTCTCGGCGTTGTTTTTTGCTCGGTATGCAGCGTTATAGCAATCGTTATGTCGTTTGTCAACCCCGAATTTATCGAATCAACGGCAATGGATATCCTCAGCTATATTGCTTTGGCATTTATCGTTCTTTTCCTTGCCGCATCATTCTTCTATGACAAAAAGCGTATCGTTGAGGGTGCAAACGATAACCTTACCGGCTGCTTCTGCTCCATAGGTATTCTTAAATTTCTTCAAGATAACAATATCAGATTTGAAAACACAGAGGTTGTTGCTCTTTGCACCGGCTCCGAAGAAATCGGACTCAGAGGAGCAAAGGCGTTCTGTGAAAAGCACGGCAAAGAATTTGACGATGTTGAAACCGTTTTTGTGGCGGTGGATACGGTTCGCGACTATGATTTTCTTGCCATATACAATAAGGATATGACCGGTACGGTAACAAATAATGCCGAAGCCTGCAAGCTCCTTAAAGAAGGTGCGAAAATTGCGGGATATGACGTTCCCTACAAAACCGTTTCTCTCGGTGCGACCGATGCCGCCGCAGTATCAAAGAGCGGTACGGGAATGAAAGCCGCCGCTTTTGCCGCTATGGATCCCGCTCCCGCAAGATATTATCACACAAGACTTGACAGCCACGAAAATCTTGACCTTAAAACAATCGAGGCGGGAATGGATATCTTCCTTGAAACGCTTTTCCTTTATGATGAAAAGGGACTTGATGTTTAACTGTTGTGCATTTTTAACAAAGTGTGCAAATTAATTTCTTTCAATATTAACAAAAATTTTTATTTCGTAAAAATCGGATGTAATTTACGCATTTATGTGCTATAATTAATTTATTATTATCACCGATTGCGGCATTACTGCCGTTTACGAAAGGAGAACATCTTAAAATGAACAGAAAAATTTTGGCTGCAATAAGCGTTATCCTCATTTTTTCATTCCTTTTTGCGTTCACGGGATGCAGCGGAACGTCAAACACGGAATCAACAACCACAACAACGGTTTTTGTTAAAACACCACTCCCCACCGACATAACAACAAGCGTTGACGATGAAAGTCAGGTTGTTACCGACACTACCTACACCCCCGAAATGCTCAAAGCCAATACGGCAACGATTTTTGAGTACTTCAATCTTCATATCAATGAGGTTAAGAACGCAACGGCTAATGTAAAAATGAGCCAGAAAAAGAGCATCGGCAAGGCAAAGGATGCCGAGGGCAATGATATTGCAATGAGCGATAACGAATATATCAATTCAGCAATAAAAACCCTTGACAGCTATATGCTCCATAACGATGGTGCAGAGCTTGCTTACGGCGAAGATTTGACCGCATTTATGCCCGTTAAAGGTGCAAATTATGTCAGCGCACTTACTCTTGATGACATTGAGAGTGCTACCTGTGTTGATGAAGGTACTCAAAGAACAATCACCCTCACTCTCAAATCCCCCTCACTTCCCGAAACAATCGAAAAAGCTTATGATATGGGCAACGTTGACGAAGTGATGACCGAATTTCAAAAGGCAGAAAAATATCTCACCGTTGAAAAACCGACGCTTGAATATAAAGACTGCCAAATCATCATCGTTTCAAATATCGAAACCGATGAAGTACATACAATAAAGTATGTTAAGAATATTGATGTTAAAACAAACGTAACCGGTCAAGGCTCACTTGCGGATATGGGAACCGTTGATGTTACTTTCCGCTACAGCAACACCGTTGAATACGCAATCGACAGAACCGCTCCCGAAACCACCTCTGCCGCAAAATAAAAACGGGTTAGGCGTATAATACAAATTAATAATAATGACCGAGCAGTTCATTTGAGCTGCTCGGCTTTTGTTTTACGGCAAATTTTTTATAATTTGTTTTTACGGGAATGAATTATACCGCAACCAATAAATCCGAACTCGATTTGTCGGTTGTGGCTAGGGTGAAGAGAGTCGAACACCATACGTTTATATAATACGCTTTTTGGGATTTGCGGTTAACACCGCTACGCCCTTTCCGGCTTCACCGATTATCAGCGGAACGAGTGACAGACCTGCCACCAAAAGCCACTGTAATCCATTCAGCGGAATAACGCCGAAAATGCTTGCAAGCGGCGGAAAAATAACAACGGATGCCTGCACCGCCGAGCAAAGAATTACCGCTAAATTCATCATTTTGTTATCGAACAGTCCCGCTTCGACAAGCGGAACGGAGGCACGCATATTAACGGCGTGTGCAATCTCGCAAAAGCTCAATGTACAAAACGCCATAGTCCTTCCGAGAACAACGGAGCTTTCCGAACCGAATGCAAGGCTTCCGATAAGATAGGCAAGGATTGTAAGCGTTCCGACAAGCATTCCTTCAAGTGAAATATCCATCCACAGTCCGTCCGAGAAAAATCCTTTTTTGGGTGAAATCGGCGGTCTTTTCATTATATCCTTTTCGATTTTTTCCGTTCCGAGAGCCATTGCGGGCAAAGAATCCGTAACCAGATTAACCCACAAAAGCTGAATCGGTATCAGCGGCGGCTCTAAGCCGAGAAGCGAAGCGGCAAAAACCGCAAGGATTTCACCGATGTTTGTTCCGAGAAGAAAATGCACAGCTTTTTTTATGTTATCAAATATTCCGCGTCCCTGCTCGACCGCCTTAACGATTGTTGCGAAATTATCATCTGTCAAAATCATATCCGCCGCATTTTTGGCAACGTCTGTTCCGCTCTTACCCATTGCACAACCGATATCCGCCGCTTTCAGTGCCGGTGCATCGTTAACGCCGTCGCCTGTCATGGCAACGATTTCTCCGTTTGCACGGAATGCCTTCACTATTCTTACCTTATGCTCCGGACTGACTCTCGCAAAAACTCTACAGCTTTTAATTTTTTCCGCAAGCACCTCATCGCTCATCAAATCAAGCTCATTACCCGTTAATGCACTCAATCCGTCCTCAAGAATACCGAGCTTTTTCGCAACGGCACAGGCAGTAACAATATGGTCGCCGGTTATCATAACCGGTATTATCCCCGCCTTTTTGCACGTTGCAACCGCCCTTGCCGCCTCTGCTCTCGGCGGATCGGTCATACCGATGAGCCCCGCAAATATCAGCGATTCCTCCTTATTATCGTCCGCACCGGAGGACGCTCTGTAAGCAATGGCGATAACACGCAAAGCCTCCTTTGCCATCTGCTCATTTTGCCTTAATATTTTTTTCAGTCTGCTTTGGCTCATAGAAACCGTTGTGCCGTCGGAATACGCCGAGGTGCAGAGCGGAAGAACAACATCGGGAGCACCCTTAACTATCAGCCTTGATTCGTTTTTATATGTATTTACGGTTGACATCATTTTACGTTCGCTTGTGAACGGATTTTCGTGAAGCCGTGCATAACTTCCGAGAAAACCTTTTTCGCAAAAATCATAAGCCGCCGCAAGAATTGCCGTTTCCGTAGGATCACCGCTGAATGAAACCGTTTTACCCTTTTTAACTGCCCTTGAATTGTTGCACAAAGCACCCATAAGCAAAATTTTCTTTGCATCGTTGCTCTCAAACGTTATTTCGCCGGCTTCGTTTCGTATTTGAGTAACGGTCATTTTGTTTTGTGTCAGCGTTCCGGTTTTATCCGAGCAGATAACCGTTGCCGCTCCGAGCGTTTCAACGGCAGGCAAAAACCGTATTATGGCATTGCTTCTTGCCATACATTGAACACCCATTGAAAGGACTATCGTTACTATGGCGGGCAGTCCCTCCGGAATTGCGGCAACCGCAAGGCTGACCGAAAGCATAAAAGATGGAAGTATTCCGCTTTTTCTTACTATTCCGAGCACAAACACAAACGCACATATTATCAACGCCCCTATGCCGAGAGCTTTGCCGATTCTTCCGAGCCTTTGCTGAAGCGGCGTTTGCGGAGATTCCTCATTTGCAAGAAGATGAGCGATTTTTCCGACCTGCGTATTCATTCCGGTTTCGGTAACAATCGCCGTACAGTTACCGGCAATAATATTTGTTGAGGAAAAAATCATATTTTTTCTTTCCGCAATCGGGCATTTTTCCGTACATATAGCTTCCGCACTTTTTTCGCACGGAACGGATTCTCCCGTTAAAGCACTTTCCTGAACTCTCAATCCGTTTGACGAAACAAGCCTTGCATCGGCAGGAACCATATCACCGCTTTCGAGCATAATCAAATCTCCGCAAACAAGCTGTGATGCATTTGTTTTTTTAACCTTTCCCGAACGGATTACCCGTGCGGTGGGAGCGGTTATTTTTTTCAGTGCTTCTATCGCCTTTTCCGCTCTTTGCTCCTGAAAAACACCGATTACCGCATTGAGAATCACAATCACCAAAATAACAATCGGCTCAACAAAATCGCCGTTTCCCTCAAGAATGCCCGTCAAAAATGAAATAATGCAGGCAATAAAAAGAATAATAACGCAGAAATCGGAAAATTGAGCAATAAATTTTTTTATTAATGATGCCTTTTTTCTGCCCTCCAGCCTGTTTTCGCCGTTCTTTTGAAGTCGCATTTTCGCCGTCTGCTCACCGATTCCCTCAACCGCATTGCTTTTCAGCTCATTTGCCGTTTCCGAGACCGTTTTTGAATGCCAATCCATTTCTTATCTCCCTCCGTGATATATTCCGCCTTCTTTCATCATATATATTCACGAGAGGATAAAAAATTCCCCGAACAGCATAAAGCCGAACGGGAAAGTTTTTTGTCTTATTCTGATTTTAATTTTTCAAGACAGCTTGTGCACAAGAATTTGCCCTCAAATTCGTGCAGCTCGGATTCGCAGCCGCAAAAAACGCAGTTATTACCTGCTTTCTTTGCTATAATCTGCTTGCCGTCCGAAAACAGCTCAACCTTGCTGCCGTGTTCGAGCAAACCAAGCTCCTTTCTGATTTGCATGGGAATAACGATTCTTCCCACGCTGTCAATTTCACGAATAAAACCTGCAAACATAAGTTTACCCTCCTGTGTATTTTTATTGTCACTTATTATATACCATATTTTGACATATTTGTCAACCATTTTTTGTAAATTTTTGGGAGGATTTGGTATGATTAATTATATTTGGTCATCGATGGTTGTTTTTTCGGTTATTTCCTCGATATTTTCGGGAACAATGAAGGAGCTGTCGGCGGCAATTATTTCGAGTGCATCGGATGCCGTTTCGCTGTGTATAAGGCTCGGCGGAACAATCTGCCTGTGGAGCGGACTTATGGAAATTGCCGAAAAATCGGGACTTACCGAAGCCGTTTGCAAAGTCCTTTCTCCTTTTCTCAAAATCATTTTCCCAAAAATGAATATGAAAAGTAAAACCGCAAAGGCTATATCGCTGAATGTTACCGCAAATCTTCTCGGTCTGGGCAACGCAGCAACACCGCTCGGTCTTGAAGCTATGCGTTGTCTGCAAAGTGAAAATGCATCAAACGAAAAAGCAAGCGGAGATATGATAAAATTTGTTGTTATGAATTCCGCCGCATTTCATCTCATTCCAACAACCGTTGCCGCTATGCGTCAGGACTACGGCAGTTCAAATCCGTTTGATATAATGCTCCCTTCGTGGATATCCTCTGCCGCAGCTCTTGCTGTCGGTCTGACGGCTGCATTTATTTTCATTAAGCTCGGCGAGGGAATAAAATGGAAAAAATAAGCTCGTTTGTTCTTCCGGTAATAACCGCCGCAATTGTTTTTTTCGGATTGATAAAGGGCGTAAAGGTTTTTGACTGCTTTGTTGAGGGTGCTTCAAAGGGCGTTAAATCGGCAATAAAGCTTCTGCCTGCACTAACAGGACTCGTTTTGGGCGTAACAATGCTCCGTCAATCGGGTGCTCTTGAAATAATAACAAAAGCCCTTGCTCCGATTGCAAGAATAACCGGAATACCTGCCGATGTTTTACCCTTGGCTGTACTTAGTCCGATATCGGGCAGCGGTTCGCTGACGATGTTTGAACAAATTCTAAAAAACTTCGGCCCCGATTCCGTTGAGGGGCGAATCGCATCGGTTATTATGGGTTCAACCGAAACCACGTTTTATGCCGTAACGGTATATTACGGCTCTGTGGGAATAAAAAAAACCGGCTGTACCGTTCCCGCCGCCCTGCTTGCGGATATGACCTGCTTTATCGTTTCCGCAATGAGCGTTATGATATTTGATTTTTGATAAAAAATAAATCAAAGGCACAGCCTGTTCGGAGCAACGCCGTGCAGACTGTGCCGTTAAGTTTAAATCATATCAAATACAGAGGATATAGTATCGTTAATAACGGTGAAAATTCCCTTTGCGATAAGATTCAGCGTAATCGGAAGCATTTCCGAGTAACCCGCCGTTCCGTAATTTTCAAAAAGCCAAAGACTGAGCTTTTCAAAGAAATCGGAGGGCTCTTCTTCCTCGCTTGCTGCGTAAACGCCAACCTTAATGAGAATGGCATTAAGCCTTTCTTCGATTGCCGCCTGCTGACCTGCAACACAAACCGTGCTGTTAACGAAGGCCTCCGCCTCTGCAATCGCCGCCGCAAGCTCCGCTGCATCCTGTGCACTCAAGGTTGAAGCATCAACATTCTTTGCGGCGGGAAGGAGCGTATTGTTTATTCGTCTGGGATCTCTTGCACCGTTGAACTGCGGATATTCCTCTAACGAATAAACATCGGTTATATCTTCGGTCGCAAGGATTCTTATTGCAAGAGAAATAATAATATCGTTTCTTGCCGTTCTTTCGTGGTTTTGAGCATCAAAGTAGAACGTAGTATCCGGAAGAAGTCCGGTTGAAGCATCAAGAACTCTGTCGGGTGAGATGTGGTTGTGAGCCGGATTCGAGCAATGAGTATTTGCCTGAACATAGTCATCGGGAAGTGTTTCACCCACAATGGCACTCTTAACGCCCATTGATGTTGAATCAAGATGGATTATGCCGTCCGCATTATCCTCATTCCAATTGTTGCCGATGCAATAAAGAGGCATATCGTAATCAACTATATTGAAAACCTGAACGCCCTTTTCAATGAGCGTTTGAATATTCTTATCCGAATTGAGCTGAGCATGATAATACATTTCCGTTTGACGCTTAATTTCGGCTTTTGAAGGATCGGAAAGAAGCTTTTGCGAAAGCCGGGGATAATATGATGAGGGGCTCAGTGCCCAAAGGCTGGTGATATTGACCGCAACTTCATCAACAAGCGTATCAACAGCGGCTTTGAGTCCGTTGAGAAGAACATCGTCGGGAAGGATTCTCGCAATAACCTCAACCATTCTCGCTTCATCTTCATCCATAAGAGTTTCAAGGAAACCGTTATAGAGGAAATCTTTATCGAGGAAAGTAAGATCCTTTGCAAGAAGATCGCCCACAATCGTTGAACCGTCGAGAGCGGGAACGATATAAACCACCTTGTTGAGATCGTCCATTACGTCGGGATGATATTCAAGCAAGCCGTTTGCGATAGAGCCGCCCATACTAATGGGAACAATATTAACCTTGCTGTGTCCCGTTTCGACTTTTACCATTTGGATAAAATCATAAAGCTCATTCACGGCATCAAGATGATTTCCGAAAGAGTTATATGCAAAGTAATAAAGGTGATCCTCGCCAACCTGCTGTGCATAATTGATAAGAGGAACATTCTTATAAATCTGCTCTTTTTCGTATTCACTGCATTCGGCAACCGAATACGGGTACTTTTCAACCTCGATATTACCCGTATTTTTTCCTCTTGCATCGCACATATTAACCTCAAAGCTGTCAAGGATAATATCCGAAAGTGCCTCGGAAAGACCTACATCGTGCTGGGTAAAAAGAGTAAGAAGAATCGGAAGAATCGCTCTTTTTACTATGTATCCGATATCGAAAATCGCAGGAAAACAGGGCATTTTATTGCCGTTGTCATCAAGAATATAATCGCCGTTGTCGTCAAGTGCCCAAACATTGGATTGACCGATTCCGGGAACAACGATCGACGGACAGGTTTCGCATTTTCCTCCGCATTCCGTTTTAACTCCGGATGCCGAAGCAATAACGGTTACAGCGGAAAAAATCATCGTCAACGCAAGAATAACAGAAACAACTTTTTTCATCATCATTCAACCTCGTTTTGCTTATTTGAAAAGACTGCGAACGGGTGAAAGAACCCAATCAACAAGACTGCCGCCGCCGAGCCAATCAACAAGGAATTTGCTCAAGCCTTTCATAGTATCATTCATAAATACATCAAGTCCCGATGGCTCCTCCGGATATGTGTAAAGACCGTATTTTGCAAGAATCGCATTAAGTCTGCTTTCTGCGGCTTTTACCTTTTCGGCATCGGCAACAGTTGCGGTAAGAACGGTTTCGCCGTCTCTGATAGCGGCTTCAAGCTCTGCCTTATCCTCGGCGGGGAGAGTATCTCCCTGTTCTTCAAGAAGCTTCTTTGCATCGGGAAGACGCCAGCGTCGAATGTATTTTGTATTGCAGCTATAGTTAAACTGCGGATATTTTGCGGGGTTATCGTTAACGTCCGAAACCTCATCGGTAAGAATGGCTTTAACAAGATTAAGCACAACATCGTTGTTGCCGACTTCGTGATGCTGGTCAAGGAAAATCCAAGTGTTTTCGGGAAGAATCGCCGTTGAAACATCAACCTTACCGTCGGGAGAAATATGGTTGTGTGAAGATTGTGTGCCCTTTACATAATCTATATCATTAAGGGTTTTGCCTGCGGGAGCACCGGTTGCACCGAGGCTTGTTGAAGAAAGGTTGATAATTCCGTCCGAGTTATAGTCGTGAGCGGAAGCGACAATACCGAAGAATGTGTAATCCTGCTCGCCGAAGGAAAGGTTTGCACCTGCAATTGTGTTAACCTTAACGCCGTCGTTAACGGCATCGAGAATATTGCTCTTGAGATTAAGCCTTGCCTGCTGGAATCTGTCTGTTTTCTCCTTGAGCTTTGCTTTTTCGGGGCTGTTGTTAAGATATCTTTCGGCAAGTGCATCGTATCTGTATGAAGGCACCATTGCCCACATCTGCGGGCAGTTAATCATCAAGGTGTCAAGAATAGCACTGATGGCTCCGGTCAAAATCGCATCAACGCCCGCACGGGGAAGAATGTGAAGAACGCAGTTAATAAGATAGCCGAGCGAATCGTCGTCGCCGATGATGGGGGGAATATATTCGTGATAAAGAAATTCATCTTCAAGATTCCATTTTCTGTCCATCATATCGGCAACAATGTCGGTACCGTCAAGACAGGCAACAACATTAACGATTTCATCAACCTTATCGTGACCGTATTCATCGAGATATGCGGTAAGAATCGTGCCGCCGAGAGAAACGGGAAGAAGCGAAACCTTATCGTGACCGGTTTGCTCTCTTACCATATCGATATATTCATCAAGCTCCTTTGCCGACTGCATAGGATCGCCGACAAGATTAAAGGTAAACATATAGATATGATCTCCGCCAATTTCCTTTTCGACTGCCTGCAAGGGAATCATTCTGTAAAGCCAATCCTTGTCGGACTGCTCCATTTCGGAAATGGGGTGATTCCATCTGCGGGTTTTAAGATTGTTAACATAATTTCCGTCATCATCGCATTCCTGAACCCAAAAAGCGGCACTTGCGGCATCGTAAGCAGCATCCTCAAGTCCTATGGGAGCTTGCAGAGCTATTGTTGCAAGAAGACTGAAGATAAGCTTGGGCAAGGTGCCCCAAAGCTTGCTCAATTCAAGAATGAGAAGGGTTCCCCCAACCTCTTTGCCGTCTGCATCGAGATAAGGAGTATCATCATCATTATAAAGGTATGTGGGTGAATGGTTAATGCCGGGGAGGATTACGAGCGGTGATCTGTCACAATTGCCGCCGCAATCTGTTTTGGTTGCCGCAAATGCACCTGTTGAGCCTACGGAAACAAGCATAGCGGCACACAGAACAAGAGAAATTATTCTTTTAATTCTGTTTTTCATTAAAAAACACTCTCCTTTTTGGTTTTGACGTTTTTGGTCAAATATACACTTTATAGTAGCATATATTTTATATGATTTCAACAGTATATTAAAAGAAAAATTGAATTTTATTGAATTTTTTTCTTTTTATTGACAGTTGTAAAATATAGGAGTATTCTTAAAGTGCTGAAAAAATTTTGCAGTAAGGAGAAGATTTTTATGTCCGATTTGTACAGCTCAATTTGCATTTCATCCGTCAAAGCATCTATGCTCGAAATCGCCGGTCTTGAGATTCCGGAGGGCATTGAAGCTCCCAACCCCGTGCTCACCGCTCTTTCCGAAAAGAAGCTTGCGGGAAAGCCGGTTGACAGAACGGTTATCTACAATCCCGATGCCGTCGGACTCTGGGTTTACCAAAAATACACATCGAAATTTGCGGATGCCGCCATCCGTTCGGATGCCGCACTGCCTATGCTTTCGGTAATGCCGAGCGTTACTCCCGTTTGCTTTGCTTCGATGTACAGCGGTGTTATGCCCGATGTTCACGGAATCAAAAAATATGTAAAACCCGTTCTCACCGTTAACACGATTTTCGACTGCTATATAAACGCAGGCAAAAAACCTGTTATTGTTTCAACCGCCAACGACAGCATATCAATGATTTTCCTTAATCGCAATATGGATTATTTTATCTACGACACGCCGGAGGAAGTTAACGAAAAGGCTCTTTCTCTTATCGAGGAGGATAAATATGACCTTATTGTCATCTACAACGGAAACTATGACGGAACTATGCATAAGTACGGTCCCGAAGCTCCCGAATCCCTTGCCGCACTCGATAAAAATGTTGCGTTCTATTCGGAAATGGTTGACAAAATCAACAGCGAATGGAAGAACCACAGCGTATTTTACGGCTTTTGTCCCGACCACGGCTGCCACGAAATCGACGGCGGCTGCGGTTCTCATGGCCTTGATATGCAAGAGGATATGAACGTTATCCATTTTTACGGAATCAAAACCGCAGAATAAGCTATATGTATATAGTTACTAAAAAGATTTTACAAAACAGTAACATATTTTCTTAAAAATATATGGAAA
Source organism: uncultured Clostridium sp. (assembly GCA_964571095.1). Classification (GTDB taxonomy): domain Bacteria; phylum Bacillota; class Clostridia; order Oscillospirales; family Acutalibacteraceae; genus CAG-177. Next base: position 30,950 of record CAZNAC010000016.1, on the reverse strand, counting down.
TTTATGTTTTAATCTGTTATAATAATTGTAATTCAGTCTGCCGTTGCAGAATGAATGTATGAAGTTGTTAATTATTATATGGAGGTAGATACCAATGTACAAGTATGTTTATTTGTTCTCCGAAGGTAACGCAAATATGCGTGAAATCCTCGGCGGCAAAGGCGCAAACCTTGCGGAAATGACAAACATCGGTCTTCCCGTTCCTCAGGGCTTCACAATCTCAACCGAAGCCTGCACAAAGTACTATGAGGACGGCAAAAAGATCAACGATGAAATTCAGGCTCAAATTATGGAATACATCGTTAAGATGGAAGAAATCACAGGCAAAAAATTCGGCGATAAGGAAAATCCCCTTCTCGTTTCGGTTCGTTCCGGTGCTCGTGCTTCAATGCCCGGTATGATGGACACAATCCTCAACCTCGGTCTTAACGAAGAAGTTGTTGATACTATGTCCGCAAAGAGCGGCAATCCCCGTTGGGCTTGGGACTGCTACAGAAGATTCATTCAGATGTATTCCGACGTTGTTATGGAAGTCGGCAAAAAATACTTTGAAGAGCTTATCGATAAGATGAAGGCCGAAAAGGGCGTTACTCAGGACGTTGAGCTTACCGCAGAAGACCTCAAGGTTCTCGCAGGTCAGTTCAAGGATGAATATAAGTCAAAGATCGGTTCCGATTTCCCCACAGATCCCAAAGAGCAGCTTATGGGTGCTATCGAAGCTGTTTTCCGTTCATGGGACAACCCCCGTGCTAACGTTTATCGCCGTGATAACGATATTCCTTATTCATGGGGTACAGCCGTTAACGTTCAGATGATGGCTTTCGGTAATATGGGTGACAATTGCGGTACAGGCGTTGCATTTACCCGTGATCCCGCAACAGGCGAAAAAGGTCTTATGGGTGAGTTCCTCACCAACGCACAGGGTGAAGACGTTGTTGCCGGCGTTCGTACTCCCATGCCCATCGCAGAGATGGCAGAAAAATTCCCCGAAGCATTCAAGAAGTTCAACGAAGTTTGTGCTATTCTTGAAGACCACTACAGAGATATGCAGGATATGGAATTCACCGTTGAAGACGGTAAGCTCTATATGCTTCAGACCAGAAACGGTAAGAGAACAGCTAAAGCCGCTCTTAAAATCGCTTGTGACCTCGTTGACGAAGGTATGATCGATAAAAAGCAGGCTGTTGCTATGATCGATCCCAGAAACCTCGATACACTCCTTCATCCCCAGTTTGATGCTAAAGCTCTTAAAGCGGCAACTCCCGCAGGTAAGGGCCTCGGTGCTTCTCCCGGTGCTGCTTGCGGTAAGGTTGTATTCACAGCCGAAGATGCAGAAGCTTGGAACGCAAGAGGCGAAAAGGTTGTTCTTGTTCGTCTTGAAACCTCTCCCGAAGACATCACCGGTATGAAGGCTTCACAGGGTATCCTCACCGTTCGCGGCGGTATGACCTCTCACGCAGCAGTTGTTGCTCGCGGTATGGGTACTTGCTGCGTATCAGGCTGCGGCGATATCGTTATGGACGAAGAAAACAAGAAGTTCACTCTTGCAGGCAAGACCTACAATGAGGGCGACTATATTTCAATTGACGGTTCAACCGGTAACATCTATGATGGCATCATTCCCACCGTTGACGCTGAAATCGCAGGCGAATTCGGCAGAATCATGGCTTGGGCAGACGAATTCAGAACTCTCAAGGTTCGTACAAATGCCGACACACCCGCAGATGCCAAAAAGGCTCGTGAGCTTGGTGCAGAAGGCATCGGTCTTTGCCGTACAGAGCATATGTTCTTTGAGGCAGACAGAATCGCCGCATTCCGTGAAATGATTTGCGCCGATACTATTGAAGAAAGAGAAGCAGCTCTTGAGAAGATTCTTCCCTATCAGCAGGGCGACTTTGAAAAGCTCTATGAAGCTCTTGAAGGCAACCCCGTAACAATCAGATTCCTTGATCCTCCTCTCCACGAGTTCGTTCCCACCGAGGAAGCAGACATCGAAGCTCTTGCAAAGGCTCAGAATAAGAGCGTTGAAGATATCAAGGCTATCATTTCTTCTCTCCACGAGTTCAACCCCATGATGGGACACAGAGGCTGCCGTCTTACGGTAACATATCCCGAAATCGCAGCAATGCAGACAAAGGCTGTTATCCGTGCGGCAATCAATGTTAAGAAAGCTCATGCAGATTGGAATATCGTTCCCGAAATTATGATTCCCCTTGTAGGCGAAGTAAAAGAGCTTAAATTCGTTAAGAACATCGTTGTCAGCACCGCCGATGCTGAAATCGCAGCAGCAGGTGTTGAGCTTAAATACGAAGTCGGTACAATGATCGAAATTCCCAGAGCTTGCATCACAGCAGACGAAATCGCCAAGGAAGCTGAATTCTTCTGCTTCGGCACAAACGATCTTACCCAGATGACATTCGGCTTCAGCCGTGATGACGCAGGTAAGTTTCTCAATGCATATTATGATACAAAGATCTATGAATTTGATCCGTTTGCAAAGCTTGACCAGAACGGCGTTGGTGCTCTTATGGAAATGGCTGTTTCAAAGGGTAAGGCAAGCGGCAAGAACCTCCATTACGGTATCTGCGGCGAGCACGGCGGCGATCCCACATCTGTTGAGTTCTGCCACAAGATCGGCCTTAACTATGTATCATGCTCACCCTTCCGTGTTCCCATCGCTCGCCTTGCAGCAGCTCAGGCAGCTATCAAGGATATGAAATAATCGGAACACCTGTTGATTTGGGGCAAACCCGATTTGTAAAACCATAACAGAAAAATTGACCTTGCAAGAGAAATCTTGCAGGGTCTTTTTTTTCGCCGAAAGCCTTGCAAATCCTACATTTTTGACAATAAAACTCTGATTTTATTGTCATTTTCACAGATGCAAAACTCAAATTTCAATGCCCTGAAAAATGGTGTTGAGACTTGACCTAAAACACACCGATTGAAGCATAACTTGTTTATAAAACCACAATAAAATTGACCTTGCAGGGTAAAATCTGCAAGGTCTTTTTGCTTATTGTTGTGCCTGACTGTCACGCTTTGCTTTTTGTTCTCAAAACTTTTCGGAGTCATTTTGCTTACTTTTGGGCTTTTGAACTGCCGTTTAAGTCAATAATTGCGGGAATTTTGCTTAGTGCAAGCACGCCGACAACGGTAATTATCGTTTCCGCAAGCATAAAAGAGCCGTTATAAAGAAGCGAATAAACCGGAACAATCATATCGGCAGGGCAGTAATCTGTCCAAATCGTTACACCACTTATAAAATGGCAAATGAATCGCACAAAACAGACAACGATGCTTCCGACGGTCAGCTCGGTGGCGGGATTTTTCAGCTTTCCTTTGAATGCACCGCCAAAGCCGAGGCAGCCGAATGCGATGATGTAATCGGCAAGTGCAACGATTAAATATGCAGCGATTCCGCTTACCCATGCGAAATTTTTAAGTCCCGTAAGAAGCTGATAGACCGACAGCACAAGGGCGGCGGAAACACCGTTCTTGATTCCGCGGCGATAGGAATAAATGATGATTGGAACTTGTGCGAAAATGCTGAAGCCTCCGCCGTAGGCATACGGCCACGGGAGCAAATCCGACACGGCGAAAAGTGCTATTGACATTGCCGTCATAATTGCACCCTCCGCAAGGATTACGATTTTTCTGTTTGCTGTGTTTGACATTATTTTACCTCTTTTCGATTGTTTTAGGGAACCGAACCGAAGTGCTGCGTAAAATTTCAATGCAAAAAGCCCGGCACAAAAGCTGTACCGGGCGTAAAAATTGCACTGAGGCTGTTTTTCCTACGCCCGCATTATCGGGATCAGGTTTGAGGGTATAATCTCAGCCGACCGTACAGGTCAGCACCCCTTTGTCAGTAAACCGATTATACACCATTGTCTCCGTGCTGTCAATAGCGAATTTCATTATAAAAAGCATTATAACAAGAAAAAGCGATTGCCACGGTAGCAAACCAAAGCATCGCCTTTTTCTTGTTGCACCCTGTACGGCAGCTACCGCTTTTAAAAAATGCGACAGGGTGCTTTTTTCCATACCCTCTATTGTCCCTCGAAGAAAGAAATGGTTTATGCAATAACAGGAGAATCGTCCCTGATAAGAAGAATACCGGTTGATACCGAAAGAGTGATAACGATAATTGCAAATATTGACATTTTTTTGTCCTCCCGTTTAATTTATTCGGTGCTGTTTAGTATGGCTTTATTATATCAGAAAAATATTTAAGAAAAAAGTAGGTAAATACCTAAGAATTTATTAAGAAAACTAAAAGTCAACTTAATATTTTGTGAATAAATAATCGAAACGGCTTTACAAATTCAAAAATTTATTACATAATATAATGTAATAAATACAGAAAGGGTTGAGCAGATGAAAGAACGACCGTCGGAGCCCGAATCAAAAAGAAAAAGCTCTGCCAAAGAAAATATTGAGCTTATCAAGGCATTTTTTCCGTATCTGAAAAAGCACTTGAAAACCGAGCTTCTGGTGCTTTTGTGTGCGGCAATATCCGCTGCCTGTGAAATTATACTTCCCTTGATAGTCAGAGTGATAACGGACACGGGTGTTGACAATCCCGCCGGACTTACACCGAAGCTGATAATCGGCATAGCCGTTGCATATATCGCTTTAAGAGGGTTTGACTGCGTTGCCGGCTTTTGCCAATCTTATTACGGTCACAAAATGGGCGTTAAAATTGAAAACGCAATGAGAGAAGATATGTTTGACCACCTTCAAACCCTTTCATTCTCTTTCTTTGACAACACAAAAATCGGTCAGCTTATGAGCAGAATGACGTCCGACCTTTTTGACGTTTCCGAATGGGCACATCATTTTCCCGAAATGGTTTTGATGACCGTTGTTAAATTCATCGCAAGCTTTTATATTTTCACAACGATGGATATTCGCATTGCGATTGCGATTTTTGTGCTAATGCCGTTTATGATTCTTATGACAAAAAAATCGCGAACCAAAATGCGTGAAACCTTTAGAGAAAGCCGTCATCAGGTTGGCGAAATAAACGCACGACTTGAAGACAGTCTTCTCGGTGTCAGAGTTGTTCGCTCGTTCACAAACGAACAAACCGAGAAAGAAAAGTTCTCACGCGGAAACAGTAAATATGTTGATATAAAAAATAAGAGCCATAAATATATGTCGCAGTTTCACGCAACGGTCAAGCTTATTGATGGTATAACATATATTATCGTTGTTGCGTTGGGTGCGTTTTTGATGAGCGACGGTTCAATGACAGCGGGCGATTTTGCCGCAAGCCTTTTGCTCATTTCAACGCTTCTCGGTTCTATTAGGACTATTGTTGATTTCAGCGAGCAATTCAGCAGAGGCATAACGGGAATCGAACGTTTTTCTCAAATAATGAATACCGCCCCCGAAATTGTTGACAGCGAAAATGCGGTTGATATTGAGAACGTTAAGGGCGAAATCGAATTTTGCAATGTAACCTTCAGCTATGTTAAAGGCGAAAAGGAAATACTTCATAATTTGAATCTCGAAATTAAAAAGGGTGAAAATGTTGCACTTGTCGGTCCCAGCGGAGGCGGAAAAACAACGATATGCAACCTTATACCGAGATTTTATGAGCCGGAGAGCGGAGAAATATTGCTTGACGGAAAAAACATAAGAGATATAACTTTGAAATCGCTCCGTTCAAATATCGGTGTTGTTGCACAGGACGTTTATCTTTTTTCGGGCACGATACGGGATAATTTGATTTACGGAAAATCGGACGCAACGGATGAAGAAATCATCGAAGCCTCTAAAAAGGCGGGAGCACATGAATTTATATCGGCTCTCCCCAACGGCTATGACACATATATCGGTGAGAGGGGCGTTAAGCTTTCGGGCGGACAGAAGCAAAGAATATCGATTGCACGAGTATTTTTGAAGAATCCGCCGGTGCTTTTGCTTGACGAAGCAACCTCCGCACTCGATAACGAAAGCGAAAAGCTTGTTCAGGAATCCCTTGAGCGACTTGCCGAGGGAAGAACCACCCTTACGATTGCACACCGTTTGACAACGATACGCAATGCGGACAAAATTATCGTTTTAACAGAGGACGGAATTGCCGAGCAAGGCTCTCATTCGGAGCTTATGGCAAAGGACGGAATCTACAGTAATATGTACAGTATGTACGCAGTAATGTAAAAAATAAAATAAGAAAGTAGGAAAAAACCATGCTTAAAAACATCTCTCCCATCATCTCTCCCGAGCTTCTTAAAATTCTTATGGAAATGGGACATGGCGATGAAATCGTTATCGGTGACGGAAATTTTCCGGCAGCATCGATGGCTCAAAGGCTTGTTCGTCTTGACGGACACGGTGTTAATGAAATTCTGGAGGCAATTCTCAAGCTTATGCCTCTTGATACATACGTTGAAGCTCCCGTTGCACTTATGGATAACGGCGACGCATCGAATCCCCCTCCCATTTGGGCAGACTACAAAAAAACAATAGCCGCTCAGGAGGGAGAGAAAAACATCGAGCTTACAGAGCGTTTTGCATTTTATGACAGAGCCAAAAAAGCATATGCGGTAATCGCAACGGGCGAAACGGCTATTTATGCAAACATTATCCTTAAAAAAGGCGTAGTAATTCAGTGAGGTTTAAATATGGAAAAACGAGTTCTTGCCATTGATTTCGGTGCTTCGAGCGGCAGAGCCATTCTCGGCAAATTTAACGGCGAAAGAATCGCTCTTGAGGAGGTTCACCGCTTTTCGAACGATCCCGTGAAGGTCGGCAAAACCATGTATTGGGATGTTCTCCGCCTTTTTTACAACATCAAGCAAGGCATAATCAATGCTCAAAACGCAGGCGGATTTGACAGCATCGGTATCGATACGTGGGGCGTTGATTTCGGCTTGATAGATAAATTCGGCTGCCTTTTGGAAAATCCGATTCATTACCGTGACGAACGCACCGTCGGACTTATTGAGGAATGTGCAAAAATAATTCCGAATAAGGATTTTTATTTTAAAACCGGCATTCAGTTTATGGAGCTTAACACCGTATATCAGCTCTATGCTCTCAAAAAATACAGACCGCATATTCTCGAAAGAGCGGACAGGCTTCTTTTTATGCCGGATCTTTTCGGATATATGCTTACGGGCAAAATGACAACGGAATATTCAATCGCAACCACCTCACAAATGATTGATATCGAAACAAAAACTTGGGCGGCAGACTATGTTGAAAAGCTCGGCATACCGTCACGCTTGCTCGGCGAGATTGTGCCGTCGGGTACGGTTCTCGGCAGAGTGACCGACGATATCTGCGAGGAATGCGGAATAAAGGATGTTGATGTTATCAGCGTTTGCGGACACGATACGCAGTGTGCGATAACCGCCGTACCTGCCGAAAGCGAGGATTTTGTTTTTCTTTCAAGCGGAACGTGGTCGCTTTTCGGAACGGAGCTTAAAAAACCGATAGTCAATGAGGCCTCTCTTGCAATGAATGTTACCAACGAGGGCGGCTGCGATTCATCTGTCGGCTTCCTTAAAAATATTATCGGCCTTTGGCTTATTCAGGAAAGCCGTCGTCATTGGAACAGGCACGGCAACGATTATTCCTATGCCGACCTTGAAAAGCTTGCTCTTTCGGCAGAGCCTTTCAAATGCTTTATCGATCCCGATGCTCCCGAATTTGTTCCTCACGGAAATATTCCGGAAAGAGTTCGTGAATATTGCAGAAAAACAAATCAGCCTGTACCCGAAGGTGTGGGCGAGGTTATGCGATGCATATACGAAAGCCTTGCGATGAAATATCGTTTGACCATTGATAATCTTGAAGGCTGTACCGGAAAAAGCTATCCCGTAATTCACATTATCGGCGGCGGCACAAAGGATACTCTGCTTTGCCAAATGACCGCATCTTCGTGCGGAAGAAAGGTTATCGCAGGGCCGATTGAAGCAACGGTTCTCGGAAACATTGCCGTTCAGCTTATGGCGTGCGGAGCAATCAAAAGCGTTGCCGAGGCAAGAAAAATCGTTAAGGCAAGCGAAAAAACAACGGAGTATCTTCCCGAAAATTCCGATGCTTGGGCAGAAGCCTACGAGAGCTTCAAAAAGGTTGTCGCAAACTGATTCGAGCACGATAACTTCGGGTATAATGTGAAAATGATTGATAATAAGAAAAAACAGTGGGCAATCGAAATGCTCCGGCAAAAAAGCGAGGAGCTTGGCAGGTTGCCCAAAAAAGACGATTTTGATGTTGTAACCTTGTCGCGAATCAAGGCTTTTCTCGGCCCATGGCCGAGAGCGTTGGAAGCGGCGGGACTTAAAGAACCGAGGGCAAGGTGATTTATATGAATGCGTTTTCAAAAGTTCACCCCTCGGTGCTTATGGTCTATTTTGTTGCCGTTATGTCGATTGGAATGTTTGTGACGAATCCCGTTACGGAGCTTTTGTCGCTTATCGGAAGCATTCTTTTTTGCTCCGTTTTAACAAATGCAAAAGAAAAAAAATCGGATATTCTTTTTTATATTCCGCTGATGCTTCTCATAACCGTAACAAATCCGATATTTTCCCACAACGGAGCAACGCCGCTTTTCTTTATGAACGGTAATCCGGTGACCGTTGAAGCGATTGTTTACGGAGCTTATATTGCGGTTATGATAGTGTCGGTTATGCTATGGTGCAAGGCGTACAGCCAAATTATGACGAGCGATAAATTCGTTTATCTTTTCGGACGAATTTTGCCTAAGCTTTCATTGGTTCTTTCAATGGCACTTCGGTATGTACCGATGCTCAAACGGCAAGCAAAAAAAATCAGCCGAACGCAAAAGGCGATGGGACTTTATTCAACCGAAAGTCGCTTTGACCGTTTAAGGTCGGGAGCAAGTGTTTTTTCGGTTTTGATTGGCTGGTCGCTTGAAAATGCGGTGGAAACCGGCAAGGCAATGAAAGCAAGAGGCTACGGGTTAAAGGGACGCACCGATTATTCAGATTTTATTTTTCATAAATCGGATTTTGCTCTGCTTTTACTGTGCATTCTCCTGTGGGGAATCACGGTTGCCGGAGCGGCGACGGGTAAGCTTGACTTCAGCTATTACCCCGAAACGGCGGAAATTCCGGTGGGCGTTTTCTCGATTATTTGCTATGCGGCTTACGGTTTACTTTCGCTTTTGCCGTTTATTTTTGAAGCAGAGGAGATGATAAGATGGAAATATTACAGGTCAAGGATTTGAGCTTTGCTTATCCGGAAAATGATAAAAACTCTCTCGAAAAAATTAATATTTCCGTCAAAAAAGGTGAATTTCTGCTCATCTGCGGAGCTTCGGGCTGCGGAAAAACAACATTACTTCGTCTTTTGAAAAAAGAAATTGCTCCCTTCGGCAAAAAAACCGGAGAGATAATATATAATACTATGCCGCTTGATTCTGTTGAAGAAAGAATTGCGGCATCGCAAATCGGCTTTGTCGGTCAAAATCCCGATGAGCAGATTGTTACAGATAAGGTTTGGCACGAGCTTGCGTTCGGACTTGAAAATCTCGGCGTTGAACGAAGCGTTATTCGCAGCAGAGTTGGCGAAATGGCAAGCTTTTTCGGTATTCATAATTGGTATCATTCAAAAACCGATGAGCTTTCCGGCGGACAGAAGCAATTGCTTAATCTTGCATCGGTAATGGTTATGCAGCCTAAGATTTTGCTTCTTGATGAGCCGACAAGTCAGCTTGATCCCATTGCGGCGGCGGACTTTATTGCGGCTCTGCGAAAGCTCAACCGTGAGCTTGGCTTAACAATTATTCTTGTTGAGCACCGTCTTGAGGAGGTTTTTCCGATTGTTGACAGGGTTGCCGTTATGGAAAACGGCAGCGTGATTTTGCACGATGCTCCGAGGAGCGTTTGCAAAAAGCTGAAAGGGAATCCTCTTGAAGCGGGACTTCCGAGTGCGGTCAGAATTTTCAATATGCTCGGCGGCGACGGCGACTGTCCCCTAACGGTGAGAGAGGGCAGAGAATTTCTCGAAAACAATTATTACGGCAAAGCAAAGGACTTCACACAGAAAAGCACCCCAAAAAAGGAGCCGATTCTCGAGGCAAGCGGCTTGTGGTTCAGGTATGAAAGAGATTTGCCGGATGTTGTAAGCGACCTTGATTTAACGGTAGGCAGAGGGGAAATTTTCAGCATTCTCGGCGGCAACGGAAGCGGAAAAACAACAACTCTCAATATCCTTGCAGGTCTTGATAAGCCTTATAAGGGCAGGGTTAAGCTTAACGGAAAAAAACTCAGCGAGTATAGGGGCGGAAGTCTGTATCGAGGTAACCTTGCTCTGCTTACGCAAAATCCGAAAACCGTTTTTCTCAAAGATAAGGTCATCAACGATTTTTATGAAATCCTCAAGCTTATGGGTGTGTCCGACTCCGAAAGGGATAACAAAATCGATGCATTTGCAAGCAGATTCGGAATAAAAGAGCTTCTTAACAAGCATCCCTATGATTTGAGCGGCGGAGAACAGCAAAAATGTGCGTTGTGCAAGCTTTTACTGACAGATCCGCAGATAATTTTGCTCGATGAACCAACCAAAGGCTTTGACGCATATTCAAAGCTCAAGCTTGCGGAGCTGCTGTTTGAGCTTAAATCGGAAGGAAAAACAATTCTTATCGTTACGCACGATGTTGAATTTGCCGCATCGGTTTCGGATAGATGTGCTTTGTTTTTTGACGGAAAAATCATTTCGGAGGGAACTCCGCAGAAATTTTTTTCCGAAAATAATTTTTATACGACCGCCGCAAGTCGTATCTCAAGAGAAATAATTTCCGGTGCGGTTCTTTGCGAGGAGGTTGTTGAATGCTGCAAGGGAGAACAAGAATGAAAAAAATCCTTTCGGCTGTGATTTCGTTGCTGGCGATTCCTGCTGTTATTCTTATCGGGACTTTTGTTTTCGATGATAAGCAATACGCCTTCATCAGTGCTGCAATATCGATTCTTGCCCTTGTTCAGTTTTTTATTTCCTTTGAAAAAAAGGAGAATGCGGCAACAAAGCTTGTACTGATTGCCGTTATGACCGCCCTCTCGATTGCGGGAAGAATGGTTTTTTCAATGCTTCCGGGATTCAAGCCGGTAACGGCATTGGTAATAATAACCGCAATATATTTCGGCAGAGAAGCAGGCTTTATAACGGGTTCGCTTTCGGCGGTGCTCTCAAATTTTTATTTCGGTCAAGGACCGTGGACACCGTTCCAAATGCTGACCTGGGGACTCATTGGCTGGCTTGCGGGAATATTTTCCAAAAAACTTTCTTCAAGCAAGATACGGCTTTCCGTTTTCGGATTTTTTGCGGGTGTAGGCTTTTCACTGCTGATGGACGTTTGGTCAACGCTCTGGATGTACGGAACATTCAACCTCGGCAGATATGCGGCGGCAATTTCAACCGCCTTGCCGTACACCGCACTTTATGCCGTGTCAAACATAATTTTTCTTTTGCTTTTGGGTAAGCCCATCGGGAGCAAGCTTGAACGCATAAAAAGCAAATACGGCTTGCAGTAAAAGACGGCTGTTTGTGTTTTTAAAATAAAGTCATAAAAAATAAGCGATAACAGATGACATTTCAAAAAATGTATGATATACTTTAAATATTGTTAATCATACGGTAATTTTAAAGCTTTTGATAATTTAAATTCGGCAAAATACAGAAAGGAAGATGCTATTATGGCAAAAAGCAGACTTATCGGCGACTATCCCGTAATCGGTATTCGCCCCATTATCGACGGCAGACGCGGCCCTCTTAAAGTCAGAGAATCTCTTGAGGAGCAAACTATGAATATGGCAAAGGCCGCAAAGACTCTCTTTGAGGAAAATCTTTGCTATTCAAACGGCGAGCCTGTTAAGGTTGTTATCGCCGACACCTCAATCGGCAGAGTTGCCGAAGCCGCAGCGTGTACTTCAAAGTTTAAAAAGGAGGGCGTTGATATAACTCTTTCCGTTACTCCCTGCTGGTGCTACGGCTCCGAAACTATGGATATGGATCCTTTGACAATTAAGGGCGTTTGGGGATTTAACGCAACCGAAAGACCGGGTGCGGTTTATCTTGCATCTGTTCTTGCTGCTCACGCTCAAAAGGGTTTGCCCGCATTCGGTATTTACGGCAAGGATGTTCAGGATGCCGATGATACATCGATTCCCGATGATGTTAAAGAAAAGCTTCTCCGTTTTGCACGCTCGGCAGTTGCCGTTGCAACCATGAGAGGAAAGAGCTATCTTCAAATCGGTTCAATCTGTATGGGTATTGCAGGTTCTTCAATCGATCCCGCTTTCATCGAAGAATATCTCGGAATGAGAGTTGAATCCGTTGATGAGGTTGAAATCATTCGCCGAATGAGCGAGGGAATTTATGATGAAGCCGAATTCCAAAAGGCTCTTGCTTGGACAAAAGCGAAGTGCAAGGAAGGCTTTGATAAGAATCCCGAATTTGTAAGAAAGAGCGATGAGCAGAAAGAAAAGGATTGGGAATTTACGGTAAAAATGATGTGCATCATCAAAGACCTTATGAACGGTAATCCCAACCTTCCCGAAGGCAGAGAAGAAGAAATGGTCGGCCACAATGCAATTGCCGCCGGTTTTCAGGGACAAAGACAGTGGACGGATTTCTATCCCAACTGTGACTTTGCCGAAGCACTTCTTAACACTTCATTCGATTGGAACGGAACAAGAGAGCCTTATATTCTTGCAACCGAAAATGATGTTCTTAACGGACTCGGTATGCTCTTTATGAAGCTCCTTACAAATAAAGCACAGATGTTTGCCGATGTTCGTACCCATTGGAGTGCAGATGCCGTTAAGAGAGTTACCGGCTACGATATCGAAGGCAAAGCTAAGGAAGCAGGCGGATTTATCCACCTTATCAACTCCGGTGCTTGCTGCCTTGATGCCTGCGGTGAGGTTAAAGACGAAAACGGCAACGGCGTTATCAAAGAGTGGTATAATGTTACCGATGAGGATGCGGAAAAGATTCTTGCCGCAACAACCTGGAACGCTGCCGACAACGGCTACTTCAGAGGCGGCGGATTCTCCTCTCGCTTCCTTACAAGAGCCGAGATGCCCGCAACAATGATTCGTCTTAATCTTGTTAAAGGACTTGGCCCCGTCCTCCAGATTTGTGAGGGCTGGACTGTTGCACTTCCCGATGAAGTTTCGGATATTCTTTGGAAAAGAACCGACTACACTTGGCCCTGCACTTGGTTCGCTCCCAGATGCGACGGCAAGGACGGCCCGTTTAAATCGGCTTATGATCTGATGAATAACTGGGGTGCAAACCACGGTGCTATTTCATACGGTCATATCGGTGCAGACCTTATTACAATGGCTTCGATGCTCCGCATTCCCGTTGCTCTCCACAATGTTCCCAACGAGAAGATTTTCCGTCCCGCAGCTTGGGGTGCATTCGGAACGAAAGACCTCGAGGGAGCCGATTTCAGAGCTTGCGGTAATTACGGCCCTCTTTATAAATAATAAAAAATCGGTATTTTTGCCGAAAATACTATAAAACAAACAGCTTGCAGAAACGATTGATTATCGCTGCAAGCTGTTTTTTCATATTTATTAATATGTATGGTCGCAAATTTCTTTGATTTTTTTCTGCAAAGCAAGAAAATCCTCAAGTGCATCGGGCTTTTGATTGGGATTTCTGAGCAAAGCGGCGGGATGAAATGTTCCCATAAAAAGAATATTACCCTTTTCGATGAACTGTCCGTGCTGTTTTGTAACCTTAAAATCCTTTGAAATAAGCCGTTGAGCCGAAATTCTGCCGAGGCAGACGATTATTTTCGGACGAATGAGGCGAGTTTGCTCCCTCAGCCAATTGATGCACATATCCTGCTCCTCCGGCTTCGGATCTCTGTTCATCGGAGGACGGCATTTTACCATATTGGCAATATAAATGTTTTTGTTTCGGTCAAGGTCAATAGCATCAAGATATTTGTCAAGAAGCTTTCCGCCTCTGCCAACAAAGGGTTCTCCCTGCAAATCCTCATTTTCGCCCGGCCCTTCACCGACAAACATAACCTCGGCATTTTCATTGCCGACACCGAAAACAAGATTTGTGCGTGTTTCGCAAAGGCTGCATTTTCTGCACTGCATACAGTCCGATTTAAGCTGTTCCCATGACTCATACATTGCCGCTTTCACCTCTTTTTTTAAAATATTTCTCGGATTTTTCGGCATCCGCTCGAATCTGAACACCGAGCTTTTCAACCGAGTCGAATTTTATTTCTTCACGAAGAAAATCAGTCAATCTGACCTCGATTTCACGACCGTAAAGATTACCGCTGAAGCCGAGAATGCAGGTTTCACTGCGAAAATCCTCATTTTCAAACGACGGACGCAAGCCGATGTTTGTTACGGACGGATATTCCCTGCCGTCAATAACGGTAACGGAGGAGTAAACGCCGTTTTTCGGTTTAACAAAATTTTTATCAAATCGTTGATTAATTGTCGGAGCACCGATAAGTCTGCCTCGATGCTGACCGTCAACAACCGTGAGCTTATAGCGAAATTCTCTGCCGAGCATAGCATTTGCGGCTGCGATATCGCCGCTTTCGATTGCCTGCCTTATCCGTGTTGAGCTTATAGGCTCGCTGCCGAAATAAACAGGAGGGGTAATTTTGAGCAAGACTCCGGATTCATCACAAAGCTTTTTCAGCTCATCTGTCCCACCCTCGCTGTTTTTGCCGAATCTGTAATTCCAGCCGCAGCAAATACCGCCGGCATTGAGCTTATCGATAAGAATGTTTTCAAAAAATTCACGACAGGTCATATTTCTGACTTCACTAAATGAAACTATTCTTTTTTCCGCACCGGAGTGTGCAATAATTTCATCACGAAGCGTCGGCTGAAGAATTGTATCGGGAGCCTTACCGGAAACGGTTAACATCGGATGAGAATCAAAAAGCAGAACTAAAGGCATAAGCCCGTGCTTTTTTTGCATTTCAAAAGCACAGGCAATAACTGCGGTATGTCCTTTATGAAGACCGTCAAAGCTTCCGAGAGTGACGGCGGTTTTCATTTCTGCCATATTATTTTTTCTTAAACTGCTGCTTCATTCGCAGCTCCTTTGAAAGTATTCTCTTGCGAAGACGGAGCGAATCGGGAGTAACCTCAAGCAGCTCATCATCCTTAATAAATTCCATACACTGCTCAAGGCTGAGAACGCTGTGCGGAACAAGTCTGAGTGCATCGTCCGAACCGGAGGCACGAGTATTTGTAAGGTGCTTCGTTTTGCAGACATTGCAAACTATATCTTCATTTTTGGCACATTCGCCGATTATCATTCCTTCGTATACCTCAACACCTGCGGGAATGAACAGACGACCTCTGTCCTGCGTGTTGAAAAGACCGTATGCGGTACTCATTCCCGTTTCGTGAACAACGATTGAGCCTCTTTCACGGGTTTGAATATCGCCCTTGTAGGGTGCGTATCCGTCAAAAAGCTGATTCATAATGCCGTTGCCGTTGGTATCCGTTAAAAACTCCGCACGGTAGCCGATAAGACCTCTTGAGGGAATTTTAAACTCAAGATGAGTTGCACCGCCCTCACGGGAACCCATATTTTCAAGCTCTCCCTTGCGGGAGCCGAGCTTTTCGATAACCGCACCGACATACTGTTCGGGAACCTCTATTATGAGAAGCTCCATCGGTTCCATAAGCTGACCGTCGATTTCTTTAAAAATAACCTTAGGACGGGAAACCTGAAATTCATATCCCTGACGACGCATAGTTTCAATAAGGATTGAAAGATGAAGCTCACCTCTGCCTGAAACCTTGAAAGTATCGGTTGATTCCGTTTCCTCAACCCTCATACTGACATTCGTTTCAACCTCTTTGAAAAGTCTGTCGCGAATATTTCTTGAAGTAACAAATTTGCCCTCCTTGCCGGCAAACGGGCTGTCATTAACGATAAAGTTCATCGAAATGGTAGGCTCGTCAATTTTTATAAACGGCAAGGCTTCAACGTGTTCGGGATCACAAGCGGTTTCACCGATGTTGATTCCCTCAATGCCCGAAACGCAGATTATATCGCCTGCTTCGGCTTCCTCACACTCAACTCTTGCAAGACCTTCAAACTGATAAAGGCGTGACACCTTAACGTTGCGTTTTGTACCGTCGGTTTTGCACAGGGTGATCTGCTGATTTTTCTTAATGCGTCCTCTTTCAACTCTGCCGACACCGATTCTGCCAACATAATCGTCATAATCAAGGCTTGAAAAGAGTACCTGCAAGGGTTCATTCGGTTCACCTGTCGGGGGGGCGATATTTTCGAGAATCGCATCAAAGAGCGGCTGCATATCGCCGCCTCGGCAACTCGGATCAAGGCTCGAATAGCCGTCCCTTGCACTGGCATAAATAACGGGAAATTCAAGCTGATCTTCGTCTGCACCCAAATCGATAAACAAATCAAGAACCTCATCAACAACCTCATATGGGCGGGCGTTGGGGCGGTCGATTTTATTGATAACAACAAGAACCTTCTTTTTAAGACCGAGAGCCTTTTTGAGAACAAATCTTGTTTGGGGCATACAGCCCTCAAAGGCATCAACCAAAAGCAGAACGCCATCAACCATCATCAGTATGCGTTCAACCTCACCGCCGAAATCGGCGTGACCGGGAGTGTCAACAACGTTGATTTTGGTTCCTTTGTAGTGAACCGAAGTGTTTTTTGAAAGAATTGTTATTCCTCTTTCGCGTTCAAGGTCATTAGAGTCCATAACACGGTCGGCAACCTGTTCGTTATCACGAAAAGTTCCGCTCTGTTTCAGCATTTCATCAACAAGAGTTGTTTTACCGTGGTCAACATGGGCAATAATGGCAATATTTCTTAAATCTTTTTTGTTGGACAAGGGAGTCACCTGTTTTCTTAGTTTTATTCAACAACCTCGAAGCCCTCGGCTTCTCTCTTTGCTTTAAGGTCGGAAAGCATTTTTTCTTTGTTTTTGCCTGAAATTTTATAGAAGAACATCGGAATCGAGCAGAGAAGCATACTGATACCGGGAATAAGCGAAACGAGTGAGAACATAGCAAATCTCTGTTCGGGAAGAACTTCAAGAGCCGATTTAAGGGCATCGTTGGAAAGCATATCTTCGGGATTCATATCGATAGCCATATAAAGCACGATAATTCCGCAGGTTGCAAAAGCGTTGCCGATTTTGTTGATGAAGCCCTGACAAGCAGAGCCGAGACCGTTTTCTCTGACACCGGTGGTAAGCTCCATATAATCAAGACTGTCACATATCATTGCATAGGTAACAACGTTAACAACGCCGAGAGGAATCGACTGGATAACAATAAACGGAGCAAGAATATAAATGCTCGAAAGGTTGGTTGCATAACCGATAACGGTTGTAATAACGCTTGCAACAAAGCCCAAAAGGCAGGTTGTGATAACAATCTTTTTATAGTCGAATTTCTTCATAAGGAAGGGCATAAAAAGAGTTGTTCCGAACATACCGACGAGAGTGCAAACCTGGAAAATGGTTTTAACAAGGCTGACACTCTTAACAATATCCGCTTGAGTTGCGATTTCGGGACCGATATAGAAAGAATAACGGGCAACGTGAATTGCGGCTGCCTGAACAAGATATCTGCCGCTCGAAAGAATACCCATAAGAACGATGAGCATAAGAGGCTTACAATGGAAAATTCTCGAAAGGCTTCCGGGCTGGCCGGGAACCTTCTCTTTGTTTGGAAGAACAACTCTTTCCTTAATGTGAAAATAGCTGTTAACATACATAAGTCCGCCGATAATAACCGCAAAGAGAGCAATGAGAAGATATTTCTGCTTTTCAAAGCCAAGACCGATTTCAAGGTTGTTTTTATTGTAAACAGCCGTGAGAATAAAGGGTATAACAAGGAAAAGAATTTCGGGGAGAGCAGAACCGATGCTGTTGATAATTTTCGTGAATGAAATAATGTCGCTTCTCTCTTTTGAGTTGGGAGTAAGAACATTGGGGAGAGTCCAGAACGGAACATCTGCCATGGTGTAAGCCATACCCCAGCAAACATAAACAACAGCCGAGAAAATCATAAGAGAGGTTTTATCAAGGTCGGGACTGAGATACATAAGGAGAGTGAGCACTGCGATAATGGGAGTAGCCATAATGATATAAGGCTTCATTCTGCCGTTTTTCATTGTTCTTCTGTCAACTATCATACCCATCATGGGATCATTGATAGCATCCCATACTCTTGCACCAAGCATAAGTACAAGAACAAACATCAGGGGGAGCTGGAGCACGTTAACATAATAGTCGCTGATGTAGCTTGACATCATGGCATAAATCATACCCTGACCGCCTGCACCGAGAGCATACATCCACAGCTCTTTTTTGCTGACATATCTTTTATCTTCCATAAAAATTTCCTTTCTGCATTTTGCATAAAATGTTAAGAAAGCGAATTGCTTTGCTCTGATATTAAATTGTTATTTTTCGACTTTTGAAAGAACTCTGCAAAAGCTGCAATCTTCATTGACCATATTAACGCTGTCAATGCCGAATTGAGTAATCATTTGTTCCCAGCGTTCTTTCATTCCGGTATCATATTCAACGGGAATATAACCGGCGGAAAAGTAGCTTTTAACCGCACTTGTTCGCCATTCATCGGTGGTGAGATAAATATAATCCACTCCCTGCGAACGGAGCTTTTTGATGGCGGCGTTGTTTATAATTTTTCCCAAGCCTCTGCCGCGAAAATCGGTTCTGATGCCAACCATATGTACCTGACCGAAGTTTCCGTCGGGGTGAAAAATCGCCGTAACCGTGCCGATATGCTCGCCGTTAAAATCAAGAAAAAAAACATCGGTTTCGGGATTGATATCGTTAACGCCGAGAATTTTGGTATCAAAAACATCGGTTTGAGCGTCATCGCTTATCAAGCCGTTTTTACAGCATTCAAGCCAAGCCGTTTTGTCTTTTTCGTTTTTGTAGTTTGTCAATGAGAAGCCTTCGGGAAGCTCCGGTTCGCTTACGGGCGTTCCTTTCAGCCAATACATTTTTAACTGTGCCATAGATAAATCTCCTTAGGCGTAAATGAAGCGACTGCTGCGTTATCCAAAAAGGACTGTTTGCAAAGAGAAGAAAATGAAAAGAAATATGCAAAATCGGTTTTGTCCGATAAAAGCAAATATATCGGAATTAAAGTCCGTTTATGTTTCTTTTCGGAGCAGATACAGACCGATAAGGAGTCTGCTTTTAAAAGCTTTCTTCGTCTTTGCAAGACAGCCCAATATTATTTATTATTCGCCTTTCATTCCAAGGAGCTTTGCGGTTCCGTCATAAACGGCCTGACTTACCTTGATTGAATCTGTAATAGCAGCCTTGATATCGTCCTCGGTTGCACCAAGCTCAAGTGAATACTTTCTGTCGATGAAAAGATTGACATCCATAATATCGGCAAGTCCGTCAACATCAAGACCACTTTCAATGCCTCTTGCGGCATAGTCTTTTTTGATTCCGCCGAGTCCCATTCTCATCATCCACGGAGCAATGCTGATAATCTTTCTGTTGTCGCCCATACCTCTTGCGGCATAAACGATTTTAAGAAACTCTTTCCAGCTCTGATTGTACATACTGATGGGCCAAGCCTTTGCACCCTTTGATTTTTCGGCTGCACCGACGATAACCTCACCGACCTGACGAACGGTAAGCATAGCTGTACCTCCGCCCGGATACATTGTGAACGGAAGCTTATCCATTCTCTTGATTTGCTCAATGAGAATAACCCAAACGGGCTTTCTGCCGGGCTGAGTTCCGAAAATATAGGGAAGCTCAAGAACGGCAACATCAAAGTTTTCATCGGCAAATGAGAATGCGGCGTTTTCCTGATCTACACGGCTTCTTATGTAAGGATGCTTTTCGGTAAGCTTCATATCAGGTCTTTCTTTTGCAAGATATGAGAAATAAGAGCCGAGAATAACGGCGTTTTTCATACCGATTTCCTTGCAGAGAGGAAGCATTCTTTTGAGGGGAGCGATGTTGTACTTATAGTAAGCATCGTAAACGGGAGCGGGGAATTCAACTCTTTCATCAATGCCTGCGGCGAAAACAAAGCAATCACAGCCCTGCATCATAGCCTTGATTTCATCATCGGATTTCTCGTAGATGTTGCAGAATTCAAGCTCCATTTCCTTGGGAATGGGTGCTCCTTCGGGGAGAGGAGGGAGAGCAACGCTCTTTACCTGATGACCTCTTTCAATGAAGATTCTTGCAGCTTCACAGCCGAGAAGACCTGTTCCGCCAATCATAAAAACTTTCATATGTTATTCCTCCTTGAAAAGTTATTGTTTAACATAACAACATACTCATATAATATATAACTTATTTTAAAAATAGTCAAGAGAATATAAAAAATATGTATTGATTTTATACAATTTTGTTACTTTTGTTTTCGTAGCCGCAACCGACAAATCCCTCGAAAACCCTCTCGTTTAAGGTCGCAGAATTTGTTTTGAGAGAAATGGAGTGAATGCAAGGCAAAAACGCAGCTAATCCTGTCGGATTAGCGAGGCTTTTTGACGCAGTAATTGCGGAAAACTGCGTTTCAAAACCGTATGTGGTTCTGCTCTCGTCACCCTAAATTTACCGCTTGCAACTTTCCGAGTTTTGGTTTATAGTTAAATTATATAATCACAAGCAGAGGTGTAAAGGATGACGATTAACGATGTTAAACTGATAGAATATTCGGAAAAGGTTGACCTCGGCAACTGCATAACCCACGCAGTCGGAGCGGTTTTTTCGGTGGCAGGCTTAATTGCGATGCTGATAAAAGCTACCGGAATCCGAGGCTATTTGTCCGCCCTGCTTTTCGGCATTTCGCTTATTGCGGTTTATACCGTTTCGGCGGTCTATCACGGATTGAAAAAAGGAGAAGCCAAAAGATTTGCACGGTTGATTGACCATTCCGCAATTCCGTTTTTAATTGCCGGAACCGCCTCTCCCTGTGCATTGATTACCCTTTATGAATTGAGCGTGCCCCATAGCCTTGCGGTGTTGATTCTTGCGTGGTTTTGCGTGATTTTCGGACTTGTTGCAAAAATTTTCTTTTTTGAAAAGCTTAAAGCCGTTACCGTTGCGGTGTATATCATATCTTGTGCCGCAATGCTTTGCTGTGCCGTTCCGCTTCTCGGAGAAATCGATACGGGAGCCTTCGGCGGCATACTTCTCGGCTGTATTTTTTATCTTATCGGTGCATTGTTTTGCCGATCGGGAATAAAAAAGCCCGCAATGCATATTGTCTTTCATATTTTTTGCGTTTTGGCAAGCCTTACGCATTTTGCGGTTATTTATTCTTATATGCTTTAAAGCAAAAATTACATATTCGGGCAGAAAAAGGCTTGTACGGGTTAAAAAAATCCGTACAAGCCTTAAACTTTATGAGTTATGCTCCGAAAAACACTTCGGTTTTAAATTTTCAAATCAGAACGAACCGTCGTTAATAACAACATCGATGATAAGCTCGGGAAGCATTACAAAAACTCTGGGAAGCCATTCCGCAAAGGTATATGCGGCAAGACCGAAAAAGCTGGGAACAACGCCGAGATAATATTCAGCCTCGCTTGTTGTGTTGTCACCGGTAAAGGTGATTTCGTTTTGACCTACGGCTTTTTCAAGCGTAAAGCTGTCGTGGAGAGTAACAACGGGAGCTTCGTTCATATCAACGAAATTGCCTTTATCATCTCTTGTAAGGTCGGAAACGACATATGAATTTAATGTAAGCTTTCCGCCGTCGATGGAGATTGAATTGAAGATGCCGCCCTTGTAGTTTTCGTTAACATTATCGTGGTTTTCACCGTTCCAATACTGACCGTTGTTTTGAGTGGTGAGAGTGTTAATAAAATCGGTGTTGAGCATATATCCTTTAAGGAAATTACGAACGCCGTATCTCTTTGTTCCGGCAGTACCGGAAAGAATGTAGATTGTGCCGTTTTCGTTAATTTTGTTGTTCTTGAGGGGCTTTGTTCTGAGGTACTGATGGTCGTGACCGCTCATAACAAGGTCGATACCGCATTCATCGGCAACAGCGGTAAGAGATCTTTTAAGATAAAGAGCATCGGGCCATTTGCCGTCCTTACCGAGAGTATAGGGTGACTTGTGCATACAAACGATTTTCCAATCCTTATCTGTACCGTTCATATCGTTTTTGAGCCAGTTGAGCTGAGAAAATGTAACGGAAAGAAGGTCGTTTGTGTTAAGCACGGCAATGTGAGCGTTGCCGTAGTCAAAGGAATAGTTAACGCCGTTAAGATTTTGAACGCTTTCGCTTGTGTCAAGACAGAACATATTGTTGAACCAATCCCAAACGCCGAGACCGTCATGGTTGCCGGCAACGGGAGCGAGAGTGGTGTTGAGATTAATATCCTTCATTGCCTCATCGTAGAAATCCCATTCTTCGTTTGTGCTGTCGTTGGTAAAGTCACCGAGATTAATCATAAACTCGGAATCGGGATATGCTTTAAATGCGGTTTCGATAACTCTTGCACCGGAAATGAAGTTGTTGAGGTTGCTTGCCTGAATATCGGCAACAACAATGAAATCGGTTTTGCTGTCACCGTTATCGGTGATGAATGAACCCCATTTGCTGAATTCGGTGCCGTTACCTACACGGAATCTATAGGTTTTGCCTGCGGCAAGTCCGCTTACAACAGCTTTATGAACATAATTGCCCTCGAACTCAAAAACTTCTTCGTATGCGGTGGGAACAGCAACGATTCCGCTTTCATCGGCAATTTCGATTTTGCTCAAGGTGTTCTCTTTTGTGTACCAAGTAAAGCCTCTGGAGCTTTTTGTGTCGCCGTTAACTGTAACCGAAATACGGAACGGAGAATCAGCCGTTGCGGGTGCGTCTGTATTTGTTGCGGGTGCATCTGTATTTGTTGCGGGATTCGCTGCCGACGAAAATGCGGCTCCGCCCGTGATAAGAGTAAGGCAAAGAACAATGCTGATAATTCTGATTAATGTTTTCTTCATTTTGCGATTTCCTTTCAAGATTATTTAACGGGGATTACCGTATCCCAACGAGGAAGCCATTCGCCGGTGCGGCAGTTTCTTGCTCTGAAAAGCACTTCGTTGTCATAAACCTCAACGATATATGTAATGCCGGAACCGTTTCCGCCTTCTTCGCCGTCTTTGTTTTCAATTGCGATTGAGGGAACATTGATTGAATGGAAGCCTTCAATCTGCTCATAGCTGTATTGGCTGAAGCCCGCATGGAGATGACCGGTTATGAGAATAACGGTTTTTTCATCCGCATATTTTGCAAGCGTCGCCTTGATTTCATCGTTTTGATCGCCAACGGAGCCTGCTTCCGGATTTGTTCCGTTGCCCCAAGTTATGGGAAGATTATGCGTAAGTTTAAGAGGCTGATGGAGAACAACGAAAACGGGTTTTCCGGCTTCGGCTGCGGCAAGCTCACCGTCAAGCCAAGCAAGCTGCTCGGAACTGATATACGCTTCTTCAAATTCCGTTTTATCGGAGCCCATAACTATGAATCTGTAGCCGTTAACAGTTTCGGCATAAGCATATTTACCCTCGGCATAAGCATTGTCGGTCATACCGGTATCGCCGTTGAGAGCGTTGGTAAACTGTGCAAAGCGTTCATAGCTTTGGTTATATGCGCGAAGTCGGATATCGTGGTTACCGGATGCCATAATAAAGCGAGAGTCAAGACCTTTAAGCTCATCATAGACAAGCTGATATTCTTCGGCAAGACCGTTTTCGGCAATATCGCCTACGCCGACAATTGCATCAAGTCTGTCCGCATTGCGAAAATCGATGCAGCACTCCTGAAACGCCTGATATCTGCTGAAAAGATAGTTTGAAACCTGAGGATCCGCAACGGTTGCGAAAACGAGCTTTGCATTATCGTTTTTTGCCTTAATTACATCATCGGTTGACGGTGCGGTGATTCCGCCGTTGACCGAATAAATCAAAGAAATGATAAATGCAAAAATTTTGAGGAAAATTTGCTGGACAAGATTTAGTGACATAGCTGTGCCTCCCAATAAAATATATAATAAAGATTAACACCAATTTTTTAAATTGTCAACCCAAATGCAATGGGAATAATGCAAAGTCGGAGCAATTTTATGCGGTCTGCCATATAAAATTTGAAAGGTTTATACAAATTAATTATAAAAAAAATGCTTGATTTGGAATATTTACAGGCTTTACAAACCGCAAGAAAAGTGATAGTATAATCGATGGTGTATATTTTATCTCACTAATAATATAGTTTAAAAACTTTTAGGAGGAAAAGACTATGGCAAGAAAAATGAAGACCATGGACGGCAACAACGCTGCTGCATGGGTATCATATGCCTTCACCGAGGTTGCAGGCATTTATCCCATCACTCCGTCAAGCCCCATGGCAGACTATGTTGACCAGTGGTCGGCACAGGGTATGAAAAATATTTTCGGAACAACGGTTAAGGTTGCCGAAATGCAGTCGGAAGCAGGTGCGGCAGGTACCGTTCACGGTTCTCTTGCGGCAGGTGCTCTTACCACAACCTACACTGCATCGCAGGGCCTTCTTCTTATGATTCCCAATATGTATAAAATTGCGGGCGAGCTTCTCCCCTGCGTTTTCCACGTTTCCGCTCGTTGCGTAGCTTCTCACGCACTTAATATTTTCGGCGATCATTCCGACGTTTACGCTTGCCGTCAAACAGGCTTTGCAATGCTTGCCGAAACAAATCCTCAAGAGGTTATGGATCTCGGTGCGGTTGCACACCTTGCATCAATCAAGGGCAGAGTTCCGTTCATCAACTTCTTTGACGGTTTCCGTACATCTCACGAAATTCAGAAAATCGCCGTTTGGGATTTTGATGACCTTAAAGAAATGTGCGATATGGATGCCGTTGAAGCATTCCGCAAGAGAGCACTTAACCCCGAAAGACCTGTTATGCGCGGTTCTCACGAAAACGGAGATATCTTCTTCCAGCACAGAGAGGCTTGCAACTCTTATTACGATGCTCTTCCCGCAATTGTTGAGGAGTATATGGATAAGGTTAATGCAAAGCTCGGCACAAACTATAAGCTCTTTAACTATTACGGTGCTCCCGATGCAGACAGAGTTATCGTTGCTATGGGTTCAATCTGCGATGTTGCGGAAGAAGTTATCGATTATCTTAACAATGTTAAGGGCGAAAAGGTCGGACTTGTTAAGGTTCGCCTTTACAGACCTTTCTCGGCAGAAAAGCTTGCCGAAGCTATCCCCGCAACCGCAAAGAAAATCGCTGTTCTTGACAGAACAAAGGAACCCGGCTCACTCGGTGAACCTCTTTATCTTGATGTTGTTGCCGCTCTTGCCGCTACAGGCAGAACCGGTGCTCAGGTAATCGGCGGCCGTTACGGTCTCGGTTCAAAGGATACTCCTCCCGCAAGCATTTTCGCAGTTTACGATGAGCTTGCAAAGGATGCTCCCAAGGCTCAGTTCACAATGGGTATCAACGATGACGTTACCAATCTTTCTCTTGAAGAAAAAGAAGCTCCCAACACCGCAGCCGAAGGAACAATCGAATGCAAATTCTGGGGACTCGGCGGTGACGGTACCGTTGGTGCAAACAAAGACTCGATTAAAATTATCGGTGACCATACAGACAAGTACGTTCAGGCTTATTTCCAGTATGACTCAAAGAAAACCGGCGGTATAACGATTTCTCACCTCCGTTTCGGCGATAAGCCCATAAAATCCCCCTATTATATCAACAAGGCAGATTTCGTTGCCTGCCATAACCCCTCATATGTTGAAAAGGGTTATAAGATGGTTAACGATGTTAAGCCCGGCGGTGTTTATCTTATCAACTGCCAGTGGAATGAAGATGAGCTTGCCGCAAAGCTTCCCGCAGAGGCAAAGAGATATATTGCCAAAAACGATATTCAGCTTTATACTGTTAACGCTATTGACCTTGCCGCTCAAATCGGTTTGGGTAAGAGAACAAACACCGTTCTTCAGTCGGCTTTCTTTGCTCTTTCAAATGTTCTTCCCAAGGACGAAGCTATCGGCTATATGAAAGAAAAAGCTCAGAAGTTTATGAAGAAGGGCAAAGAAATCGTTGAAATGAACGAAAAGGCAATTGATGCCGGTGCAACAGCATTCGTTAAGGTAAACGTTCCCGCAGAATGGGCAAATGCAACCGACGATGCAGCTCCCGAAGCATCAAAGGGTGCCGAAAAGCTTGTTAAGATGGTTGACGGCATTATGAAGCCGGTAGGTCTTATGAACGGTGATGCACTTCCCGTTTCCGCATTCGTTGACCACGCAGACGGTACATTCGAGCAGGGTGCTTCCGCTTATGAAAAGAGAGGCGTTGCCGTTATGGTTCCCGCTTGGGACGGCTCGACCTGTGCTCAGTGTAACAAGTGCTCATATGTATGTCCCCACGCAACTATCAGACCTTATGCTCTTACTGCCGAAGAAGCAGCAGCCGCTCCTGCCAACGCAATTATCGTTGACAAGAAGGGCAAGGGCAAGGATTCTTATAAATATACGCTTGCCGTTTCTCCCCTTGATTGTATGGGTTGCGGCGTTTGCGTAGGCGTATGTCCCACAAACTCGCTCAAGATGGTTTCAAGAGAGAGCCAGGATGCTATGCAGCCTGTATTCAATTATATGGTTGAAAATGTTTCCGTTAAGGCAGACCTTGCGGATAACACCGTTATCGGCAGCCAGTATAAGACTCCTCTCCTTGAGTTCTCCGGCTCCTGTGCAGGTTGTGCCGAAACAGCATATGCTCGTCTTATCACTCAGCTCTTCGGCGACAGAATGTATATTTCAAATGCTACCGGATGCTCCTCGATTTGGGGCGGTCCCGCTGCAACATCTCCCTACACCGTTAACAAGAAGGGCTTCGGTCCCGCTTGGGCAAACTCCCTCTTTGAAGATAACGCAGAGCACGGCTTCGGTATGTATCTCGGTCAGAACGCTATCCGCAACAGCCTTATCGCCAAGGTTAAGACGGTTGCCGAGTCCGAATGTGCATCCGATGAAATCAAAGCTGCCGCAAATGCTTACCTCGACACCGTAAATGACGGTGCAAAGAACGGTGCCGCAACAGAGGCTCTCGTTGCCGCTCTTGAAGGTGTAGATTGCGATACCTGCAAAGAAATTCTCGCAAGCAAGGAATATCTTGCCAAGAAGTCCGTTTGGATCTTCGGCGGCGACGGCTGGGCATATGATATCGGCTTCGGCGGTGTTGACCACGTTCTTGCTTCCGGTGAAGATGTTAACATTATGGTATTCGATACCGAAGTTTACTCCAACACCGGCGGACAGGCATCAAAGGCTTCCAATATCGGTCAGGTTGCACAGTTTGCGGCTGCCGGTAAGGGTATTGCCAAGAAGAGCCTTGCGGAAATCGCAATGAGCTATGGCTATGTTTATGTTGCTCAGATTGCTATGGGTGCAGATGCCAACCAAACAATCAAGGCAATTGCCGAAGCAGAAGCATATCACGGTCCCTCAATCATCATTGCATACGCACCCTGCGAAATGCACTCGATTAAGGGCGGTATGATTAACTGCCAGAGCGAAATGAAGAAGGCTGTTGACTGCGGCTACTGGAATATGTTCCGCTATAATCCCGCTCTCAAGGCAGAAGGAAAGAATCCCTTCTCAATTGACAGCAAGCCCGCAACCGGCAGCTACAGAGAGTTCCTTCTCAACGAAGCTCGTTATTCATCACTCACCCGTTCCTTCCCCGAAAGAGCAGAGGAGCTCTTCACTCTTGCTGAGAAGACATCGGTTGAAAGATATGAACATCTTCTTCGCCTCAAGGATCTCTATGCTCCCAAGGCTGACTGATTTAATCGCATAATATAAAAATTAGCGGCACGGTTCAAATGAATCGTGCCGCATTGGCTATATTTATAATATCTGATTTTTGTTAATTATTTGCGGAAGGTGGATTATGACGGGAATAATCATTCTTGATAAGCCTGAAAAAATAACCTCATTCGGAGCGGTTGCGAGAGTGAGGCGTATATGCTCCGAGAAAAAATGCGGTCATACGGGAACGCTCGATCCCATGGCAACCGGCGTTTTAACCGTTATGCTCGGCGGTGCAACTCGATTCTGCGAGCTTTTGCCGAGCCATAATAAGGCGTATATTGCATCTTTTCGTCTCGGAACGGTTACGGATACGCTCGATATAACGGGTAAGCTTCTCGAAACAAGAGAGGTTAATGCTTCGTCGGTTCAAGTTAGAGAGATGCTTATGCGTTTTGTGGGCGAAACGGAACAGCTTCCGCCGATGTATTCCGCCGTTTCGGTTGGGGGAAAAAGACTTTATGACCTTGCAAGGCATGGAATTGAGGTTGAACGCAAGGCAAGGCGAATAACAATCTTCTCAATCGATGTTATTTCCGAAAACGAAGAATCAGGAGAATACTCGATAGCCGTTGAATGTTCGTCGGGAACATATATCCGTTCGTTGATTTCCGATTTGGGAGAAGCACTCGGCTGCGGTGCGGTTTTAACGGATTTACGCCGCACAAAAGCAAACGGCTTTTGCATTGAGAATGCGGTAACTCTTGAAGCTCTTTCGCTGGCTGCCGAAAACGGTACTCTCGACAGGCTTATTATTCCCGTTGAAAAAGCTCTTGAAGAATATCCGAGCGTCACCGTCACCGCCGCACAAGCAAAACGCTTTTCAAACGGCGGCGAGCTTGACCTGCAAAGGCTGAATTGTTCAAAAAATATCGGCTTTTTCAGAGTATATGATCCCGAAAAAAGGTTTATCGGTTTGGGCGAAATCGGCTCCGGCGACAGTATGACCGTTAAAAGAGTTTATCAAGGCTAGCCGTTTGTGTCATTTCCGTTTCCCCAAACAGGAATCGCTTCGCCGAGATAGGTCGGCTCCGGCATGAAAATCGTATAAACAAAATCCTTGTTTCGTGCAAAAATCTCTCTGATATCACGATAAAGCTGACCGCTGTAGCTTCTCGGATTTGAGGCAACTCCATAGGCATCAATACCGAGCTTACGGGCATCGTAAATTGCTCTGTAGAGATGATAATCCTGCGTTACGATAAGTATTTTTTTCGCATTGAAAATATCCCTCGCCCTGTACATACTCTCATATGTTGAAAAACCCGCGTGGTCCATAAAAACGTTCTCGGAAGCTATTCCTCGGTCAACAGCGAATTTTTTCATAACATTCACTTCGTCATAGCTTTTTCTGCCGTGGTCTCCGCTCATAAGCAGCTTGTCGCTTGCACCGCTTTTGCAAAGCTCAATTCCCTGCAACAGCCTGTCCTCAAGCATATGGCTCGGAGTGTTTCCGTTAACACCGCAACCGAGAACAAGAATGCAGTCATAATCATTTTCAACGGCATCGGAAGATAAAATGTATTCTTCCGTGCTTTTTTTTACATAAAAATCAATACCTAAAACCACAGCGGCACAGAGAATACCAATGCATATGATTGCGGCGGCAAGCTTTTTTATTATTTTCATCATTATTATCCTCACTTATAAAAAAGCAGGCTTACACAAATTCGTGTAAGCCTGAATGATTGTATAATTTTAACGACAGCGGCTAATCAGATAGCACCGATAATTGCTGTTACGCCTTTTTCAAGAAGGTCAATTATTGTTACGAGAATGCTCGGAAAATCAACCTTTGAAAGAAGCTCT
Organism: uncultured Clostridium sp.; assembly: GCA_964571095.1. Lineage (GTDB taxonomy): Bacteria > Bacillota > Clostridia > Oscillospirales > Acutalibacteraceae > CAG-177. The sequence goes on along the minus strand of CAZNAC010000016.1, from coordinate 1,305 downwards.
TCAACCTTACCTAAAGTTTCATCAAAGTTAAAATTAAGGAAGAAATCTTCAACCTGCTCGGCAAAAGTGGGATCCTTTTTGCTGAAGCAAACCTCAAGATGATCGTTGTATGCACTTTCCTTTGTGAAGGTTGCACCGCAACCATAGGGGCACTCTTTAAAGAAAGCATCATCTTTTTTGTGAGCCTCGGAACCGACTACGGGGCATTTTTTGCTCAAATGCTCATTATAGCTTTTTTCGGAAGATAAAACTTCACCGCAATAGGGGCACTCAAGAGATACAGCCGCAAATGCGGTAACGGCAACCGAAAGAGCGATAATAAGAGCAAGAACAATAGCTGTTAATTTTTTCATTTTGAATTATCCTTTCAATTTAGTAAGACTATATAATGAATAATAACACCTTTTTCCGCTGTTGTCAACGGTTGAAAAAAGTTTTTTGCATTTATGACGATTCACTCAACCTTTTACGCTTTTCGTCAGCAAACAGACCGTCTCAACGGTATTACCTTTTTCCCACAAAAGTCGCCTTATCTCTTGACCGTCTCGATATATCGAAAAGTTAAACTCTATCTACTTCAAAGGCTTCTCCGACTCTCCATTTGGATATATCTGAATGTCCTTTATTTATCTCCTTTAACAATATTTAAGATAACCTTTTTCGTTAAGTTGAATAACCTTGCGATAAATAGACGGTACACTTATTTTAGTCCATCGTGAAAAATGATGATAATCTACATCCTTTTGAATGTCGTATGCACTTTGTGGCTTTTCCAACACAATACCCAATATTACCAAGTCTATTGATGACATAATAGCACCTCCATCTTTGCTATCATCAATAGTAAAAATCAAGATTTTGCGATAGTATTTCAAAAAAATTTACAATTTGGTATTTTTATACCTTAGCCACAACCGACGAATCCGAACTCGATTTGTTTCGGATAAATGAAGCGACTGCTGCGTTAAAATACTCGCTAATCCGACAGGATTAGCTGCGTTTTTGCCTTGCATTCACTCCATTTCTCTCAAAACAAATTCTGCGACCTTAAACGAGAGGGTTTTTGAGGGATTTGCGGTGCAAAGGAGCGAAGTAAGGCTTTGTGCCTTACGAGTGACTTTAAGCCGCAATGCACCGAAAACACACCGTTTAAGGCGGGTTCGGATGTGTCGGTTGTGGCTAGCCGCAGAAAACCGCTGCTACCATAAGGGCAACAGCGGCAATGATACAAATGATTTTCTCGTTTTTCATGAGCGTTATCGTTACAATATTGAGTTTAGATACAAAATGCCGCATAAAGAGGAA
>CAZNAC010000015.1:0-49855 GCA_964571095.1 uncultured Clostridium sp. | reverse complement strand
TCTAAACCCCAAGTATTTTGCATACTTGGGGTATGGCCCGCCCGAAGGGATTCGAACCCCCGTTCTTCAGAATCGGAATCTGCTGCGTTATCCAACTGCGCCACGAGCGGAAATATTCAATTTATTTACGGCTTTTCCGACTCCCCTTTCGGAGAGTCGGAGCACAAGCCGTTATTTTTATTTTATTTTCTCGATAACTTCACCCGAAGTCGGTTTTGTTTTGTCTATAAACGCCTGAACCGCTTCTGCCGAGGGCATAGCCGCAGAACAGCTATGTGCCGAAACAAGCATTGACGCAGATGCGGTTGCAAACTCAAGAGCATCACGAACGCTTTTTCCGTTAAGCAGCGAATAAATAAACGCAGATGCATATCCGTCACCACCGCCGAAGCCTTTGAGCATCTTTACGGGGAACGGCTTAACCTTATAAGCTGTTCCGTCATCAAGATATGCAACAGAGCCTTCCTTACCGTGCTTGATAATTACGATTTTATTGCCATATGAGAACCAACGTGCAGCGGATTCTTCATCGCTTGAGCAAACGCCCTCAACAGCTTCCGTAAGATCAAATTCTTCTCTTGAACCGAGAATAATGTCGCTGTTTTTTGCAGCAATCGAATAATAAAGTGAAATCTCATCTTTATTCTTCCAAGTATAGCTTCTGTAATCGATATCAAAAATAACAACAACGCCGTTTTTCTTTGCAAGGAAAAGTGTTTTGAGAGCGGCTTCTCTTGAGGGACTTGCACACAATGCCGTTCCGGAAATAACAACCGCCTTTGCACTCTTGATGTATTCTTCATCAACATCATCAACGCAAACCTGAAGGTCGGCAACGCCGTCACGATACATAAGAATACTGCTCTGTGTCGGACTGAGAATCTCGGTGAATGTTAAGCCGAGATTTTCTCCGTTTTCACATCTGAAAACGTGAGAAACATCGATTCCGTCATTTTTAAAATAATTTTCAACATAGTCGCCGAATTGGTCGTCCGATACCCTTGCGATAAAGCCGCATTTTGCACCGAGCCTTGCAAGTCCGACGGCAATATTCGCAGGTGAACCGCCAACATACTTGTTGAAATTGCTGCTCTGCGAAAGCGGCATATTCATATCGGTCGGATTAAAATCAATTGCGATTCTGCCGATGGGAATAACATCCAGCTTTTTTGTTTTATCAAATTCGATATAGCTCATTTATATTCATCCTTTCAAGCTTTATGCCTTACCGGCACAGCCAAATATTTCAATATGTTTCATTGCGTTTTTATATGCACCGTCAACCTCTGCGGTTTGCAAATCGTAATATCCGTTAATTGCGGATTTTTCATAAGCGGTTCTGACATTATGCTCAACAGAGTCAAAGGTTGCGGTTGCAATATTGATTTTATTGATTCCGAGAGAAATGCATTTTCTGAAATCATCGGGCAAAATTCCCGTTCCGCCGTGAAGAACAAGCGGAGCTTTAACAAGCTTTGCTGTTTCTTCGAGAATATCAAAGCGGAGCTTCGGAGCCTGCTTATAATTTCCGTGTGCATTTCCGATTGCAACGGCAAGTGCATCAACAGCAGTCATCTGATGAAATGCAAGAGCCTGCTTGGGAGAAGTGCAATTTATCGCAATATCCTCGCTTCCGTCCTCACTGCCGCCAACACATCCGATTTCGCCCTCACAGTCTGCACCGTAGGATGAAGCAAGCTTCTTAATTTCCGCAGTCATCTTTGCGTTTTCTTCAAACGGAAGATGTGAACCGTCAAACATAACGCTTGTGAATCCGATATCAAGAGCCTGTTTGATTTTTTCGATGGTTTTTCCGTGGTCAAAATGAACTGCAACCGGCATCGAGCTGTTTTTTGCCGCAGCAACCATCAACGGCCCAATAATTTCAAGCGGAGAATAATTTAGTCTGACCTCGGCGATTTGAAGAATTGCCGGACTTTTTGTTTCTTCAACAGCCTTTAATACTCCGAGCACCATTTCCATATTGGCAACACTGAAGCTTCCGACCGCATATCCTCCTTCTCTTGCTTTTGAAAGAAGACTTGACATATTAACGATTGACATTTGATTTATCTCCCTTCGAGGGTTTTTGATAATAAATTGCGGCACACACGACACTTGTCAGCGGCAAAGTCAGAAGCATTCCCATACTGCCCGCAAGAGCTTGAAGAATTTCCGCAACTATTATCTCTTTATTCAAAACCTGCTGAAGATTTGCGTTATATGCAACAAGCAGCAGCACACAGGTCAGCGAACTGCCGATATACGCAAGCACAAGCGTATTCGCCATTGTTCCCATCATATCTCTGCCGATTGTAAATCCCGACCTCATAAGCTCCTTAGGCTGAATTGTCGGTGATTTGATTCTAAGCTCATAGAGCGATGATGAAATCGACATCGAAACATCCATAACGGCACCGACAGCACCGACGATTATCATTGCGAAAATTATCGCTTTAAGGTTTATCGGATTATCGGGATAAAGCTGAACAAGATAAATTGACTCCTCCTCCAGCAAGCCGGTCATATTCAGAAATTGCTCCATAAAGAGCACGATGATACCCGAACAAAGCACACCGCAGATACAACCTATTCCCGCACACAGAGCTTTAACATTAAATCCGCTTATTATGCTCAATGTCATTACCGTTATAAAAACGCAGACCGCAATCGACCAAAAATAAATATTTCTTCCGTTGAGTATTGCCGGAATGAGCACAACAAAAACGGAAAGGCAGGTGAATCCGAGCGAAAGAATGGTTTTCAAGCCCTGCATTCTTGAAAATACAATTACCAATAAACAAAAAATAACCAGCAACCATATCAGCGGAGTTATCCTCACAAAATCGCCGAAATAATAAAGCTTTTCGCCGTTTTGAGTGTAACCCTCAACAAGAATCTTATCTCCCTGCTCAACCTGCTTCGGACTGAAAGCGTAGGATTTATCTATTTCCTGCAAAGCATCTATTGTTTTACCTCTTAGGGATGTATTTAACGCCTGTGCTCTGAACTTAACAGTCACAAACTCATTTTCCCCGCTTATATTTTGCGTTTGCACATCGGTAACGCGAATAACCTTACACTTTATCGTTTCGCCCTCCATAGTGCCTTTAAAAATCGTTCCGCCGCCTACTATATTAACATATGCGAGAAAAATAAGCAATGCCGAAACAAGGGTTGAAATTATTTGATAAGCAGTTTGCTTATTTTTCATATCATCGCCTCTTTTTTATTTTGTTGCCTTGGCTTTTCTTGATTCGATTTCGGCAACCATCTGTGCCTGCTTCTTTTCTGTAATGGTATAGAAGAACATGGGAACCGCACAGGCAAACATACTGATAACGCCCGAAAGAACAAGCATATTCCAAAGAGTATTTGCACCCTCTGCGGTGATGAAACCGGTTTCGGAATCTATTCCGGCAGCGGTAAAGGAAATTACACCGATAAATGCTCCGACTGCCATACCTATTTTATTAATAAGCGTTTGCATCGCAAAACAAATTCCTTCGCCTCTTTCGCCCGTTTTCCACTCAAGATAGTCAACCGTATCACCGATCATAGCATAGGTAATAATATTGTTAACGCCCTGAGGTACTCCGAGAAGAACGAGTCCGATCGCCGCAACAACAAGCTTCCAGGGTGCATCGTAGCCGACAAAATACATAACCGCCATAACTACACCGCCGAAAAGATGAACAGCAATATATGTCCATTTTTTGGTGAATTTTTTGGACATCCACGGAACAAGAATCGATGCAACAAGTCCGCCGGGAACAACAAGAAGCGTTATAAGGCTGTAAAGTCCTTCGTTTTGAAGAACGTATTTTGCAAAATAAAGTCCGCCGGTATATGTATAAACCATTCTTGCACCGCCGAGAATACCGGAAAGAACGATAAGAAGAAGCTCTTTATTTTTGAAAAGAAGTTTAAGGTTATGACCGAGAGAGGGAGGATTGTCGTCCGTTGTGAAGCGTTCCTTTGTGTTCTTAAATCCGTAATAGAACATAGGAACTGCGGCAACAACAAGCACAACAGCACAAATAAAATAAGTCCATTTAAGAGTATCGGCATTGGAAATTTCCATACCGAGCTTTATTGTTCCCACAAGGCTTTTTGCGGTTTCGGCATCAACATTTTTATCTGCCATTATCTGAGCGATATCGGCATCGGTATATCTGAATTTTGCGGTAACGGCATTGGTGATAATGGGAACAAACACCGTAACTATTCCCGCACCGAGCGTACAAACAAGCCTTGTTACAGTAAGAATATTGCCTCTGACAACGGTATCGTTGGTCATACAGGTTGAAAGTCCCCAATAAGGAACATCGGCAACGGTATAAACAACGCTCCAGATAACATATATAACCGAAATGATAACAAATGACCATGTTGCCTTTGCGGAAAATACGGGAAGGAAGCAGGCTATAGTCATAACCGCAATGGGAATTGCCATCCATTTAAGGTAAGGTCTGCATTTACCCCATTTGGTTCTTGTTCTGTCAACTATCGAACCCATTATCGGATCATTAAGTGCATCAAAAACACGAGTGCCGAGCATAAGATACGCAACAGCCGTTGCACCGCCGAGTGCACCGATTTTCACTCCCTCCGCGCCGAAAAGCAAAGCATCGGTAAGAAAAATGGTGAGATACGAGCCGATAATCGTGCATACAAAATTTTGACCGAATCCGGCTACGCTGTAGGCTATCGCCTCTTTGGGCTGAACGCCTTTGCCCGGAGTTGTTCCGAACAGCTTGTGAAAAAATCCGTCAAGTTTCATTTCATGTTTTCCTTTCATGTTTTTACCTCAACCGATATGTCCGAACTCGATTCGTTTCAGATGTATCGGTTAAAATAGTGATTTATAAAATTCAAGCGTTTTAAAGCTTTTTCCCGTTTGTGAAAGCAAAAACCTTTCGCAAACCTGTGCAAAACGCTTTTCATCCTGTTCCGGCAGAGAGAAAGAATATATCCTCTCTATGGGATTTGCACATACATGACGCATTGCAGCAAGCACGGTTGAATTGATTTTTTCACCGCTTGCACAGCCTTTGCAATAAACACAGCCGTCATTAACGTTAAAAAACATTTCACCCGACGGCTCATTACCGCATTTTGAGCAGCCTGTTAAATCCGGCATAAATCCCGAAAATGCCATAAATTTAAGCTCCGTTACCGCTTTCAAAAAATCATTCGAGCGTCGCTGACCTTCAAGCAAATGCATTGAATTTAAAATTACCCTCAAATAATCTCTTGACGGCTCCATTTCAGGTACAAGCTCCGCCGCAAGAGAGCAAAAATATTGTGAAAGAGCAAGCTTTTCGATATTATCACGCAGTCCGAAAAAAACTTCTTTTGAAACGGCATCATCGATTATGTAGCTGTCCCTGTTTTTATAGATTGAAAAATCTCCGTAACAAAGGGACTGGGTTGCACCGTGCATTCTGCTGTTTATTTTTTTTGCTCTGTTTGCAAAAGCTCTCAAAACTCCGTAATCCGAGGTCAAGAGGGTAACAAGCCTGTCACTTTCCCCCGTATCCGTTACCCTGAGCACCAGAGCGTCGGTATTCATTCTCATTCTGTTTTGCTCCCAAAGTAACACTTGAAACGCAGTTTTTAAATTGCAAATAATCCGTAACGGAACCTGTCTGCGTAAATTTACGCCACGCTTTTTCTTTTTCCATTCTTACCATCTCCCGATATTAAGTTAACCCAAACGGAAGAAGTTATATATAGAAAAAAATGAAAAATTAATCCAAGCCGAAATTATGAATAAGGCCTTCTCTGTTTCTCCAGCCTTCCTTAACCTTTACCCAGCATTGCAAATTGATTTTGCACTGAAAAAAGTTTTCCATATCGACTCTTGCTCTCGTTGAAATTTTTTTCAGCATATCGCCTTTTTTGCCGATGATTATTCCTTTATGGCTGTCTTTTTCGCAATATATCGTCGCTTCAACATCCATAATTCCGCCGTTACTGCGTTCACGCATTTTTTCTATGCTGACCGCAATACCGTGAGGAATTTCTTTATCAAGCAGCAGCAGTGCTTTTTCTCGAATCATTTCCGCCGCAAGCACCCTTTCGGGCTGGTCGGTAAGAGTATCATCCGGAAAAAAATGAACGGACTCATACGTCAGCTTGTTTAATTCATCGATGATAAGATTGATATTCTCGTTTTTCAGAGCACTTACGGGAACTACGGCTTCAAAATCAAATTCATTTGTGAATTTAACGATTTTTTCCATAACCGTTTCTTTCTGCTTCACCGTATCTATTTTGTTTACCGCAAGAACAACCGGAGCTTTCTCCGCTTTCAGCCTTTTCAGAAGCTCAAGCTCCGCTTCTCTTATTTCGCCCTCAGGCTCGGTAACAAAAAGGCAGGCATCCATACCGGCAACACCGTCACTTACCGCCTTTATCATTTTTTCTCCGAGCTTCGTTTTGGGGCGATGATATCCGGGAGTATCCGTAAACACAAGCTGTGTTTCGCCCTCGGTCAGTACGCCCATAATTCTTGTTCTTGTTGTTTGAGGCTTTTGGGTAACGATCGCAACCTTTTGTCCGAGCATTCTGTTAAGAAGCGATGACTTGCCGACATTCGGACAGCCTACTATTGCAACAAACGCAGTTTTTGTCATTCTTTTATCCTCATTCCACATATTTTCCGAAAAATTTCTTTATTCCGAGAGGCCCCGCAAAAACAAATATCAGTGCCGCAACAAGGCTCGCAATAAAGCCTGCCAAAACAGGAATATTCTCTCTGTAAAATTCAAACATTTTTACGAAAGCCTCCGGCTGCCAAAGTATCGAAATCCCGACAGCAACGGCACCGATTGCCGAAATAAGCACGGCACCCGCAGCCGCATCCTTTGAAATTTTTGCAAGTGAATTGAATTTTTCGGTTTCAAGGTCAACCGCCTTTTCGATAGCGGTATTAACCGCTTCAAGAGAAATAACCGCCGCACAAACGGCAAACAAAACCGCAAATTGAGTTTTACTCACCTCAAAAAAATCGTGCACCGTCAAAAAACCGAACATATAAACGGTAAAACAAAGATGAATCCGCATATTTCGCTCATGCACTATGCAGTATGTAATTCCTCTGAAAGCATAAACAAAGCTTTTAAGCAAATTCCTCATATATTATCATCATCCATATAATAGCTTGAATTTCGCTTAAGTCCCAGCTTTGTAAGAATCGTTTCTTCTTTTTCACGCATTCTTACGCTCTCAATGCCGCCGTTAACATGGTCATAGCCAAGCAAATGAAGCATTGAATGCACCGTCAAAAAGCCTATTTCTCTTTGGAAAGAATGACCGTATCTTTCTGCCTGTTCAAAAGCGTGTGGTATTGAAATCACAATATCTCCGAGCATCTTTGCTCCGGTGTCGTGATTCACATCATAAACGCCGTTTTCTCCGAGAGGAAACGAAAGAACATCGGTTGAGCTGTCTATATTTCTGAACTGTTTGTTAAGCTCATGTATTTTTTCATCATCAACAAAAGTAACGCTTATCTCTGCCGCTCCGTCAAATTCCTCCAAAACAAGAACAGCCGTGCAACAGCGACGTACAAGCATACGAACACCTGTAGGAATGCGAATTTCACTTTGGTCGTCCGAAATAACAACCTTAACCTTTCCTGTCATTTCTTTTTCGTTCCTCCTCCTGCTTTTCATAAGCCTTTATAATATCCTGCACCAATCTGTGGCGAACAACATCCTTTTCGCTGAAACGAACGGTACCGATATCATCTATATTTTTTAAAATCCTAACCGCTTCCTTTAAACCCGAACGCTTGCCATCGGGCAAATCGATTTGGGTAATATCGCCGGTAACAACCATTTTCGAGTTGAAGCCAAGACGCGTAAGAAACATTTTCATCTGCTCTGCGGTCGTATTTTGTGCCTCATCGAGAATGATAAAGCTGTCATCAAGAGTGCGTCCTCTCATATAAGCAAGAGGTGCAACCTCGATATCGCCTCTCTCCTGATGCTTTTGAAAATTATCCGCACCGAGCATATCAAAAAGTGCATCGTAAAGAGGTCGCAAATAGGGATCGACCTTTGATTGCAGATCGCCCGGAAGAAATCCGAGCTTTTCGCCCGCTTCAACGGCAGGTCTTGTTAAAACAATTCTGTTAATTTCCTTAGCTCTGAACGCCGTAACAGCCATTGCAACCGCAAGGTAGGTTTTACCTGTTCCGGCTGGGCCGATGCCGAAGGTAACGGTATTGTTTCTTATTGTTTCAACATATTTTTTCTGACCGAGGGTTTTGGGCTTTACGGGCTTGCCCTTTGAGGTTATGCAAACACAATCCGCCGCCATATGAACAAGCTTATCCTCGTTGCCCTCATTAACAAGCGACAAAACGTATCTGACGTTCTGCTCACTGAGCGACTCGCCTCTGTTAATCAGAGTAAGCAAGCCGTTTATCGCACGAACGCCCTTTTGAACATTCTCCGCTTCACCCGTAACTTTAAGCTCCGAGCCTCTGCTGATAACGGACACGGAATATTCTTTTTCTATCAGCTTAACATTTTCGTCAAAGCTGCCGAAAAGACTTACAGCCTGCTCCATTCTGTCAACATTTATGATCTGTTCAAGCATAGACTCACCTCGATATATCATAACAATTCATTTTAGTATAACACAGTTTTTCACAAAAGTCACTATATAAATTAAATAATATTTGATATTTTTGATAATTTTCTTATTAATATCGGCTATTGATATTAAAGCACAAATGTGGTATACTTTATATGTATTTTACCGGACGAAAGGATGTTTTTATTATGGAAAAAATCACAAAAGATATGAAAATCGGTGAAATTCTTGATGCAAACCGTGAGGTTGCTCCCTTCTTTCTCGAAATGGGAATGCACTGTCTCGGCTGTCCCTCCGCAAGAAACGAATCGGTTGCACAGGCTTGTATGGTTCACGGCGTTGATGCCGATGAGCTTATCGAAAAAATCAATGCATTTCTTGCCGAATAATGATTAATCTCGGCAACAGAATGCTTATGGCGGCAAGAATGGTCAGAAAAGGAAAAACGGTTGCGGATATCGGAACCGACCACGCCTATCTTCCCGCCTACCTGATTTTGAACGGCATTTCTCCCAAGGCTCTTGCGTGTGATGTACGCAAGGGCCCGCTTGAGAATGCAAAAAAGACTGTTGAACATTACGGAGTCGAAGATAAGATTTCATTGCGGCTTTCGGATGGCTTTGACAAAATCGAAGCCTCCGAGGCCGATGATTTTATTATGTGCGGAATGGGCGGAACACTTATGGCACAGCTTGTTTCACGCACTCCTTGGCTGAAAGACACCCAAAAAAGACTCATCGTTCAGCCGCAGTCTCACGCCGAAGATATCAGACGTTTCTTTGTTGAAAACGGATTTGAAATCATATCGGAAGATGCCTGTATCGACAGCGGAAAGCTTTATTGTGCAATAGCCGCCGAATATACCGGTACAACGGAGACGAAGCCTGTTTCCTACATATATTCCGGAAAACTGCCGGAATGTAAAAAGGCTCAGGCAAGGATGATTCTCGAAAACACCGTTTCTCGGCTCATTAAAAAATACGATGCCGAAATCGAATACGGTTCGCTTGAAGCTTCCGAACGCCTTAAAAAAATTATTGCGGAACTGGAGGAAAAAATACATGGAATGCAGACCGACGGTTGAAAACATATATGATTACATAAACGGCATTGCACCGTTTGAAAAGCAATGCGAATGGGATAACAGCGGACTGCTTGTCGGAAATCCGCACCGTAAAATTTCAAAAATCGGTGTTGTTCTCGATATAACGCCGAATGCGGTAAAATATGCCGCAGCTAACGGAATCGAGCTTATAATCAGTCATCATCCCGTTATTTTTCATCCTGTCAAAAAATTTCTCGAAGGTGATGCCGCCTACCTTTTGGCAAAGCACGATATTTCCGCTATCTGTGCTCATACATCACTTGATATTGCCTACGGCGGCGTAAATGATGTTCTTGCGGAAGCTCTCGGATTCAAAAATCCCGTTCCCTTGACAACCGAGGGAGAAGCCGCAATGCTCAGAAAAGCCGAAACGGAAGAAACCGATGCCGATGTTCTTGCAATGCTTGTTGCCGACAGGCTTGCAACGGGAGTTCAGCTTGCCGATTGCGGAAAAGCAATTAAAACCGTTGCATTTTGCGGCGGTGCAGGCGGAAGCTTTATATATGATGCCGCAAAGCACGGCTGTGATGCACTTATAACCGGCGAAGCAAAGCATCACGAATTTCTTGCCGCATACGATTTGGGAATAACACTTATTTCGGCAGGACATTTTGAAACGGAAAATCCCGTTGTTGATGCACTTGCAACCAAAATTTCCGAGAATTTTAACTGTGAAGTTGAAATTATACCGCAAAAATCTCCTGTTGAATATTTTTAAAACGCAACAAGACAAAAAAGATAAGAGGAAAAAGCTATGCCCCTTGACGGAATAACACTCAATTTACTGAAAAAAGAGCTTTCGCAATATATCATCGGAAGCCGAATAGAAAAAATTCACCAGCCTTCAAAAGATGAATTAGTGTTTCATCTGCGTTCAAGAGAAGGAGCGTTTCGCCTGCTTCTCTCCGCTTCGGCAAACAGTCCGAGAATACATCTGACATCGAGAGCACCGGAAAATCCGGCAACTCCCCCGATGCTTTGTATGCTTTTCAGAAAGCATTTAACAGGCTCGGTCATAACCGATATCCGCCAACTCGGATTAGACAGAGTTATTTTTATTGACGTTTCCGGCACAAACGAAATCGGTGACAGTACAAAATTCACGATTTGCGTTGAAATTATGGCAAAGCACAGCAACATCATTCTCGTTGATTCCGACGGAAATATAGTCGATGCTGTAAAGCGAGTTGACTTTACGCAGTCATCGGTAAGGCAGATATTGCCTACATTTAAGTATGAGCTTCCTCCCCGTCAAGGCAAGCTGAATCTTTCCGAAATCGATATAAATAATGCTGTTTCGGCAATAAGAAGCCACGGAAACAAGCATCTTTCGGGTGCTATTCTCGAATCACTTGAGGGCGTTTCTCCCTTGATATGCCGAGAGATTGCCTCTTTTTGCTGTGGCGGTGATATCGCCGTTTCTCAACTGAATGATTATTTTGAACAAAGGCTTGAAAAAAAGCTTTCGGAAATCAAAGATTTCCTTATTGACGGCAGTGCCATCCCGACTATGCTTATGCGTGATGATGTAAAGCCATATGACTTTACATTTATGAATATAGCTCAATATGGGTTTACTGTTACCGCAAAGGCCTTCGGAAGCTTTTCGGAGCTTCTCGACGACTTTTATTATGAAAAAGACCGTTTTGAAAGAACCCGTCAACGCAGTCAATCTCTGCTGAAGCTGCTTGCTAATTTTGCGGCAAGAGCAGCAAGAAAGCTTCAAAGCAGGCAGGCGGAGCTTGACGCCTGTGCAAATCGAGATACACTTCGTATCAATGCGGAATTGATTCTTGCAAACCAATACAGGCTTGAAAAAGGCTCTGTTTTTTATGACCTTGAAAACTTTTATAACAACAATGAAACCCTTCGCATTCCCGCAGATCCCGCACTATCACCATCTGCAAATGCACAAAAATATTTTAAAGAATACAGAAAAGCGAAAACCGCCGAGAGTATGCTCGGAGAATTGATTGAGCAAAGTCGGCAGGAGCTTTCGTATCTTGAATCCGTCATTGATGCCGTTAACCGTTCGGACGGCTACACGGAGCTTGCGGAAATCAGAAGTGAGCTTTATGAACAGGGATATCTCAAAAAAGCCAAAAATGACAAAGCCAAAAAAGCAAAGCCTATGCCGCCTTTGGAATACATTTCGGATGACGGATATAAAATCCTTGTTGGCAGAAATAATATTCAAAATGATTTTCTCACATTTAAAATCGCTGCAAAAGATGACTCCTGGTTCCATACGCAAAAAATCCCCGGTTCCCACGTAGTTGTGGTGGGAAACGGAGATATTATACCGGAACGAACCTGCCGTCAGGCAGCCATTCTCGCCGCATATCACAGCGGCGGCAGAGAATCCTCGCAGGTTGCGGTTGATTATACCGAAATACGTTCTCTCAAAAAGCCGACAGGTGCAAAGCCCGGCAAGGTTATTTATCATACTTACAATACAATGTGGGTTAATCCCGACAGAGAGCTTTGCGAAAGATTGAAAAAAAAATAATATTAAAGTACCGTTTCGGTTCACACAACGAATCGAAACGGTACTTTTCTTTCGTTAATTCTTACTTATTTGGTAAAAATCACTTGCAACGTACCACGCTTCATTTTCTTCTTCCAGAAGAATATACATTCTTGTTTCTTTGCCATTTGATTTTTCCAAATAATTAAGTTCCACCTCTGCTTCTGTTTCGGACAAATATCTAATATTGATTAAAGTCAGATCCATTTGACACATTGCGGTTCCCAGTGACCATATTTTTTCCAAAACATCACCGCCAAGATTGAGTATATCGGATGTTAAAAAAGAAACAACACTGCCGAATATCGAAGAACCAAGTCCTATCTGAGACTTCAAATCAGATTTCATTCTACCTGTGCAACATTTTAACAAAGAATCAAAATCACCCTCATTATAAGATTTTTCAAACTTTTCCAATGTGTCGGTAATTTTTTCTTCATTGCTACCGGTTGTCATTAAATAATCAGAGCTTTTGTGTTCAACATAAAACTTGTATCCGGCAATGGCAATTGCCGCAATTATTATAATCGAGATAATTTTTTTCATAACAAATTACCGTTATGTCAACTCGTTTCCGTCAGCATCGGTACGTTTTCCGGAAAAAATCATTACCGCATCATATATATTCCATCCGAAAACAGCCACAAATCCCAACAAACCGATTCCCATAAAGGAAAGAATTGCACAAGCTACCGAAGCAATAATTTTGTATACTGCTTTTTTCTGATTTCCGAGATAAAATTCGTGTGCACCTACTGCTCCGAGGAAAATTGCAAGCAAGCCCGCCGCCATTTTGGTTTTTCCACTCTTTTCACCTGTGACTGTTCCTGCGGAAGACGTTTTTTTCAAACCGACACCGCAATTAACGCACACAACTGCCTCTTGATTGGTTGTGTTACCGCAATTCGGGCAAAAATTTGAAGCAGCATCTTTTGCAACTCCACATTTTACACATACAACTGCGTTTTCAGCCATTTCACTACCACAATTTCTGCAATACATTTTAAAAACCTCCGTATACCAATATTTTTCTGTGATTTAGATTATACACGATATTTTTTAGTATGTCAATAGGGAATACTATTATTTTAGTATAATTTTTTATCGGAGGTGTTTCAATGAACAGAATACGTGCGCTTAGAGAAGACAAAGATTTACGTCAATCGGACGTTGCCAACGCAACAGGAATAGACCAAAGAACATTATCAAATTACGAAACAGGCAAAACCAATCCGGATAGTTATGCAATAATAAAATTATGTGATTTTTTTAATGTCAGTGCCGATTATTTGATAGGCAGAACCGACTCTGTAAGTCTTAAAGTCCATAAACTTGAAAAACAAATTACGGAAATCCAAACCGAATTAAGTGAAATCATCAAAACTCTGAAAACATTATAGAACCTTTCGGTCTTAGAATGAGAGTTTTTTGATATATGCTGTAAAAACTATACAGAATCGACAAATCACTCTTTTGAAACAAAACTTAATTCTGTTTTTAACATTTTGTAAACAGTCTTGTGTAATATTTTTCATAAACACGAGGAGCTTTTGTTTCTTTGGAAAATTCAACGTTGCATCAATCTGCGGCTAAAGCCGATATCGCAACGTGTATTTTTCGACAGTTCATCGCTTCGTGTTGATTACCGTTTGACAATTAATCAAACAATGAAGTGAGAGTGATTTTATGAAAAAGAAGCACAAGGCACTGACCGTTATTCTGTCGATAACCGCACTACTGCTATGTATTATTTTGGTATTATCTAACATCTCCTTACTTAATATACCCAAAAGCATCGATTACAAGATTGATGAGGTGAGAACAACGTGGTCAAGAGGAAACGGGCCGACTGTTGACGGCGTTGACATTGACTACAGCTATTATTCTCCCATCGATAACGGTGCACCCGCAAATAAAAAATATCCCGTTATTGTTATTATGGCAGGTGCTCTTGAAGGACTGCAAGAAGGATTTGAGCTTGTTGCCAACGTAATGCCCGTATGGACTACAGCCGACTATCAGGCTCGCTTCAAGAATGGCGGTGCATATCTGTTCATTGCCCGTGCTCCGGAGGAGGATTGGAGATATTGGGATTCATCAAAGCTTACGCCGTGCCTAAAAGCCGCAATCGATGATTTTTGCAGTCAAAATCCAAATGCAGACACCGAAAGGCTTCACATAATCGGCTGGTGCTTAGGCGGAAACGGTGCAATCAATTTAGCCGCTTCTTATCCTAACGAATTTTCTTCCGCAACAATAATGTGTCCCGATCGAGCGATAAGCAAAAACGAGGCTATGGCATTGAAAAATATGCCCGTTTGGTTTATGGGCTCCGAAACCGATACATATTCAAGCTATAAACGCAATGTTTTTAAATCGTATAAGCGTCTTTGTGCTGTGAGCAACAGAAAAAATGACATAAGAATAACATCATATTCTTCCGCACCCGATGTACCGCTTCTTGAAAAAATTCCGTTTATTTTCAATCACAATCTTTGGAATAACCTTGCAATGGATATGCCAACGAACGAACAAGAATATCCCGATATGAGAACGATTGACGGCAACGGAAAAACAATCGAAAATTCCTCTGCCATCACTTGGCTCGATTCGATAACAATTGCAGACGGCAGAGAAAAATCCGATGCAAGAGAAACAAATTCTTTCGGCTACAAGCTTCGTTTTTTCTTTCAGGAAACTTTAAAAGTCTTTTTTAAAGAAAGATTGATGAAATTAATGCTCAACACTTTTACTCTGCTTGGTTTAATATAGCAAAACAAAAACACGGCTTGTATAGGTACACATCCTACGCAAGCCGTATTTTATTCGTTTCTTTTGTTTGCAGCTCGGTATGCCCTGTTTTACTGAATATCGTCCGTACCGCTTTCAACAAGACTTTCATTGTCTCTAAAAAGAAGCGATACACACCAAACACCCGCAAGAGCAACAAGCGTATATACAATTCTGCTGAGAATCGCACCCTGGCCGCCGAATATCCACGCAACAATATCAAACTGAAACAAGCCGATGCTGCCCCAGTTAAGTGCACCGATAATTACGAGAGCCAGTGAAATTTTATCAAGCATTAGTTTCAACTCCTTTTCACGGTTATTATGAGCCAAAACAAATGCTTTATACTGTTTTTATTCGGTAATTTTTTCAAAAACTAAAATTCAAATTCAACATCGCTGTCTTTCAGCAGCGGTGCTTTTTTGTCTTTCTCGGAAAGAATCGGCTCCGAGATTCCCCACTCAACACCAATCTCACTGTCATCAAAACGAATACTTCTGTCGTTTTCCGGAGAATAAAACTCATCAACCTTATATGCGATTTCAACATTATCCGTTAAGGTTACAAACCCGTGAAGACAGCCTTTGGGAATAAAGAGCATTTTTTTGTTTTCTTCGCTAAGCTCAACGGCAACATATTTCATATATGTCGGCGAGCCTTTTCTTATATCAACCGCAACATCCAAAATAGTACCCTTTATGCACGAAACAAGCTTTGCCTGCGACATGGGAGCTTTTTGACAATGCAGTCCTCTCAAGGTTCCTTTTTTTGCCGAAAAAGAGCGGTTATCCTGAACGAAATCGACTTTTATGCCGACTTTTTCAAATTCTTTTTTTGAATATGTTTCGCAGAACCAACCACGATTATCACCGAAAACTTGAGGCTCCACCTCATAAACTCCGTTGATTTCGGTTTTATTCAGCTTCATCTTCACCCTCCGTGCCCCAGCAAGGTCTTTCACCGGGCTTATTTGTTGAATAAAGAATTTTTCCCTCCGCAACAGACCTCAAATGCTGTCCGTAGGACGATTTGCCGTATTTTTCGGCAGAACGAAGCAAAGCCTCACGGCTTATCCAGTGCATATTATATGCGATTTCTTCGGGAGCGGAAATCTTAATTCCCTGAAGTCTTTCGATGGTTCTGATAAAATTAGCCGCATCCATAAGACTTTCAACCGTACCCGTATCGAGCCACGCAAAGCCTCTGCCCATAAGCTTTATATCGAGATCTCCGTTTTGAAGGTAAAGCTGATTAATGTCGGTTATCTCAAGCTCTCCTCTTTTGGAAGGCTTGAGCGATTTTGCATATTCAACAACCCTGTTATCGTAAAAATAAAGGCCTGTTACGGCATAATTCGATTTGGGAACCTGCGGCTTTTCTTCAATGGAAACAGGCACGCCTTCATCATTAAATTCAACAACGCCGAAAGCCTGCGGATTATCAACATAATAGCCGAAAATCGTTGCCCTGTTTTTGTTTTTTGCCGCCATTCTGAGCATATGGCCAAGACCGTTGCCGTAAAAAATATTATCACCCAAAACCATTGCAACATCATCATCGCCGATAAATTTTTCGCCGATAATAAATGCTTGAGCAAGTCCGTCGGGACTTTCCTGAACGGCATAAGAAAGGCTGAGACCGAACTGTCTGCCGTTACCGAGAAGCTCCTTGAATCTCGGCGTATCCGTAGGCGTTGAAATAATCAAAATTTCTCTTATTCCCGCAAGCATCAGCGTTGACAGGGGATAATATATCATAGGCTTGTCATAAACGGGCAGGAGCTGTTTACTTGTTACCATAGTTAACGGATAAAGTCTTGTTCCCGAACCGCCCGCCAGAATTATACCTTTCAAATAATAACACTCCGTTTCAAGGATGATACATCTTGGAATTATAATACCACCTTTTGTGGAAAATGTCAATGAACATTGTAACAATCGGTTATTTGTTTATGAAAATTGTTGCACCATCGAATGTTTTCATTGTTTTTTGACAGAAAAATATTGCCTCACCGATGTTTTCAATCATATTATACAGCCGAAATATGCAAAAGAATCAAGCAATTTTTCGGCAATAAAGATAAAAAATTTTAAAAAACAGTTTACATTTAAAAATTACTATGATATAATTATTTAGAACATTTGTTCATAAGTGAATATCAATAATCTCAACGGAGGGATGGTTATGGATAGCTTTAAGCTTCATTCAAAATATAAGCCGACCGGCGACCAGCCGCAGGCAATAGCCGAGCTTGTTGACGGAATAAACAAAGGCTTCGGGGAGCAAACTCTTTTGGGTGTTACAGGCTCAGGCAAAACCTTTACAATGGCAAACATTATCGAAAAGGTTAACCGTCCCACACTCATTCTTGCCCACAACAAAACCCTCGCCGCACAGCTTTGTTCGGAATTTCGTGAATTTTTCCCCGAAAATGCCGTTGAGTATTTTGTTTCATATTATGACTATTATCAGCCGGAGGCATATATTCCCACCACCGACACCTACATTGAAAAGGATTCCGCCGTTAACGATGAAATCGATAAGCTTCGGCACTCGGCAACCTCTGCTCTGTCCGAAAGACGTGACGTTATAATTGTTGCCAGCGTATCGTGCATTTACACGCTCGGCGATCCCATTGATTATCGCAGCATGGTTATCTCTCTGCGAACCGGTATGGAAAAAAGCCGTGACGAGCTTATTGAAAAGCTTGTTTCGATACAATATGAAAGAAATGATATAGATTTCAGCAGAAACAAATTCCGTGTCAGAGGAGATGTTGTTGAAATCTTTCCCGTATATTCAAACGAAAACGGTATTCGTGTTGAATTTTTCGGCGATGAAATCGATAGAATAAGCGAAATAAACGCATTGACAGGTCAGGTTAAAAATGTTTTGTCACACGCCGCAATTTATCCCGCCTCGCACTATGTTATCGCCCCCGATAAAATGGAAAAATCAATATCTCAAATATACGGCGAAATGCTTGACCGAGTAAAATTTTTTGAAGAAAACGGAAAGCTGCTTGAAGCTCAAAGAATCCGTCAGCGAACGGAATATGACATCGAGATGCTTCGTGAAACCGGCTTTTGCAAAGGAATCGAAAACTATTCGAGAATTATGTCGGGCAGACCTTCCGGTTCTTCGCCTTTCACGCTTCTTGACTATTTCCCCGATGATTATCTGCTTTTCGTTGATGAATCCCACGTAACGCTTCCGCAGGTCAGGGCAATGTACGGCGGTGACAGAGCAAGAAAAGAAAGCCTTATTGAATTCGGCTTCAGGCTTCCCTCGGCATATGATAACCGTCCGCTGACTTTTGATGAATTTTATCAAAAAACAGGGCAAAAGGTTTTTGTCAGTGCAACGCCCGGAGAATTTGAAAGAGAAAAAAGCGTCAGAATTGCGGAACAGGTTATTCGACCTACGGGACTTTTGGATCCTGAAATTTCCGTTCGCCCGACAGACGGACAAATTGATGACCTTGTTTCGGAAATCAATTCAAGAACCCAAAAGGGTGAAAGAGTGCTTGTTACCACTCTGACAAAACGTATGGCGGAGGATTTAACTGATTACCTTGAAAATCTCGATATAAAAGTCCGCTATATGCATCACGATATCGACACCATTGAGCGAATGGAAATTATCAGAGGACTTCGGCTCGGTGAATTTGATGTTTTGATAGGCATAAACCTTTTGCGTGAAGGTCTTGACATTCCGGAGGTATCGCTTGTTGCTATTCTCGATGCCGACAAGGAGGGCTTTTTGAGATCCGAAACCTCTCTGATTCAAACAATCGGCAGGGCGGCACGTAACTCCGAGGGTACTGTTATTATGTATGCCGACAGCGTTACTCCATCTATGGAAAGAGCAATTACCGAAACTCTCCGACGCCGTGAGAAGCAGATGAAATACAATACGGAGCACGGCATAACGCCCAAAACGATTGTTAAGGACGTTCACGAAATCATTGAAATTTCCGCTAAGAGCGATGAAGAAAAAGCAATTTCAAAAATGAGCAAAAAAGAACGAGAGGCACTCATAACCAAGCTTACAACCGAAATGAAGGCTGCCGCAAAGATACTTGAATTTGAACACGCGGCATATCTGCGTGACAGAATCGAAAAGCTCAGACGAGGTAAATAATAATGGCTATTAAAAATTTAACCGTAAAGGGTGCAAAAGAGCACAACTTAAAAAATGTTGATATAACTATCCCGCGTGACAAGCTGGTTGTTTTCACCGGACTTTCCGGTTCGGGTAAATCCTCACTTGCTTTTGACACGATATATGCCGAGGGACAACGCAGATATGTTGAATCTCTTTCGTCATACGCAAGACAGTTTCTCGGTCAAATGGAAAAGCCTAACATCGAAAGCATAGAAGGTCTTTCCCCCGCTATATCTATCGACCAAAAAACAACTTCAAAAAATCCACGTTCAACCGTCGGAACGGTTACGGAAATCTATGATTATCTGCGACTTCTTTATGCCAGAATCGGTATACCGCACTGTCCCGAATGCGGCAGAGAAATCAGCAGGCAAACGGTTGATGATATAACAAAGCAGGTGCTCACCTTGCCGGAGGGCACCAAAATACAAATTATGGCACCGATTGCGAGAGGGAAAAAGGGAGAATATGTTAAAGAGCTTGATTCGATAAGAAAAAGCGGCTTTGCAAGAGTTCGTATTGACTCAATCACCTATGACCTTTCGGAAGAAATAAAGCTCGAAAAAAATATAAAGCACAACATTGAGGTTGTTGTTGACCGTCTTATTGTTAAAGACGGGATTCGCTCAAGACTTGCCGACTCGATTGAAACCGCAACAAATCTTACCGAAGGTCTGCTTTTGGTTGATGTTGTCGGCGGCGAAGAGCAATTATATTCGCTCAACTATGCCTGCCCCGAACACGGCGTAAGCATTGAAGAGCTTGAGCCACGCTCTTTTTCGTTTAATAATCCTTTCGGAGCCTGTCCGAAATGCACGGGACTCAGCGTTTTTATGCGTGTTGATCCCAAGCTGGTTGTTCCCGATGATAAGCTTTCGATTCGTCAAGGTGCGATAAAAGCGAGCGGTTGGTCAATTGCGGACGGCGGCACGATTGCACAGATGTATTACGAGGGCATTGCCAAGGCATATGATTTTTCGCTCGACACTCCGTTCTGCGAGCTTTCAAAAAAAGCAAAGGATATTATTTTTTACGGCACCGGCGGCAAAAAAATCAAACTTGAACGTAAAAGCGAATACGGCAGCGGCACTTATATGAGTGATTTTGAAGGCATTATCAACAACATTGAAAGACGATACAGAGAAACGACAAGCGAATACTCCAAGGCGGAGCTTGAAACCTTTATGACAAGCGTTAAATGTCCCGAATGCGGCGGTGCAAGACTGCGTAAAGAATCGCTCGGTGTAACCGTCGGCGGAATCAATATAGATAAATTTGTCAATAAATCCATTGACGAAGAAATCGAATTTCTCAATAATCTTTCTTTAAACGAAAGAGAAAGTTTGATAGCCGATCAAATCATAAAAGAAATCAAAAGCAGGCTGAAATTTCTTTCAAGCGTTGGTTTGGATTATCTTACTCTTGCCCGTTCATCGGCAACTCTCTCCGGAGGTGAGGCTCAAAGGATTCGTCTTGCAACGCAAATCGGCTCATCGCTTATGGGTGTCCTTTATATTCTCGATGAACCGAGTATAGGACTTCATCAGCGAGATAATTCAAAGCTTTTAAAAACGCTGCAAGAATTGCGCGACCTCGGCAACACACTTATTGTTGTTGAACACGATGAAGAAACAATGCGTGCCGCAGATTATATTGTTGATGTAGGCCCCGGCGCGGGAATCCACGGCGGCGAAATTGTTTGCTCCGGAAGCATTGATGACATCATTAACTGTGAAAAATCCATAACCGGTCAATATCTGAGCGGTAAAAAATTTATTCCAATTCCAGAAAAACGCAGAGAGGGAAACGGAAAATCTCTTATCGTTTACGGTGCAAGAGAAAACAACCTCAAAAACATCAATGTTGAATTTCCTCTTGGGAAATTTATCAGTGTTACGGGTGTTTCGGGTTCGGGAAAGTCCTCCCTTGTGAATGAAATTCTCAACAAGCACCTTGCAACCGAGCTGAACAACGCAAAAAAAATATCCGGTGCCCACGATAAAATCACCGGCACGGAATATCTTGATAAGGTTATTAATATTGACCAATCCCCGATCGGACGAACTCCCCGTTCCAATCCCGCAACCTACACGGGAGTTTTCAACGATATAAGAGAGCTTTTTGCTTCAACGGTTGATTCCAAGAAAAAAGGATATAAGGCGAATCGATTTTCATTCAATGTCAAGGGCGGCAGATGTGAGGCGTGCCAAGGCGACGGCATTGTTAAAATCGAGATGCACTTTATGAGCGATATTTATGTTCCCTGCGATGTGTGCAAGGGAATGCGTTATAATCGAGAAACGCTCGAAGTCAGGTACAAGGGCAAAAATATTCACGATATTCTTGAGATGACGGTTGAAGAAGGAATGAATTTTTTTGAAAGCATTCCGAAAATTCATCGCAAAATAAAAACGCTTTATGATGTCGGACTCGGTTACATCAAAATCGGTCAACCCGCAACAACTCTTTCGGGCGGCGAAGCTCAAAGGGTAAAGCTTGCAACGGAGCTTTCCAAAATTTCAACCGGCAAAACCGTATATATCCTCGATGAACCGACAACCGGACTTCACACAGCGGATGTTCATCGGCTGATTGATGTTCTTCAAAAATTTGTCGATAAGGGCAACACTGTTATTGTTATCGAGCATAATCTTGATGTTATAAAAGTATCCGACCATATTATAGATCTTGGACCGGAGGGCGGTAACGGCGGCGGAAAAATCGTTGCACAGGGTACTCCCGAAGAAGTTGCAAAATGCAAAAAATCCTATACCGGAATGTATCTGAAAGAAATTTTGAACGACAAACGATATGCCGGCAAATAAATTAACTATACTCTCCGATTAACAGATATTCACAATTTTAAACAGGCTGTAAGGTTAAATTCAAACCCTACAGCCTGTAATTTTTAAAACGCCGAAAGCGTTTGCTCTTTGCTTGATTTCATAAACTGCGGATACTTTTCGCAAGCTCCGGCATAAAAATCACCGTCATATGTAAGAAGCCAAATAAAAAATTTGCTGTAATCCGTTCCGTATGAACAGCTCACGTGCGGTGCATCTTTGATTATATAAGTATATTCGGGGAAAAGTGCGGTTGAAAGGTCAACGGCATTATCGGGAGAAACATATTCGGGATTCGTCGCTTTGTAGTCATCGCCGAGAGTTTCACCGTATTTTGCAACGGTTGCATATCCCGAAAGCTGATATGTTTCCAATGTGCCGTCACCTGTAAAATCCGCATTCTCGTATACAGGCACAACCGGCGAATCGTAATGTGCAACAACGGCAATTTCAACTCCACTGTCAACCATATCACTAAGCAGCTTTGCTTTATTATCCATCATTTCACGAAGTGCGTCGGTTTTCTTTAAAAATTCGGCATTTCCCTCACGGTCGCCGTCAAGCATAAAATCAATCGCCGCATCATAATCCTCCGTTTGAACAAGTCCCCAAAGCGAAAGCATATGACCGACAACGGGACGAAGTATCCTGTCCGTTGCCTCATCAAGATAATTTTCCAATATATAGTCCGTAAGCTTCGTTACGGCATCGAAAGCACCGAGCTTGTGAAGTCCGTCAATCATAAAAGCGGCAGTTTTATTGCCATCAACAAGATAAGCGACAAAATTATAAAGATTATCCGCCGTTATTTCTATTCTTCCCGCAAGTAAATCCGACGCAACCTGTGCACCGCAAAATGTTGAGGACATAAACAGGCAACGATTTATTTTGTCATAACCGTATTTTGTCAAATATGCAACAGTCATAATTCCGCCCATACTTGCACAAACAAGGTTCACCTTATCATGACCGGATGTTTTGATTGCATTTTCAACCGCTTCGTTGATTTCATCGGCAACCTCAAGCGGGTTTTTACGCCAATCGTAGTTCAAATAAAACGTATGTCCATCATCAAATGTTTCGATGCACGCCCTCACCATTCCGAACTCATTCGTTTCGCCCTCTCGGAGTGCTTCGTAGTTTTCGGCACTTTGAGAATAACGCGGAACATCAACATTATAAACAGAATCGCCGAGTTTATCAACCGACAGACCCTCAAGGATTTTATACGCATAATCCAAAACAATATCCATCGCACCGTCAACATCGAATCCGAAAATGAGCTTTCCGACAGCCTTTGCAAGCTCTCGCAAAATCTCACCGGCATCGATATTTCCGATAGCGTTTCTCTCGTTTTCCGTTCCGTAATCGATATACAGTCCGCCGAAATCCATTCCGCGAACAATCACAACCGGCAGAGTTTCACACTTCGCTTCGGAATCCGGTTGCTCTTGAGCATTGACCGGCACGCAAAAGCCAAACAACATTGATAACGCAAGCAATATACTGACTAACTTTTTCATTGATATTTTCCTTTCACGATTTTTCGCAAAATATATTTGCAGTAAAAAGTATATCAAAAACAAAATCGGCTGTCAATAAATGATGTTTTATTTGCATAAATCCTATGATTTTTGTCAATTTTTACCCTAAAAGGCAAAAAAAATCGCCCTGCAATCGGCAGGGCAAAATTCATATCTGTAAATTACTGCTCAACAGCGTAAACGCTGACCTTCTTGCGATCCTTACCCATACGCTCGAACCTAACCGTTCCGTCGATGAGTGCAAAAAGAGTATCATCTGAACCTCTGCCAACATTGTTGCCGGGATGGATGTGAGTACCTCTCTGCTTTACAAGGATGTTGCCTGCAAGAACAAACTGACCGTCAGCTCTCTTGGCACCGAGTCTTTTTGACTCCGAATCACGACCGTTACGGGTTGAACCCATACCTTTTTTATGAGCGAAAAGCTGAACATTTATTTTAAGCATTACTTTACACCTCCGTAGATTATTTTAATGTTTTCGGGATACTGTTTTGAAAGCTCGGTCAAATGAAGCACCATTCCGCGAAGAACCGTTTCGGTTTTTTCGTTTGGGGCGGCAATGAGCAAACGCATATTGCCGTTAGTTGCCTCGGCTTTTGCTTGTGCTTTAATAACATCGGTTATCGTATTCGCAGCCATATATGCGGCAGACGAAACCGCAGCACAAACAACATCTTCACCGCTCTCGGCAAACATTGCGTGACCTGAAATTTCAAAACCTGTAAGCTGTCTGTTTCCGAACAAGAATTTTACCCTTATCATAGGGCATTGCCTTTAAGCGTTGATAGCTGAAATTTCAACCTTTGTGTAGGGCTGTCTGTGACCCATCTTACGCTTTGAGTTTTTCTTGGATTTGTAGGTCATAACGGTAATCTTCTTTGACTTGCCGTTCTTAACTACTTTTGCGGAAACGCTTGCTCCTGCAACATAAGGAGCACCAACGGTTATACCGTCATCTGTTCCGACAGCGATTACCTTATCAAAGGTGTATTCGCTTGCTTCTTCGGCACCAAGCTTTTCGATGAAAATAACATCGCCGGCTTCAACCTTATACTGCTTGCCGCCTGTTTCAATGATTGCGTACATCGGATTTTCATTCCTTTTCTTTAAGACTCGCTATTCTGTAACTCTTATATTTGGGTTACCTGAGGCACAGGAAGCCTGTTTTTGGGCATAACTCACCCGCCCCGAATATGCGGCATATGAGATTATATCATAACCTTACACTGTTGTCAATTGTTTTTTTATGTTTTCTTTTTTGCAATACAAATTATTCCTTTATTTCATTTTCTTCTCGGTTCTATCAGCGAATATTTTCCGCTTTTCAAAACCTCTGCCAGTTTTTCGGAGCTGTCGATTCTGCATTCGGAGCAAATTCCGGCATTTGATAATGTTTCCGGAGTATGCGAATCCGCTCCGGATGTTAATATAAGTCCGTTCACTCTCCGTGAATATTCCAAAGCCTCAGTATCATATTCAGGCTGATGACCGGCATTGTAAACTTCAATACCGTCAATATATTTAAGAGGCAGAACGCCGGGAGCCGTAATATAACCTCTCTGTCTGAACGGATGAGCTTGAATAACAAGCACTCCGAGAGGTGAAAGAGTTTTGTACCAAAGCTCGGCGCTCTTTTCCTCAAGTTCGGGATGAGCATAAAGCATTTCGGGAGTTAAGCCGTAGCAAAGTATTTCCAGCCCGTCACCGACGCCCTCCTCGATTCCGAAAAGAATATCGATTCCGTACCGTTCACCGAAGCCTTTGCATTCCAGCCAATCCTTTTCATATGCGGAAACAAAATAGTCCCACGATTTATCACGGTCTATCCCGCTGTTTCCGTGGTAAAAATGATTGGTGATGCAGGCACCGGCATATCCCGAAACGGCGAGAGCTTCGGCAAATTCACGTGGTGTTGATTTTCCGCAGTCACTGCACGGAGCGGTATGGCAATGAAGCTGATATTTATATCCGGACATTTAATCCACTCTCCTCACGGAGTTAATTTGAAGCTTTGTTGCGGCAAGAGTGTTCCTCATAAGCATTGCAATCGTCATCGGTCCGACACCGCCCGGCACGGGAGTAATAAGCGATGCTTTATTTTTGACATTCTCAAAATCAACATCGCCGCAAAGCTTGCCGTTTTCGTCTCTGTTCATACCGACATCGAGCACCACCGCACCGTCCTTAACCATATCGGCTTTAACGAATTTGGCTTTTCCGACCGCAGCAACAAGAATATCCGCCTGCTTTGTTATCTCGGCAAGATTTTGCGTTTTGGAGTGGCAGACCGTAACAGTCGCATTCCTTGCAAGCATAAGCATCGCCATAGGCTTACCTACTATATCACTTCTTCCGATAATAACGCAATGCTTACCCGACGGATCAATATGCTCATATTCAAGCATTTTCACCATTCCCATAGGAGTACACGGAACGATTTCGCCGTTGCCGATACACAGCTTGCCGACATTTTCGGGATGGAAGCAGTCAACATCCTTTTGCGGAAGGATTCTTTCGAGCACAAGATTCTTGTTTATATGCTTCGGCATCGGAAGCTGACAAAGAATACCGTTTACGCTCTTATCTTTATTTAATGTATCGATAAGTTCAAGCAATTCTTCGGTTGTTGTTGATTCGGGAAGTGCATATTCAAGCGAACGGATCCCCGTTCTTTCGCACGCCGTTTTTTTGTTATTGACATAAATTCTCGATGCGGGATCGGAGCCGACTATGATAACCGCAAGGGTCGGTTGGATTCCCTTTTCTTTCATCAAAGACACTTGAGCTGTTATTTCGTCGAGATTATATTCTCTTATTGCTTTTCCGTCAATTATTTTGCACATTTTCTTTTATCTCCTCGGCAGGCAATTGCTCGGTCGGCTCGTCTTTTTCGGGTAAGCCGTCATCATTTTCGGATTCATTTTTCGCTTCCGCCGCTTTGTTTTCTTTTTGAGCTTTCAATTCCTCCTCAAGGAAGAAATCAATACCGTCAATCGGCTTGGGATTTTTCTTGTATTTACGAAGAAGAACCGCAAGCAAAACGGTACAAACAACAACAAGTGCCGCCGAAAGTGCCTGCGAAACTCTTATTGTCGTGCCCGAAATATAAAGGCTGTCGGTACGCAAGCCCTCAACAACGGTTCTCTCGATACCGTACCATATACCGTAGCAAAGAGCAATTTGACCGCTGAATATTCTTGCTTTTCGACAAATAAGATAGAGAACAAAAAAGCCGAGTAAGCACCAAATCGATTCATAAAGGAAGGTTGGATGCACAGGCAAGTTCGGATCAACGCTGAATCCTTTTTCGGCATAAAGTGCTTGATTTGAGTTTATATCCTCCGCTATTTTTTCGCTCCACATTCCCCACGGAAGGTCTGTATTTACGCCAAAGGCTTCTTGATTTGTGTAATTTCCCCATCTGCCAATGCCCTGTCCGATAAGCAAGCTCATCGTTGCAATATCGAGAAGGTTCCAATAATTCATTTTTCTGACCTTGCACACAACATACGCCGCCGCAAGACCGCCGATAATACCGCCGTAAATTGCAAGTCCGCCCTCCCAAATTTTAGGAATATCGGAAAGATTGGTACCGTAATAATCCCATTTCGAGAAAACATAATAAAGTCTTGCACCGATAACCGCAAATATTGTTCCGTAAATGAGAACATCAACCATTTTATCAAGGCTCATTTTCCATTTATAAGCCATTCTGCCGCCGAAAAGCACGGCAAGCAAAAATCCGAAAGCTATAATCGCTCCGTAAAATTTGATTTCAACATCAATTCCGAATATCGAAAAATCGGCAAGCACGCTCGGCACACTGAAGCCTCTTTTGATAGCGGAAAAATAAACAACCGTATAATCCGACATTTTTCAAATTCCTTTCATCGTTATAAAATCGGGCTGACAACGGAAAGTGCCGAAAATTCTTCTTTAATCGCTTCGAGTCTTTTCTGTGCCTTTTCGATTGTAAGATTCTTGCAAGCTTCAAGCTCCGCAAACGGTTCATAGCCGTTAAAATAAAGATTCATCAACATATTCGCCGTGTCATCAATATCGTTATAGCACATAACATATCTGCCGTAAAGCTTACGCTTTGCTCTTTCAAAGGCGGCTTTGTCAATACCGTTTTTCTTTGCCTTATTTATTTCTTCCTTAATAATCTCGGCGGCTTTTTCGGGATTTACGCTTGTTCCGCCTATCATAACGCACGAAAAGCCAAAGCCGTTAAACAGCTCCGTTCCGAAGCCCATATCTATAAGCTCATCATCAAGCAGACGTTTGAACACGGGTGATGATTTTCCGAAAAGCGATTCAAGCACGATATCGGTGGCAATTTCGTCTTCAAGGCTGAGAAGCGGCTGCGTAAGCTCCTCTTTAAATCCGAGAAGAAATTGCTTTTGAGCAACAGAAAGATGCTCTTCTATATAATTTTGAACCGGTTTTCCGCTTTCTTTTTCAAATTTTCTTTCAATAACCTTTGAATTTGATTTTTTAATGCATCTGTCAACGATTTCAAAAACTTCATCGGGTTCAACCGCACCGACAACACAAAGCACCATATTTGCGGGATTGTAAAAATTATTATACAATCTGTAAAGCAAATCGGCATCAATTTGTGCAATAGATTCCTGCGTGCCTGCAATATCTATCCTTACGGGATGCGAAACATAGAGTGCTCTGAGCAAATTAAACATAACCTGCCAATCGGGCAAATCCTGATACATTCTGATTTCCTGACCGATGATTCCCTGTTCCTTTTCAACGGTTTGAGCCGTAAAAAACGGATTTTGAACAAAATCGAGCAATATTTCAAGCGATTCTTCGATATTCTCCGAGCCTTTGAAAAGATATGCGGTTTTTTCAAAGCTTGTATACGCATTGGCACTTGCACCCGTTTTTGCAAAACGCTCAAAAGCATTCAAATCTTCGCTTTCAAAAAGCTTGTGTTCGAGAAAATGAGCCGTTCCCTCCGGAATCACTTCAAATTCGCCGTTTTCGTTTTGCACCGCCGTGTCAATCGAGCCGTATTTAACTCCGAAAATCGCATAAGCCGAGCTGTATCCCGATTTGGGCATTACCCTTATTTCAAGTCCGGATTTATGGCGGGCACAGTAAACGCTCTCGCCGAGCTTTTCGTTTGATATATGCTTAATCTTCATCTTTTGCAACCTCCTCCGACTCAGCCGAAAGCATAAATATGGTGTCAATCGAAAGCTTTTTTGCTGCCTCGCAAACCTGCTCCATTGTTACCTTTTCGATTTCTTCGATAAGGCTGTCGGTATCAAGAATTTCATCCTCAAGCACCTGTGAAGAATACCAAGAGCAAATCCCCTCCGGCGTTGTGAAGGTATATCTTTCTTTAAGGCTTTTCTTTGAGGATTCGAGAATTTCCGGCTCTGTTTTTCCGTTTCTCAAATCCGAAAGCTGAGAAAGGATTTCCGCAGATACCTTTTTTTCCTTATCGGTATCTATTCCACCCTCAACAAGAACAAGTCCCTTGCTTGCAATCAGCTTTGACCAGCAATAATACGCAAGACTGAGCTTTTCTCGAACATTCGCAAAAAGCTTTGAATAAGTTCCCATTCCGAATATATCGTTCATAACGGTTATTGCCGCAAGATTATCACGGCTGCTTTGCATTCCGGCTCTGAAGCCGATAACAAGCTTACCCTGATTAACGGGATATTTTTCTTCATAGCGATTAAAGTGACCGCCTCTCTGACGGAAAACTGTTTCCGGCTTTACGGGATTTCTTTCAATCTTTTTAAAGTACTTTGAAAAAATCTCGGCAACATCATCCGCATTTGCACTGCCCACAACGGTTATTTGGAATATCGCACAGGAAAGAAGATTCTTCCACGCAGCATATACGTCGGTCATTTTGACTTTTTTGATTTCCTCAACCGTACCGTATTTATCCTTACCGTATGCTTCGTTTTCGCACATATAGCTTATGCATCGATTGAACGCATAAGTCCTTTTATCGTTGAGTTCTTCTTCAATACGCTGGATAAGAAGACGCTTTTCGGCTGCAAGATTCTCCGAACCGAAGCTGCCGTTTTTGCAATTTGGAGAAAAAATCATACTTGCAAGAAGGCGTGCACACTGCTCGGCAATGCTTTCATCCGTCAACGCAAAACGGTCATCAAGGCAGGTCATCGAAAGTGTAAGCACCTGTGCTTCTCCCGATTTTGAAACGGAAGCGGAAAGGCTCGCACCGTAAAGCTCATCAAGCTTTCCGTTCAAAAGTGAAAAATCGGGATATTCCTTGCACGAACGCTTTAAAAGATATATCAGCAGCGAATTTGCCGCCATTTTTTCATCCATGGGTAATGCCATGGACACAGAGATGCGTCCGGTTTTGAATCTGTTCGTCTGCTCTGAGAGCAAGCGTACCTGTTCTGCTATCATTTTGACCTTAGGCATTGTGTCACTTCCTCATATAAAATTGGTAAACAGTTATGCAAAATCATTACATTAATATTATTATTCGCAGATTTATATATCATTTGCGGTTATCTGCTCATAGGTTTCTCTTTTTACCGCAACCTCGGCTCTGCCGTCATTTATCATAATAACGGGAGGTCTTGCAACCCGATTATAATTTGAAGCCATCGAATAATTATACGCACCGGTTGACAAAACAGCAAGAATATCGCCCGCCTCAACCCTTTGAAGCTTGGTATTTTCTTGAATTAAATCACCGCTTTCGCAGTATTTGCCCGCAACCGTAACCGTTTCGGTTCTTTCTTCATTTGCCTTGTTGGCACAAACGATTTCATAATCCGCACCGTACAGTGCATATCTCGGATTGTCGCCCATTCCGCCGTCAACCGAAACATAGGTTCTGATTTCAGGTATGGTTTTTACACTTCCGACGGTATAAAGCGTGATTCCCGCCGCACCTACAACGGAGCGTCCCGGCTCTATGATAATAAACGGAGTTTTCAAACCGGACTTTTCACATCGGCTTTTAACAACAGCCGAAACATTTTTCATATATTCGCCGAAAGGCTTTGGATTCTCGCTTTCAAGATACTTTATGCCGAAGCCTCCACCGAGATTCAGCTCTTCAAGCTCCGCACCCGTTTCTTTTTTGATTTCTTCATAAAAATCAAGCATAACCTTTGCGGCAAGCTCAAACGGATCAATATCGAATATTTGAGAACCGATATGGCAATGAAGACCTTTCAGCTTTACTCCCGACATATTGAGTGCCTTTTTAACGGCTTCCATAGCCTCTCCCGTTTCAAGGGCAAAGCCGAACTTTGAATCAATCTGTCCCGTTCTGATAAAATCGTGAGTATGTGCATCTATGCCGGGCTTGATTCGGAACATAATTCCGGCAGTTACGCCACGGGAAACGGCAATTTCATCAAGCGTTTCCAGCTCTGTAATATTATCGACAATAATCCTGCCGACACCGCTCTCCACCGCATAAGCAAGCTCTGCACGAGTTTTGTTGTTCCCGTGAAAAACTATTTTCTCCGCAGGAAAACCGACCGAAAGAGCCGTAAACAGTTCTCCTCCCGAAACGACATCAAGACCAATGCCCTCCTGCATACATATTCTGCACATTTCCTTACAGCAAAACGCCTTGCTTGCATAAACAACAAGCCCGTTTCCGCCGTAATACTCATTCATAGAAGCGGTGAAGCCTCTGATATTTTTTCTTATTTCGTTTTGGTCAAATACATATAGCGGCGTACCAAAGCTTTCCGCAAGCTTAACGGTATCCGCACCCCCGACGGTAAGATGACCGTCGGAATTTACGGAAATACAATCCGAAACATACATTATTATCAATCCTCTCCGTTGGCGGCTTTCACTATCTCCGCCCTAACATCTTCAACACCCGTTCCTTTAATTGCGGAGAACTCGATGGTTTTTATCTCCGGATAATCCGCAAGCTCTCGGACAAGCTCCGCTCTGCGTTTTTCGGTTTCCGTTTTATTGAGCTTGTCGCATTTTGTGAGAGCTATAACAAACGGAATTTCGCTTTCTCGCAGAAAATTCAGCATTGTCATATCATCTGCCGACGGTGCGTGCCGCATATCGATAAGCTGAATAACAAGTCCGATATTTCTGCCTGATTGAAAATAACCCTCCATAAGCTCCGCCCAACGCTTTTTTTCGTTTTGTTCTCGCTTGGCATAACCGTAGCCGGGCAAATCGACAAAATATACTCCATCGCCCTTAAAAAAGTTGACGGTTATCGTTTTCCCCGGAACAGAGCTTACTCTTGCAAGATTCTTTCTGTTGAAAATCTTATTTATAAGTGATGATTTACCGACATTGGAGCGGCCCGAAAAAACAATTTCCGTTTCTTTTGATTCGGGAAGCTGCTTTGAAGTACCGTATGCGGCGGTAAATTCTGTTTTATCAAATCTCATTTTTCCGATTCCTTTATTTATTGAGTTATGGCGGCTCTTGATGATTTCACCGCAGTCACGGGTTTAACAACCGTATCATTATTCATTTTTGCCGATTTTTCAAGTGCGATATTCCAAACCGCCTCTACCGATTTTACCGGCATAAAGCTTATTGCCTCTTTAACAACGGGATCAACCTCATCGAGATCGGAAATATTATCATACGGAATAACCACCGTTTTGATTCCCGCTTTATATGCCGCCATTGATTTTTCTTTTAAGCCGCCTATCGGAAGCACTCTGCCTCTGAGCGTTATTTCGCCCGTCATTGCGACGTCCTTGCGAACCTTTATTCCGGTAAGAGCGGAAACAAGAGAGGTCGCAATCGTAACACCGGCGGAAGGCCCGTCCTTGGGTGTTGCTCCCTCCGGAACATGGATATGAATATCACAGTCCTTGTAAAAATCACCGTTTATCGGAAGCGAATCCGATTTAGAGCGTATATAGCTTACCGCCGCCTTTGCGCTTTCCTGCATAACCTCACCGAGCGAGCCTGTAAGCTCAAGCTTTCCGGTACCTTTGAGCACAGCGGCTTCGATTTCGAGCATATCGCCGCCAACGCTTGTCCATGCAAGACCGTTAACAACGCCCGTTTCGTTTTCACGGACAACGGAATCGGTTTTATATTTTCTTGTGCCGAGCAGCTCCTCAACGTTTTCGGGCTTTACGGATATCTTTTCGGCACTTCCCTCAACAATCGCCATTGCCGATTTTCTGCATATTGCGGCAATTTGCTGTTCAAGACCTCTGACACCAGCCTCTTTCGTGTAGCCGTCAATGATAAGTCGCAGAGCCTTGTCCGTTATTTTAAGCCTTTTTCCGTCAAGTCCGTGACGCTTTATTTGCTTTGGAACAAGATGCTTCTTTGCAATGTAGAATTTTTCTTCGGCTGTATAACTGCCAAGCTCGATAATTTCCATTCTGTCTCGCAGAGGTTCGGGGATATTCGATTCAACGTTGGCTGTTGTTATAAACAAAACCTTGCTCAAATCAAACGGAAGCTCAATATAATGATCTCTGAAGGTCGAATTTTGCTCCGGATCGAGCACTTCAAGCAAAGCAGAGGTAGGATCACCTTTATAATCCGACGAAAGCTTATCGACCTCATCAAGCAGAATAAGCGGATTGCTTGTGCCCGCCTGCTGCATAGCATTAATAATTCTTCCCGGCATAGAACCGATATATGTTTTTCTGTGTCCTCTGATTTCAGCTTCATCCTTAATTCCGCCGAGAGAAATCCGCACATATTCCCTGCCTGTTGCACCGGCGATAGAACGTGCAATTGAGGTTTTGCCGACTCCGGGAGGGCCGACAAGACAAATGATCTGACCTTTAATATCGGGGGCAAGAACCCTCACGGCAAGATATTCGAGAATCCTTTTTTTGATTTTTTCAAGACCGTAATGGTCACGTTCAAGAATCTTTTTTGATTTTTCAATATTCGTATTCTCTTTTGAAGGATTATCCCACGGAAGTGACAAACACGTCTCTATGTAATTACGGCTCACCGCCGCTTCCGGCGACTGCGGAGAATACTTTTCAAGCTTGTCGCACTCCTTTAAAAGCTTATCCTTAACCTCATCCGATGCTTTCAAAAAGAATATCGCTTCTCGGAATCCGTCAAGCTCCTCCTCGTGGGAAATGCCGCCGCCAAGCTCCTCGGAAATTACCTTCATCTGCTCTCGAAGGTAATATTCACGCTGATTTTTATCAATCTGCTCCTGAACCTTTTCTCCGATATCCGCTTCAATAGTAAGCAGATTACTCTCATTTGTCAAAAGCACGCAAAGCTCCTCAAGCCTTCTGAGCGGATTAATAACAGAAAGAATGCTCTGTCTGTCTTCGTATTCAAGCATAATATTTCCGGCAATATAGTCGGCAAGTGCACCCGCCTTATTTTTTTGCAAAACGCTCGCAACAAGATCCGCCGGCATCTGCGGTGCACAGTCGGAATAATCGGCAAAAATATCCTTGGTATGTCGAACAAGTGCCTTTTCGTAATCGGCATTTTCCTTTTTAACGGCAGGCTCCTCAATCGGAAAAATCATAGCCTTGAGAAATTTTTCGGTATCGGAATTAAGTCCTTGAACAAGTCTTGCTCTGTAAAGTCCCTCAACCGCAACACGAACATTTCCGTTCTTGCCGGGGAGCTTTAAAACCTGCTTTACATTCGCCACAACGCCTATTTCGTAAAGCTCATCATAATCGGGATCATCTGCCGCAATATCTTTTTGGGCAACAAGAAAAATTTCCTGATCGGTATCCATCGCCTTTTTGAGAGCGTTTATGGATTTTTCTCTGCCGACATCAAAATGGATAAGCATATCCGGAAAAACGACCAATCCCCTAAGAGCCACCGTCGGCATTACTCTGATTTTTTCATCTTTTATCATATGAATCTCCGTTCTGCCGCAATTTTCATACGGCTGAATAAAAAATTCAGCAATGTTTTTTATTGCCGTGAACATTTTATATCAATAACGCAAAATAATTTCGCTTAGTATATTATTATATAATATAATTGTAAATCCGTCAACTCCGATAAATGAACAAAAAACGGTTGAAATGAAAAAGATGTGTGAACAACCGTTTAAACCGATATATAATTATTTTCACAAATCGGCAACAAAATATTGAGCAATTTCCAAAAAATCCGAAATCATATTTACGTATGTTTTCCTCACTTAAAATCAAAAATTCAAGCAGTCGTTTGATACAACTGCTTGAACTACGCTCTTTTTATTTTAACTTTTATTTATACTGATATACACGAACATAATCGATAATAAAATCGGTAAGAGCTTCGGTGTTTGTATCGATTGCGGCACCCGCCCAATTATCTTCGGGTTGTGCATTATTGCCGCCTACCTCAACGGATAAAATCATCCATTCGGGAGCTTTTGAAACGCCGAAATCACTTCTGCCCGTTTCAACTCCGTTTATATAGAAAATATAACCGTCTTCGTTCCATTCAACCCCATAGGTGTTGTACTCCTCATAGGGATCATTTCCCAAAACTCTTGCAAAGCTGACATTATTGCTTTTAAGCTCCGGCCCGTAACCGTTAATGTGCAGGTTCGACGAAACGGAATTTTTATCCTTACCGCCGAGGTGATAATACGGCGACTCGAAAATATCTATTTCAGCACCCTTTTCGCCATTGCTTTCAGTGTCTGCAACGCCATCGCAGCTCATCCAAAATGCCGCCCACTGTCCTGTCCCTTTGGGCAAAATACAGCGACATTCAAAATATCCGTATTGCTGACTGAAAGAGTTTTTTGAATTAATTCCGCAAGAATACCAGCCGGGTTTTCCGTTACCGTCAATACCGTCGGGGAAATATTTTGTCGCAATATGCAAACTGCCGTTTTCAACCGTAGCAAGTTTGTTGTTCCAATATCCTCCCCGTCTGATAACGGTGGCTCCGTCGGAATAACCATGACCGCCCCATTTACTCGAATCGAGGCTGTCTCCGTCAAATTCGTCAGCCCATGTCAACTCGAATTTGCTCATATCGACCTGCTCGCCGTGAGGAATTGTCGGCTTGCCGGCAATCGAAAGGAAAAGCGAAATGATGCTAAGCAACACGGAAATTACAGGTCTTATAAATTTGGGATACGTTAGAATGTTCACTTGTTATCTCCTGCCTTTATATTTTTATGTGGAATCCGGTTCACAACCGACATGTCCGAACTTGTCAGTTGCGGCTACGGAAACATCGACCGAAATACTTGCTTTTTCATTTGGCAAAAAGCTGTTAGTATTGCAGACGTTGAAAATGCGGCAAACGCAAGCAAAAATCCGCTCTCTTTTGAGAACGGATTTTAATGGTGGAAGAGGGTGGATTCGAACCACCGAAGTCGATGACGGCAGATTTACAGTCTGCTCCCTTTGGCCGCTCGGGAACTCTTCCATATTTAGTTGGAGCTGGTGGACGGACTCGAACCCCCGACCTGCTGATTACAAATCAGCTGCTCTACCAACTGAGCTACACCAGCATTTACCCGCTCCGTAGAACGCTCAATTACTATATCACAATTTTCTTGCTAAGTCAAGACTTTTTTTATATTTTTTTCGTTTTTTCGCTATAATTCCAAAACGTCAAAATATTAACAAAAAAGCCTTACAAAAAGCGCAATTTTCAAGCTGTTTCCGATTTTTGATATGCAATCCGGTATAGTGGACACAGAAAGTCAAATATAATGTTTTGCGAAGTCATTGTATTTTTCATCATCTTTCCCGTCTTAACGTATCGAAATTATTAAGACTGCTTCTGCTTT
This sequence comes from uncultured Clostridium sp., assembly GCA_964571095.1. GTDB lineage: Bacteria > Bacillota > Clostridia > Oscillospirales > Acutalibacteraceae > CAG-177. The sequence continues at coordinate 13,550 of CAZNAC010000015.1, read as the reverse complement.
TCTTAATATTTTCTTAGACCGCTTCCGTCTTTTTTCTTAGGAAAATTTCTGATAAACTATAGACATATCAAACAGCAAAAATGCTTAACAGGGAGGATTGAAAATGTCTGTATTCGGAATTATCGTTATCGCTCTTACGGTATCAACCGGTATTCTTCTTATCAAAGACGATTCACCCGTCATTGCGTAATTTTCGATGTTTTTTGTTCCTTTGAGGAAATATAAAACACTTTTCAAAAAATCTTGAAGCTTTTTTGAAAAAACTGTGAACCTTTCAGATAAAACAGTTGTCTATATTATAGTTGCGAAAAATCACAACCTACGTTTTTTCGTACCGATAATAATTTCATGGAGGTCATCAAAATGGAGAAAAAAGATTACAAGAAAAAAATGTCGCCGATATTGGCAGCGATAACTGTTCTGTTAACATTTTTTGTTAGCACCGCAGTTGCAAAAGAGATGATATCGGCAAATGCGGTGTCTGACACAGAGCAGAGCAGAGCCACAACCATATGGACGCAGGAACACGAATATACCACCGTCCCCCACAGCTACACCGAAAGCGACACGGACTACACCCGTTGGGAACCGGAGAGTGAGCACGAAACTGCGACAGAAGTATCTCAAACGGTGCCTATGATGACACCAAGCAGACCGTATGTTGAGACAACTGATTTTGCCGATAAAACTAAAGAATCCTACTATACTTATGAAATTTACAATGGCAAAACTACTATAACGGATGTTGATACATCGATAAGCGGTTCAATTACAATACCTTCAACACTCGATGGTTATCCGGTAACGAGCATTGGCTACGAGGCTTTCAAGGACTGCACAAACCTTGCAAGCATAACAATTCCCGACAGCGTAACAAGCATTGGTTGGGGTGCGTTCTCCAACTGCACAAGCCTTGAAAGCGTAACAATTCCCGACAGCGTAACGAGCATTGGCAACGGTGCGTTCTTTAATACCGCATATTATAACAATGAATCAAATTGGGAAAACAGTGTGCTTTACATCGGTAAGCATCTTATCGAAGCAAAAGATACTGTTTCCGGTTCATATGCGATAAAGGACGGAACAAAAGCAATTGTATATCATGCGTTCAACGAGTGCACAAGTCTTACGAGCATAACAATTCCCGACAGCGTAACGAGCATTGGCGATGATGCGTTCCACGGCTGTGAAAGCCTTGAAAGCGTAACATTCGGTGAAAACAGTCATTTAACGAGCATTGGCAATTTTGCGTTCTTCCGCTGCACAAGCCTTGAAAGCATAACAATTCCCGACAGCGTAACGAACATAGGCAGATATGCGTTCTCTTACTGCACAAGCCTTTCAAGTGTAATGTTCTCTGAAAGCAGTCAGTTGACAAACATTGGTTGGCGTGCGTTCTACAACTGCGAAAGCCTTGCAAGCATAACAATCCCGGACAGCGTAACGAGCATTGACAGTTTGGCATTCTATAATACCGCATATTATAACAATAAATCAAATTGGGAAAACGGTGTGCTTTATATCGGTAAACATCTTATCGAAGCAAAAGATACTTTTTCCGGTTCATATACGATAAAAGAAGGAACGAAAACAATTGCCGGTCATGCGTTCTCCGACTGCAAAAGCCTTGCAAGCATAACAATTCCCGACAGTGTAACGAGCATTGGCAATCAGGCGTTCTCCGACTGCACAAGCCTTACGAGCATAACGATACCCGACAGCGTAAATAGCATAGGCGATAATGCATTTTTAGGATGTACCGGTTTTAGGAGTATAACCATTGGCAATGGGGTTACGAGTCTTTCTTTTTTAGAGTGCGATGGGTATTATGGCTTTAAATATACCAATCTGCAAGCCGTTAGTATTGGTGACGGCATAAAGCACATTCCCAATGATTGTTTCAGCAACTTAACAAGCCTTAAAAGCGTGACATTCAGTAAAAACAGTCAGCTTACAAGTATCGGTAGCAGTGCATTTAGCACCTGTATTTCGTTATCTGAAATAAACATTCCCGAAAGCGTCGAAACTATTGACGATTATGCGTTCTCAGGCTGCTTGAATCTTAAAAAGATAACCGGCGGAGGTTCGATAAACAGTGTTGGATATGATGCATTTAAAGACACCGGCTATTATCTTACCGAGGATAATTGGGAAAACGGTGTGCTTTATATTGCCGGTGCATTGATCGAGGCAAAATACATACCGAAAAATTTCGAGATTAAATCCGGTACAACATGTATAAGCAGTAATGCATTTTCTAACTGTCGCAGTCAACCGAGCGGAAGTGACTCCGACGATACTTCTGCATCGTCAACAGATACATATACAACTGCATATGACACAGACCAATACCATGTAAATATAGCAATTCCCGACAGCGTAATAAGTATAAATGGGTATGCTTTTTCTTTTTGCGATTTTCTCAAAAGTATAACATTCGGTGAAAACAGTCAGTTAACGAGCATTGGATATCGAGCATTCATCGGCTGTAATAATCTTAAAAGCATAACAATCCCTGACAACGTAACAAGCATAGGCGATGATGCCTTTCCGGATATTAACAGCATAGAAGTTGAAAATAACAACCAACACTATTCAAGTGATGCATACGGCGTTCTTTTCAACAAGGCTAAAACCCAATTGATTCAATATCCTGCCGGAAATGCAAGGACAAGCTATAATATACCCGACAGCGTAACAAGCATTGAAAGTTGGGCTTTCAATGGCTGCACAAGTCTTGAGAGCATAACATTCGGTGAAAGCAGTCAGTTAACGAGCATTGGCAATTATGCGTTCTACAACTGCGAAAGCCTTGCAAGCATAACAATCCCGGATAGTGTAACGAGCCTTGGTAATTGTGCATTCACTTGGTGCGAAAGCCTTGAAAACATAACAATCCCAAACGGCGTAACGAGCATTGGCGAGTATGCGTTTGGATACTGTACAAGTCTTCAAAGCATAACAATTCCGGACAGCGTAACGAGCATTGGTGAATGTGCGTTCGAATACTGTGGAAATCTTGAAAGCATAACAATCCCCGACAGTGTAACGAGCATTGGCGTGTATGCGTTTCTCTACTGCACAAAGCTTGAAGGAATAACCGTAAATAAAAATAATGCAAACTATTCAAGCGATGAATATGGGGCTCTTTTTAACAAAAATAAAACCAAACTCATTTATTATCCGACAGGTAATAAATATATTGAATATACCGTTCCGGATAGCGTAAAAGAAATCGAATGGTGCACATTCCTTTATTGTCCGACACTTCAAAGCATAACAATTTCCAATGCTGTTGAAAGTATAGGCGGGTGGGCTTTTTATGGTTGTACGGGACTTGAAAATGTTGCGATACCCGATAATACAGCAAGCATTGGTATGTATGCATTCGGATACTGCACAAGCCTTGAAAGCGTAACATTTGGCAAAAACAGTCAGCTGACAAACATTGGCTGGTATGCATTTGAGAACTGCACAAGCCTTGAAAGCGTAACAATTCCCGACAATGTAACAAATATCGACTATGATGCATTTTCCTACTGCACAAGCCTTAAAAACATAACAATTCCCGACAGCGTAATAAATATAGGTCATGGAGTGTTATATAAATGTACAAGCCTTAAAAGCATTACCGTAGGCGGTAACAACACACATTATTTAACCGATGAACACGGCGTATTATATAACATAGACAGAACGAGGCTCGTTGCATATCCCTGTGCAAGCCCGATGAAAGATTATTCCTTACCGGGTACTGTTACTGGAAGTGTTGATTTCAGAGGCTGCAAAAATCTTGAAACAATATATATTCCCAAGGGCGTAAGCTCTGTGGATTTTGAAAATTGTGACAATTTAAAAACCATTAAATACGGTGCATCGTCCGGCGAATGGGATGAAGTACACAAGTATGGAATAAACAGCAGCGTTGAAATAATTTTTGCCGATGAAACAATAAGAGAAACCGTTAAAGATGAAGAAAACGATGTAACCTTTGAATATGTTTCAAATTTCTATGACGGCGAAGTTAACATCAATGTTGAAAGAGAGCTTGACGGTGCAGCGTTTGATGTTATCAGCACACAGCTTAATATAAACAGAAACGAAATTTACGATATCACGATGACGGTTGACGGAGTTGAAACCCAGCCGAGCGGAAAGATAAAGATTAAAATTCCCATTCCCGAAGGATATGATCCGGCAAAGACATTTGTTTATCATGTTAATCCGATCAGCGGCAGAGTTGAAAATATGAATGCTGTTTACGAGGACGGATATCTTATTTTTGAAACAGACCATTTCAGCTATTATGCAATCGTTGAGGTTAACGAAAGCAGCAGCAGCGAAACACCGACCGAGCCGAGCACCAACCCGACCGAGCCGAGCACCAACCCGACCGAGCCGACAACAAGACCGACCGAGCCGACAACAAAGCCGACCGAGCCGAGCACAAAGCCGAGTGAACCGACTACAAGACCGAGTGAACCCGCATTTAAGTTTGAAATCAGAAAGCCGTCAACCACAACTATCAGCTATGGTGACAGCATAATTCTTCATGCGGCAATTGAGGGCACACTTCCCGTCGGTGCGGAGATAGTTTGGACAGCCGATAACGCAAACTTCGTTATGAATGTTTCGTCCGACGGTACAACCTGCAAGCTTTCGCCTACATCAAGCGGCGACACAAATATCACCGCCACGGTCTATGACAAAGACGGCAACATCGTTTCGTCCGACGCTCAAAAGATGACCTCAAAAGCCGGCTTCTTTGATAAAATCATCGCATTCTTCAAAAAGCTTTTCGGTTTGAATAAAGTCATCCCCGAAGTTTTTAAAGGCATTATCAAATGATTGAATTTCCATAAAAAATAACAGAAAACAAAGCTCCGCTGTTTCATAATCGAAGCAACGGAGCTTTGTAGTTAATAGTTAATAGTTAATAGTGAATAGTGAATAGTGGGTAGTGAGAAGTGAATAGTGAAGAGTGAAGAGCGAAGAGTGAATAGTGAAGAGCGAAGAGTGAATAGTGAAGAGCGAAGAGTGAATAGTGAAGAGCGAAGAGTGAATAGTGAAGAATGAATAGTGAAGAGTGAATAAGTAAAAATTGAACTGTACCCATAAAAATGGACACATATATTGTAGTGCACTGATGGTATGTCCCTGAAAAAAGGACAGGACTAAAAATCAACACCACAAAAAAGACAGTGCATAAAATAGCAGTTTATGGTAAAATGTATCCGGTCAAGTAAGAAAGGTTGGATACAAAATGAGAAGATATCCATTGTCAAAAGAGTATGTAGAAATACTTAATCAAAACCCATATGTGTTGAAAGCAACAGAATGGATTGTGAGTTTCACAGCTGAATTTAAACAGTATGCTTATGATGAAATATACAGAGGGAAAAGCACACGAGAAATTTTTGAGCAAGCCGGGTTTGATTGTTCAAAACTCGGAGATAAGCGTTTGCAAAACTTCAAAGCCAATCTGATGAAAGAAGCCGAACGAGAGGAAGGTTTTGAAGACCAAAGGAAATACAATTACTGCAAAGAGGGCATATCCAAAGAGGCAGAATTGAAGGAAAAAATAAGTCGACTTGAGCACAGACTTGCATATCTTGAACAAGAAAATGATTTTCTAAAAAATCTCACACAGGCGGAAAAGAAATGCAAGAAAAAATAAAGTTTGAAATGATTCAATCGGCGATACTAAAAGAAAACAATGTGCTCACAGTTAGCCGATTATGTGACATTGCCGGCGTATCACGTTCCGGCTACTATGCATGGATAAAGTCCGCACCGCGACGTGTAACAAAAGAAGAACAGGATAAGCGTGACTTTGAAAGAATAGTTGAGGCTTACAAATTCAGAGGATATACAAAAGGAGCAAGAGGTATATATATGAGATTGCTTCATACATCCGAAGCATTTGGAAAAGCAAAGAGGAATTTCCCAATTCTTATAACTGGAGCGGTTATATTGTTGGGCAATTCTCTGGACTGTGCGGAGGATGCCGAGTTAAAAGAACAGGCAGCCGATATGGACGGCGTTGAACTGATGGACGCACGGCTGAATATTCGCAACGAGCAGGAGCGTTCTGCCATGACCGAGTAAAAGCTGCCTATGGCGAAAAATATGATTTTGCTATGATGGCCGGCAGTAAGCAAGATATGATAAGCCTGCTTCAAGAGAAAACGGAAATCCGTTCCGTGCGTGAGAAGTTGTTGCAGAAACGATACCGGCAGGTAAAAGAAAAACAAAAGAAAGCTAAACAAAACGAACAGGAACGATAATTATTTGTCATATGTGAAATAGTATACCGAAAAATTCAAAAATTTTTTATTTACCTATTGACAAAGTAGGCTTTACACGCTATAATAAAACCAACCTAACAGGTAGGTGAATAAATCGGAAAGGAGAACACATTATGAAAAAGTCAGGTTTCACCTCTACTATGATGATGGAGATGTGCATGCAGTCTTGTTGTATGTGCATGACTTTCGTGCGTCTATTTCCGATATATTCTCCATCTCAGAGGCAAATTACTTAGCTGCATAACGCTATTGCGGATTATATGTGGTTTTTACCGGGAGACTTTATCGGAGTCTCCCGGTTTATTATTTCACAAGGCAGGTTTGAACCTATGGAAAACTATTTTGAAAAGCTTGTAAGAGCAAATTTTCGTTTCGGACGAATGTGCCGATGTATATGACAATAAAACGAACCATCCGATAAACCATATACATTAAAACATTCAACAATGAAAGGAAATCAATATCATGTCTAACTATAAATTTGAAACTTTACAACTTCATGTAGGTCAGGAAAATCCCGATTCCGCAACCGATGCTCGTGCGGTACCGATTTACGCAACTACTTCTTATGTATTCAAAAATTCTGCTCACGCAGCGGCTCGCTTCGGCCTTGCCGATGCCGGTAACATTTACGGCAGACTCACCAACTCTACCCAGGATGTCCTTGAACAGCGTGTGGCGGCACTCGAAGGTGGCATTGCTGCTTTGGCTCTCGCTTCCGGTGCGGCAGCAATTACCTATACCCTTGAAGCACTCGGACAAAACGGTGGCCACTTTGTAGCACAAAAGACTATTTACGGCGGCAGCTACAATTTGCTGGCTCATACTCTCCCGAATTTTGGCATTACCGCAAGCTTTGTAAACATTCACGATCTTGCTGAGGTTGAAGCAGCTATCCGGGATAATACAAGAGCGATTTATATTGAGACACTCGGCAATCCCAACAGCGATATTCCGGATATTGATGCACTTGCAGAACTTGCTCACAAGCACGGTTTGCCCCTTGTGGTAGACAACACCTTCGGTACCCCCTACCTCATCCGTCCTATCGAGCATGGTGCAGATATCGTAGTACATTCCGCTACCAAGTTCCTCGGTGGACATGGTACAACGCTGGGCGGCGTAATCGTAGACTCCGGTAAATTCGATTGGGCAGCAAGTGGAAAATATCCCGCTATTGCAGACCCCAACCCCAGCTATCACGGCGTATCCTTTGTGAAAGCAGTCGGACCGGCAGCATTTGTGACCTACATCCGTGCTATCCTGCTTCGTGATACCGGGGCTACTATTTCTCCCTTTGCAGCATTCCTGCTCTTACAGGGCATCGAAACTTTGTCCCTGCGTCTGGAACGTCACGCAGAGAATACCAAGAAGGTTGTGGAGTTCTTGAGCTTACATCCGCAGGTCGAAAAGGTCAATCATCCGTCTCTTTCCGATCATCCCGATAACAAATTGTATCAGAAATATTTTCCTAACGGCGGCGGTTCAATCTTCACCTTTGAGATTAAGGGCGGTCAGGATGAGGCACACAAGTTTATTGACAGCCTGGAAATTTTCTCTCTGCTCGCCAATGTTGCTGATGTAAAGAGCCTTGTCATTCATCCTGCGACCACTACGCATAGTCAGCTTTCCGCAGAAGAACTTGCCGATCAGGGAATTAAACCCAATACCATTCGTCTTTCCATCGGTACAGAGCACATTGACGATATCCTTGCCGATCTGCAGCGTGGTTTTGATGCAGTAAGATGATTTAGTATATTACAACATATAAAGTTAGGGGGTGCTGAACAGCATGGGACTGAATTTTGATTTTATAGTCAAATATCTGCCGTGGTATGTTGATGCGGCAATATTGACTGTGAGAATAGCGTTATTCGGAATCCTGCTTTCTCTGATAATCGTAATCGCTTGTTCTGTAGTACAGTATTATCGGATTTCAATCATACGCAACATCATTATCGTTGTTAAAAGTACCACTGCCGAAACCTATTTTGAAAAGAACTATCCCGATGTCAAGCTGCAGAAATACGACGAATATGCCGATGCCTACAACGCTCTGCTTGATGGACGCGGCGATGCCTTCTCCACCGACAACACCGAGGTTCTTGCATGGGCAATTCAGGATCCCGGCTTTACGGTAGGTATTGACACTCTCGGTAATGCAGACACCATCGCTCCCGCCGTAGCTAAAGGCAATACCACTCTTCTTGAGTGGATCAATGACGAAATTGAAGCACTCGGCAGAGAGAACTTCTTCCACGCTGACTATGAAGCAACCCTTGCAGACGTATACGGTGATGCCGCAAATCCTGACAACCTTGTTGTTGAAGGCGGTAAAGTAGACTAACTATTGGAGGATAACTATTATGGCTAACATTTATACATCCGCTGATCAACTGATCGGCAAAACCCCGCTTTTGGAGCTCACGCACATCGAAAAGGAGCTCGGCTTGAAAGCAAAGGTCGTCGCCAAGCTGGAATACTTCAATCCTGCCGGTTCGGTTAAAGACCGTATTGCAAAGGCGATAATCGACGATGCCGAGGCAAGCGGAAAACTAAAACCCGATTCCGTTATTATTGAGCCTACAAGCGGTAACACAGGCATCGGTCTTGCATCAGTAGCGGCGGCACGGGGGTACCGCATTATACTTACTATGCCCGAAACGATGTCGGTGGAACGCCGTCAGCTTATGAAGGCATACGGTGCGGAACTTGTGCTGACCGAAGGTGCTAAAGGCATGAAAGGTGCTATTGCAAAGGCGGAAGAACTTGCTGCAGAGACGCCGAACAGCTTCATTCCCGGTCAGTTTGTAAACCCCGCCAATCCAAAAGCACACAGAGAAAATACCGGTCCCGAGATTTATGAAGATACTGACGGACAGGTGGATATCTTTGTTGCGGGTGTAGGTACCGGGGGCACGGTAACAGGCGTTGGTGAATATCTGAAATCCAAGGACCCTGGAGTCAAGGTCGTTGCCGTTGAGCCTGCCGCTTCTGCTGTGCTCTCTACCGGTGTTGCCGGTCCTCACAAGATTCAGGGAATCGGTGCAGGCTTCGTTCCCGATGTACTGAACACAAAAATCTACGATGAGATTATCCCTGTTTCCGACGAAGATGCTTTTGCAACCGGAAAGCTCATCGGCAAGAGCGAGGGTGTGCTCGTAGGAATTTCCTCCGGTGCTGCTGCGTGGGTGGCTATCGAACTCGCAAAGCGCCCCGAAAACGAAGGAAAAACCATTGTGGTACTCTTGCCCGATACCGGCGACAGATATTTGTCTACTCCGCTATTTGCAGAATAACGAAAGCACCGGTGACTTATACTTTTAGGCATCGGTCTTTCCGCAGAAAGGAAGTTTATTATGGCTACTGAAAAGAATCAAAATTTTAAGCGTACAACCTATTGGCTGTGCATTACCGCTGCTTTTATGGCGCTTAACGTAGCGATGAGTTCATTTGGCGTGCCGGTACCGGGCGGTCATCTGTATATGAACGATATTATCATCTGTACTGCTGCCATCATTCTTGATCCGCTCGCCGCATTTATGGTTGGCGGTGTCGGTGCTATCGTCGGTATGATACTTTGCCGGAAGTGCAAGCTCGTAGAACTGTTTAATAAGAAGGGATTGTTGAAATGACAGGAAAGGCGATTTATCTCGATAACGCAGCAACCACAAAAATGAGCAGAACAGCGATAGACGCCATGTTGCCGTATATGGATTCCGTTTACGGCAATCCGTCCAGCCTTCATTCCGTAGGACAAGCAGCAAATGAGGCACTTGTAAATGCACGGGAACGAATTGCAAAATTGCTTGGATGTGAGGCGAGAGAGATTACCTTTACCTCCGGAGGCAGTGAGGCGGATAATCAGGCGATCATTTCAGCCGCCCGTATTGGCGAGAAAAACGGAAAGAAGCATATTATCTCCACCGCATTTGAACATCACGCTGTTTTGCATACGCTGAACAGACTCGAAAAGGAAGGCTTTGAGATTACTCTGCTTGATGTTCATGAGGCCGGTATCGTTCTGCCAGAGCAAGTAGCAGATGCCATTCGTGAGGATACTTGCCTTGTTACCGTAATGTACGCCAATAACGAAATCGGCACAGTGCAGCCAATCAAAGAAATCGGCACTGTTTGCCGAGAAAAAGGTGTACTTTTCCATACCGATGCTGTGCAAGCGGCAGGACACCTTCATATCAATGTAAAAGAACAAAATATTGATATGCTGTCGCTCTCTGCTCATAAGTTCCACGGTCCTAAAGGAATCGGAGCGTTGTATGTGCGAAAAGGAATCCGGCTTACAAACCTTATCGAAGGTGGTGCACAGGAGCGTGGCAAGCGTGCCGGTACCGAAAATATCCCTGCGATCATGGGAATGGCGACGGCACTTGAAGAGGCGTGTAAACACATAGATGAGAATACCGAAAAATTAACGATACTGCGGGACAGACTGATTGCCGGACTTTCTGAAATTCCTCACTCAATTCTTAACGGTGATGCAAAAAACAGGCTCCCCGGCAATGTAAACTTCTGCTTTGAGGGCATCGAGGGCGAATCTTTGCTTCTGCTTCTCGACGATAAAGGTGTTTATGCTTCATCGGGCTCTGCGTGTACTTCGGGATCGCTCGACCCGAGCCATGTTCTCCTTGCCATCGGCAGAGTACATGATATCGCCCACGGCTCTTTACGGCTTTCACTATCCGAGGAAAACACCGAAGAGGAAATTGACTATACGATAAAAGCGGTTAAAGAGGTTGTAGAATATCTGCGAAGTATTTCGCCTATTTGGAGAGATCTTGTCAGCAGTAAGAAAGAATTTATAATTAAGTGAGGTAATCGGTATGGCTCTTTATAGCGACAAAGTAATGGACCATTTCAGAAATCCCCGTAATGTTGGCGTGATTGAAGATGCTGACGGCATCGGTGAAGTCGGCAATGCCAAATGCGGCGATATCATGAAGATCTATCTCAAAATTGAGAACGACGTCATCGTTGACGTTAAATTTGAAACCTTCGGCTGCGGCAGTGCGATAGCATCAAGTTCAATGGCGACCGAGCTTATCAAGGGCAAACCGGTCTCGGAGGCTCTGGCACTTACAAACAAGGCCGTTGTCGAGGCACTCGACGGTCTTCCGGCTCACAAGCTGCACTGCTCTGTGCTTGCAGAAGAAGCAATAAAATCAGCACTCAAAGACTACTACGACAAAAACGGAATTGAGTACGATCGTAATCAGTTCCCCGATTGCGAAAACTGCGGTCATTGTTGCGGAGAATGAGTTATGACAGTACGCGAATTACAGGATGAGATCATCCGACTGAAAAAAGAAAAGAATATTACATAGGCGACTCTTTCGGGCTCAGCCAAAAGGCCGCTGAGGTGCAGAATAAAACAGTTATTATGTGCGGTGTGTGCTTTATGGCAGACCAAACGGATGCTAAGCTGATTTCACAGATGAAGGAGGATATGCCCGGATACAAGGTAGTTGCGTATATCAATACTACGGCGGAGCTGAAAACGGTTTGTGATGTCTGCGTCACTTCCTCTTCTGCGGTAAAAATCATCCGTAATATCCCCAATGATAAAATACTGTTTATCCCCGATTGAAATTTGGGCGATTGGGTAGCCAAACAAGTACCGGGAAAAACGATCGAGCTGGTACGGGGCGGCTGTCCTACACATTTACGAATGACAAAGCGTGATGTGAATAGAGCAAGAGAACAGCATCCCGATGCTGAGATACTGATGCACCCCGAATGTCATCCGAGCATTGTAGCTCTTGCGGATTTTGTGGGCAGTACCACCGAAATTATGTCCTATGCCGAAAAAGGTGAGCACCGCGAATATATCATCGGCACCGAAAACAGTATTGTGGAGCATTTGCAATTCAAATGCCCCGAAAAGAGCTTTTATCCGCTTGCAAAGGTAATACGTTATGAATTAAAACGCAGCGGTAAAAAAATCTGAAGGTCGTATATTCAAAGGAAAAACCTATTACCCCGGTCGATGATATGGCAATCAGTTGTCGCACCCATTGTATCTGTCCTCCGGGTACAGCAAGAAAATGCACACAGCACAGACAAGTGCCGGGCAGCAATGCCTTCGTACCGTCGGTTGTGGGGCTTAGGACTTAATAGCGAAAACTTTATAATTTTTGCTTGAATTGCATACCGATTCTGTAGTATCATTAACAATAAAAGCTCAGAGGTGAAAAAGCAATGATGATATCAACAAGAGGGCGTTATGCGCTTCGTATTTTAATAGATCTTGCAGAACATGCGGATATCCAATATATTCCTATGAAAGATGTTGCAGAAAGACAGGGTATATCATTAAAATATTTAGAACGGATTCTACCTGTATTGTCTAAAAATGGCATCATTGAAGGGTTACAAGGTAAGGGCGGCGGTTACCGACTTGTCAAACCACCCGAGGAATGTAAGATCGGAGATATACTCCGACTGACGGAGGGGGATCTTGCACCTGTTGCTTGCCTTGAACACGGGGCGAAATCTTGCGAAAGAGCTGCTGAATGTAGGACTTATCCAATGTGGGTGGAATTTTATCAAATGATTAATGACTTTTTTGATAACAAAACCCTTGCGGATATTATAAGAACCGATATGTCTGATTGCTAAATTGATAACAAATGTGATGTGCAAGTGGCCAAACAGTCAATGAAAGTAAAAAACGAATATCCGATTTAGACAGATTGTTTTCACGAATTTACGTGGATAACATCATAGGAAAATTATCCGACGAACGCTATTCCAGAATGGCGAGTGAATATGAAACGGAACAAAAAGAACTTGTTTCAAAAGTTGCCGAAAGTGAAAAACAGTTGGTACAACTGCAAAAACAGACAGTGGATTTGAAAATGCTTTACAAAGGACTTCAAGAGTTTACCGAATTAAAAGAACTCACACCAACAGTGGTAAACAAGCTGATTGAACGCATAGAAATCCACAATAACGAGAAAAAGCATTCTCACAACAATGTAAAAGTAGATATCTATTTTACCGCTATCGGACTGTTTGATATTCCTACGGAACAAGAATTGTTACGAACAGTTGAAAAACTGCAAGAGCAAAAACAATCAATATCTAAATCGGCATAAAGAAAAAGGGTGTAACCCCATCATTCTGAGGTTACACCGCATTTTCTAAAATACTTCCTTATTCACCCTGAGCATTCCGCAAGCGTGAGCTTTTTATTTTAAAATGTTATACTTATTTTCGGAAAAT
>CAZNAC010000014.1:0-50354 GCA_964571095.1 uncultured Clostridium sp. | reverse complement strand
ACCGTTCTCTGCCCCAGTGCAAGACAAAATAGTTACTTGTCACTATTAAGCCTTCTGTTTCATAGGTTTCTTTTAATGCTATCTGTAGTTTTGATACAAAGTCGGCTTTGCTATGTGCATAAAAAGCTTCTCTGATATTTGCTCCGATGCTTGTGCCGGAACGAATGAATTGATTTATTAAAACCCCTTCGCACTTTGCCAACCTCAACTTCTTACAAATATTCAAAACTTCAAGTGCGAAATCTTTAGATTTATTTATTAATGGACTGTCCTTCATAAATATCACCACCGCATATTGTAACAACAATTGTATATTTTTTAATACTTCTTCACTATTAACTCTTACCTATTAACTGAAATTCCGTTCACATTTTTAGTGAAGAGTGAAAAGTGAAGAGTGAATAAGTAAAAATCCGCCCACAAGCGTGAACGGAATTTTTGGAGCTACTGGTCGGACTCGAACCGACGACCTGCGCATTACGAATGCGCTGCTCTACCAACTGAGCCACAGTAGCACAATATATTAATGTCTGCAAATCATTATATATGATAATCTCGGAATTTGCAAGTGTTTTTTAAAGTTTTTTTGGGTTTTTTGAGTGAACAATCGCCGTTAGTTACAGTTTGTCAATAAAAGCTTTACAAATTAGTTATCAAATATTATAAAAGAAGTCTTGATTTTATTTAAAAAATACGCTATTCTATACTATAGGAAAAAACATTAACGTGTCATCGTGTCCGCAAGCCTAATATGGTTAAGGCTTAAAGCGGCATTTTTCCTATTACATACATTTTTTGCCGACAAATGCAAAATTCTTTCGGCGAAATATTTGGAGGAGAACTTATGAAAAAAAGTATTCTTGCAATTGCCCTTGTGTTTTCAACTCTTTTGTGTATGGCTTCTTGCCGCAAGCTTGACAGCGAGAATATGGTTGTTGAAACCAAGGCATATATCGTTGATGATGAGGGCGTAACCAGAAATGTTTACAATGTCGGCGACAGCTTCTATTATTATGATGCCGACGGCAACAGAAAAGAAGCAAGCTCCGATTCGGTTGTTATCGAAACAAATACTTATGTTGCAACAACGGTTAAGCTTTCTCCCGAACAGGAGTCGTTCTTTGCTCAATTTGAAGGCGATTCGCTCGAAGAAATGATCGAAGCAGACGAAACTCAAGTTAATCTTGAAAACGGTCAGCTTATCCCCGATGATGCATTCAGTGATACCAAGGTTGAGGTTGACGAAAGCGGCAAACCTGTTCACGAGGATTCTGAAATGTCATACGAAGAAATCCTTGAGGGCAAAACCTTTACTATGGATGTTAAAATGAAAACGGTTGTCGGCGGTACCGAAACGGTTGCACCGTTTATGTTTATGAGAGACGGCGAAAATCTTTATTTTGAAACGGCTATGCCTCTTAAAGACGGTGGCGGAAGCACACGACTTAATTGCCTTTTGCTCAACGGCGATTGCTACATCATAATCCCCTCAATGAGAGCTTATATGAAGATTCCCAAGGAAACCATCGGTGAAACTATTCCCACCGAAGCCTTTGAAGCGTTTGATGAAGAAAGCGGAACCTATACCCAAAGCTACACGGTTGAGATTGACGGCAAGGAATACCTTTGCGATGTTTATGAGGATGAGGAAACTGTAACGAAGCACTATTATCTTGACGGTCAGCTCAAGAGAATCGAAACCGTTCACGGTGAGGATATGAGCATTATGGAATTTAATCAGGTTTCGGCTACGGTTGATAAATCGAAGTTTACCGAACCCAAGAATTATTTCGATATGACAAGCTTGATGGGCGAGAACTTTAATATGTCATCTATTACAGGCTGATAGATATGAAAAAATGTGCATTAATAACCGGAGCATCGGGCGGAATAGGCAGCGAGATTGCTTTGCGTCTTGCAAATGACGGGTTTAATATTGCCGCTTGTTATTTGTCCGACAGTAAAGGAATTGAGGAGCTTGAAAAAAAGCTTCTCTTAACGGGCACACAGTTCAAAGCTTATAAAGCCGATGTTTCCGACTATGATGAAATTAAAGCGGTTTTTGCAGACGCCACCGAGGTTTTCGGCGGCGTTTCTGTGCTTGTTAACAATGCAGGCATCGCTCAGCAAAAGCTTTTTACCGACATTACGCAAGAGGATTTTGACAAAATCACCGCTGTTAATTTTAAGGGAGTTTTTAACTGCTGTCAGTGTGCCGTGCCCTCAATGATAAACAAAAAAGAGGGGAAAATAATCAATATATCTTCTATGTGGGGCGTTTACGGTGCATCGTGCGAAACGGTTTATTCCGCAACGAAAGCCGCTGTTATCGGTCTTACAAAAGCACTTGCAAGAGAGCTTGCGCCGAGTAACATTCAGGTTAATTGCGTTGCCCCCGGAGCGATTGACACAAAGATGAACAACAATTTGACTGCCGATGATAAAACCGCTTTTGCCGATGAAATACCTATGGGCAGATTCGGTACGGCAAAGGAGATTGCCGGCGTTGTTTCGTTTCTTGCAAGCAACGATTCGGACTATGTTACAGCTCAAGTAATAACCGCCGATGGTGGCTTGATTTGACCTTGCAATGGTCATTATGCCGAAAATCGGCGTGGCTTTTTAGCAATAGTTCACAATTGATTTAGAGCCGTTTATATGGTAAAATTAATAATATTACATAAACTGTTTGGAGGAGAAAATATGGCTCACTGTCCGAAATGCGGTAGAAAGCTCACTATATTAGATTGGAAACCCAATTGCCCCGAATGCGGAGTTAATCTTGTTTACTACGGAATGGAAGAAAGATTGCTCGATGAGGCGGATGCCGCCGAAGCAGAACACGCAAAATTGCAAAAAAGACTTGACAGACTTAAAGCATCGTTTGTCGGCTCAAAGCTTACTATAGTAAGAATTGTTCTTTCGGTTCTTCCGATTGCGATGTTGCTTCTCCCGCTTTGCAGCGTTACATTCAGCGGACCGTTTATTGAGCAGACCACCACAAACGTCAATGCCATAGAAATATACAATCTTGTTTCATCTCTTGACTTTGACTCGCTTTTTGCAATGCTCGGTTCACCGCTTCTCGGTACAAGCTTTATCGGTTATGCCGGTGCCCTTGTTTGCATTCTTCTTTCGCTGGTTACGGTTATTGTCAGCCTTCTTATGCTCACAATCGCCTGCGGCTCTAAGGGTAACCCCAGAAACATAACGCTTAACTCGATTTCAATTGTTTTAGCCGTAGCTTCAATTGTTTTCTTCAGCATTTTCTCTAAGAATATTCATGCTGTTTTTCCCGAATTTGTCAGTAGTTCAATCGGATTCGGTATCTTTGTTTACATAGCTTCTCTTGTTGCACTTCTTGTAATTAATATAGTTATTGCAAAGAAGGGCGTGGATATCAAGTATAAGCAGTGCTTTGTAGGCGGACTTCCCGCAGAAGAATATTTTGAGCTTGTCGAAAAAGGAACCGATATCAATGTTATTCGTGAAATGATGGCAAAGGCTCTTGAGGAACGCGAAAAAGAAAAGGAAGCTCGCGAAGAAGCAAAGGTTTGACAGCTCAACAAGTTGTTATTGGACTTGAGTAGTTAAATAAAATTTTTGAATGAGTTCGTTTATTCGAGCTCATTCTCTTTATATGGAAAAAGCCTTGCATTCAGCGAACAGAGCGTCAAATGCAAGGCTTTTTAGATATTATTTTAATAGTATTCTTCAGGTTCGGGAAGCGGTTCGATCGGTTCAATGTATTCCGAAGTATTGTTTTCGCTGATATCGGGATATTCTTCCAAGGGTGGCTCAACGGTATATTCTTCGGAAAATTCCGTTGTGGTTTCTTTATTGTTCATAAATGGAAGCGGATTTCTGCCGTCATCGCCAATCCAATTGAAAATGCTTTTTTGAGTTGTTTCTTCTTCCGTTTCTTCATAATAGTGGGTTACATACTCGGTTGTATTTTCATATTCATAGCTGTCGCTTGTGTGTCCGGATGAATTACCCTTTGCAAGCTCAATTGCGGAAACGTGGGTTTCCGGATTTATTTCGATGTTCGTCGTACCGTAAAGAGCGAGCTGCAAATCTCTTGCTGCGGTAATATAGTCAACAATCCATACAAAAAGCATACCGGTGTATGTTTGAAATCTGTCAACACCGTATCTGTGAACTTCATCGGGCATTACGCCGCTTGAAATTTCATATTTAAGCCAGCCATCGCTGAGTGCCTGAGTGCCGAGGGATATGATTTCACTTGTTTTAAAGTTTGTTGTAACATACGGAAGAAATGTTTGAATGGCATTGTTAAGGTCACTGACAGTTGAGTCCTTAACCTTTTCGATAAGTGCTGAAATAAGCTCTCGCTGGCGTCTGGTTCTTTCAACCTCACTGTCAAGCTTTCTTATTCTTGCGTAAATAAGAGCCTGCTCTCCGGTTAAGTGAACGCTTTCACCGGCGGAAAAGCCTTTAACTCTTGTTGTTCGATTCATAAAGGACGCTTCGGCTTCGGTTATCGGAACGGAGATTCCACCCAAAGCATCAACCGCCGCAACAAATGATTCGTAATCGATTGAAACATAGTGGTCGATTTGTACCTTGTAGTTGTTTGCAAGAACCTCCATAAGCTTTGCGGCACCGCCCCAAGCGTATGAGTGGTTGGTCTTGTCAAAACGTTCACTGCCGTTGATATTCATATAGGTGTAGGAATCACGCAAAAATGAGGTCAGCGTTATTTTTTTTGTTTTGGTATTAACGGAAACAAGCATTGTTGAGTCGGAACGGTGAGAGCCTTGCTCATTATCCTCACCGACAAGCAAAACATTGATAACCTTTTTGCTGTAAAGCTTTTCACCGTTGTTTGTCGCCCAAGAGCGAAGAAGCTCTTTAATCGAGTTTGCGGAGGCAATATCCGAAATGGTGTTAAAGGTCATGCTCTCATCGTCTTCGTCTATTTCTTCATTAAAGGTTGCATCCGGATTTCCGAAATGTCCTTCGCTTCGGTTAATAAGAGAAAATATTTTTCTGACATATGCACCTCCGAGTGCGGAAGCAACCAAAACAAGGCATATGCATATGCTGAGAAGTGCTTTAAGATTACGCTTTTGATTTTTAAGAAAAAAGGTTTTGAATTTAAAATTCCAAAAATGACTTAATTTATTTTTGGCTCCCTCCGGAGTACTGTAGCTCGATATATCTTCATATCCTCCGGAATTTTTTTTGTTTTTTGCGGACAAAATACCACCTACAATCCGAATAATCTATATAAAAGCAGATTTTTTACATTAACAGTAATTATAACACAGTATTCGCCAAAAGTTAACACATATTGAAGAATTATTTTGAAAAAATTACGCAAAAAAATTATCCTCGTTTTGTGTAATATGTCATAAGCCGCAAAAAAGCCTGTACGGAAATTGTTTTGCGTACAAGCTTTATACGAAAGATTGATTTTGCGTTATTTTTTTTCAAGGTATGCGGAGTTTACCCATCCTCCGAAGGATTCGGATTTAATAAATGCCCAACCCGAAATGGATTTAATAACCGTAACCTCACTGCCGTTAACAAGCTTTCCGACGATATCCGTGTCCTGCTTAGGTTCAATTCTGACATTGAGCAGCGAACCGCTTGTTTTAACGGTGTATGTTCCAACTTCAAGCACAATGTTGCTTTGTGTTGCCGCCGCAGCGGTGGATTCCTCTTTGAAGGTGACCGAACGGTACACCTCTCCGGCAACAAGCTTTTCGCCGTAAGCGTCAAACATTTCGCTGACGGTAACAAGCTTAAAGCCTTTTTCGGAAAGCTCCGGTATAATAAGCTCACATAAATCGGCAGTGAAATTATAGATATCGTGCATAAGAACAATGTCGCCCTTTTTTGCACCTTGAATAACCTCATCGGCAATTCTTCTAAGCTCGGCATTTCTTTCCTGCTCGGTTCTGTCTTTGTGGGTGGCATCTTTGAATTTCCAGTCCTCGGTATCGATTGACCACTGAATAAGCGGCATACCGATATCCTTTTTAATATTTTTGAATGCTCCACCCGGTGCTCTGAAAAGCTTGATATACTTTCCCGTAAGGCTTTTTATCGTTTCGTTGGGCTTGTCAACCTGACTGCGTAAGGTGGCATAATCGCATTTAGTCAAGGTTTTGTGACCGTCTGTATGATTTCCGATTTCGCATCCCATTGCTTGAGCACGCTTGATAACCTCAATGTTTTTTTCGATATTATAGCCTACAACGAAAAAGGTTGCGTGGGCATTGTTACTTTCGAGAATATCAAGGATTCTTGAGGTGCTTTCATAGTTAGGACCGTCATCAAAGGTAAGAGCAATAAGCTTGTCCTCGGCAGTTATCGAAGGCTCGGTTTGAATCGCTTGCGTTGTACGGATTTCGGTGGCAATATCCGAACCGCCCATACCGTTATTGTTTTTGTTGCCGGTGTTATCATTTTCATTTGGCTTGTCCGCTACACAACCGCCGAAAGCAATCAGCAGAGTTAAAACAAGTGCGGCAATTACAGCAAAATTATTCTTTCTCATTATTCTTCCCTCTCCGAATATACTTTATAAGCTTATTATATGACTTAAATCACAACTTATTTTCTCAACATAGAAATAAACAGGAATTTTGGTAAAATTTAATTAATTTGTAACAAATAAGCGAAAAACGGATATTAAAATCTGATAACGGAGTCAAAATATACCTTATTTTTCTTGAATAAATCATAATAGTTTGATATAATATGGGTTATATGTTAACAATTGAGGAGGCTGTTATGGCAGACTTTGGTATTTTAAGAAAAGAATATCCCGAATTTCATTATGACAGCTACGAGATAACACATAACGAAAAAGAAATAGTTCTTCGATTTCGCTTTTCAATGCGTGATGTGGTTTTTGAACCGACAACAAAAATCAAAACGGAAAATTTGAAAATTCTCAACGCTTTTGATTCCGAGGATGCTAAAAGAATCGTTTTTTATCTCGGAATGGTTGAGGCGGTCAGCTATTGGAAAGCCGCCTGTGCCCCTACGGTATATATTCATTGCGGACAGCTTTCCGGCAGTGAAATCGGCTGGTACAAAAAGCTGTGGTATAACGGCCTCGGAGAATTTTTCTATCGTAACTCCATAAAAACCGATTTCAATGATTTTGTTGAATTTGTCAGCGACGGAACGAATCCCGAAAGTAACTGCGGCTTTATATCGAGCGGAAATAATATTATTCCGGTCGGCGGGGGAAAGGACAGTGCGGTGACTATCGAGTTGCTTTCCGAACAGAAAGAAAAAAATATGTTTTTTACCGTCAATGACCAGCCGGCGAGAACCGAATGCGTTGAGGCGGCGGGATACAGTGCCGACAAAATAATTAAGACCTACAGAACAATCGATCGAAATTTGCTTGAGCTTAATAAGCGAGGATTCCTCAACGGGCATACCCCGTTTTCGGCAATTGTTGCGTTTTTGAGCTATTACTGTGCATATCTTATCGGTGCAAAAAATATTGTTCTTTCAAACGAATCGAGTGCAAATGAAGCAAATGTTGACGGAACGCAGGTAAACCACCAGTATTCAAAATCATATGAATTTGAAAAGGATTTTACCGATTTCACTTCAACACACTTTGACTTTGATATCGGATATTTCAGCTTGCTCCGTGCGTTCAATGAAGCTCAAATTGCAAAAATGTTTTCGCATTATCCCAAGTATTTGAATGTTTTTAAGTCCTGCAATGCGGGAAGCAAACAGAATATTTGGTGCGGCAAATGTGCAAAGTGCCTGTTTGTTTTCATAATGCTTTCGCCCTTTGTCGATGTGGAAAGACTTTCCGAAATTTTTGGCGGTAATATGCTCGACAAGCCTGAAATGCTGAATGATTTTGAAGGACTTTGCGGAGTATCGGGAGTGAAGCCTTTCGAGTGTGTCGGAACGGCAAGAGAGGTTCGGGTTATGCTGGAGCTGACTTTAAAAAAATACGGTGAAAACAAATTGCCGTTTTTGTTGAAAAAATATAAGGATTATGAAATTTCCGTTCCGGAAAACGAAATAAAAACGCTTTTCGGTGAGCTTAACACGGTAAACGGTATACCTGCGGAATTAGATTTTGCGGTAAGGGAGATGCATAAATATGTTTCAAATGTTGATTGAATATCTCAGACAAAGAGAGATTCTGATTCTCGGCTTCGGCAGAGAGGGACGCTCGACTTATGATATAATAAGACGAAATTTGCCCGATAAAAAAATCGGTATTGCGGATATGCGTCAAATTGAGCTTGATGATCCCAATGTTACGCTTCATTGCGGTGAAAATTATCTTGAAGCGATTGAAAAATACGAAACCGTTATTAAAACTCCCGGAATTTCTTTCAGAGATGTTGCTGTTTCAAATAATATTGAGGTAACCTGTCAAACGGATTTGTTTATGAGATTTTCAAAGGGCGTTTGCATCGGTGTTACGGGAACGAAAGGAAAAACAACTACCTCAACGCTTATTTACGAAATGATAAAGCAAGCGGGCAAAAAGGTCTGCCTTATCGGAAATATGGGCGTTCCCGTGCTTGACAGCCTTGAAAACGGCGATTCTCTTGCAGCGGTTATTGAAATGTCATCGCATCAGCTTGAATATACAACCGCTTCGCCTCACATTGCCGTTATGACAAATATTTATCCCGAACATCTTGACCATTATAATGGATTCGGCGGCTATGTTACCGCAAAAATGAACATTATCCGTCATCAGGTCGGATGCGATTATTTTATTTGCAATGCGTGGCAAAACTTTAATGAATACTTTAATTTTTCAAAAACAGAAACATCGGTTATCAAAATATGTGAAAACGGCGGTAGCGGTGATGAAATGATTATTGCCGCCGCAGCCTCTAATGAAAGACTTAAAGGCAATCATAACAAGCAAAATGTTCTTTTTGCAGCCGCAGCCGCAAGGTGCATAGGCATAAAGGATGAAGATATCATTGAGGCGGTCAAAAATTTCAAGGGTATAGAAAACAGAATGGAGCCTATCGGCGAATATCACGGAATTAAATTTTATAACGACTCCATCGCAACTATCCCTCACGCTGTTGAATGTGCCGTTGAAGCACTTGAAGACGTTGATACGCTAATTTTCGGCGGAATGGACAGAGGTATCGATTATTCGGGATTTGAAAAATACCTTGAAAATTGCAAAGTGAGGAACATAATCGGTATGCCCGATACGGGATTTAAAATTTGCAATGCTTTGCTTGAAAGGGGCTGCACAAAAAATATTATTCTTGCACATAATATGGAGGAAGCGGTTGATGCGGCATTCCGATTTACGGAAAAGGGCAAGAGCTGCATTATGTCGCCTGCCGCATCAAGCTACAATGTTTACAAGGATTTTGAGCATAAGGGCAACCACTATAAAGAAACCGTTAAAGCGTGGAAAGAATAAGCTTGCCTTTTAAATATTGACATTCATTAAATTTTTGTTATAATATACAAGGTTAGTTAAAATAATTTCAGGAGTGATTAATATGCCATTAGTAACAACCAAAAAAATGTTTGAAGATGCATACAAGGGCGGTTACGCCGTAGGTGCATTCAATGTTAACAACATGGAAATCATTCAGGGTATCGTTGAAGCCGGTAAGGCACTCAATGCTCCCCTTATTCTTCAGGTTTCCAAGGGTGCAAGAGCTTATGCAAACCACACATATCTTGTAAAGCTCGTTGAGGCGGCTGTTGAAACAACAGGTCTTCCCATTGCACTTCATCTTGACCACGGCCCCGATTTCGAGACCTGTAAGGCTTGCATCGACGGCGGCTTTACTTCCGTTATGATTGACGGTTCGCATCTTCCTTATGAGGAGAATGTTGCCCTCACAAAGAAGGTTGTTGATTATGCACACGCTCACGGCGTTGTCGTTGAGGGTGAACTCGGTCAGCTTGCAGGCATCGAGGATGACGTTAATGTTTCCGCCGAGGATGCATCATACACAAATCCCGCTGAGGTTATCGACTTTGTGTCGAGAACAGGTGTTGATTCGCTTGCAATCGCTATCGGTACAAGTCACGGTGCATATAAATTCAAGCCAGGTCAGGATCCCAAGATTCGCATTGATATTCTCGAAGAAATCGAAAAGAAGCTTCCGGGCTTCCCCATTGTTCTTCACGGTGCATCATCGGTTATTCCCGAATTTGTCGATCAAATCAATCAGTACGGCGGCAAGATGGACAATGCAATCGGTATTCCCGAAAGCGAGCTTCGCAAGGCTGCTTCACACGCTGTTTGCAAGATCAACATTGATTCGGATCTTCGCCTTGCAATGACCGCCGCTATCAGAAAATATATGGCTGAGAATCCCTCACACTTTGATCCCAGACAGTATCTTGCTCCTGCACGTACCGCAATTCAGGGTATGGTTGAGCATAAGATTAAAAACGTTCTCGGCTGCGACAACAAAGCATAATCGAACTTGTCTGTTTCGGCAGAGAGCATTCGGACTCATATTTCACGGCTTATACGGGCATTTTGTCCGTGTAAGCCTTTTTGCAATTATTATTGCGTTATTCGACGATTTTTGATATAATGGCAATACTAAATTTATAAAGGTGATTTTTATGTCAGCACCGCTTGCAGATAGGCTCCGCCCTCAAAAAATTGAAGATATTATCGGTCAGCCGCACCTTCTCGGTGAGGGGAAACCGTTGCGTAATATAATCAAATCGGGAGAATTGCCGAATATGGTTTTTTATGGCCCTCCCGGAGTCGGCAAAACAACGCTTGCAAGTATTATCGCAAAAACAACCGACCGTCATCTTGTTAAGCTTAACGGAACAACCGCCGGAACATCGGATATAAAAGAGGTTGTTGCAAAGCTCGATACATTTCTTGCACCCAACGGGATTCTTCTTTATCTTGATGAAATTCAATATTTTAACAAAAAGCAGCAGCAAACATTGCTTGAATATATCGAGAACGGTGCGATAACATTAATTGCATCAACCACCGAGAATCCGTATTTTTATGTTTACAGTGCCATTTTGAGTCGTTCAACCGTTTTTGAATTTAAAAGCGTTACACCGTCGGAGACTGAAAAAGCCGTTAGGCGTGCTTTCGATTTTATGTCGGCAGACAGAAATGAGGAATACAGCGTAGAAGACGGCGTTTATTCTCATATCGCAACGGCAAGTGCCGGTGATGTCAGAAAGGCGATAAACAGCGTTGAGCTTTGTGTGCTTTCCGCAAATATGAGTGACGGAAAGAAGCTTATAACGCTTGAAAATGCAAGGTCGCTTACTCAAAGAAGTGCCATGAGATATGATAAAGACGGCGATGAGCATTACGATATTATTTCGGCATTTCAAAAGTCTATGAGAGGCTCCGATCCCGATGCGGCAGTGCATTACCTTGCAAGGCTTCTTGAAGCAGGGGATTTACCGTCGGCTTGCAGACGTCTTATGGTTTGTGCGTGCGAAGATGTCGGACTTGCATATCCTCAAATAATACCTATAGTAAAAGCGGCGGTTGATGCGGCACAAATGCTCGGACTGCCCGAAGCGAGAATACCTCTTGCAGACGCGGTTTTGCTCGTTGCAACAAGCCCGAAATCAAATTCCGCTTACAGTGCAATAAACGCAGCAATGGCGGATGTTGAAGCGGGCAGAACGGGACCGGTTCCCAGACAGCTCCAAAATATGCATTATGACGGCGAGGACAATCCAAACAAGGGACAGTTTTATAAATATGCCCACGATTATGAGGGGCACTGGGTGGCTCAACAATATTTGCCCGATGCGATAAAAAATAAAAAATATTATGAATTCGGTAACAATAAAAACGAGCAGGCGGCAAAGGAATATTGGTCGAAAATAAAAAAACGATGATGTGAGCGGGTGAAATATTAAAAATTCGTTTTTATGTCCAAAAATTCGTGTTGATAATTGTGCGTATTTCATAAAAAATATTTGCGGTATTGTAAATGAATTAATAATATGTTAAGATAATCTATATATTTTAAGACAGGAGAGATTATATGGCATCCGAATCAACCGCCAAGGTTGTTGAAGAGAAGGCTCCCGTTGCCGTCCCCAAGGACAGGCGATATGTCGGCTCAAAAGAAACCTTTGCATACATACTCGATGACATAGCTCAAAGCTTTAATATCGGTAAATACGATGACATCTTTAAAATGAATATCCTTAAAATCGACCTTGTGCTTCAGTCGATTACCAATGCTGTCATCGGCGTGTGGGATATTATCAACGATATTTTTCTTGCAGCTATTGTTGACAGAACGAGAACCCGTTGGGGAAAATTCAAGCCGTGGCTTGTTATTTACGCTATACCCGGAGTACTTCTTACTGTTTTTTATTGGGCGTTGCCCCTGTTTATGGGAACGAGCGGTATAGGTACCAATATATCAAGATTTGCCGTTTATTTAGTATTGCAAATCTTTTCAAATTTAGCTTCTTCACTTATTGCCATTGTTCGTCAGGGCATGACCTCAACCATAACGCCGAATATTATCGACAGAACAAGGCTGATTACCTCGGCAAACCTTCTTTCGGGCTTTGTTGAAAAGGCTCCCGAAATCCTTATGGGATTTTTAATCGACCTTTATATCAATAACCCCGAAAAAAAGGCTCTCGAAATTACAAATAATGTTGCCTATCAGTTAGGCTATAACAGGCTTTTTGTACTTGGCGGCGTTATTACCGCCGTTGTTTCGGGACTGTTCGCTCTGTTCTATGCATTTGTTGCAAAAGAAAGAGTTATGCAGACCGTTGACCGTCCCAGCGTATTCAGCGGCATTAAATCCGTTGTTACCAACAAGCCGCTTCTTCTTATCACCATTTCCGAGTTCCTCAGTGCGTTCAGTCTTAACTCCGGACTCAACCTTTATTACATCAATGTTCTTAATCTTGCATCGATGTCAACAATCGTCGGTATTCCCGGTGCTATTGTTTCTCCGTTGAGCTATTCCTATGTTCCTTGGGCACGTTCAAGATTCTCAACAAAGCTCCTTTGGATTGCCGGTTCGCACGTGGATAACGTTCTTATGCTCGGTGTATATGCAGCGGGCGAGCTGCTTAACTTCAAGGGCAAGAAGGGCTACGAAAATCTTGCCGTTATGATTCCGGCATTTATGCTGCGTGAAACAATTTGGATGTTCTTCTGGGGTATCAGAAAGGTTATTCCCGAAGAAATGAGAAACGAAGCCATAGATTACGGCGAGTGGAAGAACGGATTCAGATCCGAGGGTATGACGGGCGTTGCCAAGGGACTTGTTACCAAGATGGTTAATACCGTTAAAAACTTCATTCAGCCTCTCCTTCTCAAAATGTTCGGCTATGATCCCAATGCAACTCAGGGAAATCAAACAGTTAAGGCTCGTCACGCTCTGTTCTGGATGAGCACATTGCTTCCCGTTGTAACAGGTATCCTCAGTATCGTTCCCAAGCTCTTTTATGACCTTCAGGGCGAAAAGAGAGAAAGAATGTATATGGAGCTTCACGAAAGACGTAAGGCTATTGCAACAGAAGTTAAAGAGCTTAACGATGCGACGGAAGTCAAAGAATCATAATTCTATTTGTTCAAAGATAATAACAAACAAGGCTTGCACGAATTTCTCCGTGCAAGCCTTTTCTATAGCCGCAAAGCTTTTTGATGATATGGTTCACAGACAAAAAACCGACTCGAAAACCATTGGCTTTCAAGTCGGTTTGAAAAAATTTTTGAGTTATTTAATTATTCCGCAAAGCCGGATTCAACAAGCTTAACAAGCTCAAGAACAGCCTGCTCCTCGTCGGGACCGCCGGCGATAATGCGAATATCCGTTCCGCCCATAATTCCGAGTGAAAGAACACCGAGAAGGCTTTTTGCGTTAACTCTGCGTTCTTCCTTTTCAACCCAGATTGATGATTTGAATTCATTTGCTTTCTGAATGAAGAAGGTTGCAGGACGTGCATGAAGTCCGACCTGATTCTGAACAGTTACATCTTTAACATACATAATCTATATCTCCCACGCTGAAAAATTCTTTCCTGTACAATATATTATATCATAAATCTTTGCTTCGTCAACATTTTTGAACTCTCTTTAAAATAATTTGGCTTGTCAGCCAAAGCAAAAGCTTAATGAAAAAATTGTTTTGTTAAAATTGACTATAGACAAAGAGATTTTTTGTTACACATTAACATATAATCTATGCTTGAGGCGACAAATAAGATTCTAACCCGATAATGAGGAAAAGTCAATTGGCAAAATCTATATTGTTTTAAGCGTTAATTGCAATGGGTATATCATTTTTAAACAAAAAGCAGCGTTGTTGCGTACGCTGCCTTTTGATATTATCTGTTTAATTGAGCACGTAGATTTTAACGCCTCTGTTGCCCCAATCTCTGCACATATCTTCATTGTCCATATAAAGGTCGATATCGGTATTTCCCATTTTAACAAAGCCACCCGTGTCGGCAGCAATACAGTAGCCGTAAACATAGCTGCCGTCTGCCGAAACAACATAAAGCTCTGTTCCGTAGGGGTATTCTTTCGGATCAACCGCAATATGACCGGGCATCGGTGTTCTGCCGGAGGCGGTTGCCGGATCGCCCGTATATGCCGTTGCTTTGCCCTCAACGCAGTAAGCGTAATCAACGGGTATTCCGTTTTTATCAAGCTTAACATTGGCGGGTATTGCAAGATCGGAAATCGGTGCAAGGTTATTTTTGTGAGAATTAAGAGTAGCTCTCTTTTTTGTACCCACCTTAATAACTTCGTCAACAGGCTTCTCAAGAATAATCTCTTTTTCAAAAAGTTTTTCTTCAAGAACACCGTCAACATATTTTGCAGTGTAGAAAACTTTCTTTTCTCCGTTCTTACCGGAAGATACAACTTGTTTTTCGTCTATATACATATCATCGCTGTATATATACTGCGTATTGTATTCAACGGGAACGGTTTCGATTTTGGAATCAAATTTAACTCTGAAAATTCTGATTTTAGTCAGACCGTTGAGCTGCGTGTCGAGCGAAGGAACAACAATGTCGTTCTCGGTAATTTTAATACCAGATTTTTCTATTGCATCTCCAACGGTACCCTTGGTCATATAAACCTTTTCTGTTTTTCCGTCAAAATCAATGCTTATACCGAAAGCTCTCTTAACGAAAACTCTCACATCATCAAAGAAATTTTTTGACGAATCTTCATTTGATTTGTCGTTTTTGTTAAAAACATCATCAAGAGAATCACCATATCCGATGAGATAGGATACAATGCCGTTATCCTCAACTCTGGTGATATTCGCTCTCTCGATAACGATTTTGCCGCCTTTGCCGGAGGTATAACCGGAAAGGTCAAGACTGTCGTTTGCACCGAGCGTGAAGCCTGCCTGTTTCACAAGCTCACGGGGATTGTCGGTTTCGGTTGATATGCTTACCGATTTTTCTCCGTCGATAACGGTAACCTTATGAGCGTTTGTAACTGCAAACGACGTTACGGTTGCCGAGCAAACGAAAAGAACAGTGATGATTGCGGTCAAGATTTTGAAACTCGCTTTGCCTGTTCTTGCGTTTACGGATACAGAATTTGTAATCATAAAACACTCCTTATTTCGTAGCATTAGTAGTTTTTTGGATGCTCTTGTTTGGAACAAACCTCGATTTCCTTTTGCAACGGGACACATTATATTGTTGAAAGTTTGATTTGTCAAATTTTTTTGGAAAGTTTTTTTGTGCAATTTTAACAAACGATTTTCTTTTTGACATATTTTGTTCACGTTCAAACTTTTGTTATTCGGTAGCTTTTTGTAATAAACTGTCAATTTCTTTGTGAAAAACAGAAAAAGTTACAAACAGTTACAAAAGCGTTAAAATTGTTGTTATCATTCTGATTTGCAATTATAATTTGCGATTTTGCAAGTTTTCTTTCAAAAAATTTTTTCTATACATTTTCTATTATTGCCCAAATTTTCAATAAAATTCAAAAGCTTTCAATTTAAAATTATATGCCGCTCATTTCTCTGTAATAACCGAAAAGCAAGAAAAAAAGGACTGCACAAAAGCTCATTCATGCAATCCCTTATTAATAGTATTATTTTATATAATATACATTATATATATTGTTTTTCATCGTCAAACGGCAATTTTTCATATCCGTTTTCGGCATCGAAAAAGTAAACTTCTCCGCCATCATTGCCGTGAAGAGTATGGAAGCATCCGTTATCATAAACGATAGCCGCACCGTTTTCGAGAGCTATTCCCGAATAGCCTCTTCCCTTCATAGCATCGGCATAGGTGTGCCAATTTCCGCCCTCAAAATGCGGGCAATTTGAAAAGGGGAGAATACCGAGACAATCAACAAACATAAACGAATGCCCCTCGCCGCAGTCATCATAGCCCTCCGTAAACCAGCACATTGAACCGGAGCTGTAGCCGGAAAGAATTGTGCCATTTTCGTACGCCTTCATAAACAGCTTATCCGCACCTGTTTCACGCCAAGTATCCATTAAAAATTTTAAATTTCCGCCGCCGACATAGATAATATCGGCAGAAAAAATCTTTTTTTCAATCTCATCATATGAAATTGATTTATCTGTTAAAAACAGAGCGGAAATGCTGCATCCCAGTTCAACAAAAAGTCTGAAAATATGCTCATCGCCGTTAATATCGTCGAATCCCGCCGTGGGAACAAAAAGAACATGGGGATTCTTCTTTTCGGATAGAGAAACAAGATGCTCAAAAATCGGTTTAACCTCATTGTCACTGTATCTTCCGCCGCCAATGCCCATAATAATGCCCATAAAATCATCCTCACTTTCTGAAAAACATTTTAACATATCATGTCGCTCTTGACAAGTGACTCTTTTTGATTTAACATTAAATTAAGAAATAGTATGAGAGGTAATAAAAATGTATAAACAAAAGCTTTGTCTTGCACTTAACGGTCAGTTTGATATCTCTCCGGAAGAACAGGTTAAGCTCTTTAAAAAAACGGGCTTTGAAGGCTTTGCAATCGATTTGAGCGGCAGAAATGTTGAACCCGCACCGCTTGTTAAGCTTGCCAAAGAGGAAAATATGTTTATAGAATATATCCACGCACCGTTTAATACATCTGACGATATGTGGGAAAACGGCGATGATGGTGACGAGGCATTAGACGAGCTTATCGAGGATCTTGAAATCTGTTCCGAACACGAGATACCGATTATGGTTGCACATACTTTTATCGGCTTTGACCGTGAATATATTCCAACGGAAATCGGAATCGAGCGTTACGGCAAGCTTGCCAAAAGAGCCGACGAGCTTGGCGTTAAGCTTGCTCTTGAAAATACAGAGGGCGAGGAATATCTTTTTGCACTTATGGATGCCTTTAAAAATGAAAAATCTGTCGGATTTTGCTGGGATACAGGGCATGAGCTTTGCTACAACAGAGGCAGAGATCTTATGGCAATGTTTGGTGAAAAGCTTATTGTAACTCATCTTAACGATAATCTCGGAGTCAGGGATTTCGGTGGAAAAACAACATTTATCGATGATCTTCACCTTTTGCCGTTCGACGGTATTGCCGATTGGAACTCGATTGTCGAAAAGCTTGTACAGTGCGGATTTGAAGGCCCGTTAACATTTGAGCTTAACAATAAAAGCAAGCCCGGAAGATATGAAAACGATAAGTATACTTCTATGCCGATTGAGCAATTTCTTTCGGAAGCATACGCAAGAGTGTGCCGAGTTGCCACAATGTATATAAGAGCAAGGGAGCAAAAGAAATGAGCGAAAAACAAACTCTTACCAAAAAGCAAAGTATAATTCAAATTGTAAAATTTGCACTTTTTTCGGCATCGGCAGGCATAATTCAGCTTGTATCGTTTACGCTTCTTTTTGAGGTTGCACAGTTGAATAATACCATTGCTTACATTATTTCACTTGCTCTATCTGTGCTCTGGAATTTTACGTTTAACAGAAAATTTACTTTTAAATCCGCTGCGAATATTCCCGTTGCAATGGTTAAGGTTGCACTCTTTTATTGCGTTTTCGCACCGCTTTCAACTTGGTGGACACATAAGTTTACCGCTCTCGGAGTGAACGAATATCTTATTGAAGCGGGAACGATGCTTGTAAATCTTGTAACAGAATATCTTTATTGCCGTTTTGTTGTTTACAGAAATTCGATGAACACCGCAAAATAACAAGAATATTTCCCCGTTAATGAATTTTTAAAGCCGATACGGAAAAACTAAAAGCAAACAAAGCAACGGGGGATTTTTAATGGAAAATAAAGATACGATTGAGCTTTTGAAGGAATGCAGTGCCGGAATAAGAATGGCGGTTTCTTCAATCGATGATATTTTGCCCTATCTTGACGATAAAGAGATGCAGCAGGTGCTTAAAGAAAGCAAAACCGAGCATAAGGATCTCGAAAAGGATATTGATAACACGCTTCATAAAATGAATTGTGAGGGCAAGGAACCGAATATAATGGCAAAAGGAATGTCAAAAATAAAAACCAATGCCGAAATGGTTATGAAGCCGACCGCATCTCAGGCGGCAAGCCTTATAACCGATGGCTGCGGCATGGGAATCAAATCAATTCATAAATATATGAATCAATATCCGGCGGCTGCATCCGAGGTTATGAATCTCGCAAACAGAATCAGT
Organism: uncultured Clostridium sp.; assembly: GCA_964571095.1. GTDB lineage: Bacteria > Bacillota > Clostridia > Oscillospirales > Acutalibacteraceae > CAG-177. The sequence goes on along the minus strand of CAZNAC010000014.1, from coordinate 31,730 downwards.
TCTCTTGAAGCAAAGCTTGAAGAACAGATGAAGCCGTTCCTATAAAAATATGGCTCTATAATAAATGTTGGCTTATACAACATTCATTATAGAGCTGTTTTTTGTTTCAACCAATGACATAGAACAGAAACACGACCTGCACGGCATACACCGAGCAGGTCGTGATAATTGCGTATGATGATTCTGCTAATGACTTACAATCAGAAATCAACCCTTGTGTCATAGTAGCAGCATTTAAGAAGCTTTTCCATTTCTTCTTGGCTGGGCTGACGGGGGTTAGAGCCTGTGCAAGCGTCGCCGATAGCGTTCTTTGCGATTTCGGGAAGTCTTTCAAGGAATACTTCTTCGGGAACAAAGCCCTGCTCGCAGGGATAGCTGTCTGCGCCGTAATTCTTAATGCACTGGGGAATATTGAGCTTTTCGTTCATACCGCGAAGATATGCGATAAGAAGCTGAACCTTTTCCTCAACGCTGTTGCCACCGAGATTCATTCTGTCGGCAATTTTAGCATAACGCTTTGCCGCAGATTCAACCTTTGCGTTAAATTCGATAACCTTGGGAAGATACATTGCATTTGCCGCACCGTGAATAATATGTGCACCGTCGCCGTAATCGGCAAAAGCGGCACCGGTTTTGTGAGCCATTGAGTGAACGATGCCGAGAAGTGCATTTGAGAATGCCATACCGGCAAGGCACTGTGCATTGTGCATCTTTTCACGGCAAACACTATTACCGTTATATGATTCAACAAGATTTTCCTGAATCATTTCAATTGCGTGAAGTGCAAGAGGATCGGTATAATCGCAGTTTGCGGTTGAAACATAGGCTTCAATTGCGTGAGTCATAGCGTCCATACCCGTGTGAGCAACGAGCTTTTTGGGCATAGTTTCGGCAAGCTCCGAATCAACGATAGCGATATCGGGAGTAATTTCAAAGTCTGCAATGGGATATTTGATACCCTTTTCATAATCGGTGATAATCGAGAAAGCGGTAACCTCTGTTGCAGTACCGGATGTTGAGGGGATAGCGATGAAACGAGCTTTTTGACGAAGTGCGGGAATGCCGAAAACAACGCACATCTGCTCGAATGTAATTTCAGGATATTCGTATTTAATCCACATTGCTTTTGCGGCATCAATCGGTGAACCGCCGCCTACGGCTACGATCCAATCCGGCTCAAATTCAGCCATAACGGCTGCACCTTTCATAACCGTATCAACCGAGGGATCAGGCTCAATGCCTTCAAAAAGCTTAACTTCAAGACCGGCTTCTTCGAGGTATGCAACGATCTTGTCAAGGAAGCCGAATTTCTTCATTGAACCGCCGCCGACACAAACGATTGCCTTTTTACCTTTGATTGTTTTGAGTACCTCAAGAGAACCCTTGCCGTGGTAAAGGTCTCTCGGGAGAGTAAATCTTGCCATTGGAATCATCCTCCTGTTAATCTAATGAAACCCAATGGAGCACAGCTCCGGATTTCGCAAATTCATTATACCATACATTTGCGAAAAGTACAATATAAATATTTTTTATCGATTAAAGTTCCAAATGTGTCAAGATTTCCCGATATACACCGAAGATGCAATGCCACGAGGCATGGGGAATTATCAATAAAAATGTTTGTTGCACGGTATCAAATTTTGTCATCAGCTTATAAATTTTTCTGATTTCATATAGCGGACGCTAAGCCAAATTAGAGCAATGATGAAAATCAAATTAGTTGCGAGAGATATGAAAATGCTTTGAATATCGGAATTACCTGAAAAAGCATTATTATAATCGGAGAGCAGATTTAACAGCGGAATAAATTTGAAAATTGTTATATCATCTTTGATAATGCCGAGTGTTAAGAGAGCTATAATTCCAATGGGAACGGCAAGCAGGACTTCGTTAAGCATTTGCGAATTTTTCATATTGTTTGAAAAAACGGAAACGGTTGCAGAAATAAAAGCCGAAATTAGTGTTAATGCCAATAAAAGCAAAATTATGCAAGCTGTGTTGAAAATCGGATTGTCGCATTTTATGAATTTAAGCTGATTTGTATCGGATTTAAAAAATACGCAGGAGACTAAAAAGGAGCACAAATTAAAAAACAAATTGATAACGGACAACATGACAAGGGCCAATGCTTTTCCACAGTATATTGATTTTTTCTTTACACCTGAAATCATCAGCATTTCAATGGTCTTACGTTCTTTTTCACCTGCAAAGAGGTCGTTGGAAAACGATGAGGAACACTGAAATACAAACAGAATTAAAAGTATCAGAGCGAAAATATCATATACCGAATTTGTCAAATTTGACTCGTTACCGTTTTCACTTTTTAAATTTATCAGGAAAATATCGTTATGATTTTCACTTAATATCAAATTGTAAAAATGGCGGAAATTTTCTTCGATTTTTGCCGCTGCCGACAGCGACATAAAAGAGCCGGAGTTGTAAATGATATCCAAGGATTTGTTTTTGATTTTAATTAAGCAGTCGATTTTTCCGCTTTTTAGAGAAGAAAGTGTATCGCTTGAATCAATTGATTTTACATTCAAATTCAAATAAGGATTTCTTTCAATAAATTGTGCTATTAGCTTTTCTGACTCTTTGGTATCGCAGACAATGCTTATATTTACTGCGGTATCCGATTTGCTGTTCAAGTAATCCATACCTAAATTAAAAACCGGAAAAACAATAAAAGGAATTAGAAGAAAAATCAGCGTTGTTTTGTCACGGAAAATTTCAATTAATTCTTTTTTAACAACAATTGCAATTTCTTTCATTTGTGAAATCACCTTTCATTTCGGTTGTGAGAAGTGAACTTTTTTCGGAATGGTGGCAATTTTTGAAAAATTCTTTTGTCTCAGTTAGTTTTGTGATTTTTCCGTGATTGATAAAAGCAATGTTATCGCTCAAGTCTGAAATTTCAAAAATATTGTGGGTAGCAATGAGAATGGTTTTATTTTTTTCTTTCAAATATTTCATAAAATTTATCACATCATTTGCAGCTTCTATATCTAAACCCGTTGAGGGTTCATCAAGCAGCAAAATGTCAGGGTCGTGAATAATGGAAATGACAAGTGCCGTTTTTTGCTTCATGCCGCGTGAAAATGTTTCAGACGGTTTGTTTATGAATTTACCGAAATGGAGTATATTGTCCAAGTTCTTTGTCTGTTTTTGTATCGAAGCATCACTCAGTCCGTGTAGTTTTCCAAAATATTTGATAATTTCATACCCGGTGAGTTTTTTATAGAGGTTTACATCTCCGCCCAGCAGGACACCGATTTTTGCATTATCTTCCATTGTGATACTGCCGGAATCGGCTCTGTACAGTCCTGAGATGATGCGAATTAAAGTGCTTTTTCCTGCACCGTTTGTACCAACTAATGCGGTTATTTCGCCATCTTTGATTTTTAGATTAAGATTATCAAGAACGATTTTGTTCCCAAATTTCTTATTTAAGTTGTTTACGCTTATCAAAATATATCCTCCCTGATTTTGCAATGCGGGTGCGGCTTATGCCGCACCCGCACGCTCAAAGCATTACTTTCTTCTGAAACGGTAGCAACCATACAGAACTACTGCACTGTAAGCCAAACCAATAGCGATAGCACCCATGATAAATCTCCTTTCTATAGATTTTTATACAACCCGGCCGAGAGCGTATACAAAATAAAAAGAGCGGCAACCGAAGTTGTCGCTCCGAAAAACGCAACCCCGATCGTCGCCAAACAATCTTAATTACAAAAGGTAAATCCTATTGATAGGTTAATCCTATTGTTACCAAGTTGGAATTGCATTTTTGCTGAATTCAATTCTGATAACAATAAGGTATATACCTGACAAAAATAAAAACAGGTCTACCTCTTTACATATTAAGATTGTTTGGCAAAATTATGATAACACCTATTTGGAAAAATGTCAAGAGCTTTTTGTAAATGCAATAAAAACTATTTTCTACGTTGTAAATAGACCCGTTTTTTATTGCTTGCTTAACTATCTATTGCTTTTTTGCTTCTTGTGTTATTATATTCATGAGAAGTACCTTCTTTTGGGTTAATGTTTTATAGAAAATCCATTATACCATATTTTGAGGTTACTTCTCTTTCTTTTTGGTTCACATCATTTTAACACATACATTCCGATATGCACCGAAAAATGCAGATTATGATAAAAAATGCACAAATTTACATATTTTGTAAAAATAAAAATAATTATTAAAATCGATTGACAAAACGCTTTTAATTTGATAAAATAATTGAGCTGATATGGAGAGTTGTCCGAGAGGTCGAAGGTGCAGCACTCGAAATGCTGTGTGGGGAAACTCACCTAGGGTTCGAATCCCTAACTCTCCGCCAAAGAACTGAACAGATGCCCTTTATGGCATCTGTTTTGTTTTTTGTTTTAAATAGCCGGAGGGATTCGAAGGACGAGCGGCACAGAGCAACAGTCCGGTGGACTGTTGTGACCGCGAGCGACCAAGCCGCCGCAGCGGCACGAATCGAATCCCTAACTCTCCGCCAAAGAACTGAACAGATGCCCTTTATGGCATCTGTTTTGTTTTTTGTTTTAAATAGCCGGAGGGATTCGAAGGACGAGCGGCACAGAGCAACAGTCCGGTGGACTGTTGTGACCGCGAGCGACCAAGCCGCCGCAGCGGCGCGAATCGAATCCCTAACTCTCCGCCAAAAAATTCCGTTCACGAATGTGGGCGGAATTTTTTACTTATTCACTATTAACTCTTCACTGGTCTTAAAATCTTCACTAAATTTGAACGGAATTTCAGTTAATAACTAATAGTTAAGAATGAAGAAGTAAACGACGAGGAACCATAGCATGGAAAATTTTATTTTGACACGACCGACGATTGAGTATGCAAATCAGATTGCGGAATACAGGCAAGAGTTTCTCGATGCGGGTGACTCTATGGACGGTTGCGGCCCTCTGAGAAGATTTGAAAATTCCGAAGAATACATACAGGTTTGTAAAGATTACGAAGATCCCGAAAAGATTCCTTCTCACCCGGTTCCGGCTACACAGTTCTTTTTTGTTCGCAAGAGCGACAATAAATTGGTCGGAAGATACAAGTCAGGCATTTTTTCAATGATTATCTTGAAAAATATTCAGGTCATATCGGATACTCCGTCAGACCGAGCAAAAGGTGCAAAGGATATGCTAAAGAAATGCTCAAAACGGCTCTCCCGTTTTGCCGTGAAATCGGGATTGACAAGGTGCTGATTGCCTGTGTTGACGGCAATATCGCAAGCGAAAAGACTATTCTTGCAAACGGCGGAGTTTACGAGTCCACTGTATATAAACCAAACAAAAACAGAAATTTGAAAAGATTACGGATAACGTCAATTTCAAAGTAAGTTCTGCCGTGAAATTCGCTTTAAGAATTAACTGTTTGGTTACAATAACATATTGATTTTTTTAATAAATTATTATATAATCTTAATGCGTATAAATGTTAAGGGGGACTTAATATGAAAAGGATAGCAAAGCCGGTGAGTATTTTTATTGCGGTGGTTTTGGCTTTTGTCAGCCTGTCTGTATTTGTATCTGCGGCGGGCGAAGATGCGTTAACTATAAGCATTTATGATGATATAGCGGCGGTTACTTCGTGCCGCACAACTGCTTCGGGCATTATTGATATTCCATCGGAAAAGAACGGAATACCGGTTGTTATGATCAGTGACTATGCATTTGAAAGTTGTACTAAAATAACGCAGATTAATATTCCGTCAAGCATTACTAAAATCGGAAGCAATGCATTTGAAAGCTGTATATCACTCAGGAAGGTTGTTTTCGCAGGCAGCTCATGCGATATTTCCTCGGCGGCTTTTAAATATTGCAGTTTACTTAGCGATATTTCGTTGCCGACTGCTTTGAAGACGATTCCCGAAGAAGCTTTTTATGGCTGCACTTCGCTTCTTTCGCTCAATATTCCTCAGACGGTTGAAATTATCGGCAAGGAAGCATTTAGAATTTGTTCTGCGATAACGGAATTTAATATTCCCGCTTCCGTAAAGGTTATTGAAAAGAATGCTTTTCTCGGTTGCTCTGCGGCGGCAAGCTATAATGTTGCGGCGAAAAATACGGTTTACTCATCGGTAAACGGCGTTCTTTACGGTCCTTATCAAAGCCCGTTTGACAGTAAAATCGCATCTCCGATAACAGATAAAGCCTTGATTCAGTACCCGATAAAAAAAGCGGATGAAGCATATACCGTTCAGAACGGAACGGTTATTATCGGTGACTATGCTTTCGGCGGAAACAAAAGCATTTCGGTTGTTAATCTTCCATCGGACGTCAAAAAAATCGATGCCTATGCGTTTAACGAATGCACAGCTCTTTCGACCGTCGATTTGCCCGATACCGTTACGGTGATAGGCAGCCAAGCCTTCGGTAGATGCACGTCACTTAAAAGCATAACGATTCCGGCTTCCGTAACGGATTATGAAAGTGCATTTTATAAGTCGGGCTTAACAAGTGTTGTGCTTGAGAACGGAGTTAAAAAAATCTCTCAAAGAGCATTTGATGAATGTGAAAAGCTTGTGAGCATAAAAATTCCATCGAGCGTTAAGACAATTGAAGTATGTGCTTTTAATAAATGCACCTCTTTGGGCAAAATCGAAATACCGTCAACCGTTTCAACCATCGGTTTGAATGCTTTCAGCGAATGCTCTGCGGTAAAGCTTATTGTTGAGGACGGTTCTGTTGCACATACCTATGCTGTAAGTAATAATATTCCCTATGAAATAAAAACACAGGGCGGAGATGTGCCTACGACAAAGCCGAGCGATCCGACTACAAACCCCACCGAGCCGACGAGAAAAATCGTTTCGGTTTCGATTGCAAAGCTACCGGATAAAACGAGCTATAATTATAAGGATACGATTAGCACGGATGGCTTACAGCTTGAAGTGGTCTATAATAACGGCGATTCCGAAATTGTTACCAGCGGATTTAAAATCAATCCTAAAGTATGCAATGAAAGAGGCGTTCAGACCGTAACGGTTGAATATCAAGGATTTACTGCCAGTTTTCAAATAAGTGTTTCGTTTTCAATAATGCAATGGATTATTTGGATTCTTTTCCTCGGTTTTCTTTGGTATTGATTAATCATCAATTAAATATTGAAAAGAAAAACCACCGAAGCATTCAAGCCTCGGTGGTTTTGAGCTTATCAAGATATTCTTTATCTTTTTTTGTCAATTCGGCATTCTGAAGCATATCCGGTCGCCGTTCGAGAGTTCGCTTTAAGCTTTGCTCACGCTGCCATTTTTGAATGTTGGCGTGATGTCCCGAAATCAAAACATCGGGCACCTTTTCACCATGCCACTCAAAAGGACGGGTGTATTGCGGATATTCAAGCAAGCTCGAATAATGGCTTTCGAGAGTAAAAGCGTTTTCGTTTGCAAGGACTCCGGGAAGCATTCTTGCAATGCTGTCTGCAAGAATAAGTGCGGGAAGCTCTCCTCCGGTTAAAACATAATCGCCGATTGAAATTTCCTCATCGACAATTTCGTCTATAATTCGTTGGTCGATACCCTCATAATGACCGCAGAGAAGTGCGATATTATCAAGATGTGAAAGCTCTTTAACACGCTGCTGATTGAGAACCTTTCCCTGCGGAGAAAGATATATCAGATGAGGTCTGACACCTGTTTCTTCGCAAAGAGCATTAAAGCAATCGTAAATCGGCTGAGTTTGCATTATCATTCCGGTACCGCCGCCGTACGGTGCGTCGTCAACTCTGTTATGTTTATCAAGGGTATAATCCCTTATATTGCGGCAGTTGATTTCAACGCAGCCGTTGGCTCTGGCTCTGCCGATAATGCTTTCACCGAGCACGCTTTCACACATTTCGGGGAAAAGGGTTAAAATATCAATCCTCATCATCAAAAATACCTTTCAGGGGTTTGATAACAATTTTATTAGCCGCAACATCGGTTTCAACGCAAACATCCGGAATGGCGGGAATTAAATATTCCTTTCCGTCTTTTGCCGTTATATGCCAAACGTCATTTGCACCGGTTGAGCTTACATCGGAAAGAATGCCGTATTTTTTTTCGGGTTCATCCGCATCGAAAACATCACAGCCGATAAGCTCCGCAATAAAATAGCTGCCCTTTGGAAGCTTGGCATCGCTACGCTTCATATACAGGATTTTGCCTCTCAGCTTCTGTGCATCTTCAACGGTTTCAACACCATTAATTGACAGCAAAACAATATTGCCGTGCGGTCTTGCAGACTTAATCTGCACCGCACAGCTTCCTTGACCGTCATAATATAAGGTTTTAAATTTGCATATAAAATCGGGGGAGTCGCACCACGGATTAACACGCAGTTCTCCGCGAATACCGTGAGTGCCGACTATTTCACCGATTTCAAGAAAATTCTTAATCAATTTCTACAACTACCCTTGCATTTTGACGGGTTGCGGCTGCGCGCATAACTGTGCGTATAGCCTTGGCGATTCTGCCCTGCTTGCCGATAACTCTGCCCATATCTTCTTCACCGACGTGGAGATGATAAACAATCGTACCATCTTCGGCGGGTTCATCAACGGTAACCGATACCGCTGTGGGATCATCAACAAGTCCCTGTGCAATGCTGACAAGTAAATCTTTCATTGGTTAAACCTCATTCTTTATCTTTTAATGATTAAAGAACGCCTTCCTTTTTAAGGATAGCCTTAACTGTGTCTGTGGGCTGTGCACCGTTTGCAATCCACTGCTTTGCCTTTTCGGCATCAACCTTAACCTCTGTGGGCTTTGCAACGGGATTGTATGTGCCGATTTCTTCGATGAATCTGCCGTCACGAGGATATCTTGAATCCGCAACAACGATACGATAGAAAGGTGCTTTCTTTGCGCCCATACGGCGAAGTCTGATTTTTACTGCCATGATAAATTCCTCCAAAAAATATATATAAAATTATTTTTATAATGCATCAGCTTTTGCTGTATTACATTCCGAATTGTGAGGGATCAAAACCCTTGGGCATATTAAAACGCTGTTTTCTGCGACGTTTTCCGCCTTTTTTTCCGCCCATTTGTTTAAACATCTTTTGCATTTGTCTGAATTGAGCAAGAAGACGATTAACTTCTTCTATTGACTGACCGCAGCCGGCGGCAATCCTTTTTTTGCGAGAGGGATTGATTATGTCGGGATTGGCTCTTTCTTTTGCGGTCATTGAATAAATGATCGCTTTCATACGGTCAAATCTACGCTCATCAATCTCAATATCCTTTGCTTTGTTGCCGATACCCGGAATAAGGGCGAGTATATCTTGAAGCGAACCCATTTTTCGGATTTGGTCAAATTGGTCAAGCAAATCGTTGAGGTCGAATTTATTTTGCAGGAGCTTTTTTTCAAGCTCCTCGGCTTTCTTTTCGTCAATCGCCATTTCGGCTTTTTCGATAAGAGAAAGAACATCACCCATACCGAGTATTCTCGATGCCATACGGTCAGGATGAAAAACATCGAGATTATCAAGCTTTTCGCCCGTGCCGACAAATTTTATCGGCTTTCCCGTTACGGCTCTTGCCGAAAGAGCGGCACCGCCTCTTGTATCGCCGTCGAGCTTGGTAAGAATCAAGCCGTCGATTCCGAGTGCCTCATCGAATGATGTTGCAACATTAACGGCATCCTGACCGGTCATTGCGTCAACAACAAGAAGGATTTCGTGCGGCTTAACCTCCGCTTTAACGGCTTTAAGCTCGTTCATAAGTTCTTCGTCTATATGAAGACGACCTGCGGTATCAAGGATAACATAGTCGTTTCCGTGATCCTTTGAATATGCTATGGCTTCACGGGAAATTTTTACGGGATCGGTTTGTCCCATTTCAAATACCGGTACGCCGACCTGTTCACCGACAACCTGTAGCTGTTTGATAGCTGCCGGTCGATATATGTCGCAGGCAACAAGCAGGGGACGATGATTTTCTTTTTTGAGCTTTAAGGCAAGCTTTGCACAATGAGTTGTTTTACCGGAGCCTTGAAGTCCGCACATAAGGATAACGGTTGGCGGATGGCTTGCATATGCAAGGCGGCTTTGGGTGCCGCCCATAAGGCTCACAAGCTCCTCTTTAACGATTTTGATAACCATTTGAGAGGGGGTAAGACTCTCCATAACCTTTTCGCCGATTGCCTTTTCGGTTACGGTATTTGTGAAATCCTTGGCAACTTTATAGTTAACATCGGCTTCAAGCAAAGCCATACGAACCTCACGCATTGCACTGCGTACATCGGCTTCGGTAAGGCTGCCCTTGCTGCGTAAATTTTTAAATGCGGATTCAAGTCTATCCGAAAGACCTTCAAATGCCAATTTTTTCACCTCTTAGAACAATTTATATTTGCGTATTGCGTTCAGCTTTCAAGAAGTGCCATTGCTGCCGCTTTTATGCGAACACTGCAATCGTTGATTTCTTTTGAAAGGCTGTGACGCAGGTTGTATTCCGAAATTTGATTTGAGCAGTCGATAATTTCGTTGACGCTGCGACGCATATCTTCAAAGCGTTTTGCAACTCCGAGACGATTTTCCATCTCTTGAAGCTGAGTTTCGGCACGCTTTATCGCATCTCGCACACCTTGACGGGTAATGCCCTCGTTTTCCGCAATTTCAGAGAGAGAGAGGTCGTCATTATAATAGTATTCCAAAAAATCACGTTGCTTTTCCGTCAGCATTTCTCCGTAAAAATCTATGAGAACTGCCATTTCATAATTTTTTGCCAATTTTGCCCCTCCTTTTCTCAGTATTTACGGGCAAAAAATAAGAACCCCCGACGCCGGATGCGACAGAGAATCTCAACGCTGAAAAACCGACCTGTAAAGCAAATGCACTTTACAGGTCGATATTATACTAAAAAAATAAGCGAATGTCAAGAGTTATTTTTTTTCGGGTTTCCACAGCTTTTTCACTTTTTTCTCACATTTTGCCGATAATTGTTAATAACAAGCTGTAAATTGTGTAAAAAAGCGAGGTTGACCACAAAATGTATTCACTTTTTCACTTTTGTAGAGTGGAAAACTTTTTTGTGCACAGGCAAGCATTGGCGTTTGTAAGGGCGTATACCTTTACAAGTGTTACTTTAAAACAACAATTGTAACGCCGTCCTCGCCCTCGCCGTAAACGCCCAATCTGCTGGATTTAACATAAGGGGAGGCTTTCAAATATCGAGTTACGGCACTTCTGAGTGCACCGGTGCCTTTTCCGTGAACAACGGTGAATTCATTAAGTCCGGTGCGAAGTCCCATATCGATAAATCTGTCAAGCTCAATAAGGCAATTGTCAACCGTCATTCCTCTTAAATCAAGTCGAGTTGAGGCTGCCATATTAAGACGGCTTTCACCTTGAAGCTTCGCCGTGGATCTTACTTCTTTCTTTTTGGGAGTGTTTTCGCAAAGCTTTAGATTGGCAAGCTTAACTCTTGTTTTGATTGAACCCGCCTGAACCTCAACATTACCGTTTTTATCGGCAGGAGAAAGAACCTTTGCGGTTTTGGCGATATCGCGAATAATAACGGTGTCGCCCGTAACAAGAGCACGGGGGAGAACATAGTCCTTATCATCATCGTCAACGGCGATAATCGGATCGGCAGCCGAATCTATTGAATCAAGACCTTTTCTGACAAGTGATTTCGCACGTCTTGCAAGCTCTGTCGCATCTTTGGTTTTTTGCTGTTCTTTTCGGAGCTTTTCAAGCTCCTGCATAAGTGAGTAGGCTTCACGCTTGGCATTTTCAACAACCTTCAATGCCTGCGACCTTGCTTTTTCGAGTTCTTTTTCTCTAAGCGAATTTATTTCTTCTCGCAGTTTTTCCGCATCGATTTTTTCTTTATTTGCTTTATCGGCAAGCTGCTTTGCACGTTCAAGCTCATTTTCCATATTGCGACGTGTTTCTTCAAGACGATCGACCACATTTTCAAATGCCTTGTTTTCCGTTGAAACAAGCTCGCTTGCTCTGTTGATAACGGAGGCCTCAAGACCGAGCTTTTCGCTGATTGCAAGAGCATTTGATTTTCCCGGAACGCCTATAAGCAGACGGTATGTAGGACGCAGAGTTGCAACATCAAATTCGCAGCAACCGTTTTCAACTCTCGGAGTTTCAAGGGCATAAGCTTTAAGCTCGGCATAGTGTGTTGTTGCGGCAATTTTCGCACCTTTAAAATGAAGTGCTTCGAGAATGGCAATTGCAAGTGCGGCACCTTCGATGGGATCGGTTCCCGCTCCAAGCTCATCGATAAGGATAAGACTGCTCTCGTCCGCTTCGTTGAAAATCTCGATAATTGTTTTCATATGAGCGGAGAAGGTGGAGAGTGATTGCTCTATCGATTGCTCATCGCCGATATCGGAAAGAATTTTATTAAATACGGAAATTTCGCTTCTGTCACCTGCCGGAATCATCATACCGCACATTGCCATCATTGACAGTAAGCCGAGAGTTTTTATGGAAACGGTTTTACCGCCCGTATTCGGACCTGTTATCACAAGGGTATCAAAGTCGCCGCCGAGCATAATGTCAACGGGAACAACCTTTTTGGCATCAATAAGCGGATGCCTTGCCGCTCTGAGGTTGATAATACCTTTATCGTTTAGAATCGGCGGAGCAGCTTTCAGCTTATAAGCGTATTGTGCTTTTGCGAAAATAAGATTCAGCTCAACGGCACATTCATAGCTGTTTTTAATGCTTTGAGCAAAATCTCCGGCAGAAGCGGAAAGCTCTGCAAGGATTCTTTCGATTTCTTCACGTTCTTTGGTTTGAAGCACCCTTATTTCATTGTTAGCCTCAACAACCGCCATCGGTTCGATGAAAACGGTTGCACCGCTCGCCGAGGTGTCGTGCACAAGACCGGCAACCTCGTTGCGGTGTTCGCTTTTGACGGGAACAACATATCTTCCGTTACGCTGAGTGATTATGTTTTCCTGAAGATATTTTGAATGCGATTGGGAACGGGAAAACTTTTCGAGCTGTTCTCTGACTTTTGCTTCCTGACGTCGTATTTTTCGCCTGATATCGGCAAGAGCGGGAGATGCGTTGTCAGATATTTCTTCTTCGGAAATTATAGCGTTGAAAATCGCCGTTTCGAGAAATTTATTGGGTACAAGAGCGTTGAAAAGAGGATCGAGCACGCTTTGCACTCCTGCATTTGATGCTCTCCAGCTTGAAAGAGTTCGGATAACCCTAAGAACACCGCCGATATCAAGAAGCTCACGGGTGTTGAGTACACTGCCGGCATTTGCACGGCTGAGGGCGTTATTAACATTCTTTAAGCCTCCGAAAGAAGGCCCGCCGAACCTTGCGAGAAGCATATGTGCATCAACCGTTTGATTCAGCAAAGCACGTGCCAAATCAAGATTGCTTTCGGGCTTTAGGTGCATTGCATTATAGCTTGCATCATCACAGCTTGTAAATTCCGCAAGCTGTTCAAGCACCTTATCAAATTCTATTGATTTTGCGTGTTTATCAAAAAAATTCATTGTTTATCTCCTTGCTTTGAATTGCAAGAGCTTATTCTCGGTTTTCTTCCGATTCCGTTGCGGATACTTCCTCGGTGCTTTCGTCGGTTACATCTGACGAAGCTTCGGTTGTTATGATTTCTCCGTTTTCATCAGTTGCGGGAACGGTTGAGCCTTCGGTCGTAACAGGGAGGGTGGTTGTAGCAAGCTCCGTTTCCGGCGGAGCTTCTTCTCTGCGGTGGGTTGTTCCGATGACCTCTTGACTGTCAGCCGACTGAATGGACGAAACATACATTATTCCTCCGCTGCGTTCACGAAGAGTTATCTTCATACGTTTATCGGGTTCGGGAGCGGCATATTGGTCATCTGCGATTTGTGCCCACGCATTGTTGCCGATATAGTCAACGCTGAGGATAAGAGAGCTTCCCTGCTCCTCGATATCGCTTACCTTGGGTGTATATGCCGATTCAACTCCCGTAATGGGAAGAATATAGCTCTTTAAAGCCGCATCATAGGTTATGTCATAATCGCTCATATCGATTGATGAATGCATTGATGCGATATCTATTTCGGTTCCGAAAAGGTTGACAAAATACTTTTCAATGTCCGCCTGAGGAACGATAATTCCGAAGGTTTCACCCTCCGAATAAGGGTATTTATCCGCACCGTCTTCACTCATAAGAAGTGCCCATACCGCACTGTTGAGAAGCTGTGAAACATCCGCTTGGGTAAGATCATCAAACGGATCGGGATCAAACATTACAACGGGTTTAAGCATATTCTCATAGCTTTTTTTGTCTGCCGTTTTGTCCGTCAAATTTTTAACGGTATCGATTGAAAATCCGATAACATTGATAAGACCGATTATTGCAAGAATAATGGCAATAACGCCGAGCGGAAATGCGAGCTTATTTTTTTTTCTTTTTTTAGCAGCCATAAATTACCTCCGTTATCGTATCTGTCCGTTACCGCTGATAACATATTTTGAACTGACCATATGAGCAACACCGAGAGGACCTCTTGCGTGAAGCTTTTGAGTTGAAATGCCTATTTCGGCACCGAATCCGAATTCTCCGCCATCGGTAAAACGAGTTGAAGCGTTAACATATACAGCCGCCGCATCGACCTCTGCTTTGAATTTTTCGGCGGCGGTGTAGCTGTCGGTGATGATGGCTTCACTGTGACCTGTACCGTAAATAGAGATGTGCTCTATCGCTTCATCAATATCCGAAACGGTTTTAACGCTGATGATGTAATCGAGATATTCGGATTTCCAATCTTCGTCTGTAGCCGGAACCGCATATGGAAGTATTTCACATACGGCTTCGTCACCTCTGATTTCAACATTCTTATCCTTGAGCTTTTCACCGATAACGATAAGTGCTTCTTCGGCAATATCTTTATGAACCAAAAGACTTTCGCAGGCATTGCATACCGAAACACGGGATGCTTTTGCATTTGCGACAATATCGGCGGCGGATTCGATATCCGCATCACGGTCAACATAAATGTGGCAGTTGCCTACACCCGTTTCAATAACGGGAACGGTTGCATTTTCAACAACGGAGCGTATAAGTCCGGCTCCGCCTCTCGGAATAAGCAAATCAACATAGCCGTTAAGCTTCATAAGCTCTGTTGTTGCCTGCCTTGAAATGCTGTCGATAAGAATTATGCAGTCCTCCGGAAGTCCCGAATCGGCAAGAGAGTTTCTCATAACGGCGGCGATTGCTTTGTTGGAATTAACGGCTTCCTTGCCGCCTTTGAGTATAACCGAGTTGCCTGCTTTTAGGCATATGGCGGCGGCATCGGCGGTAACATTCGGTCTTGCTTCAAAAATAACTGCGATAACTCCAATGGGCACGGAAACCTTTTCTATTTTCAATCCGTTTGGTCTTGTTTCACCCCAAAGAACCTTTCCGACGGGATTTTCACTTGCCGCAACCTGTCGGATACCCTGCGACATACCGCAAATACGGTCGTGTGTCAACGTGAGCCTGTCAATCATTGCCTGTGTCATATCATTTTCGGCTGCGGTACGAATATCCTTTGAATTTTCTTCGAGAATGTAAGCGGAATTTTTTTCGAGTGCGGCGGCAATGGCATAAAGTGCTTTATCTATTGCGGCACCGCCGACTTTTGAAAGAATTTTTTGAGCTTGCTTTGAACGTATTCCGATATTCAAAATTTCGTCCATTTTATTTTCCTCCGTGTGCCTTGAAAAAGGTGCCTATCTGTCTGCCGTCAAGCAGCTTGTAGATATCTTCGGGATCATTGCCGTTCATAACAACGGTATTGATTCCGGCATCGGTTGCGATTTGTGCAGCGTGGAGCTTTGTTACCATTCCGCCGGTGCCTCGATTCGTTCCCGTTCCGCCGGCAACGGCAAAAATATCATCCGTTATTTCTTCAACGCTGTGAATAAGAACCGCATCCTCATTTTCCTTGGGGTTGGCACTGAAAAGTCCTTCAATATCCGTTAAAATGATGAGAGTATCGGCATCGACTATTTTTGCAACGTGAGCCGAAAGACTGTCGTTATCGCCGAAAACAATTTCTTCAACCGCAACGCTGTCGTTTTCGTTAACGACGGGAATTGCACCGTATTCAAAAAGCTTCATAAAGGTGTTGTGAAGATTAGTATGCCTTTCTTCATTTTCAAAGTCACCCTTGGTGACAAGAAGCTGACCGGTGGTGTTGCCGTATTCTCCGAAAAATTTGTCATATAAAAACATCAGTTCGCATTGACCGACCGTAGCCGCCGCTTGTCTGCCGGGAGTGTCGTGCGGTCTTTCTTTTAAGCCGAGCTTTCCGACTCCTACTCCGATGGCACCGGAGGTTACGAGCACAATCTCTCTGCCTCCGTTTTTAAGGTCGCTGAGAACCTGTGCGAGCTTTGAAAGACGACGTATGTTTATTTTTCCGGTGTCATAAGTAAGGGTTGAGGTACCGACTTTTATGACTATTCTTTTTGAATCCTTTATATTTTGCATTTTCAAACCTTCTGTTATGATAAGAATTTTTTGTATTCATCCGAAGTACGAACATTACCGACAGCACACAGAGAGATGCGATTTGTGTTGATGATTTTATCGGCATAGTCGCAGATTTGGTTATGAGTTATGCTGCGAATGTCACTGATTTTGCTGTCATCGCTTTCGATTGCACCGTAATTGAAAACAGCTCTTGCGTTCCTTGAGGCTCTTGCCGAAATGCTTTCGCATCCCATAACAAAGCCGGAAACGATATGCTCTTTTGCAACCGAAACATCTTTGGCTGTTATAAGATTCGGAAAATCGGAAAGAATTTTAAAGGTTTCCGTAAGTGCTTTTTGTTCCGACGCTCGGCTCAAGCCCATATCAATCATTAGCAACCCCGCATTTTGGTGGCTTGCGTTTGAACAGTCAACGGAATAAACCAATCCGAGATGTTCACGAAGGGTTTGAAAGAGCTTTGATGATGAACCGCCCGCAAGTATCGATGAAACAAAGGAGGCGGCTAAACAACCCTCTTTGTTTGAAATCGGCATTCCTTCAAATCCGAGAATAAGCTGGTTTTGAGAAAACTCCTTTTTCACGGTTATAAATTCAGGATGATATACTGCATCGGGGCAGACGATTTTAAATGATGAATTTTTCAGTTTTCCGAAATATTTTCGGCATATATCGAGAACGGTTTCTCTGTCAAAATTGCCGGAAAAGCTGATAATGGTTTTGTCAGGAGTATAGAATTTTTCAAGGTGCTCCGTCAGCTTTTTTCGGGTAATGGTATCAACCGTTTCCGGAGTACCGAGAATATTGCCCGACAGGGGACTGCCTTTCCAAACATTTTCGTAATAGGTATCAAGACACAAATCCTCCGGACTGTCTTTATACATTGCGATTTCTTCTTTGATAACACCTTTTTCAAGCTCAATATCATTTTCGTCAAGCTTTGAATCGGTCAGAATATCGCAAATGATGTCGAGTGCTTTCGGAAGATGCTCAGTTAAGGTGTGAGCATAAAAATAAGTAAACGAAGCGGTTGTGTAAGCATTTACGCTTCCTCCGATTTCATCCATTTCAACGGCAAGGTCAAGAGCCGTCCTTTTGTGCGTGCCTTTAAAGAGCATATGCTCAATAAAATGGGAAATACCGGCATTTTCGGGCGATTCGTAGCCGGAACCGCTCGATATCATAGCACCAACGGCACAGGTGCGAAAATTATTATTAACATCAAGAATTATCTTTAATCCGTTGGGCAGGGTAATAATTTCTGTTTTGTTCATAGCATATCTCACTTGTTTTCAAATATAAGGCTGATGTTGCCCAAAGCAATTTTATCTCCCGTTTTAAGCATTAGCTTTTTTTCAACAGGGGAATCGTTGACTGTGACGGGAGTATTCGATTTGACGCCTGTTATGTACCAGCCGTCTTTAGCACAAATAATAACCGCATTCACTCTTGAAACAGCCGGATAGTTGAGTATTATATCACAGTTTTTGTGCCGACCGATTGAAGTTTCTCTGCTTGTCAGCGGAAAAGCATCGCCATTGACCGTGTTGATAAGCTTTGCACTGCCGAGAGATGCGGGACGACGTTTAAAAAGTGCCGAAACGCAAAGCACCAAAATTGCTGCGGCAAGCACCGGCAGCATATAGTGTGCCGTTTCAAAAACCAATTCCTGCATAAATTTCTCCATTATATAATGTAATATTAATAATATAACACTAAGAATATTAAAAGTCAATGAAAATAAACGATATTAAAAGACTGTTAAAGAACTGTTTGACATTCCGTGCGGTAAGAGGTAAAATAAAGTCAAAGATTAATTTGGAGAAGTGCCGATGAAAAAATATGATTTGATTGTTGCCGGAGGCTGTTCGGCGGGAATTGTTGCGGCGATTAATGCCAAAAGCCTTTATCCGAAAATAAAAATTGCCGTTTTGGAAAAGCTTCCGAGAATCGGAAAAAAGCTTCTTGCAACGGGCAACGGTAAATGCAATTTAACAAATCTCAATGCACTTGAGCATAATTATACGGGTAAAGAATTTGCCGAATATGCGATGAATAAATATCCGCCGGTAAAAATAATCGAATTTTTTAAGGAGATTGGACTTTTATGCTATTCCGATTCGTGCGGTAGAATTTATCCCCAAAGCAATACGGCGGCATCTGTTGTTGATTCTTTGAGATTTGAGCTTGAAAGGCATGGGATAGATGTCTTTTGTGATACCGAAGTTAAAGAAATAAAAAAGAACGGTTCATTTTTCGGAGTTAACGGAGAATTTGAAAGTAAAAAAATAATCCTCTCGCTCGGCGGAATGTCTTCACCCTCTCAAGGCTCAAACGGCAGCGGCTATCCGATTGCCGAAAGCTTCGGCCATAAGCTTGCAAAACCCGTTCCCGCACTTGTTCCTCTTTGCGGTTCGCCGGAGATAACCAAGACGATGAAGGGGATCAGAGCAAGAGATGCTTCTCTTACGCTCAAAGGAGAAAAAACAATAAAAAAAACACGGGGCGAAATTCTTTTTACCGACTACGGCTTATCCGGAATCGCCGCAATGGAGCTTGCGGCATCGGCACAAAAATATATTGATACTGTAAAGCAAAATGTCTTTACATACATAGATTTTATGCCCGAAATGACATATGATGAAATCCTTGATTATCTTAAAAAGATAAGTAATATCAAGGGGTTTTGCAATATGGATAATCTTTTAAGCGGATTTCTTCCGAAAGCGGTGGGAATATCAATTTGTAAAGCTTCTAAGCTTTACAGCAACGAGAAGCAAATCTGTGAGCTGAAGCTCGATGATATGAAACGGATTGCCGAAAAAGTCAAGAGCTTTCCGATTGAAATAACGGGTACAAAGGGATTTTTAAATTCGCAAGTAACAAGCGGCGGCATAAGAACAGACGAAATCAACCCGAAAACAATGCAGTCGAAAAAATGTGACGGACTGTATTTTGCAGGTGAGATAATTGATGTTGACGGGGGCTGCGGAGGCTTCAATTTGCAGTGGGCTTGGTGTTCGGGAATGCTTGCGGGTGAGCTTAACGATTAAATTTTGCGAGGATAAGAAATGATAAAAATAAACGAAATAAAGCTTCCGCTTGACAGCGACGAAGCATCGCTCAGACGGGCGGCGGCAAAAGCACTCAGATGCGGAGAGGAAAAAATAGTTTCTCTTCAAATTGCAAAAAAAGCGGTGGATTCTCGAAAAAAGGACAATATTTTCTTTGTCTATAATGTTTGCGTTGAGGTTGATGCCGATGAAAATTCGGTGATTGCACACGCAAAAAATCCAAAGGTTGAAAAGGGACTTCCGTATAAATATGAGATGCCCGAAATAAGAAGAACAAGCAAGCTCAGACCTATCATTGCGGGGTTCGGGCCTGCCGGATTCTTTTGTGCGCTTATTCTTGCAAGAGCCGGTTTTTCTCCGCTGGTTATCGAGAGAGGTGCCGATGTTGACACGAGAACAAAGGACGTTAATACATTCTGGTCAACAAGAAAGCTGAATCCTGAAAGCAATGTTCAATTCGGCGAGGGCGGAGCGGGAACCTTCTCGGACGGAAAGCTTACCACGGGGATCAAGGATCCGCTTTGTCGCAAGGTGGTTGAGGAGCTTGTTATTCACGGAGCACCCGAGGAAATCGCATATTCTTCAACACCTCATATCGGAACCGACAGGCTCGGAGCGGTTGTTAAAGCATTCAGAGAAGAAATCATTTCACTCGGCGGGGAAATCCGTTTTGGGTGGAAGCTTACGGATATTATAGTTGCAAACGGCGTTGTTCAGGGCGTAAGCTGCCAAAAGCCGAACGGCGGATTTGAAGATATCGAAACGGATACGCTTTTGCTCTGTATAGGTCATTCCGCAAGGGATACGGTTGAAATGCTTTATAAAAAAGGTGTAAAAATAATGCAGAAGCCGTTTTCAGTCGGAGTACGCATTGAGCATCCGAGAGAAATGGTTGATAAAGCACAGTATGGTTCTTTTGCCGGGCATCCGGCATTGGGAGCGGCAAACTATAAGCTTGCCTGTCATCCGGAGCATGGCAGGGGTGCATATACGTTTTGTATGTGCCCCGGAGGAACAGTTGTTGCCGCAGCCTCCGAGGAAAATCATATTGTTGTTAACGGAATGAGCGAATATGCACGAGACGGAGAAAATTCCAATTCGGCGTTGCTTGTAGGCATTGAACCGGAGCATTTCGGAAGCGATCATCCTCTTGCCGGAATCGAGCTTCAAAGAAAAATCGAAAGAACTGCTTTTGAGCTTGGAGGCGGTGATTACAGTGCACCGTGCCAGACTATCGGAGATTTTCTTAATGACACGCCGTCAAAGAAGCTTTCATACGTTAAGCCGACTTGTGCAACAGGCGTTACTCCGAGTGACATAAGAAAAGTTTTGCCGAAAAAGGTAACGGATATTATGTCACAGGCGATAGTTAAAATGGATAAAAGTCTTAACGGCTTTGCTTTGCCGGACGGAGTTTTAACCGCCCCCGAAACCCGTTCTTCAGCACCGGTCAGAATTTTACGTGATGAGCTTTATCAGGCGAATATCAGGGGACTTTATCCCTGCGGCGAGGGTGCGGGATATGCCGGAGGCATTGTTTCTGCCGCAGTTGACGGCATTCGATGCGCACACGCTGTTTTAACCGATGAAAGTGATGAATGGTGATATGGAAATAAAGCTTGAAAAATTAACCGATACCGAGCTTGCGAAAAGAATGTCAAAATATATTTCCGCTTTGCGAAGTATAGCGGTCAGAGCCGAGTATTTTTCCGATTTTTGTCCGGAAAAAGAAAAAGCCGAGCTGACAAAGGATTATATTGAGGTGCGTGATTCGATACGCAGAGATGCGGAATATCTTAATTACGGCAGAGAAAAGCAAGGGAGTACGCTCCTTTGGGATAAGTATTTTCCAAGTGTTATCGAGGCTTCGGCGTGGGGACTCTATGCAAAACCGGACGGAAAATTCGATAAAGAATATTTTAAGAGCATAGACGATGCGGAAAATAGGCTGACAAAATATTATTCTTACGACTATTGGCAAATAATTGCCGAGCTTTAAGTTGACCTGTACCGAATTATTCGGTGCGGGTTTTGTTTTTATCATATTCGCGAGGTGTTCTCTCATATATTGCAATTGAAGATAACTACTCGGAGGAATTGCAATGAATGATTTTGAACTGCCTAATCAGCGTACCGAAAGAGATGAATACAGAAGCAGATTTAAGTATGTTGATGATGACACCGCAGTGAAGAAAAGAAAAGATAAAACCAAAGGAAAAACCGATTATCTTGTGAGGCTGATTCTGCTTCAAAGCGTTCTGTGCGTAATCATTGTTGCGGGTGTTTTTCTTGTTTCAAGGTTCAGCCCGACGGCATATGAGAAAATGCGAAAAGATTATCTCGGAATTATGGGCAAGGATATGTCGGCGGGAGAAATGCTCGAACAGCTCAAGAATACGGCAGACTTTGTTTTCGAGCCTTCCGAAAATGTCCGTTCGGCAATATCGGGAAATGTTGCAACGGAAACATCGGCGGTAAAGGTTGATTCGTTTGAGGCAACGAGCGATGAAACGGGTGAAACGGTTGCCGTAGGAGAAATAATACAAAGCGGTTCCGGCGGAGGCGATATGGAAAGCGGAGATGCAGCAAAGGGGACTTCGTTCGCACCGTACTGCGTCAGCGTTTCCCCTTTTATGCCGGTTAAGAATGCGAGAATGACCTCACGCTTCGGCTACAGAACCAATCCCGTTTCCGGAAATTACGGCTTTCATACCGGACTTGACCTTGCAGCCGCAGAGGGTACGGAGGTTTCGGCGGCTTTTTACGGACGAATTGAGGAAACGGGAGAAAACGATGTTTGGGGAAAATTTATTTTGATGGAGCATTCCGACGGCTTTGCAACTTATTATTGCCATCTTTCGGAAGTGTTTGTTAAAAAGGATACCGTTATTCGTCAGGGCGAAACGATAGGTCTTGTCGGCTCGACCGGATGGTCAACCGGTCCTCATCTTCATTTTGAGGTAAGGATAAACGGCGTTAGGGTTGATCCCGAAAAGCTGCTTTATCCCGAAAATTTCGATGAGGGTTAAGCTCGGAAAAACCGCCCTGAGAATAAATATATCTTTTGCCGCCGTTGTTACGCTGATGCTGATAATCGATGAGAGCGGCTTGTGTGCGGTGGGACTTTTTTGTTGCATTATCCACGAAGCCGGACACATAATCTGTCTTCTTATATTCGGAGAAAAGCCGGATTTGATTGAGCTTTCTTTTTACGGATTCAAAATTGAAAGAAAAGAACCGTCAATTCTCACCGCAGCGGAGGAATTGACGGTTTATATGGCAGGACCTGCAATGAACATTATTTTGTCCGCAATTTTTTTCTTAATAGGCGGCGGGTACGAAGGAGTAAGGACTACGGCTGTTTCGGGACTGTGTGTTGGCGTTTTCAATCTTATTCCCTGTATGCCTCTTGACGGCGGAAATATTGTTTTTCATATTCTGTCTTTGTTCACGGAAGAAGAAAGAGCCGAAAAAATCTGCTTGAAAATATCGGCTGTTATTCTTGTTCCGATGGCTGTATCGGGAATTTTTATGCTTCTGAAAAGCGGTAATATAACGCTGATAGGAGTTACCGCATATCTTGCCGTTTCATGTATCTTGAGCTGCAAAAAACATTTTCGCTATGGAATGTAACACAATCTTATCTGCCGGCATAAGATGTGGATGTAAGCGGTTGAAAACGCTTAACGGGAAACGGAGGTAAGATTCATGGGTTGCGGATGCAATAATAATTGGTGCCTTTTCATTATCCTTATTCTTCTCTTCTGTAACGGCGATTGCGGTAATAACGGCTGCGGTTGTCAGTCAAGCAGAAGCGGCGACTGCGGCTGTGGCTGTGGCTGCTAAAACTTAAATACGTGCAAGAATTTCCGCCGCCTCTCTCTGCGTTAATCCGCCGGGGGAGGCGGTGAAATTTTTCGGAATAATATCTTGCCAGCGCCGTGCGTATTCTTCGGCATTTTCTTTGCCGATGGAAATATTATCGAGTCTTGTAAGTGATGAGATAACGTTTTTAACATTTTGAATGCTGTCCGTCATATTGCAAAAATCATTGAATTTATCACACGAAAATTTTTCACAGCGGTCTATGAAAGGGTCAAAAAAAGCAGCACACGCCGTTCCGTGCGGAACTGCGTAATTTTCGGTAAGGATATATCCGAGCGGATGCGGAAACGCCGTTCCGCAGGTATTTATAACAAGTCCGGCATAAATTGAGGCATAGTAAAGCCTGTCACGAATTTCTTCCGATATCTTATCGGTTTTTGAAAGAAGCTCAAGGCGGGAATAAATTTCGGGAATACATTTTTCGGCAAAAAGACGGAGAACGCCGCTGCATTTGGCTGTGAAGAATCCCTCGGTTGCATGGGCAAAAGCATCGAGAGCCGTTGAAACCGTTGTGCTATAGGGGACGGAATAGGTATATTTTGAATCGCAAAAGGATACCGCCGCATAACAATCCGCTCCGGAAATGCTTTTCTTTATTCCCGTTTTATCATTGGTCAGTACGGCAACCGCGGTAACCTCACTGCCGGTTCCGGCGGTTGTACCGATAAGAGCAACGGGAAGCGGTCTGCTTGAGTATTCCCTTTTATAAATGTCAATGGGTGAAAGCTCGGAGTTGGAAGCGTATATGGCAATTGCCTTTGATGCATCGAGAACGGAGCCGCCCCCGATTCCCAAAATGAAATCCGCATTTATTTTTCTCGCGGCTTCGCCTGCCTTATGGCAAGCTGAAATCAACGGATTTTCGCCGATTTCGTTAAAAATATCAAAAGAAATTTTTTCTTTTTTCAGCGCTGAAATCGCATCGTCGAGAGCACCGCTGATTTTTGCACTGCTTTTTCCCGTAACTATAAGGCAGCTTTTGCCCAAGGCAAGCTCGGAGGAATTTTCCGTAACGCAGTTTTTGCCCCAAAAACATTTTACGGGCATATATATTGAGTGTATCATACTAAAATCTCCCATCGGAAAGTTCTGTTTGTTAGATATTACCATATTTCGGAAGAAAAAGAAACATTTTTACACGATTTTTTTGAATTATGTAACAAAAACTATTGAAATGTATACAAAATTGGAGTATTATATTTAATTAATAAATATTAAAATATGGGGGGAAGGCGATGAAAAAAACGATTGCCGTTTCGGCTGTTATTGCGGCTGCCGTGCTGGCGGCGGTTGTTTTTTATGACGGATTGTTCAACAAGACTTCAAATATCGACTTTTTCTCTATGAATACCTATGTTTCGGCAAAAATAACCGGCAGGGAATCCGATGAGTGCACAAAAAAAATCCGTGAAATCGTTGATGACCTTGACGTTAATGTTCTTTCGAGAACGAGCGAAGCCTCCGTTATTTCAAGCATCAATAAAAACGGCTTCGGAGAAATCGACAGTCGCTTATCGGAATGCTTTTCAATGCTGTTTGACGTTTGCGAAAAAAGTGCAGGGGCATTTGATTTCACTCTCGGTGCGGTCAGCGACCTTTGGAGATTCGGTTCTGCTCCGTCTATTCCCGATAAATCGGCAGTGGACGAGGCACTTTCACACAGCGGATACGAAAAAGTTTCGGTTTTGCAGAATACCGTGGTGAAATCCGACAATTCGGCGGTTCTCGATTTCGGTGCATCCGGAAAGGGAATTGCACTTGATTATGTGAAAGAATATCTTGAAAAATGCAATGTAAAAAATGCCGTTGTCAGTGTCGGAGGAAGCACGCTTCTTTACGGCAAAAAGGATTTTACGGTCGGAATAAGAAATCCGGAGGGTACGGCGGGAAGCTATATAGCAAAAATATATATGAATCAAGGCTGTGTTTCTTCATCGGGTAGCTATGAACAGTTTTTTGAAGAAAACGGAAAAAGATATCATCATATTTTGAATCCCGAAACCGGATATCCCGTTGATAACGGATTGGTTGGAGTGACAATCGTTTCGCAAAGCGGTTTGTTGAGCGATGCATTGTCAACTGCCTGCTTTGTTCTCGGAATAGAAAAAGGCTCTGCTCTTGCGAGAGAATACGGCTGCACGGCGGTTTTTATTACCGAAAACAAAAAGATTTATGTTGAAGGCGATGCGGATATTCTTGAGATAACCGATAATACTTACAGCTATGGAAATTAAGCTTTTCAGAAAAACGGATATAATCGTTATTGTTGCCATCATTGCCGCCGCTTTGGCTTTTGCGTTTCACGGAGCTTCAAAGGGCGATAATCCGCAGGCGGTTATTACCGTTGACGGTGAAATTATAGAGAGAATCGATTTATCATCGGTCAAAGAAAAAATTGTTATTACTCCCGATACAGAGCCTAAGGTGGTTATCGTTGCCGAAAACGGCGAAATTCGGTTTGATTATGCGGAATGCGAGGACAAGCTCTGCGTTAATTCGGGAAGCCTGAAAAAAGGCGGAGATACGGCTGTTTGTTTGCCGGCAAAAACGGTTATTACCGTAACGGGGGCAGATGTTGATGCCGTGGTTTATTGATATGAAAAAGAATCCTGCATATAAAGTTGCGTTACCCGCAATACTTTGTGCATTGGCGTTATCGTTGAGCTTTATAGAGGGAATGATACCGCCGTTGCCGTTTTTTCCTCCGGGAGCAAAGCCCGGATTTTCAAATATAATAACTATGTTTGCGGCAGGCAGTATCGGTTTGCCTACGGCGGCTCTGATAGCACTTGCAAAAGGTCTTTTTGCATTTGTAACAAGAGGAGTTACCGCCGGAATAATGAGCCTTTCCGGTGGCTTACTGTCTGCAATTGCAATGTTTTTTCTTATTCGTTATGCAAAAAAAATTCTCGGTATGGTGGGAATCTCTGCCATCTGTGCTGTTGTGCATAATATAGGTCAGCTCACGGCTGCCGTTTTTATTACGGGAACGGCAGATGTAATATATTATTTGCCGGTGCTTGCGATATTCGGAGTAATAACCGGAGCATTAACGGGTATTATTCTCGGTTCGATTATGCCGGCACTTGAAAAAGTTAAAAAACACTTTTACGAATTTAAATAAGTCAGGAGGAAGAAATTATGGTTAAGACCGGAATTGACGGCGTTTTAAAAGCCGTTAAAAAGGTCAGGGGCGGCGTTAAGGTTGATCATCATAAGAATACTGCCGAATCGGAAGTTGTCAGAATACCGACACCTTCAAAGGTCGTTATTCCGATGCAGCAGCATATCGGTGCACCGTGTGAACCGCTTGTTAAGGTCGGCGATGTTGTTGCCGTCGGTCAGCCGATAGGTGACAGCGATAAATTTGTCAGTGCACCTATTCACGCATCCGTTTCGGGTACGGTTACGGCGGTTGGAGATGTTAAACTGCCGAACGGTACTATGTCAAAGGCTGTTACTATTGAATCGGACGGTGAGATGCGTCTTTGGGAGGGTGTAAAGCCGCCGCACGTTGAAACAAAAGAGGATTTGATTAAAGCTGTCAGAGCTTCGGGACTTGTCGGTCTTGGCGGTGCGGGCTTCCCGACACACGTAAAGCTTAATTTTCCGGCAGATAAAAACATCGATACTCTTGTTATCAATGCCGCAGAGTGCGAGCCATACATAACCGTTGACTACAGAGAGTGTATGGAAAATTCGTGGGATATCCTTTCAAGCGTTTATACTCTCAAAGAGCTTCTCGGCTTTAAGCAGGTTATTATTGCTGCCGAGGATAATAAACCGGAAGCGTTTAAGGTTCTTAAAAATATTGCCGACCATAAGGATGATGTTGACGATTCGGTAAAGCTTATGATTCTCGAATCGAAATATCCTCAAGGTGCGGAAAAAATGATGGTTCAGTCCGCAACGGGCAGACGAGTTCCTCCCGGAAAGCTTCCTGCCGATGTTGGCTGCGTTGTTATGAATGTTGCATCGGTTGCGTTTATTGCACGCTATCTTAAAACAGGCAAGCCGCTTGTCAGCCGTTCGTTGACTGTTGACGGTTCGGCAATCGCACAGCCGAAAAATGTCAGAGTTCCCGTTGGAACGAACATAGGAGAAATCATCGAATTTTGCGGCGGCTTTAAAGCGGAGCCTGCGAAAATAATAACCGGCGGCCCGATGATGGGGCTTGCGATAGTCGGAACGGATCTTCCCGTTCTCAAGCAGAATAATGCGATTCTTGCATTTACAAAGGACGATGCCGTTCTTAAAAACGAAACGGACTGCATTCGTTGCGGCAGATGTGCCGCCGCTTGTCCGATGAGCCTTATGCCCACAAATATTGTAAGAGCGGTAAAGGCAAAGGATGCCGATAAGCTTAAAAAGCTCGGCGTTATGGTTTGTATGGAATGCGGAAGCTGTGCTTTTGCTTGTCCGGCAGGTAAACCCCTTGTTCAGCATTTGCGTCTTGCAAAAGCTATTCTCAGAGAGGAGGGCACAAAGTAATGGTTGACGGAAAAAAACTTGTTGTCAGTGCGTCGCCTCATATTCGCACAAAGGACACAACGTCAAGAATAATGCTTGATGTTATAATTGCACTTATACCAACGCTTATCGCAGCGGTGATTCTTTTCGGACCGAGAGTTCTTGCGGTTACGGCAACAACGGTTGTAACTGCCGTGCTTTCAGAATATGTTTCGAGAAAAGTAATGAAGCGGCATAATACCATCGGAGATTTGAGCGCGGCGGTTACGGGAGTTATCCTTGCATTTAACCTGCCCGTAAGCATTCCTCTGTGGATGGCTGCTGTGGGCAGCTTCTTTGCGATAGTTGTTGTAAAGCAGTTTTTCGGCGGTATCGGTCAGAATTTTGCGAATCCCGCCATTACGGCAAGAATAGTACTTCTTATTTCATTCGGACAGGCTATGGGAAGCTGGACGGCACCGCTTTCGTGGAGAACCGATGCTGTTTCAACCGCAACACCTCTTGCGATTCTCGGAGGCGAAGCCTCACAGGAGCTTCCTTCACTGCTTGATATGTTTCTCGGAATCAGGGGCGGCTGTCTCGGTGAAACCTGCTCCGTTACGCTTATTATCGGTGGAATTTATCTTATTGCGAGAAAGGTTATTTCTCCGAAAATTCCTCTTGCTTTTATCGGCACGGTTGCCGTTGTTATGTTCGTTGCAGGTAAGGGCGACCTTGAATTTGTTGCATATCAGCTCATGAGCGGCGGACTTCTTATCGGTGCATTCTTTATGGCTACGGACTATTCGACAAGTCCCATAAAATCCAATGCAAAAATCGTTTTCGGTATCGGCTGCGGACTTTTAACCTGCGTTACCAGACTTTTTGCTTCTCTTCCCGAAGGAGTTTCGTTTGCAATACTTATTATGAATCTTCTTGTTCCGCATATTGAAACGATTATGGCTCCCAAGCCTTTCGGTACGGTTAAAGAGAAAAAATCAAAGGAGAGTGAAGCAAAGTGAAAAACCTGAAAGAATATCTTGTTCCGACGATTACTCTTTTTGTTATTTGCCTTATTGCAACTCTCCTTCTCGGATTGACAAATCAGGTAACGGCTCCGATTATAGAGCAGCTTGCGATTGAAGCCGAAATAAAATCAAGGCAGATTGTTTTTGCCGATGCGAAAAGCTTCGGAGAAGCCGAAATCCTTGATGACGGTACGAGCATTGTTGCCGCTCTTGACGAAGCCGGAAAAAATATCGGATATGTTGTTGTTAATACCGCAAAGGGCTACGGCGGCGATATTTCCGTTATGACGGGCGTTGATGCCGACGGAAAGGTTACGGGTGTTAACATTCTTTCGCATTCCGAAACGGCGGGACTCGGTGCAAAGGCCTCCGAGCAGAGCTTCCGTGACAGATTTGTCGGTCTTGTTAAAGGAATCACGGTTTCAAAGGATAAAGCCGGTGAAAATTCTATTGACGCAATAACCGGCGCAACAATAACATCCAGAGCGGTGACCGAAGCGGTCAATGCCGCAATAGAAGCAGCGGGAGGTGCAAACAATGGCTGAGAAAAAATCTCTCGGTAAAGAATTTACCAAAGGACTGATAACGGAAAATCCGGTTTTCAGGTTGGTTCTCGGTACCTGTCCTACGCTTGCAACCTCAACGAGTGTTGTTAATGCGTTGGGTATGGGCATTTCGGCAATGATAGTTCTTGTTTGCTCGAATGTAGTTATCTCTCTTTTGAGAAAGGTTATTCCTTCAAAGGTTCGTATTCCCGCATATATCGTTGTCATCGCATCGTTTGTTACGATTGTTCAAATGATAGTAAAAGCTTTTGTCCCCGCACTTGATACGGCACTCGGCGTTTTTCTTCCGCTGATTGTTGTTAACTGCATTATTCTCGGCAGAGCGGAAGCTTTTGCGGGAAAAAATTCCGTTATCGCATCGGCTGTTGACGGCTTGGGTATGGGTGTCGGTTTTACTTTCGCACTCTGCTGTATGGCATCTGTCAGAGAGATACTCGGTGCGGGAACATTTCTTGCGGGAGCACAGAATCTTCTTGTTCTTTTCGGCGAAAATGCTCTCGGTGGCTTCAACGGCTTTACATTGCCTTGGACGGAATATCTTACACCGATGACAGTGTTTATTCTTGCACCCGGCGGCTTCCTTACCTTTGGAATTTTGATGGCGTGTGCAAACAGAATCGCAGAGCGTAAAGGAAAAGCAAAGGCGGAGCTTGGCGGCTGTCAGGCTTGCCCGATGGCCAAAAGCTGCTCTCTTATTGCCGAGGGCAAAAGCTGCGGTGAAGAAAAAAAGGAGGGTGAAACAGTATGACGGCAACTCTTGTTAAATCATTTCTTGCGATTATTTTAACATCGGTTCTTACCGAAAACTTTACTCTCTGCAAATTCCTCGGAATTTGTCCTTTCCTCGGCGTTTCCAAAAAGCTGAATACAGCGGTTGGAATGTCTGCGGCGGTTGTTTTTGTTATGGCACTTTCAACGGCGGTAACATATCCCATCAACAAATATCTTTTGCTTGCAAATGACCTTGAATATCTTCAAACTATCGTTTTTATTCTTGTTATTGCAGCTCTTGTTCAGCTTGTTGAGCTTATTCTCAAAAAATTTATGCCGCCGCTCTATAATGCACTTGGCATATATCTTCCGCTCATCACAACGAACTGTGCTGTTCTCGGCGTTGTTCTTCTTAACCAGACAAAAGGCTATAACTTTGCCGAATCGATGGTTAACAGCGTTGGTGCAGGTCTTGGATTTATGCTTGCTATGGTTATCTTTTCGGGTGTACGAAGCAGGCTTGAGGGAGCGGATATACCCAAATTTTTGCAAGGACTTCCCATTGTCCTTGTTGCCGCATCGATTGTTTCTCTTTCGTTTATGGGCTTTACCGGTCTTGTTGACGGAATTTTCGGTTAAGGAGGCGGCTGAATTATGAATTCAATAGTTATTGCAGTTATAATCGTAGCTGCTATCGGACTTATTGCAGGACTCGGTCTTTCAATCGCATCAAAGGTTTTTGCCGTTCCGGTTGACGAAAAGGCAGAGGCTATCAGAGAGTGTCTTCCCGGTGC
The DNA here is from genome assembly GCA_964571095.1 of uncultured Clostridium sp. GTDB lineage: Bacteria > Bacillota > Clostridia > Oscillospirales > Acutalibacteraceae > CAG-177. Next base: position 778 of record CAZNAC010000014.1, on the reverse strand, counting down.
GAACTGCGGAGCTTGCGGATTTTCCGGCTGTGACGGATATGCGGCGGCACTTTCAAGCGGTCAAACAACGGAAACCGCACTTTGTGCTCCCGGCGGTGCCGATGTTGCGAAGGCCATAGGCGAGGTTACAGGTCTTACGGTTGGCGAGGTTAAACCTGTGGCGGCAGTTGTTTTGTGCCAAGGTCACAATGTGAATGCTCAAGTAAAGCTTGAATATCAGGGCGTTAAGAGCTGCCGAATGGCAGCACAGATTTTCGGCGGCCCGAAGGAGTGTATTTACGGCTGTATCGGCTACGGCGATTGTGTTGAAGCTTGTCAGTACGATGCGATAAGCATTTGCAACGGAATTGCGAGAATCAACCCCTATCAGTGCAAGGCGTGCAAAATGTGCGTTAAGACATGCCCCAAAGGACTTATCGAAATGATGCCACTCGAAGAAACAAAGGCGGCGGTTCTTTGCAAAAACCACGATAAGGGAGCTGTTACCCGCAAGGAATGCAAAACAGGTTGCATCGGCTGTATGAAATGTGTTAAGGCTTGCGAGTCCGGTGCGATTACAATTGACAAATTCTGTGCAAAGGTTGATTATTCAAAGTGTACCGGCTGCGGTAAGTGCCACGAAGAATGTCCTGTAGGTGCTATAGATATTGTTGCACTTGGAATCAAGGCTTAAACTGTATAAAATTAAAAATGACTTGCAACGCTTTTGTGGTTGCAAGTCATTTTTAATTGTGTCTTCAGACGTGGAAATAAACCCCCGGTACAGCCGGGGGATAAC
>CAZNAC010000013.1:0-51033 GCA_964571095.1 uncultured Clostridium sp. | reverse complement strand
ACACATTCGGGATTTTTTCAACATCTTAGAGAGTGTGTTGAAAAAATGTTGAAAATATATTATTGGGTCTTAGGGTATCCCTAACAAGCAAATTTACCGTTTATGCAAAAGCGGAGCACAAACGGTCTGCCCACTAAGATAAAACAGAATAGCAGAGATAAACGTCCTAAAGACCCAAATCGTCAATTATTCCAAAACGAGGGATGTGTATGTTGCCTACCGGAAGTCCGGTTACTCTAAAAAGTTTTTGGAGGAACACGAGGATGACATCATCATCCACAAGGCAGCGAAAAAGGCTTTTGACGAATTGGGAGTGAAGAAGCTGCCCACGATCAAGAGCCTGCAAGTGGAATTTGCCGAACAGCTCGCAGAGAAAAAAGAAGCGTATGCCGAACTCAAAAAGGTTCGTGATGAACTTCGAGACCTTACCGTACACACGGCAAATTACGAAGAATTGCGTGACCTTGAGAAACGAGAAAAACGCAAAGAGAAATCATTGAAAAAAGAACTCCTCGCTGTCGTAAGTGACAGTGAGGAGTTTTGTGTAAATTTATGCAAAACCAAGTTCAATGAATACCATACTTTTCAATGATATAGTCCATATCCTTGTCGCCTCTGCCGGAGAGGTTGATAAGCACAGAACCCTTGCCCATTGTCTTAGCGAGTTTCATGCCGTAGGCAACGGCGTGGGAACTTTCAATGGCAGGAATGATACCTTCCATTCGGGAAAGTTCAAAGAAAGCATCGACCGTCTCATCATCGGTAACTACATCATACTTCACTCTACCGAGATCGTGCAAAAATGCGTGTTCCGGACCACAGGACGGATAATCCAGACCGCTTGCTACGGAATACACGGGTGCAGGATCACCGTTCTCATCCTTCAGCATAATGCTGTTAAAGCCGTGCATGATGCCTTCTTCGCCGTAGGTAAGGCTTGCGGCGTGGTCGCCCATCTTGATACCTCTGCCAAGCGGCTCAACACCATAGATGTCAACGGGATCGTTGAGGAAACCGGAGAAAAGTCCCATAGCATTTGAGCCGCCGCCGACGCAGGCAATAACCGCATCGGGAAGTTCACCGGTCATTTCAAGGAACTGTTCTCTTGCTTCAATGCCCACAACGCTCTGGAAGTCACGTACCATCATCGGGAAGGGATGAGGACCGACTACTGATCCGATGCAATAGATGGCATCCTTATATTCATTGCAGTAAGCTGCGAAAGCAGCATCAACAGCTTCCTTGAGTGTCTGCAACCCGTCTGTTACTTCGACAACTCTTGCTCCGAGAATTTTCATTCTTGCTACGTTGGGAGCCTGCTTTTTAATATCCACAGCACCCATATAGATGTCGCATTCCAAGCCGAAATAAGCGGCAGCGGTTGCAAGAGCAACACCATGCTGTCCTGCACCCGTCTCTGCAATAACCTTTTTCTTGCCCATGTACTTGGCAAGAAGCACCTCGCCCATACAGTGATTGAGTTTGTGTGCACCGGTGTGGTTCAGATCTTCTCGTTTTACATAAAGCTGCACGCCTGTGCCGATCTTATCGGACAGTCTTGCAAGATGAGAGATGGGGGTCGGTCTGCCCTGAAACTCCTTGCGAATGCGGCGTAGTTCGTTGATAAACTTACGAGATTTGCAGATGGTCTGGTATGCCTCGTTGATTTCATTCATTGCGATTTGCAGTTCGGGCGGAATATAGGAACCGCCGTATTTGCCGAAGTAGCCGTTGGCATCGGGATAGTTTTTGAAGTAGGTGCTAAATTCGATATCGTTAAATTTCATTTTGTTTTCCTCCAATAAGTTATGATTAGGTTTGCTTGGATTTCGTGGTTGCTCTTATATGAATATTTCTTTTTCGGCGCACAGAGCGCCGCCAACGCTTCGTTAATAGCATTGTGCTTACCTCCTTAATAGGAAAAACTCCTTTGGCTTTCTATCTCATGTCAAAGGAGTCTATAAAAACAAAACGTCCTTGACAGAAAAATACAAATCTGTCAAGGACGAATAATACAAACACTATCCGCGGTGCCACCTTGATTCACGGCATGACCCGTGCACTTAGCAGGATACCAACATATCCCCGGCATTTGTACGCTTGCCTACAGCGTCGCAGAATACTTTGAGAAATCCCATTTGACTGCGCCCTCAGCGGTCCATTTGACAACTTGTTTCTTGCCTGATTCTCAGCATTGCAGGCTCTCTGTAAAGGCATCATTGCCGTTATCTCCGCTTCAACGGTTTGATGTATTAAATTATTGTACTACAGTATACTCCATCTTGCCTACTTTGTCAACAGGTAAATGAAAAAATTCATAAACTTGTCGAAAATATTATGAATACGTTTTGATGATTTCCTCCGCAACAATCCTCTTGGATACGCAGCGATCCATCGCTTGTTTTTCTATGTAACGATGAGCTTCGGGTTCGTCGAATTTGAGTTCGCTGATAAGCAACCATTTTGCTCTGTTGACAATTCGGATCTCTTCCATTTTTTCTTCAATGGAGAGCGTTTTCTTTTCTGTTTTTCTAAGTCGTTCTCTTGCACTTGACAACCAACTGAGAGCCGTTGCCATTGTGGGTTTGGAGGTTGGTTTTGAAAGTACAAACACACCGTGCTCTGCAACCTTATCATAGATTTCCGCCTGAAGCTCTGCCTGTACCATCAGGAGTACGACAGTCTCTTTTGAATTTCCCGTGTCGATTGCAAAACGCGTGCCTACATCATCGGGGAGCGGCGAGTTAATAATCACAAAATCAAAAGCACGTTCAGCCAACGCTCGTTTAGCGGCACTGACATTAGATACAAAATGGGTTGGCGAATACTTTGAGTTTGGGAGCAAAGCGGAGAGTGCATCATTAAAGCCTTCTGCCGCCGAAACGATCAGAACACTGTAAACTCGTTCTTTCAGACTCACTTTTGCTCCACTCCTTTTTGGGCTGTTATTCAGCTTTATTTATTGCAATAGATATCTAAGATTGCGGCAGGAACGTGCTCCTTGATAAATTCACTTGCTGCGGCGATCTTGCAGGCAGAACTCAGATCCTCGGGCAACTTTTTGTAATTTGCCAAGGTTTCCGAATCCGCTTTATAAAGGTTGATATTGGCGGCTTTCGGTAAGTCAAGCTTATTTTCAAGACCGACAAGAGCCGCATAAATCATAAGTGTAAAAGCAAGATACGGATTTGCTTTCGGATCAGGTGAACGAAGCTCCGCACGGCGATATTCACCGACAGCAGCAGGAATACGCACGAGCTGCGAACGATTCTCACTCGACCATGATACATATCCGGGTGCTTTGCTATGACCGAAGCGTTTGTAAGATTCTTCGGTAGGGTTAAGGAATGCGGTCATTTCTACAACCTTGTCAAGAACACCGGCAATCATATAACAAAGATTTTCAGAATTATCGCCAGGTTTAACAGACATATTGATATGGAAGCCATTACCCGGTTTATCGTCAAGAGGCTTCGGACTAAAATCCCCAACAACACCGTTGCGGTGACAAACCGTTTTAACAACGGTTTGGAGGGTCATTATGTTATCGGCAGCCGTGAGGGGATCTGAATAGCGGAAGTCAATCTCATTTTGACCGGGACCTTCTTCGTGGTGCGAGCTTTCAGGGCGGATGCCCATCTGTTCCAAAGTCAGGCAGATCTCACGGCGGATATTTTCGCCTCTGTCTTCGGGAGCGATGTCCATATATCCGGCATCATCGTAAGGAATTTTTGTCGGCTTGCTCTTTTCGTCAAGCTCAAACAGGTAAAATTCCTGTTCGGCACCGAAGGCGAACGTATATCCGGCTTTTTTTGCATCTTCGATAGCCTTTTTAAGCAGACTGCGGGTATCGCACTCAAAAGGTGTTCCGTCGGGATAGGTAATGCCGGTAAACATACGAACGACCTTACCGTGCTCCGGTCTCCACGGCAGCAGCATCAGCGTTTCGGGATCCGGGTGGAGAAAAAGATCGCACCTTGTCTCATCGCCAAAGCCCGCAATGGCCGAAGCATCGAAGGCAATACCATATTCAAAGGCACGAGGCAGCTCCTCCGGCATGATAGAAATATTTTTTTGTTTGCCAAATACATCGCAGAAGGCAAGACGAATGAATTTCACATCTTCCTCTCTGGCGTACTGTAATACCTCTTCCTTTGAATACTTCATAATGATGTACCTCTTTCCTTTAATTTGCTACATACATTTGCTTGTAGGGATTTTTACTGTCAGGGGTAACGACAGTAAACGGTGAGGTTAATACCTCATTCATATCATAACCGAAATCTTCACAGTATTCGGAAACATACACTTTCAACTCTTCCATATCCGCTTCATCTGCGGGACGAGCCGTGACCTGGCTTGGGAATTTTACATCCTTACAGTCGGAGCACAAAAACATTTTTCCGCCATGCATTCCCGTGCAGGGGAAGAATCCCACGATTTTCTTATCCTTTGCCTCAAGGCCGAGTACAACGATAACACCGTCTGCCTGATACTCGCCGAGGAAGCTGCCCGCCGTTCCGCCGATCACCATAACGGGCACCTTTTTTTGTAGGCTTTCATATGGATTCCGGCTCGATAGCCTGCATTGCCTTTGACAAAGATTTTACCGCCTCGCATGGCGTAGCCTGCGGCATCGCTGATAAGGATAATCATTCGTCATGACAACTGTAACACAAACAATGAGGTATCGTCAAGCCTTAATTTCGTATGCAAGCAAATATGGAGTAACAAAAGCAGCAACCAGATACAAAACCAACCGTCAATATGTCTATCGGTGGATGAAGAGATATGATGGAACATTGCAATCATTAGCAGATAAATCACACAAACCACATCATCACCCCAATCAGCACACCGAGGCAGAGCTTAAGCTCATTTCCGATATGAGAAGAAGAAACCCAAACGCAGGTTTAGTTGTGCTTTGGGTAAAGCTCACTCAAAGAGGATACTCTCGTTCGATAACAGGTTTGTATAGGGTTTTAAGGAAACGAGGAGAAATGGCTGTAAAACCGCCAAATCCCAAATATATTCCTAAACCTTATGAAAAGATGTTATATCCCGGGCAAAGAGTTCAGATAGATGTTAAGGTTGTTCCTACGGCTTGTATTGTTGGCGATGCAAAAGGAGAAAAGTTTTTTCAATATACGGCTATCGATGAATATTCTCGTTTCAGATATATTGAAGCCTTCCGAGAGCAGAGTTCCTACAGCTCGGCAGTATTTCTTGAGCATATGCTAAAGGCGTTTCCTTTTAAGGGTGAGTGCGTGCAAACCGACAACGGAATGGAGTTTACAAAACGACTCGGTAGTTCAAAGAATCCGACGCCCACCATTTCAGTAAAGTTCGGAAACTTTTTGCAGGATTTTCGCAAAAAAATTGCAAAAAGGGGTTGACAAATCGTTTTCGTGTGTGTATAATACACGACATAAAGGCAAAGGCGTCTTTGAGTGTTAGTGCTCAAAGACGCTCTTTTACTTTTTGAAAATCAAAATCAATAAAATAATTGAAAAGGCAATGACGTCTTTAATGTTGTAGGGATATCCCTACCGTTAAAGGCGTCTTTTCTTTTTTCATCAAGGAGGAAACTGTATGTCGTATGTAGATGAAGTAATCGAACGTGTAATCAAAGAGAACCCGAATGAGCCTGAATTCCATCAGGCAGTCAGAGAAGTTCTTGATTCGCTCCGTCCGGTGGTTGACACAAACGAGCAAGCGTTCCGTAGGGATGCGTTACTTGAAAGACTGGTCAACCCGGAAAGACAGATCAAGTTCCGTGTACCGTGGATCGATGATAACGGTCAGGTTCACGTCAATACCGGATATCGCGTTCAGTTTAACAGTGCGATCGGTCCTTATAAGGGCGGTCTGAGACTTCATCCTTCCGTTAATCTTAGTATCATCAAATTTCTCGGCTTCGAGCAGATTTTCAAGAACAGCCTGACCGGTCTTCCCATCGGCGGCGGTAAGGGAGGCTCTGACTTTGATCCCAAAGGCAAATCCGACCGTGAGATCATGGCGTTCTGCCAGAGCTTTATGAGCGAACTGTGCAAATACATCGGTGCAGATACCGATGTTCCCGCAGGAGATATCGGTACAGGAGCACGAGAAATTGGCTATATGTTCGGTCAGTATAAGAAGCTTCGCGGTTTGTTTGAAGGCGTGCTGACCGGCAAAGGTCTTTCTTACGGCGGCTCTCTTTCCAGAACCGAAGCCACCGGTTATGGTCTGCTTTATATCGTAGAGGAAATGCTCAAATGCCACGGCGAGACAATCGAAGGCAAGACGGTCACCGTTTCCGGTGCGGGCAATGTTGCTATCTATGCGATCGAAAAGGCACAGCAGCTCGGTGCAAAGGTTGTGACTTGCTCCGATTCTACCGGTTGGGTATATGACCCTGAAGGCATTGATGTGGAAGCCCTCAAAGAGATCAAGGAAGTAAAGCGTCAGAGACTCACCGAATATAAGACTTACAGACCGAATGCCGAGTATCACGAAGGTAAGGGCGTATGGAGCATCAAGAGCGATATCGCACTTCCTTGTGCCACTCAAAACGAGCTTAGTCTTGAGGATGCGAAAGCCTTGGTTGCAAATGGTGTAATCGCTGTTGCAGAAGGTGCCAATATGCCAACTACCGCAGAAGCGACCGATTACTTCCAGGCAAACGGTGTATATTTCCTTCCCGGCAAAGCTGCCAACGCAGGCGGTGTTGCGACTTCTGCTCTTGAAATGTCTCAGAACAGCGAGAGACTACATTGGTCCTTTGAAAAGGTTGATGCGAAACTCAAGGGTATTATGGTTGATCTTTATCACAATATCGACGAAGCGGCAAAGAAATACGGCTTTGAAGGCAACTACGTTGTAGGTGCGAATATTGCCGGATTTGAAAAAGTCGTCGATGCTATGAATGCACAGGGTATCGTGTAACAACGAAACAATTTCGTATAATAAAGGCAAAGGCGTCTTTAATGTTTTCCCGCATTAAAGGTGTCTTTATCTTTTTACGAAATCACACCATGATTTGAATTGATAAAGGAGAATATATCATGGGGACTATAACGGATTATTTTGGAAGCCTGGTTTTTGATGACAGAGTTATGAAAGCCACTCTTTCGGCGAAGGTTTATGCTTCCTTGAAAAAGACGATTGACGAAGGCACGGAACTGGATATCAGCGTTGCCAATGCGGTTGCTACCGCAATGAAGGATTGGGCGGTTTCCAAGGGTGCAACACACTATACCCATTGGTTCCAGCCGCTTACCGGCATTACTGCTGAAAAGCACGACAGCTTTATCTCTCCGTCCCCCGATGGCGGCGTTATTATGGAATTCTCCGGCAAGGAGCTTATCAAGGGGGAGCCGGACGCGTCTTCTTTCCCAAGCGGCGGTCTTCGTGCTACCTTCGAGGCAAGAGGTTATACTGCGTGGGATCCTACATCCTATGCGTTTATTAAGGGCAAGACCCTTTGTATTCCTACAGCATTCTGTTCCTACGACGGACACGCACTGGATAAGAAAACCCCGTTGCTTCGCTCTATGGAAGCACTTAACAAGCAAGCACTTCGTATCCTGCGTTTGTTCGGTAATGATACCGTAAAACGTGTTACCAGCTCTGTCGGTCCTGAGCAGGAATATTTCCTCATAACCAAGGAAATGTATGAGCAACGTCCCGATCTTTGTTTCACCGGACGTACCTTGTTCGGTGCAAAGCCTCCCAAGGGTCAGGAAATGGATGACCATTACTTTGGCGTTATCAAGCCCGGAGTTGCCGCCTTTATGGAGGAACTCAATGATGAACTCTGGAAGCTGGGTATCCTGGCAAAGACCGAACATAACGAGGTTGCACCGGCTCAGCATGAGTTGGCACCTATTTATACGACTACCAATATTGCTACTGACCACAACCAGCTCACGATGGAGATTATGCAGAAGGTTGCCGCCAAGCACGGACTTGTATGCCTGCTCCACGAAAAGCCCTTTGCCGGTGTGAACGGTAGCGGCAAGCATAACAACTGGTCAATTGCGACCGATGCAGGTCAGAACCTGCTCTCTCCCGGTGCGACTCCTTATGAAAACGCTCAGTTCCTGTTGTTCCTGTGTGCCGTAATCAAGGCGGTGGACGATTATCAGGATCTCTTACGTATTTCGGTTGCCACCGCAGGCAACGACCACCGTCTCGGTGCGAACGAAGCACCCCCTGCAGTTGTTTCTATCTTCCTCGGTGATGAACTGAATGCTGTTCTCGAAGCTATCGAGACAGACACGCCGTATCACGGTGCTGAAAAGACTCAGATGAAGCTCAGTGTTGATGTTCTGCCGAAGTTCAACCGTGATACCACCGATCGTAACAGAACCTCTCCCTTTGCCTTTACCAACAACAAGTTTGAGTTCCGTATGCTCGGTTCCTCTAACAGCATCGCCTGCACCAACATTATGCTGAACAGTGCGGTTGCCGAGTCTCTCAAGATCTACGCCGACAGACTGGAAGGCGTGGAAGATTTTGAGACAGCTCTCCATGAGATGATTCAAAAAACCATCAAGGATCATAAGCACATCATCTTCAACGGCAACGGTTATGATGAGAGCTGGATCAAGGAGGCTACCGAAAAGCGCGGTCTGCTCAACTACCGCACCACAGCAGACTGTATGCCCCATTTGCTGGATAAGAAGAATGTGGAGATGCTGACTGCTCACGGTGTGTTTACCGAAGCAGAACTCAAATCCAGATATGAGATCATGCTGGAGAACTACTGCAAGACCATTGTGATCGAAGCGAACACAATGGTCGATATGGCGAAGACTCAGATTGCTCCGGCAATCGAAGCCTATGCCGCTGATGTAGCAAAGGCTGCTGCCGCAAAGAAGGCACTCGATTCTGCACTTGCTTGCAGTTATGAGACCGGCGTTGTCAGAAAGCTTTCCGCACTGACCGACCGTATCGCTGCCAAGGCAGATGAACTGGAGAACGCCGTTCTCTCTCTTGATGAAGCCGAAAACATCGGTGCCGAGTCTGTGATGATCCGCGATACTGTTCTCGGTCTGATGGGCGAACTCAGAGTTGCCTGCGACGAAGCAGAAACTCTTACGTCGAAGAGCTACTGGCCTTTCCCGACCTATGCTGATTTGTTGTTTGGTGTGAAGTGATATTTCAAACTACTGAAAGGAGTTTACTTATGCAGAACGAAGATAAACAATTCGTTCCCCAAGTAGATTTTAAGGAGCAAACTCCCGAGGTTTTGCTAAAAGCTGAAAAGCCGGACTCCCTCTATGAGAAAGCGTTTCTTTCCCGTGAGAATAAGTGCAAAACGGAATATGCTCAGAATACGACAACCTGGGACTGATACATTCTTTACAACTGAATAAAGATAAAAGCGTTTGAGAAAAGAGAAGTAATGCAGACAACTTGCCCATAGCGAGTACGGGATGGTGGAAGCCGTATGGCGAGCCTGCACGAATAACACTTTTCGAGCTGCAATCCGAAAAGGTATAGCCTTAGTAGGTGCGCCGTACCGTCACACGTCAGTTGACAGAGCCGTGTTTGAGGCTTGGAAAATGAGAAAAAATACAGGTGGCACCGCGAGTACAGCAATCGCCCTGTAGGATGCTGGATTTACTAACTTTAACGGAGGTATTTTCCTATGTGTTCTATTATGGGATACTGTGGCAGCAGTGCCACTTTTGATGATTTTAAGAAAGGCTTTGACCGCACGGTATCACGCGGTCCCGATGACAGCCGCATTATTGATACCGGAAAAGGTCTGCTCGGCTTTCAGCGACTTTCTATTATGGGGCTTACCCCTTCGGGAATGCAGCCCTTTGAGCTTGACGGAAGTTACGTTGTTTGTAACGGTGAGCTTTACGGCTTTGAAAAACAAAAGGCGGTCTTAAAACAAAAAGGTTATACATTTCAGAGTGATTCGGATTGCGAAATTTTGCTTCCAATGTACCGTGAATACGGGACGGATATGTTTGCTATGCTGGATGCGGAGTTTGCCTGCATCATCTATGATGGCAAGACCGGCAAATATATTGCCGCAAGAGATCCCATCGGTATCCGTCCGCTTTACTACGGTTATGACGGTAAGGGTGTGATTTTGTTCGCCAGCGAAGCTAAAAACCTTGTGGGACTTACCGATAAAATTATGCCGTTTCCTCCCGGTCATTATTATAAGGACGGCAAGTTTATCTGCTACTGTGATATTGCAAAGGTGGATAATGTTTGTCATGATGACCTTGAGACTGCGTGTACACATATTCGTGAAAAATTAGTAGCCGGTGTGGAAAAACGCCTTATAGCCGATGCAAAGGTAGGCTTTCTGCTTTCAGGAGGATTGGATTCGTCTTTGGTTTGTGCTATCGCAGCTAAGAAATCGCAAACACCGATTAAAACCTTTGCAATCGGTATGAGCGAAGATGCCATTGACCTGAAATATGCTAAGCAGGTCGCCGATTATATCGGCAGCGATCATAAAGAAATCTATATGACTCCCGATGAAGTGATAGCTACACTTGACGGATTGATTCATATGCTTGGCACCTTCGACATCACGACTATTCGTGCCAGTATGGGTATGTATCTCATTTGTAAAGCTATCCATGAGCAGACCGACATTCGTGTGCTTCTCACCGGCGAGATTTCAGATGAGTTGTTTGGATATAAATATACCGATTTTGCCCCTTCTGCAGAAGCATTTCAGGAAGAGGCTGAAAAGCGTATCCGCGAGCTTCATATGTACGATGTACTTCGTGCCGACCGCTGTATTTCCGCAAACTCCCTTGAAGCCAGAGTGCCTTTCGGCGATCTTGATTTCGTAAAATACGTCATGGCACTTGACCCTGAAATGAAGCTCAACAAATATGGCAAGGGAAAGTATCTGCTCCGTCATGCTTTTGAAGGCGGCGGATATCTCCCCGATGAGATTTTGTGGCGTGAAAAAGCCGCTTTCTCTGATGCGGTAGGACATTCGATGGTGGATTATCTCAAGGAATACGCCGAGCAGCAGTATTCCGATGAAGAATTTGAAGCCGCTTGCAAAAAGTACACTCATGCAACACCGTTTACCAAGGAATCTCTGCTCTACCGTGAGATTTTTGAAAAGTATTATCCGGGACAGGCTGAAATGATCGTTGACTTCTGGATGCCCAACAAGTCCTGGGAGGGTTGCGATGTGAACGATCCATCCGCCCGTGTGCTTTCAAACTATGGAGATAGCGGCAAGTAAACTTGAATCTCAAATTTTTTCAAAACATTTCGCTAAGTAGTTGACAAATCACTCAAAAAAGAGTACAATATCTGGGTAAAAGGCAAAGGCGTCTTTGGGCTTCAAGCTCGGAGTGTCTTTGTCTCTTTTTTTGACAACAACTAAATAGCATATAAGGGCAATGGTGTCTTTAATGTTTACGCATTAAAGCATCATTGCCCTTTTTTGTTTTCAAAGTCGTTAATAAGAACCCGACCTGCCAACGCAATTAAAAATGCGGGCGGGTTCCCCGGAACCTTGTTGTTTCACAATAATATTTGGAGGTACATAGTGATGACCAAGAGAGAGCAGCTTTATGAAGGAAAAGCCAAAAAGGTATTTGCCACCGACGATTCGGAACTCCTTGTTGTTTCCTACAAGGACGACGCTACGGCGTTTAACGGACTCAAGAAAGGAACGATTGTGGGCAAGGGCGTTATCAATAACCGGATGAGCAATCTGCTTATGCAGCGCCTCGAAAAAGCCGGTATTCCCACGCATTTTGTAGAGGAGTTGAGTGACCGTGAAACGCTGGTCAAAAAGGTCTCTATCGTGCCTCTTGAAGTCATTATCCGCAATATCGCCGCCGGATCCTTTTCCAAACGCTATGGCGTAGAGGAAGGCTTTGTGTTTGATACTCCAACCATTGAGTTTTCCTATAAGAATGACGAGCTTGGCGATCCGTTGATGGATGAATACCATGCGATTGCGATGAAGCTGGCAACCAGGGAAGAAATCGAGACTATTAAGAGATATGCCTTGGATATTAACGAGCAGTTAAAGGCTTTCTGGAAAGCGTGTGGTATAACGCTTGTGGACTTCAAATTGGAATTCGGTAAAGTGGCAGACGGTTCTATTGTTCTTGCGGATGAAATCAGTCCCGATACCTGTAGGCTTTGGGACAGCGAAACGAATGAGAAACTTGACAAAGACCGTTTTCGCCGTGACCTTGGCGGAGTGGAAGATGCTTATGCGGAAGTGATGAAGCGTCTTTCGGAGCATATATAACGGAGGATAGTGTTATGGCAAACTGTGCAATCGTAGGAATCAACTGGGGTGACGAAGGAAAAGGTCGTATGGTCGATCTGCTCACCGAAGATTATGATGTGGTCGTTCGTTTTCAAGGCGGTGGCAATGCGGGACATACCGTAATCAATGAAAAAGGCAAATTTGCACTTCATTTACTTCCCTCCGGTATTTTCAGAAACAGCGTCGTTAACATCCTTGGTAACGGTGTTGCAGTAGATCCCGAAAATCTGTGGACGGAAATGCAGAATGTAATGTCAAAAGGTGTGGCTCTCACTCCTGAGAATTTGAAAATAAGCGACCGTGCCTCGCTCTTACTTCCTTGGCACCGAGATATGGACGAGCTTGAAGAACAACGTCTTGCTGATAAGAAATACGGCTCCACCAAACAAGGTATCGCACCGTTTTATTCGGATAAATATCAGAAGAAGACCATTCTTGCGGGCGAACTGTTCTATCCCGAGGAACTGAAAGCACACCTTGCTGACCTGATGGAGTGGAAAAACCTGACACTGACGAAGGTGTACGGTGCAAAGCCTTACACAATGGCGATGCTCGAAGAGTGGATTGAAAACTATTGCGAGAGGATTAAACCCTATATCAGTGATACGGGTACTTTTTTGAAAAACGCACAGGCAAGCGGTAAGAACATTCTTTTTGAAGCACAGCTTGGTTCTCTCAGAGATCTCGACTACGGCATCTATCCCTACACCACATCCTCTAACACAACGGCAGCTTATGCTCCCATAGGCTCTGGATTGCCGAGTGCAAAGATTACCGATGTGGTCGGTGTAGTAAAAGCCTATTCCACCTGTGTCGGCGAAGGTCCGTTCGTATGCGAGATGTTTGGCGATGAAGCCGAAGAACTCCGTAAAAACGGTTTTGAATATGGTGCAAAAACCGGCAGACCACGCAGAGTCGGATCCATTGATATTGTAGCAACACGGTATGGCGTTGAGATTCAGGCGGCAACCGCGATTGCTCTTACAAAGCTGGATGTGCTCAGCTATATGGATAAAATTCCGGTTTGTACGCATTATCTGTTGAACGGCGAGCAAACCGACCGTTTCCCGTTCCCGTCTGCACTGAAAAATGCAAAACCGGTCATCGAATACTTCGACGGCTGGAAGTGCGATATCTCCGGTGCCCGTACTTGGGATGACCTTCCCAAAGCGGCACAGGAATATGTGACATTTATAGAAAAGCAAATCGGCTGTCCTATTAAGTATGTTTCGGTAGGTCCCGAAAGAGACAGCATTGTTATAAGATGATAAGGAGAATATGAATATGACAGATAGATACGAATCCCCATTATCTTCAAGATATGCTTCAGAATATATGCTTGGACTATTTTCATCCGATACGAGATACCAGACCTGGCGCAAGCTCTGGATAGCGCTTGCAAAGGCGGAAATGGCTCTCGGTCTTCCTATCACGCAGGAGCAAGTAGATGAACTGTCCGCACATATCACAGATATTGACTACGATTGCGTAAGTCAGCGTGAAAAAGAAGTACGCCACGATGTTATGGCACACGTTTATGCCTATGGACAGGCGGCTCCGACAGCAGCCGGCATCATCCATCTGGGAGCTACCAGCTGTTATGTAACCGACAATGCCGATCTTGTAATTTACCGAGATGCTCTGACGTATTTACGTTCAGAGCTTTTGGGCGTTATTGCGAACCTTTCGGAATTTGCAGAGAAATACAAAGATTTGCCTACGCTTGGTTATACTCACTATCAGCCGGCGCAGCTCGTAACGGTTGGTAAACGTGCGACTTTATGGATGCAGGACTTCCTTTCAGACCTTCACGAAATCGACTTCGCAATCGAAAATATCAAATTCCTCGGTTGTCGCGGAACCACAGGCACCGAAGCCAGCTTTGTGGATCTGTTTGAGGGAGATACGGCAAAGATTGATGAAATGAACCGAATGATAGCCGCAGACTTCGGTTTTGATGAATGCTTTGATGTAGCAGGACAGACCTATCCCCGCAAGGTGGACAGCCGTATCTTAAATGCTCTTTCCTCCGTAGCACAGAGCTGTTACCGTATGGCAAACGACATCCGCCTCCTGCAACACGACCGTCAGGTAGAAGAACCCTTTGAAAAGAACCAAATAGGCTCTTCGGCAATGGCATATAAGCGTAACCCGATGCGCAGCGAGCGTATCTGTTCTTTGGCAAGATACCTGATGGCAGATGCAATGAATGCTCCTATGACCGCATCAACCCAGTGGCTTGAAAGAACATTGGACGATTCGGCAAACCGCCGTATTTCCTTGCCCGAAGGCTTCCTCTGTGCCGATGCGATTCTGAGGCTGGCACAGAACGTTACCGATGGTCTTCACGTAAACGAAAAGATCATTGAGAAGACAGTTAAAGAATATCTGCCTTTTATCGCAACAGAAAATCTGATGATGGAAGCAGTCAAGCACGGAGGCGACCGTCAGCAGCTTCACGAGATCATCCGCAGATGCTCAATGGAAGCTACCGCAAAGATGAAGAACGGTGAAGAATGCGACCTGCTTTCCCGTCTGGCTCAGGAAAAAGAATTCGGTCTTACCGAAGCGGAAATGACGGAGCTTCTTAACCC
Organism: uncultured Clostridium sp.; assembly: GCA_964571095.1. Taxonomy (GTDB): domain Bacteria; phylum Bacillota; class Clostridia; order Oscillospirales; family Acutalibacteraceae; genus CAG-177. The sequence continues at coordinate 36,171 of CAZNAC010000013.1, read as the reverse complement.
TAAGCTGTATATCGGCAGATGTCCTGAACAGGTAACAGCTTTCGTAGAGAAGGTCAAGCCGCTTATTACAGGTGCTGACGGCAAATCGGCGGAAATTAACTTATAAGAAAGAGGTGAACACAGTGGATAAGATCCTTGTTTTGGATTTCGGTGGTCAGTACAACCAGCTCATTGCCCGTAGAGTCCGTACTGAGCAGGTGTACGCTGAAATCAAGCCATATAACAAAATCACACCCGAAGAAATCAAAGATAACGGCTATAAGGGTATCATCTTTACCGGCGGCCCGAACAGCGTGTATGACGAAACCTCACCACATTATGCCCCTGCTATCTTGGATTTGGGTATTCCAATCCTCGGCATTTGCTACGGCGATCAGTTGATGGCGTATATGGCGGGCGGCGAAATCACCTCTGCCGAAAACTCAAGCGAATATGGAAAGACCACTGTGTTTACCGCAGATAATATTTTATTTACAGGGCTTCCAAGTGAAAGTATTTGTTGGATGAGTCATACCGATTATGTAAAAACTCCGCCTAAAGGATTTACGACTATTGCGCATACCGCAAAATGCCCCTGTGCTGCAATGTGCGATGAAAGCCGCAAACTATATGGTGTGCAGTTTCATCCCGAAGTTACCCATACTGTTTACGGAAAGCAGATACTCCACAACTTTATCTTTGCAGTCTGCGGTTGCAAGGCAGACTGGAAAATGGAAAACTTTGTGGAAACTTCTGTGGAAAAATATAAAAAGTCTCTTGCAGACAAAAAGGTGCTTCTTGCACTTTCGGGTGGTGTAGATTCATCGGTTGCCGCAGTTCTTCTGCATAAGGCAATCGGCAACAACCTGACCTGCGTGTTTGTAGATCACGGATTGCTTAGAAAAGACGAGGGTGATTTCGTTGAAAATACTTTCGGAAAACAATTCGGCATCAATCTGATCAGAGTCAATGCCGAAGACAGATTCCTCGGTAAACTGAAAGGTATTACCGAACCGGAGCAAAAGCGCAAAATCATCGGCGAAGAGTTCATTCGTGTGTTTGAGGATGTGGCAAAGAAGCTCGGCAAAATGGATGTATTAGTGCAAGGCACTATTTATCCCGATGTTATTGAAAGCGGCAAGGGTGATTCTGCAGTTATCAAGAGCCATCATAACGTAGGCGGACTTCCCGATGTGATCGCCTTTGACGAAATCGTGGAACCTCTTCGGGATCTGTTTAAGGATGAAGTGCGTGAGACCGGTACTCAGCTCGGTATTCCTCATGAGCTTGTGTGGCGTCAGCCGTTTCCCGGTCCGGGACTTGCCGTGCGTGTGATTGGTGAAATTACCAAAGAAAAACTGGAACTGTTACGGGAAGCCGATGCAATTTTTCGTGAGGAAATCGCCAAGGCACGACTTGAAAGCAGCACGAATCAGTATTTTGCGGTGCTGACAGACCTTAGAAGTGTCGGTGTTATGGGTGACGCAAGAACATACGGCTATACTGTAGCATTGAGAGCCGTCACGACCGACGATTTTATGACGGCAGAATGGACCAGACTCCCATATGAAGTGCTTGAAAAAACCAGCAGCCGAATTACAAACGAGATCAAGGGTATTACAAGAGTGGTATATGACATAACTTCCAAGCCTCCGGCAACGGTGGAGTGGGAATGAAGGAGTGAGCGTTATGACGAAATATATATTTGTAACGGGAGGCGTTGTATCCGGTCTTGGTAAGGGCATCACCGCTGCCTCTTTGGGTAGATTACTAAAAGCACGCGGTCTTAAAGTTGCCGCACAGAAGCTGGACCCCTACATCAATGTTGACCCCGGCACAATGAGTCCCTATCAGCACGGTGAGGTCTATGTTACAGAGGACGGTGCCGAAACCGACCTTGACCTTGGACATTATGAGCGTTTTATTGATGAGGATTTGAACAAATATTCCAATCTCACCACCGGTAAGGTTTACTGGAATGTGCTGAACAAGGAACGTCGCGGCGAATACCTTGGCTCCACCGTACAGGTCATTCCGCATATCACAAACGAAATCAAAGAATTTGTTTACAGTGTGGGCAAAAAAACAAATGCCGATGTGGTTATCACCGAAATCGGCGGCACTATTGGTGATATAGAGTCTCAGCCGTTTATTGAAGCTGTACGACAGATATCTCTTGAAGTCGGCAGAGAAAACAGTCTGTTTATTCATGTGACATTGGTGCCGTTTCTGCGTGGCTCTGATGAACATAAATCCAAGCCTACTCAGCACTCGGTCAAGGAACTGCAAGGCATGGGTGTGAAGCCGGATATCATCGTTCTCCGTTGTGATGAGCCGTTAGAAGAGTCGATTTTCAAGAAGATATCTATGTTCTGCAATGTAAAACCGGACTGCGTTATCGAAAACATTACTCTGCCAAACCTTTATGAAGCACCGCTGATGCTTGAAAAATCGAATTTTTCCTCGGTTGTTTGCCGTGAACTGGGTATTACAGCTCCCGAACCTGACCTTACTGAATGGACGGCAATGGTGGAGCGTATCAAAGCAAGACCGCACTATGTGGATATCGGTCTTGTAGGCAAGTATGTGGGATTGCATGATGCTTATCTTTCTGTAGCTGAGGCACTGCGGCACGCAGGATATTATCACAACACCCATATCCGCATCCACTGGATCGATTCGGAAGAAATCACAGCGGAAAACACAGATGAAAAGCTTGCAGAGCTGGACGGAATTCTTGTTCCGGGCGGCTTTGGCAGCCGTGGTATCGAAGGAATGATTTTGGCAGCAAAATATGCAAGAGAAAAAGACATCCCATACTTTGGTATCTGCCTTGGTATGCAGATAGCTGTAATTGAGTATGCAAGAAATGTTCTCGGTATCAAGGACGCAAACTCCGGTGAATTTGACGAGCAATGCGGGCATAAGGTTATCGACTTTATGCCCGGACAGAGTGATGATATCGACAAGGGCGGTACGCTTCGTCTTGGTGCCTATCCCTGTAATATCAAGGCAGGAACCACAATGCAGCGATGCTATGGTTCTACCTCAATAAGCGAACGGCACAGACACCGTTATGAATTTAATAACGATTACCGAGAAACCTTTGAAAAAGCCGGGCTTACCCTTAGTGGAACTTCTCCTGACGGCAGATTGGTGGAAACGGTAGAACTCACTGAAAGACCCTTCCATGTGGGTGTTCAGTATCATCCCGAATTTAAGAGCAGACCTAATAAAGCACATCCTCTGTTCAAGGGCTTTGTAGGTGCCGCATTCGAGCGAACAACCGGAGGTAAGGTATGAGTATTCACGAAGAGTGCGGAGTATTTGGCGTGATAGCACCGGAACCAACAGACGTTGCAAGCATTTCCTACTATGGTCTGTATGCTCTGCAGCATAGAGGTCAGGAAAGTTGCGGTATAGTTGTCAATGACGACGGAGTATTTGTGTCCCGTAAGGATCTTGGACTTGTAAGCGAAGTCTTTTCCGGGGATATCCTGTCCCGTTTGCCGAAAGGTACGATGACAGTCGCTCATGCACGTTACGGTACGACCGGCGGCACCAACCGAAACAACTGCCAACCGATTGAGGTCAATCATCAGAAAGGCAGAATGGCTTTGGCTCACAACGGCAATCTCAGTAATGCCGCCGAACTTCGCAATGAGCTGGAACTGACGGGAGCGATATTTCATACCACCAGCGATACCGAAACCATTGCCTATATTATCACGAAAGAAAGGTTGAAAGCACCTTCCATCGAGGATGCAGTAAGTCAGGCAATGAACACCCTTGACGGTGCCTATTCACTTGTATTGATGTCACCTCAAAAGTTGATCTGTGCAAGAGACCCTTACGGCTTTCGTCCGCTTTGCTTTGGCAAGCGCGCCGACGGTATGTATGTGGTCGCCTCCGAAAGCTGTGCGATCAAAGCAGTGGGTGCTGAGGTAGTCCGTGATATAGAACCCGGTGAGATCCTTGTGTTCAGCAAAAACGGCGTGGCTTCGAGACGTGAGCATTGTGGTAAAAAGGATAAAAAGCTCTGTGTCTTTGAGTATATTTATTTTGCCCGTCCCGATTCGGTCATTGACGGAATCTCGGTACACGCATCCCGTGTGAGAGCGGGAAAAATACTGGCAAAAGCACATCCTGTAGAAGCGGATGTTGTCATTGGTGCTCCCGATTCCGGTTTGGATGCGGCGCTTGGTTTCAGCCAAGAGTCGGGTATTCCTTACGGTATCGGTCTTATCAAAAATAAGTATATCGGTAGAACCTTTATATCTCCGGGACAGGGGGCAAGACTTGACGGCGTGAGAATTAAGCTTGCTGCTGTAGAGGAAAGTGTAAAAGGCAAACGGGTGGTTTTGGTAGATGACTCCATCGTTCGCGGCAATACAATGGGACGTGTTGTAAAACTGCTCCGTGATGCCGGTGCTACTGAAGTGCATGTGCGTATATCCTCGCCGCCGTTTCTGCATCCCTGCTACTATGGAACGGATATTGATTCCGAGGAACACCTGATTGCCTGTAAATATAGTATCGAAGAAATTGCAGACATCATCGGCGCTGACTCTTTAGGCTACCTACCGGTAGATAGTTTAAGCTTACTTACGAGTAACTGTGGTTTTTGCAGTGCTTGCTTCAACGGTGAATATCCCACAAAGGTTCCGACAGATACCCGAAAGGATCGGTTTGAACAGCGATTATCGGATAAGCACGGCTTATCCAATAAAAAGAAATGAGGTGCCGATTATGGTAAAGGAATTTAACAGAAAGATAATATTAGAGGATGGGCAGGAGTATTACGGCTACAGCTTCGGCGCATCTAAGGAAAAGGTGTGCGAAATCGTATTCAACACCTCTATGGTCGGTTATCAAGAGATACTGTCTGATCCCTCCTATACCTATCAGGCGGTTGTTATGACCTATCCGCTGATCGGCAACTACGGAATGGCAGATGACGACTTTGAGCGTGATACGCCTACGCTCGGTGCATTGATCGTTCGTGAATATAATGACGAACCATCAAATTTTAGAAGTGTAGCCACATTGTCGGAGATTATGGAGAAATTCGATATCCCCGGTATTTACGGCATTGATACAAGGAAACTGACACGTTCTATCCGTGATTTCGGCTCTCGCAAGGTACTCATAACCGATATTTCCACAACCTTGGAAGATGGGCTTCAAATATTGAAATCCACAGATATCCCTACCGATGCAGTATCGCGTGTTAGCTGCGATAAGATTATGATTTCTTATGCAGAAAATCAAAAATATCAGGTGGTTGCCATCGACTGCGGTATGAAAATGAACATTGTTCGTTCCCTGAACAAGCGTGGGTGCAAGGTAACCATCGTGCCGTGGAACACCCCGGCAGAAGCTATTATGGCTTTAGAGCCCGACGGAATCTTTATCTCCAACGGCCCCGGTGACCCTACCGATGTACCCGAGACTACTGAAACGATTAAAAAATTGATTGGCAAATATCCCATTTTCGGTATTTGCCTTGGTCATCAAATTATATCCCTGGCTTATGGTGCCAAAACCTATAAGCTGAAATTCGGACACCGTGGCGGTAATCATCCGGTACGGAATGTTGAAACAAATAAAATTGAAATTACTTCGCAGAATCACTCCTATGCGGTGGATGCGGGCAGTCTAAACGGTACAGACTTGACCGTTACACATATCAATTTGCTCGACAACACTATTGAGGGTGTGAAATGCGATAAAGATAAAGTATTCAGTGTGCAGTATCACCCCGAGAGCGCACCCGGTCCGCAGGACAGTGCCTATCTCTTTGACCGCTTTATAAAAATGATGGAGGAACAAAACAATGCCTAAGAGAACAGATATTAAAAAAGTGCTTGTTATCGGTTCCGGTCCTATCGTTATCGGTCAAGCGGCGGAATTTGATTATGCGGGAACGCAAGCCTGTCTTGCACTCAAGGAAGAAGGATATGAAGTTATTCTTTGTAACTCCAACCCCGCAACCATTATGACGGATACCTCTATTGCAGATAAGGTATATATGGAACCACTGACACTGGAATACATCGCTAAAATTATCCGTTATGAGCGCCCTGATGCAATCTTGCCCGGCATCGGCGGTCAAACCGGACTGAACCTTGCGATGCAACTTGAAAAGAAAGGCATCCTTGCCGAGTGCCGAGTGGAGCTTTTGGGCACCAAGAGCAGTTCTATCGAACGTGCAGAAGACCGAGAAATGTTTAAGGAACTTTGCGAGAGTCTTGGTGAACCTGTACTTCCCTCCGATATTGCAAGCTCTATGGAAGAAGGCTTGCAGGTAGCTCAAAAGATCGGCTATCCCGTTGTTCTTCGTCCTGCGTTCACGCTCGGCGGTACGGGCGGCGGCTTTGCCGATAATGAGGCTGAATTCTTGCCACTAATGAAAAATGCCCTTTCACTTTCTCCGGTAAGTCAGGTGCTTATCGAAAAGAGCATCAAGGGCTATAAGGAAATTGAATACGAAGTCATGCGTGATGCAAATGACACGGCAATCACTATCTGTAATATGGAAAACCTCGACCCTGTCGGTATTCATACCGGCGATTCCATCGTAGTTTGCCCGTCGCAGACGCTTACCAATAAGGAGTATCATATGCTCCGTGACAGTGCACTCAAAATCATCCGTGCACTGGAGATCGAGGGCGGCTGCAACGTGCAGTTTGCACTCGACCCGAATTCATTTCAGTATTATCTCATTGAGGTAAACCCCAGAGTTTCCCGTTCCTCTGCTTTGGCATCTAAGGCGAGTGGATACCCGATTGCCCGTGTTTCTGCAAAAATCGGTGTTGGTATGACGCTGGATGAAATTCAGATTGCAAATACGCCTGCATCCTTTGAGCCGACGCTGGACTATGTGGTTACCAAAATGCCGCGTTTCCCGTTTGATAAGTTCGCTGATGCCAATAACTCTCTTTCCACGCAGATGAAAGCAACCGGCGAGGTCATGAGCATCGGCAGAACCGTGGAAGAGAGCTTACTCAAAGCGGTTCGTTCCTTGGAAATCGGTCTTTGCCATCTTTATCACCGCAAATTTGACGGCATAAGTGAAACCGAACTGCTTGACTATATCAAAATTGGCACAGATGACCGTATCTATGCTATCGCTGAATTGTTGCGTCTTGGAACGAGCGTTGACAGTGTTGCCGAAGTAACCGCTATTGATAAATTCTTTATTCGTAAGCTGCGTAATATCGTAGAAGAAGAGAAAGAAATCAAAGTAAACATCGGCGATATCAAGGTGCTTCGTGCGGCAAAGAAAATGGGCTTTTCCGATAAGGTGATTGCTCGGTTCTGGAATATGCCGGAGACTGAGATATTCGCTTTAAGAAAAATAAACGGTATTATTCCGGCTTATAAAATGATCGATACCTGTGCTTCCGAATTTGAAAGCTATATCCCGTATTTCTATTCCACCTATGAGGATGAAAACGAAACGGTCATTTCGGATAAAAAGAAGGTTATCGTGCTTGGCTCAGGACCGATTCGTATCGGTCAAGGTGTGGAATTTGATTACTCCACCGTTCACGCGGTACAAACCATCAAGGCATCGGGATATGAAGCAATCATTATCAACAACAATCCCGAAACCGTTTCCACCGACTATACCTGCTCAGATAAGCTCTATTTTGAGCCGCTGTGCGTGGAAGATGTTATGAACATCATTGAGATGGAGCAGCCGGAGGGTGTTATTGCAACGCTGGGAGGTCAGACCGCTATCAATCTGGCAGAACCTCTCAGAAACCGTGGAGTGAAGATCATCGGTACCGACTGTGATGCCATTGAGTGTGCGGAAAACCGTGATGCCTTTGAAAAGCTGCTCATTTCCTTGAACATTCCGCAGCCGAAAGGTCAGGCGGTAACGAGCATTGAAGCCGGTATCAAGGCAGCCGAAGAAATCGGGTATCCTGTTCTTGTTCGCCCCAGCTTTGTACTTGGTGGCAGAGCCATGCAGATCGTCGCCAAAGAAGAAGCTCTCCGCAACTACCTGAAAACTGCCGTAGAAATTGACGAGGATAAGCCTGTTTTGGTGGATAAGTACATTCGCGGTAAAGAGGTTGAGGTGGATGCCATCTGCGACGGAAAGCGAGTATTTGTTCCCGGCATTATGGAGCTTGTGGAGCGAACCGGCGTACATTCCGGCGACTCCATCAGTGTGTATCCATCGTACAGTCTTTCCGATAAGGTGAAAAAGACGATTCTTGACTATACCGAAAAGCTTGGGCTCGGCATCGGTATCATTGGCCTTTTCAATATTCAGTTTATTGTGGATGAACACGACGATGTATATATTATCGAAGTCAACCCGCGTTCTTCAAGAACAGTGCCATTCTTATCCAAAGCTACCGGATACAGCCTTGCGGATATTGCGACACGCTGTAATCTCGGTATGTCTCTTGCAGAGCAAGGAATATTTGAAATCTACCCGAAGGAAAAGGAACGCTATTATGTAAAAGCACCTGCGTTTTCTTTCTCCAAGCTTCGTGGTATGGATGCTTATCTGTCACCCGAAATGAAATCCACGGGTGAGGCCATCGGATACGATAAAAAGCTGCATCGTGCTGCTTACAAGGCGATGGTTGCCTCCGGTCTTACACTTCGCAACTACGGAACGGTGGTTGTCAGCGTTGCCGATGAGGATAAAGAAGAAACCTTGCCTCTGGTTCGCAGATTTTACAATATGGGCTTTAACATTGAAGCTACTACGCTGACAGGTGAATTTTTGAAGGCGAACGGAATCAAAACCCGTATCCGTCATAAGCCGAGCGAAGACAGTGAGGAAGTATTAGATTCTATCCGTGCAGGATATGTCAGTTACGTAATCAACACCCGTGCCATTCTTTCGGGCAAACATTACGGTGACGGTATCGCTATCCGTCAGTGTGCGGCACAGAATAATATTACGATGCTGACCTCGCTTGATACGGTAAGAATGCTTCTTGACGTGCTGGAGGAGGTCACGCTCGGTATCTCTACGATCGATGCAATATGAGGTGAAATCAATGAAGTTCACAAAAATGCACGGTCTCGGCAATGATTATCTGTATGTGTACGGAGAAGTGCCGGAGAACATTGCAGAACTGTCAACAAAACTGTCTGAGCGCCATTTCGGTGCAGGTTCGGATGGTATGATCTATATTTCAAAATCCGGCATTGCTGATTTTAAGATGCGGATTTTCAATGCTGACGGAAGCGAAGCAAAAATGTGCGGTAATGGTATTCGTTGCGTAGGCAAATATGTTTACGACAAAGGATACACCGATAAAAAGTCTCTCAGCATTGAAACATTATCGGGAATTAAATATTTGACCTTACAGGTCGTAACCGGAAAGGTTAAGAGTGTTACCGTTAATATGGGAAAGGCAGAAGCAGAAAAGCCGATGATACTCACAGTCGATGGAAAAACTGTGTCTCTTATTCCGGTATCGGTGGGCAATCCTCACGCGGTCATTTTTGTGGATGATATTGAAACAGCCCCGCTTTTGGCACTTGGTCCGAAGATCGAGCATCACCCAAATTTTCCGGATGGTGTGAATGTAGAGTTTGTGCAAGTGCTGGGAGCCGACAAACTGCGTATGCGTGTATGGGAACGCGGCAGCGGTGTTACAATGGCTTGCGGAACCGGTGCCTGTGCCTCTGTTATGGCGGCGATTGCCGTAAAGCATTGTCGCTATGATGAGACTGTTTCTGTCGTACTGGACGGAGGCACACTGAAAATTCAAATCACATCGGATAACACTGTGCAAATGACCGGTCCGGCAGAGACGATATATGAAGGAGAAACCGAGATATGCTAAAGCCAAATATGCATTATTCGGAACTAAAAGATACTTATTTATTCAACACAATTTACCGTAAGACAAATGAATTTCTTGCAGAGAATCCCGACAAAAAGGTACTAAGAATGGGTGTGGGCGATGTATCATTGCCCCTATGCGATGCAGTTATCAAGGCCTTACATAAAGCTGTTGACGACCAGGCAAGTGCATCCACATTTCACGGTTATATGCCCGAAATCGGCGATGCTTTACTGTGCAAAGCCATTGAGGGTTATTATCGAAAAATGGGTACGACCATTAACGAAAATGAAATTTTTGTTTCAAGTGGTGCCTGTGATGATCTCGGCGATATTCTGGAACTGTTTGATAAAGATAATACCGTTATGGTAATCGAACCGGCTTATCCCGAATATGTGGATACCAATATCCTTGCAGGCAGAAAGATCATTCACTTGGCATCCGGAGAAGAAAACGGCTTTTTGCCTGAACCGAGCGAGAAAGCAGAGGCAGATATCCTTTATATTTGCTCACCGAACAATCCTACCGGTGCTGTGTTCAGCCGTAATCAGTTGCAGGCGTGGGTGGATTTTGCCAATAAAATCGGTGCCGTTATTCTGTTTGATGCGGCATATGAGATTTTTATCGAGGAAGAGAATATTACGCACAGCATATATGAGTTGGACGGTGCAGACAAATGTGCAATCGAAATTTGCTCACTTTCCAAAACCGCAGGATTTACCGGCACACGGCTTGGATATACCGTTGTTCCGCGTAATCTTGTGCGTGGCGGTATGAGTCTGAATGAAATGTGGTCGCGCAACCGTGAAACAAGAACAAACGGCGTTTCCTATATTCTTCAAAAAGGTGCTTTGGCGGTATTTACGCCTGAAGGACAACAGCAGATACACGAAAACCTCCGTGTGTATAAGGAAAATGCCTCCTACTTTATGGAGGCACTGGATGCCGCAGGCATTTGGTATTGCGGCGGTAAAAACTCGCCGTATATCTGGATGAAATGCCCTGATGGTATGAGCGGTTGGGAGTTCTTCGATTATCTGCTTCGTGAAATTCAAGTCGTAGGTATTCCCGGTGATGGCTTCGGCGAGTGTGGAAAAGGTTATTTCCGTTTCTCGACATTCGGTAGTCCCGAAGAAACAAAAGAAGCTGCCAATCGTCTCTGCAAGCTACTTAAAAAGGAGTAATGAGTATGAAGGTTTCTTGCCTGCAAATGAATATGAAGTTCGGACTTTCGCAGGAGAACTTTGCCCATGCAGAGCAGTTGATCAGCGAAGCAATGACGGAAAAAACCGATGTGTTGGTTCTGCCTGAAACCTGGAACACCGGATTCTTCCCGAAAGAAAACCTTGCTGAGTTATCCTGCAAAGATGGAGATGTGGTGAAAAAACGTATCGGCGGTCTGGCAAAGCAGTATGGTATCAATATTGTGGCAGGTTCTGTGTCAAATGTGCGGGATGGTAATGTGTACAATACTGCTTTTGTCTTTAACCGGGAAGGTGCGTGTGTTGCCGAATATGATAAAACGCATCTGTTTACGCCTATGGGAGAACACGATTACTATACCGGTGGAGACCACCTATGCCGCTTTACACTGGACGACGTAAAGTGCGGAATCATTATCTGCTACGACATTCGATTTCCCGAGTTGACCCGCAACCTTGCATTGCAAGGGATGGATATGCTTTTTGTGGTGTCTCAGTGGCCGAAGGAGCGTATCTTCCATCTACGCACTCTTACGACTGCCAGAGCCATTGAAAATCAAATGTTTGTGGTATGTTGTAATTCCTGCGGTACTGCGGATAAAACCGTTTTTGGCGGTAATTCCGCAATCATCGATCCCTTTGGGAAAACACTTGCACTTGCCGGAGAAACGGAAGAAATTATATCTTCAATCTGCGATATGCAGATTCTTTCTGATATTCGCGGTAGCATACCTGTGTTCCGTGACAGACGACCGGAGTTGTATTAGGAGAGAAAACCATGTTTGATGCAGTAAAAGTAAAAGATAAATGTGTTTTATGGATCAGGGACTTTTTTGAGAAAAACGGAAAAGGATGTAATGCGGTTGTAGGCATTTCCGGTGGAAAGGATAGCTCGGTAGTGGCCGCTTTGTGCGTAGAAGCACTGGGGCGGGATCATGTAATCGGTGTACTTATGCCACAGGGAGTTCAGCCCGACATCGATGCAGCTTATTTACTCGTAAATCATCTTGGAATCAAGCATTATGAGGTCAATATTCAAAATGCCGTTGACGATGTTTTGAAAAGCATCTCTGTCTTGCCGGAAATCAGCCGCCAAACAAGAGTAAATCTTCCTGCTCGCATCCGTATGTCAACCCTGTACGCTGTATCACAAAGCGTTAACGGCAGAGTGGCAAACACCTGCAATCTGTCCGAGGATTATGTTGGATATGCTACAAGGTACGGCGACGGTGCAGGTGATTTCAGTCCTCTTTGTAATTTGACTGTTACCGAAGTGAAAGAAATCGGGCGTGTTCTCGGTCTGCCCGAGGTACTTATTGCTAAAACTCCCATTGACGGTCTTTCGGGTAAATCCGACGAAGAAAACCTTGGCTTTACTTACGATGTACTTGATAGGTATATCTTAAATGGCGAAATTTCCGATTTGACAACAAAAGAAAAAATCGACCGGTTGCATATGCTCAATAAATTCAAGATAGAAACCATACCCGGATTCAGAAAAGACTAATCCAAATTAAAGCGGCAATATATACTTAAAAAAGGAGTGTGATTGTATGAAAAAGTTTATTTCAATAATCACCATTTTACTTATGCTTTCTTTGGCAGCTTGTTCCAATCAAGACCCGCCGCCTGATACGGAAAATTCAAGCAATACCCAATCCGAAAGTATTACCATGCTTGAAGATGGGATATGGCCTGTGAATGAATACACGGAAGGGCTTCCAGTTCCATCCGGTACAGTTGCATGGGCTATGCTCGATACATCACACGGAAATTGTAGTATTAGCATTGTAGATATAGCCGAAAGCGATTATAATGATTACATGAAGCGTTTGGAACAAGAGGGGTTTTCTGTGGTCGAGAATGTGTCCGAAGAAATCAATGGGCAGAACTATGTTTCTGTTGGGACTCTTTTGGCAAATGGAGAAAAAGGATTGAGCATAAGTTACATACCTGATAACCTAACTATTTACATTTCATTTAGGTAGGGGTGTGCATCTTATAATTATTCCTTCCGAGCCACTGCACACCCTGACAGACCTTTCGTTAAAAGGTATCTCCGCAAAAATTGAAACAGGCTCTATGGAAGTCATTTCTGAACCTCCATAGAGCCTGTTATCGTTAAAAAGTATCGAAAAAGCCTTGCAAATCAAGGACTTTGCAAAAAGAAACTGGACACCAATCTCGATACGCTTTGTATCAAAACTGGTGTCCAGTTATGGTTGCGGAGACAGGACTTGACTCGCACCGCTGCGGCGGCTTGGTCGCTCGCGGTCACAACAGTCCACCGGACTGTTGCTCTGTGCCGCTCGTCATTCAAGTCCTTCCAAAATAAAAAACACAAGCCACCCTAACGGATGGCTTGCATTTTTGGTTGCGGAGACAGGACTTGAACCTGCGACCTCCGGGTTATGAGCCCGACGAGCTACCAACTGCTCTACTCCGCGATGTGTTTTGTTTACTTTATTATTATATACTGTTTTTTTGAAATGTCAATACATTTTTCCGAAAAAATTTAGTTGTGTAAAAAATAATTATATTCACCCGTTTCTCGCAGTGAATTCTACCTCTTTCCACTGTGGACTTACTTTGGAAATTAACTTATTTAAAAATGCAAGATTGCGTAACCTGAATTTTGCACGAAATCCGCACATAAAATATGAGCATACGCAAGAGAAAGTCAGATAATTAAAGAATAAACAAGATTGTGTGTCTGAAAAACGACTTTGCGTATATGTTAATTGCAAGAGGAAGTGTTGCGTTACGTTCACAAATAATCGGTGTTATTTAATTCAATATTATTGTATACACGAACTGTGAGATTTATTTGCCAATATTTATATTGAAAAAGCGAATCGATAACGCAGATATAAAAATGAGAACTGCGGAACATCTTCGAGATAATATTTACGATTGTGGCTATAATGAACAGAAAAAAATTTCTTCAAATCTTTTTTTAATATAGATTGACATAAATATTATATGTGTGTTATCATTTTTATTATATCAGACATAAAGGGGAGATGCGTTGTGTCAGAAAAAGAAAGCGTTGTTTCTTCGGTGGATGATGCTCAAGCCGTTCACCGAGAACACAAGCGTTATGTCCGTCCTCGAGAGATTGCCGCATATGCGATTACCTCTTACGGTATAAACAATCTTACCTCGTTTATCGGTTCCACCAAACAATACTTTATGATGAGCTTCCTCGGACTTACCGGAAAGCAATATGGCTTGCTCGGTACGATTTCCACCATATGGGACGCACTTGATGATCCCATATCCGGAGTTGTTATTGACAGATTCAGAACACGGTGGGGAAGACTCAGACCGTTTTTGATTTTGCCGATGCCGTTTTGGGCGATTGCTTCGATGCTGTTCTATATGATACCGGGTTCTTTCACCTCTGGTCAGCGTTTTATTTACGCTTTGGTGACAACGATAATATACGGAATAGGTTTTTCGTACTTGAGCGGTTGGGAGCTATTACTTTATAATATGACACCCAATACCGATGAACGAAGTACATTAATTGCAACTCAAAAATTTGTTAATCTGTTTACTTGGCTTCCGTCACTTGTGCCGATATTTGTTGATTTTCTTCCGGGTGCAACTAAAAATGCGGTTACTCAACCGGAGGTTTACACAGGATTTTCGTTTCTATTTGTTATAATTGCAGTCCTCGGAGCGATTTACGGTTTCTTTACAATGAAAGAGCGTGTAACTATCGCCTCGAAGGACGAAATGAATCAGGTAGGATTTTTTAAATCGGCAAAATCCATTCTAACCTGCCGTCCGCTTGCCGCATTGCTTCTCTCTAATTTTTTTGGAGGAATCAAAGGCGTTGGCGGAGCTTCGGAGGACTTCTTTTGGCTTAACTGTACCGGCAGGCTTTCAAACAGATTGCTTTGCAGTTTGTTCACGGGCATACCGAATTATGTTATAACCCCCGTTGCACCGTCGATAATCAAAAAATTCGGATTACGTACAACCGCTGTTTCCGCAGGAATTTTCGGCGGCGTTGCGTATACATTATTGTATTTTATAGGGTACAAGCCTACGGGAAATTATTGGCTGGATTTTGTAATCGTTACTGTCGGGCTTACCATATGCGGACTGCCTAACCACATTATGGGCGTTTGTGATCCTCTGCTCAAGGGGGATATGTATGATTATCTTGAGTGGCAAAACGGCATAAGGAATGAGGGTATTGTCAATGCTGTTTCGAGCTATGTAAACAAGCTTTCTTCAAGCGTTCACGCCCTTCTTTCGGGTGTTGTTTTTGACTGGATTAAGTTCACGCCGCAGCAGGATATCTTCGGCAATATTGTTCCGCATAAAGATCCAAAGGTTCTTAAAGGAATATGGGGGATTTTTTGTCTTGCACCTGCGGTTGCAAGATTCGGTTACGGTCTTTCGCTGCTTCTGTTTAATGTTCACGGAAAAACGAAGGAGCGTATGCTTTATGAGCTTGAGGAACATAGAAACGCAAGAGTTGAAATAAAAATGCAAAGCCTTAGAGATACTGAAAATTCGGAGAACAGTGATGATTGATTTTAAAGAATTTAATATTTTTTGCGATGGTGAACAGGCAAAAAAAGCCGCTGAGATTTTTTTGGAAGAAATAAAATCCAGAACCGCTGTCGAACCTTCTTTATGTGAAAGCAAGGAGAATGCAAATTTCATTTTTGAAACTGCTCCCGATATTCCGTCGGATTGTTATAAGCTTAATTGCGGTAAATCGGATTTTACGGTTTGTGCCGGCGGAATAAGAGGATTTATCTACGGTATCGGAATGTTTTTAAGAAAAATCGTTCCCGTGTGCGGCGTACCCGTTTTGGCTGAAAATATATCGGGAGAATATTCGCCCGATAAGTCTATTCGAGGACATCAGCTCGGTTACAGACCAAAGCCCAATACCTATGATGCGTGGAGCTATGAGGATTATCGGCGTTATTACCTTGACTTGATGTTTTTCGGTGCAAATACAGTTGAACATATTCCTTATGAAAAAGGAGTTTCAAACCGAAACAGACTGATGAAATACGATGAGGAGGAGTTCCTTGTTGAGGCAAGTCGAATTGCCGATGAGTTTGACCTTGATGTTTCGCTTTGGCATCCGAATAATGACGGAGAAACGGTTGAACAGGCGGCACAGAGGCGAGGTAAGCTTTATTCGACACTGCCTCGACTTAATGTTGTTTTTCCGCCCGGCGGCGATCCCGGAGATTATGATGCGGATGAATTTATCGTCAGATGCAAGGAAATATCAAAAGCTTTGAAAAAGGTTCACCCCGAAGCACAGATGTGGCCGTCCGCACAAATGCCGCATTCAATTCCGACATGGGGTGAAACGTTCATAGAGGAAATGGAAAAACTTCCCGCTGAAATCGACGGCGTGATTTTCGGACCGAATCATCCGTTTTCTCTTGAAACTTTGCGTCGCAGGCTTCCGAAAAGATATCCGATAAGACTTTATCCGGATATATCTCATAATGTACGGTGCGAATATCCGGTACATTTTGACCGTGACGATTGGCATTTTGCATTAACCACCGGACTCAGCCGAGAGTGTACGAATCCGAGACCTCGTGAATATCGCCTTATTCACCGATTGACACGGCGATATGTTGTCGGTTCCGTGAGCTATTCCGAGGGTATAACCGATGATGTTAACAAGGCAGTTTGGGCTGATATGGATTATTTCCCGGAATGCGATTTAAGAACAACGCTGCTTGATTATGCACGGCTGTTTTTCTATGGTGCGGAGCCGGAAGCTCTTGCCGATGGGATTCTTTCACTTGAGCTTAATTGGCAATGTGATCCCGCCGAGAATCCGACCATTGACCGAACTCTTGAAACCTTTGAGCTTATCAAAGCTAAAAACCCGTTTTTATGTGATAATTGGAGATTTCTTCAGCTTCTTATGAGGGCGAAATGCGATTGGATTTTAAGACACAGACGCCTTGCCGAGCTTGACTTGATTAAGCTTGCCGAAAAAGAAATAAATAACGGTATGTTTGAATCGGCAAAGAGTATTCTCACGGCGGATTTTGATGACGAATACAAAAAGCAGAGAGCAGATATTTCTGCACTCGCACAAAAGCTTTTTGAGCTTATAGGCTTGCAGTTGGATGTTGAAAATTACTGTGCGGACGACTGGGAGAGGGGAGCGATTCTCGAAACGCTGGATTTGCCCGTTACCGACAGAAAATGGCTGCTCGGAAGAATCGATGCCGCAATGCAAACGAAGAATCCGAAGGAATATATGAAAAAAATCCTGAACCGTAATAAGGTCAGAGCCGATGAGTATTATTTTTCCTTTGCCCTCAACGGACTTGAAGAATGCGGAGTGTCGCAGACGGGCGAAATTTATATGAATTTTCAGGGCGACAGACCTAATGTCAACAATGGCTCTATGCCGACTGCGATGTTTAAGGTTTATGATAATCTGACCTTTAAATGCAAGGTTGCGGGGCTGGATTATGACGGCGATTATAAGCTTAAAATAACATATTTAAACAAAAAAATGCCCGCACTTTGCGGACACAAAATAACCGCAAACGGCAAAACCGTTTATTGCGGAACTCAATTCGGAGGCGAAAAGGACGAAGAATTTGACCGTGCAATGCTCGCTCCCGGATTTGAAACGGCAACATATGTTATTCCCAAGGATATGATTGAAAACGGATGCATCGACCTTGAAATCGGTGAGCCTTATATGGGCGTTATGCTTTGTGAATTTTGGATAACGCATGAATAATTTATAATCATTATTTCAAAAGCCTTCTGTTCGTTATGACAGAAGGCTTTAGCTATGAGTATTTAGCAGGATATGTTTTTTTCTCGGTAAGCCGCAAACGGCAAAACCGAACCCGCACTCGTTTCAGGTCGCAGAATTTGTTTCGAGAACATTTTCAATAGGCTAGGGTGAAGAGAGTCGAACACCATACGCCTAAAATTTAATCTTTTGGCACATCAAGGCGATTTTCGCCTTGATATACGCCGGTATACCTTCGGCGAAGAATCACCTTGCTGCATCCAAAATCTTCAAATTTTAGGTGTGAGCAGTTTTGAAGTGCAGTTTTCATGCAAGTACAAGAAAAAAAGACGAGTAATACTGTCGTATTGCGAGGCTTTTTGACGCAGTAATTGCGGAAAACTGCGTTTCAAAACCGTATGTGGTTCGGCTCTCGTCACCCTAACAAAATTCCCGCCGATGGATTTCTCCGCCGGCGGGATAACTATTATATACTGTTAAAAATCAGCCGAACCGGTTGTTCGGGGGAAGGGGATAACATCACGAATGTTTGATATACCGGTAAGATACATAACAAGCCTTTCAAAGCCCAAGCCGAAGCCGCTGTGCTTAACACCGCCGTAACGACGCAAATCGAGATACCAGTCATAGCTTTTCGGATCAAGACCAAGCTCGTTGATTCTTGCTTCAAGCAGGTCAAGTCTTTCCTCCCTTTGACTGCCGCCGATTATTTCACCGATGCCCATAACAAGGCAGTCGCACGCCGCAACGGTTTTTCCGTCATCGTTAAGACGCATATAAAACGCTTTTATTTCTTTGGGATAATCTGTAACAAAAACAGGCTTTTTGAATATTTTTTCGGTAAGATAGCGTTCGTGCTCCGTTTGCAAATCGCAGCCCCAGCTGACCTTGTATTCAAATTCATCGTTATGCTCTTCAAGCATCTTGACGGCATCGGTATAAGTTACCCTGCCGAATTCGGAGCTTGCAACGGCATTGAGTCTTTCAAGAAGCTCTTTATCGATGAATTTGTTGAGAAACTCAAGCTCTTGAGGACAGTTTTCCAAAACATAGTTGATAACGAATTTTATCATTGCCTCCGCAACATCCATATTGTCACTAAGCTCCGCAAAGGCCATTTCGGGCTCTATCATCCAAAATTCCGCCGCATGACGCTGAGTGTAGGATTTCTCCGCTCTGAAGGTCGGACCGAAGGTGTAAACTTTGCCGAACGCAAGAGCCATGGTTTCCGCTTGAAGCTGACCGGAAACGGTAAGATAAGCGGGCTTTTTGAAGAAGTCCTCACCGTAATCAATCGAGCCGTCATCGTTTTTGGGCAAGTTGTTCATATCAAGTGTTGTAACTTTAAACATTTCGCCCGCACCCTCACAATCGCTGCACGAAATAAGCGGCGTATGAGCATAAACGAAGCCTTGTTCCGTGAAGAATTTGTGGATTGCATATGCGGCAACGGAACGAACACGAAAAACGGCGTTGAACGTGTTTGTTCTCGGACGAAGATGAGCAATTGTTCTGAGAAATTCAATAGAATGCCTTTTCTTTTGCAACGGATAATCCGGGGTTGAAAGTGCTTCAATCGAAATTTCCTCCGCATTGATTTCAAAGGGCTGATTTGCCTGAGGAGTTAATATCAGTTTACCCGTTACCTTAACTGCCGAACCGACATTAAGCTTTGCGATTTCCTTGTAGTTTTCAATCTTTTCCGCTTCAAAAACGATTTGCACACCCTTGAAGCTGCTGCCGTCGTTAAGCTCTATAAAGCCGACGGCTTTTGAATCTCTGAGGGTTTTTATCCATCCGCAGACCGTTACTGTTTTATCCGCATAATTTTCTGCCGATTGATAAAGCTTTTTGATTTCAATTCTTTCCATTTAAATTCACCTGTTTCATACAGTTATTTTGTCGATATTATCATTAAGAATTTTCTCGCCTATTCCGCTGACATTTGTTAATTCTTCCGGTGTTCTGAACCTGCCGTTCTTTTCTCTGTATTCGATAATCGCCTCTGCCTTTTTGCTTCCGATTCCCTCAAGCCTTGTAAGCTCATCAATATCGGCAGTGTTAATATTAATTTTCTCTCCGAAGGGAGCTGTTGTGGTTTCAGCCGCCGAAGCTGTTGTGATCGGTGTTGCTTCAAGCCTGTTGTATTTAGGCGAATCGAGCATTGAATAAATGATAACAACAGCAGTAATAAATATTGCCGCCGCAATGAGCAGAAGCTCGTGTTTCTTTTCGCTCATTTATCAGAAATTGGAACCGTTCCAGCCCCAGTGCTCCGCTTCCTCGTATTTGATGTAAATATGAGCACGGTCGATGCCTAATTCCTCATTAATGATTTCGGACAGTGCGGCAGTAAGGCGATCATATGCGTCATCCGAAGCCGAACCGAAAAGACTGACTTCAACATAAGCATAATCTTGACTTCCATCGCCCTTAAAATACATATCAATATTATCCTCAAACGCAAGCATAAGCCACGTTTCGCTTTTTCCCGGTATGAGTGCGATTGCTTCTCCGAGCTTTGATTTGAGGTTTTCTTTATTTGCGGCTGTTAAGCCTTTGCTGACTGTTGTTCTGATGTAAGGCATAATCTTCTTTACCTCCGTAGTTTAGTTTACTCTTATAAAACTTCTTGCCTCAACAACAATGCCGAGAACCGAGAAGTCATTGTCGGTATAGTTTACATAAATCATTGAACCGGTGTCATATTCCGTGCAAAATACGCCGTCGTCAACCTCATAATGCTCGGTCATTCTCGCATCTCTCAAATCATTGAGAGTATCATTCGCTTTGGAATAAAATTCCGCTGCCGCATTAATCGTGTTGTCGTAATATAACGGATCGTTTTTTGTTTGTGATGAAAGTGCTTCATAATTCCATTCAAAATGGGGACAAGCACCGTATTCGATATATTTCAAAAGTGTTTCATCAAGGTTGATGCTTGTGTTTATGGGACTTCCGGAATAATCGACTATTCCGTGAAGAACAAGTTGAATAAACGGTACGGAAAAATATGAACCGCTTTGAGATACTGTTGATTTAGTCGGAATATTGATAATCGAATCAACATTTTTGAGCATATAGAAATTTCCGTTTGTTGCCATTGTCGAATGACCTGTTGAAAGGGGAGCGATTGCATCGGCAATTGCTTTTGATGCGGAATTGCGAAGAAGTCCGTTTGTTGAAAAATCGGAATAAAGCACGGAGCCGACATCGTTAAGGCAGTATCCCGTAAAGCTGTAGTATCTCGTATCGCTCAAAACGGAGGCAACAAGCTTTGAAAGCTTACCCAAAGCCCTAAATTCCCGCTCCGACGAATCGGATTTCATCTGCTGTGCAAGAGTGCTTTCGGGAGAATAAACGCTGTCTTTTTTATTTACGGCGAGGGCGTTGCCGGAAGAAAAGCCGGTTGAAGATGACAGCAGATTGATGTCAAGATACAGGCTCATTTTTTGTGCGGTAACATACTCGTAAAGCTCGTCAAGCTTTTCGGTACCGCCGAGCCGTAACAGTATTGATGCACCGTCAATATCCTTGGAATCGAGTCCGCCGCTGAAAGCACCGGAATATCTTATGTTAACATCGTTGATTCCTTTGCTTTTCATTCTTGTCAGCATATCCTTTGCCTGCTCAAAATCGGTGAGGGTTGAGAGATAATCAATCGGCCCTATGGACTTTGTTGCGGCACCGGTAAGTGTGAGGAAAAACGGCAGATAATCGTCAACATCAACGGTTTTGGTTGAAAGAACCGAATTCCTTATAAGCTGTTCTCTGCAAGCCGAGGCAAGACCGGAATAAGTTGCGTTGTTGCCGGAAAGAAAACGGTAGCAAAGAGAAATTTCCGAGGTTGTCGGTGATTTTGAAATATAAAGAGTTTCATCTTCATAAAGAACGGGTGTGATTTTGAAGCTTGAATAAACCGAGTTGTATTCGCTTGAGCTTTTTGCTTTTTTTGCGTTGATCGTTGCAACGGCATCACCCTGCTGAATCAGCGAAACGAAGGCGGAATCACCGTGCTTTATGCCGAAAGCGGGTATAACCGCACTGCCGGAGACATTGCTCGGTGCAGAGGGATCTTCTCCGTAAACGGCAAATGAAAGATTCTCAAACGATTCATCGAAAATTGCGGTTTTAATAATAGCACCGCAGCCGTCGGGCACAAGAATAAAGTCATCAACGCCGGATTTATTATAAGCTCCGAAGCCGTTGAGAAGATTAATGTTTTCAATATAGGCATCGGGATTTCCTGTGATGTTTGAATGAGTCAATGAAATAATCATACTGCCATCGACAAGAGTTACCGTTGCGGTAATTCTGAAGCCGATATCGGTTTTATCAAATTTCTGCTTTTCGGCTGTTTTTGCATCGGAGAAAATATCATAGACAAAAACAGCTCCGTTTTCAATAAGCGAATGAGAAGCTTTACCGTAAGCAACGGAATTATCCTGCGAATTAAGATGATAAACATCCGTACCGCCGATAACCTCAAGCGAAACAAGGCTTGCATTGCCGGTAAGCTCTTCGCCGTCGTTAACCTCACTTAGCAGTGGCAAAACACTCCAAAGCTTACCTTTGGTTGTTTCAAAAATGCAGAAGGTTTGGGTTTCGGAGTCAACATAAAGCTCAATTAGTCCGGAGGATGCCGCTTTTGTTCCGAAGGCTTCGGTGCTTTTTGAATAGTGAATTGTCGCATCCTCGGATGGGGAGGAAATGGTGTTTCGGCTTGTAACGGATTTAACGGTTTTTATTCCCGTTTCCTGAGCTTTTGAGCAGGAGCAAAGCGTTCCGATGCATATGCAAAGGCATAAAACAACGGAAAATACTCTGCGAATCGCTTTGATAAAATTATTGTTTTTTATCATAATATCCAGAATCCTTTGATACTTCAAAAGTGAAAATAACGCCGTTTTCGGTGTTTTTAACGCCATAACGGCAGTTATGATTTGTCATAATGCTTTTAACAATGGAAAGTCCCAAGCCGAAACGGTTCTCGCTTCGGTCGTGTGCTTTGTCGGCACGGTAAAAGCTGTCCCACAGTTCGCTGAAATCCCGACGGTCGATGTTTTTGCCGGTATTGAAAACGCTGATTTCAATAAATTCATCGCTTTCGGTGCAGTCAACCTTGATTATCCTTTCACCTTCACAATGTGAAACCGCATTGGTGAGATAATTTTTAAGCACAAGCTCGATTTTATCCTCCTGTGCGTAGCACATAAGCGGTGACGGAACATTATTAATAAAATTAATTCCTTTTTGCTCAAATTGAAGCGAAAGATGAGAGCCTACGGAGCTTACGGTTGCACCGAGGTCAAAATAATCGGGTGTAAACGGTTGAACTCGGTTTTCGAGCTTTGAAAGCTCAAGCAATTCAACAACCAAAGAGTTCATTTTTGTGCTTTCATCTTGAATGATTTGACAGTATTCTTTGATAACTTCGGGATCGGTGCTGATTCCCTCGCAAAGTCCTTCGGCATATCCCGAAATAATCGCTATCGGAGTTTTCAGCTCATGCGAAACGCTGCTTATGAATGAGCTTCGTGCGTTATCAAGCTCATGCCTTTTTTCAATGTCTTTTTCAAGCTGTTCGTTTTTATCTTTAAGGTCAATCAGGGTTGCATTAAGGGTTGTTGAAAGCGTGTTTATGCTGTTGCCAAGCTCTCCGATTTCATCCTTGCCGTAGTCGTTGCATTTTCGCTCGAAATTCAAAGCAGCCATATCCTTTGTTATATCGTTCATTTCAACGAGCGGCTTTGTAAATTTTGCAACGATGAGGTAAAAAATGAGCGATACGGCAAGAATCATTGTAATGCTGATAAACGAATAAACGCCTCCCGCAACGCTGACAACCGTTTCAACATTCGCCACCTCGGAATAAAGATGAACCGTTTCTCCGCTTTTGAGAAGATGTGAATAAACAAAAAATTCGGAGTTTGTTGCTTCTCTTTTCATAACCTGAAAATTTTCGTAATCGGGTATTCGGTAACGGGCTTGAGTGGGACGCATACTTGAATACTCGGAGTAGGTTGTTCCGGAAGAGGCAAAATGGTCGCTTCCGAGTGCGGAGCCTGATGCCGATGTGTAGGCAAGAGTGCCGTCAATGGCTATTATTTCAAATGATGTGTTGCTGTTTGCCGCAATCGAATAAAGGTCAAAATAATAGCTTGCGGATTCCGGAACAAGGGAGTCAATGCTTTCGGAAATATTTTGAAGCTCCCTGTAGGTTCGGGAGGTAAATGTGCGAAACAGCATAGGCGTGGCAAAAACCGTTATCATCATTAATAGAACCGCAAGAACCGCAAAAACGGTTGCAAACAGCTTAATTCGTATGCGGCTTAACCGAAACCTTTCAAGAAACTGCTTCAAGATTCAGTCACCTCAATTTTATATCCCACCCCGTAAACGGTTTTGAGATGCTTTTCACCCCAGGCACCGAGCTTTGTTCTCAGTCTTGCAACGTGGGAATCAACCGTTCTCGGATCTCCGACAAAATCTATTCCCCAGATATCGTCAAGGAGCTGCTCTCTTGAATAGATTCTTTCGGGACTTGATGCAAGCTTAACAAGAATGCTGTGTTCCTTAATTGTCAGCTCTATTGCCTTTCCGTCGAGCGTTATTTTATGTGCGGGGATATCAATAATAAGACCGCTTACGGATATAATATCATCGGGATTAAAAGTGCTTTTATTTTCTGCTCTTTTGAGAAGTGCTTCAACTCTTTTAACAAGCACAACGGGACTGAACGGTTTTGTAACATAGTCATCCGCACCGCTTTCAAAAGACATCAGTTCATCAAATTCCTGACTTCTTGCGGTCAAAACAAGTATGGGAACAGAGCTTGAGTCTCTTATTTTTTTGCAAACCTCCCATCCATCGATTTCGGGCATCATAATATCGCAGATAACAAGGTTGATACTGCCCACGGAAAAGAATTTTTCTATGGCATCCTTGCCGTCAACAGCTTCAATGGTTTCATATCCGGAATTTTTAAGAAAGTCGCAAACAAGTCGTCTTATTCTCGCTTCATCATCGGCAACCAATATACGTTTCATTTTTTCACCGCTCTCATTTTTAAATATTATTCTTTATAATACCACATAGTGAGTGTATAAATCAAGTACGGAAAAATGCTATTTACAAATCGTAGGTTCCGCTTCGGCAAGCTTCAGAATATAGGAGTTATATTCGTTTTCACTCATAAGCGGACGAGTGAACGCAACATCCGTCATTTCAACCAGCCAAGGATTATCGCCGACGAGGAGCTTATCATTACCGATAATATCATCGTTAACTCTGACAACCGTGCCATTAACGGGAGATATGATGTCAAAGAATTTGCAGGAAACGATTTCACCGATGCTTTCACCCGCTCGGATAAAATCGCCCTCATCGCACAAAAACAGCTCATAGCTTTTGCATATTTTGCTTCGTGCATAATCGGTAATGCCTATCAAAGCACCGTTGGCGGTTTTCTCTATTCGGCAATGCTCTTTTGAATATCTCATTTAATCATCTCATTAAATTCAGCTTCGCTTATAATCGTTATTCCGAGCGATTGTGCTTTGGTGAGCTTGCTTCCGGCATCCTCACCGGCAAGCACATAGCTTGTTTTTTTGGAAACGGAGGAGGCGGTTTTTCCGCCGAATTTTTCTATAATCTCACTTGCTTCGTTTCGGGAATACGTTGGGAGAGTGCCGGTCAGAACAAAGGTTTTTCCCTCAAAACGATTATCGGTTTTTTCTTTGAGAGAAACCATATTAAGTCCGTATGCCTTAAAAGCCTCTATTTCTTTTTTTGATTGTTCAAGACTGAAAAAGTCATAAACGCTTTTTGCCATTATTCCTCCGAAGCCGTCGATTTCGGCAAGAGCTTCAAGGCTTGCATTCATAATTCCGTCCATTGTTACGAAATGCTCCGAAAGAATTTTTCCGGCTTTTTGACCTACGTGACGAATCCCAAGGGCAAAAACAAGCTTTGCAAGGTCGTTTTGCTTTGAATTTTCGATTGCATCAACAAGATTTTGTGATGATTTGTCCTTGAATCCCTCAAGCAACATAAAATCCTCTTTTTTGAGAGTGTAGATTTCACTTGCACTGTTAAGCAAACCTTTTGCCACAAGCTTTTCAAGCACGGCATCACCCATACCCTCAATGTCCATAGCATCCCGAGAGCAAAAGTGGATGAGGTTACGCAGAAGCTGGGCGGGGCATTCGGGATTAACGCATCTGACTGCCGCTTCGTCTTCTTCTCTGACAACGCCTGCACCGCAGGAGGGGCAGATTGAAGGTAAGGAATATTTTTGGCTGTTTTCGGCGTGAGAAACAACTTTTATTATTTCGGGGATGATATCTCCGGCTTTGCGGATAACGATTCTGTCGCCGAGACGAATATCTTTTTCATCGATGAAATCCTGATTATGAAGCGTTGCTCGTGAAACGGTTGAACCCGCAAGTAAAACAGGCTCGAAAACGGCTGTCGGAGTGAGTACACCGGTTCTGCCGACGGCAACCTCAATGGCTTTAAGTGTGGTTTCTTTTTCTTCGGGCGGATATTTGAAAGCAAGTGCCCAACGCGGAAATTTTGAGGTGCTTCCGATTTCATTTCGTTGTGCAAAAGAATTTGTTTTGATAACGGCACCGTCGATATCGAACGGCAGAGTTGAACGCATTTCACCGATTCTTTGCAGCTCGGAAATTATTCCGTCGATATCATCGAATTTGTTGCAGAAAGGAATGACTTTAAATCCAAGCTCTTTGAGAAATTCGATTGACTGCTTGTGTTCCGTTATTTCATCTCCGCCGTAACGCTGAATATTGAAAACAAAAATATCAAGCTTTCTCGAAGCGGTTATTTGCGGATTCTTTTGACGAAGCGAGCCTGCCGCCGCATTACGGGGATTCTTAAAGGCTTTTTCTCCGTTTTGCTCCTGCTCTTCAACAAGGTCGGCAAAAACCTTTTTCGGCATATAAACCTCTCCGCGAACCTCAATCGTAATATCCTTTTTGAGTCGCAGAGGAATTGAATTAACAGTTCTGAGATTTGCCGTAACATCTTCGCCGGTGCTTCCGTCACCTCTTGTCGAGCCTCTTACGAAGATACCGTTTTCATATTCGAGAGCTACCGAAAGACCGTCGATTTTCGGCTCAACGGCAAACTCGGCATTTCCGAAAAGCTCTTTGATTCTGTTAAAAAACGCACGCACTTCATCTGTTCCGAATGCATCCTGAAGACTTTCAAGCGGAACAGTATGAGTAACAGGCTCAAACATTCCCTCAACGCTTCCGCCGACACGCTGCGTAGGCGAGTCCGGAGTTATAAGTTCGGGGTGCTTTTTTTCGATTTCGGCAAGCTCACGTTGCAGCATATCATATTCGTAATCCTCAATTTCGGGATCATCCTCAACATAATATTTGTGGCTGTGATAATTGAGCAAATCTCTAAGCTCCCGTGCTCTTTGCTTTTCTGATTCAAACATAATTATATTACTTCCTTAACTGTTATACTTGTATTATACCAATTATAACCGACAAAATCAATTATTAATGAATAATAAAATGGTCGGGATTTGAAAAAATAATCGAAAAAAAGTGAGCGGATTTGCATCGCTTGTGTTTTAAATAAGACATCGGCGGCGAAAATTACGGTTGACAAAACGCCAAAATGTGTGGGATAATATACTCAAACTTTAAAAAAGAGAAGTGTTGGTTATGAGTATGATTTTTGAAAGAAAGCTTCCGATTCCCAAAGAGGTTAAAGCACAATATCCTCTTTCCGCAGAATCGGGAAAGCTTGTTGCAAAAAGAGCAGAGGAAATAAAGGATATTTTTACGGGAAAAAGCGATAAATTTGTTCTTGTTATCGGACCTTGCTCTGCGGATAACGAAGACAGCGTTATTGATTATATTTTACGTCTGCGTAACGTACAGGAAAAGGTAGAGGATAAAATTTTTATTATTCCCAGAATTTATACCAACAAGCCGAGAACCACCGGTGACGGCTATAAGGGAATGCTTCATCAGCCGAATCCCAATGAAAAGCCGGATATGTATAAAGGCATCGTCGCCATTCGAGAGCTTCATATGAGAGCACTTAAAGAAACGGGATTTTCTTGTGCCGATGAGATGCTTTATCCCGAAAACTACAGATACTTGAGCGATATTCTCGCATATGTTGCAATAGGTGCACGCTCTGTTGAGAATCAGCAGCACCGCCTTGTGTCGAGCGGTTTGGATATCCCCGTCGGTATGAAAAATCCGACAAGCGGCGATATTTCTGTTATGATGAATTCAATAACAGCCGCTCAACATAAGCATACTTTTATCTATAGAGGCTGGGAGGTTCATTCGCAGGGCAATCCCTGTGCACACGCCATTCTCAGAGGCTATGTCAACAAGCACGGTCAGTCGTTGCCGAATTATCATTATGAGGATCTTGTTCATCTTGCCGAAAGCTATGCGGAAAGCGGACTTGAAAACCCCGCTGTTATTGTTGATACAAACCACGCAAATTCCGGAAAGAAATATCTTGAGCAAATCAGAATTGCCAAGGAGGTTCTTCACAGTTGCCGTCACGATTCCGATGTTAAAAAGCTGGTTAAGGGCTTTATGATAGAGAGCTATATCGAAGACGGTTCGCAAAAAATCGGCGAATGTATTTACGGAAAATCGATAACAGATCCTTGCCTCGGCTGGGAAAAGACCGAAAAATTGATTTACGATATTGCGGATTTGCTTTAAAAACGGAATATTTGATTGTTTTATGTTGACTTTTTACGGCAATATGTTATATACTTATATGGATAAATAAAAGATGGAGGTCGGAAAATGAAAAAATACGATGTTATCATCATCGGTGCGGGTAACGGCGGCCTTGCGGCGGCTGCAACCTGTTCCAAAGCGGGACTTTCAACGCTTCTGCTTGAAAAGCACAATATTCCCGGCGGCTCTGCAACTTCATTCGTAAGAGGAAGATTTGAATTTGAGCCTTCGCTTCACGAGCTTGCGGGTGTTGGTTCGCCCGAAGAAATGGGTTCGATTGAAGATATGTTTAATCGAATGGGCGGCGATGTTCAGTGGCACAGACACGATTCAACATTCCGTCTTGTTGTTCCCGCAAAAGAGGGCGACAAGGATGCGTTTATGAATGAAGACGGCATTATGGTTACGGTTGACGCAAGAATGCCTGTCGGATTCCAAAATTTCGCAAGAAAGCTTGATGAGCTTGTTCCCGGTTCATACGATAGCTGTATGGCGGCTTTTGACTTGTCAACAAGAATGTTCAAGGCTTTTGAATGCATGGATGATCCCAAAAAGCTTCCCGGCTCAATTAAGGATATTCCCGATATTCTCAGAATGGTATCGCATACCATAAAAGAGGGACTTGACGCTCTCGGAATGCCCAAAAAGGCACAGGATATATTTAATACATATTGGTGCTATATGGGTTCTCCCGCATCACAGTTTGACTTCCTTTATTATATGTGTGTTCTTCCCTGCTACGTTAAAAACGGAACGGGTATTCCCCATATGAGAAGCCATGAAATGAGTATGGCACTTGATAAAGTTATTCGTGATAACGGCGGAGAAATTTGGTACAATTCGGAAGTTACAAAGGTTATTATGAAGAACGGAAAACCCGAAGGCGTTGTTATCAACGGCGAAAAAGAGGTTTACGGTAAATACTTTATTTGTAACTCCTATCCTTATACCGCATTTACAAATCTCTTTGATTTGAAAGATGTTCCCGAAAAGCAGGCTAAAATGCTCAATGCAAGAAAAACCGCTTGCACACTCACCACGGTTTATCTCGGTATGAATGTTACCAAGGAGCAGCTCGGTATTAAAGACTATTCTATATTTATCGCTCCCGATTCGGATTCGGATAAGCAGTATGAGGCTGCTCAGAATTTCTTCAGCGATTATTGCATAATCAACTGTCTCAACGAAATTATTCCCGAATGCACTCCCGAAGGCACCTGTCAGCTTTTCCTGACGACGATGACCTTTGGCGATGTTATGAAAGATATAGAACCTAAGGATTATAAAAAGTTCAAGACCAAGGTTGCGGAAAATATGATCCAAACCTGCGAAAAGGCACTTAATATTTCCATTACTCCTTATATTGAAGAAATCGAAATTGCCCTACCTCCCACATTCGCAAGATATCTTAATTCTCCGTTTGGCACACCCTACGGCTATATGCTTGAAAAGTGGGATAGTATGCTTCCCAGAACGATTCAGTATATGAACGACCAGCCGTTTGATAATTTCTTCTTCTGCGGTGCATCACAGGAAAGAGGCGACGGCTACGGCTGTGCTTATTATTCCGGCGAAAAAGCAGGCGGAATTGTTGTTAAAAAGATGAAGGGAGGCAAATAATAATGGCAAATCTTAAATCACTTTCACCCAAAAAGTTTTTCCCGATGCTCTCCGACAGACAGGCGAGATTTAATGCGGCATCTGCGAAGCTTCCCGAATTTTCCGATCAGGCTACTGTTATTGCAAAATCGCTTCACCCCAAGCGTCAGTATCTTAAGGTTGCCGATGTTAAGGACATTGCTCCGGATTGCAAGAGCTTTACTCTTGTTCCCAATGAAGAAAAAGGAACAAAGCAGCTTGCTTATTTCGGTGCAGGAAAATATCTTACTGTTTTTGAAACAATCAACGGTATGCCTGTAACAAGAGCATATTCGATTTCATCTTCACCCAAGGATTCTCTTGAGGGAAAATATGTATTGACAATAAAGCTTGTTGACGGCGGACTTGTTTCACGTTATATATTCGATACGTGGACTGTCGGCAGCGAGGTCGAGGTTTCGGCTCCTTCGGGTAATTTTGAGTATCAGCCCTTGCGTGATGCGAAAAAGGTTGTTTGTCTTGCCGGCGGCAGCGGAATCACTCCGTTCCTGTCAATGGCAAATGCGATTGCAGACGGCGATGAGGATTTTGAAATGACTCTCCTTTACGGAAGCCGTGATTATGACAACATTCTTTTCCGTGAAGAGCTTGAAGAGCTTGAAAAGAAATGCGATAAAATCAAGGTTGTTCACGTTTTGAGCGATAAGGTGAAAAAAGGACTCAAGGGCGTTGAAAAAGGCTTTATAACTGCCGAGCTTATCAAAAAATATGCTCCCGAAGATGAGCCTTATTCGGTATTCCTTTGCGGTTCTCAGCAGATGTATGCCTTTGTTGACAAGGAAGTTGAAAAACTCGGACTTGCAAAGAAATATATCCGTCACGAAATGTTCGGCGAATTTCATAATCCCTCAACTCAGGAGGATTATCCCGCCGGTGTTCCGGAAAAGGTTAAGATTTCGGTTACCATTCAGGATAAAACATATATCGTTTTCGGCAAATCAGAGGATTCTGTTATGCAGATTCTTGAAAAGAGCGAAATTCCCGTTCCCGCAAGATGCAGAAGCGGCGAATGCGGATTCTGCCATTCAAGACTTATTTCGGGCGAAATTTACGTTCCCAAGCATATTGAATATCGTCGCCTTGCCGACTATAAATTCGGCGGCTTCCATCCCTGCTGCTCATTCCCTCTGACCGACCTTGAAATCATTGTTCCCGTTGCAAAATAATTAAGCTGCGGAGGGCTTAAACTATGAATGCTTTGAAAAAAATTTTTTGCTTGATTTTAACTGCTCTTTTTGTTTTCGGCTGTTCCGCTTGCGGCAGTAATAACGAAAATGAATCGGAAACGCAGGCTGCTGTTGAATTTCCGTTCTCGAAGCTTGATGAAATTTATGATTTGGGCAAGGATTCAAAAAGCGACAGATTTGATAAAAAAAATCAAGGCAAAAGATTTTCGGTTGATTCGGTTTATATAAAGAGCGTGATTGTAAAAAGCTCTAACGATTATGACGTGTTCTGTTATAAGACTTATGGTGACAGAACGTTCAATTTCAGACTTTTTGTTGACCTTGAAAACGACGGAATAACCGCAGAGTTTATTCAGTCTTTGCAGCCGAAAGACCTTGTCAGCTTTGAAGCAACGTTTATGAGTCAAACGCCCCGTTCGTGTTTGAGTACTTTTAATAATATTAAATTCACTTCCGCAAGCACGGAGTGATTCGCACATCGCTTAATTAAATATTTTTCATAAAGGAGGCTTTGCTTTGAAAGCCTCCTTTAAAACATTAAAGGAACCGTTTCACATTATTCGTGAACCGGTTCCTTTTGTATAGATTATATATAATGTAATTAAATATTAAAGAGTGGTAAGGGTTTCCATAACATAGTTTCCGAAATCCTCACAGGTTGCACCATCGGCTCTGCCTGTAATTTTGAGCTTCTTTTCTTCGTACATACAGATGTCAAGTGCTCTTTCAAGCTTGTCGGCTTCCGATTGCTTGCCAATGTGTGAAAGAAGCATAACGGCAGCTCTGAGCATTGAGCAGGGATCTGCATACTTTCCTCTGCCTTCTCTCATCATTCTGGGAGCGGAACCGTGAATAGCTTCAAACATTGCATATTTTTTGCCTATGTTTGCACTGCCCGCCGTACCTACGCCGCCCTGAAATTCGGCAGCTTCATCAGTAATGATATCGCCGTAAAGATTGGGAAGAACAAAGACCTTAAAATCGGTTCTTCTTTTCTTGTCGATAAGCTTTGCGGTTGTGATATCGATATACCATTCATCTGTTGTGATTTCGGGATATTCCTTACCAACCTCTTTGCAAAGATTAAGGAATTTGCCGTCTGTTGTTTTGATGACGTTTGCTTTTTGAATAATCGAAACTCTGTCTTTTTTGTTTCTTCTTGCGTAGTCATAAGCAAGTCTTGCGATTCTTTGAGAGCCTTCGGTAGTTGTAACAACAAAGTCTATGGCAAGGTCATCGGTAACATTAACACCCTTTGAGCCTACCGCATATGCACCCTCGGTGTTTTCACGGAAGAATGTCCAGTCAATTCCTTCTTCGGGAACTTTAACGGGACGAAGGTTGCAGAAAAGGTCAAGAGCCTTTCTCATTGCAACATTTGCACTTTCAATGTTGGGCCAAGGATCTCCTGCCTGAGGAGTGGTTGTGGGGCCTTTAAGAATAACGGGGCATTTTTTGAGTTCTTCAAGAACATCATCGGGGATAGCCTTATTAACCGCAACTCTGTTTTCAATGGTCAAACCGTCGATGGTCTTAAATTCGATTTTGCCGGCCTCAACATCTTCTTTAAGAAGAAATTTGAGAACTCTTGCGGCTTCATTGGTAATTATGGGACCGATACCGTCACCGCCGCAAACGCCGATTGTTAATTTATCGAGAGTGGAATAATCAATAAAATCTCCCTGCTGCTTAATAGCCTCGCTTCTTGCGTCCTGTTCTCTGATAAGAGCTTCAAACTTTTCAAGTGCAGCCTTAATTTGTACTTCAGTCATTTTTTATCCTCCGTTTTTTGAGATTATTTGCCGATTTTCTTTGTGTAATTCAACAAACCGCCGTCAAGAATCATAGCTGTTTGCCTATCCGAATAGTCGTATGCAAGCTCATATTTTTCACCTTTTGTAACGTTCTCAAGAATAACCGTTGCACCGTTTTTGATGCTTTCCCTGATTCCGTTAAGTGCAAGAATGTCATCTGTGTCGATTTTATCATAATCATCGGGATTTGCAAATGTGAAAGGCATTATGCCTGCATTGATAAGGTTTGCACAGTGGATTCGTGCAAAGGATTTTGCGATAACGGCTTTGATTCCAAGATAAAGCGGAACAAGAGCAGCGTGTTCACGTGATGAGCCTTGACCGTAGTTTGCACCGCCGATGATGAAGCCCTTGCCTGCTTCCTTGCATCTTTGTGCAAAGTTCTCATCGCACTGCTTAAAGCAGAAGTTGGAAAGAAACGGAATGTTTGAACGGTAGGGAAGTATTTTTGCACCTGCCGGCATAATGTGGTCTGTTGTGATATTATCGCCGACCTTGAGAATTGCAGGAGCTTCAATGCTTTCGGGAAGCTCTGTGCTTGTCGGGAACGGCTTAATGTTGGGACCGTATTTAATTTCAACATCAGCCGCTTCTTCAACGCTTGCGGGCATTTCAATCATATTATCATTGATAATAAATCTTTCCGGCATAACGATTTCCGGCATTTCTCCGAGAGTTCTCGGATCGGTAAGATGACCGGTAAGAGCGGATGCCGCTGCAACTTCTGGACTTACGAGGTAAATTCCCGCATCTGCCGTACCCGAACGACCTTCAAAGTTTCTGTTGAAGGTACGAAGCGAAACGCCCTTTGATTGCGGCGACTGTCCCATACCAATGCAGGGACCGCACGAGCATTCGAGAAGTCTTGCACCGGCACAAAGAATATCGGAAAGTGCTCCGTTAAGCGAAAGCATATTGAGAACCTGCATTGACCCCGGAGAAATTGTAAGGCTGACATTGGGGGCAACCTTTTTGCCTTTAAGAATTGCCGCAACTTTTAAAAGGTCAAGCAAAGATGAGTTTGTGCATGAACCGATGCAAACCTGACTTATTTCGATATTGCCGATTTCCTCGACCGTTTTAACATTATCGGGCATATGAGGCATTGCAGCCATAGGAGCAAGCTTGCAAAGATCAATATCTATTATTTCATCATATTGGGCATCGGCATCGGGCAAAAGCTCCGACCAATCATTCTCTCTGCCCTGTGCTTTAAGAAAGGCTTTGGTTATTTCATCCGACGGAAAAACAGAGGTGGTTGCACCAAGCTCTGCACCCATATTGGTGATCGTTGCTCTTTCGGGAACGGAAAGAGTTTTAACTCCTTCGCCGCCGTATTCGATAATTTTTCCGACTCCGCCTTTAACGCTCATTATGCGAAGAACCTCAAGAATAATGTCTTTTGCACCAACCCAAGGTGAAAGCTTTCCGGAAAGACGAACAAGTGTCATTTTCGGCATAGTTGTATAATATGTACCGCCGCCCATAGCAACTGCAACGTCAAGACCGCCCGCACCTATTGCAAGCATACCGATGCCGCCGCCTGTAGGTGTATGGCTGTCCGAACCGATAAGCGTTTTGCCGGGTTTTCCGAAACGTTCAAGATGAAGCTGATGACAGATTCCGTTGCCGGGTTTTGAAAAAAGAAGTCCTCTTTTTTTGGCAACACTTTGAATGAATCTGTGGTCATCGGCATTTTCAAAGCCGTTTTGCAGTGTATTGTGGTCAATATATGAAACCGAAAGCTCTGTGCGTACTCTTTCAACACCCATTGCCTCAAATTCAAGATATGCCATTGTTCCGGTTGCATCTTGAGTAAGCGTTTGGTCGATTTTAAGACCGATTTCGGTGCCCGGAATCATTTCACCGCTGACAAGATGACTTTTTATAAGTTTTTGACCGATAGTCATTCCCATAATTATCCTCCTGTATATTTAATCGATAATATACAATTATATTGCAAACACACCCGTTTAGTCAAGTACAAAAGAGATACAAAAAAATATTATTTTTTATCAAATATATATAAAATTGAACAGTAAATAATTAACCGAACCAAACGGACGGTAACTGTTAAAAAATAATTCAAAATTTAAATGTTACTTTTTAACAATGTTCATAATAAAATGTGAAAAGAATAATTCGTAGGAGAGAGAAAATAAAATGTCAAGAACCAAATTAAGAGACAGAAGCTTGCCCGATTACACAAGAGGCGAGGAAATATTCAATATGGTATCGCACATTGTCGGTGGAGGACTCGGTGTAATTGCAACGGTTTTATGTGTTGTATTCGGAGCGATTCACAGGAGTGTTTACGGAATAATCAGCGGCTCCGTATTCGGCATAACAATGATAGTGCTGTACACAATGTCAAGCGTTTATCACGGACTGAAACCGTCTTTGACAGCAAAAAAAGTCTTGCAGATAATTGACCACTGTTCGATATATCTCCTTATTGCCGGAACCTACACACCGTTTGCGTTATGTACTTTGAGAGAATACAAAACTTGGCTCGGCTGGACGGTTTTCGGTGTCATTTGGGGTTTAGCGGCACTCGGAATAACGCTTAATGCGATTGATTTGAAAAGCTTTTGCGTGATTTCGATGATATTGTATTTAGGTATGGGCTGGTGTGTAATTTTTACGGCAAAAATTATTTTGAATATGCTCGGCTTAATAGGCTTCGGGCTTCTGCTCGGTGGCGGTATTGCATATACTGTCGGTGCGATTTTTTACGGTTTCGGAAGAAAGCACAGATATATTCATTCGGTTTTTCATCTTTTTGTTGTTCTCGGCAGCCTGTTGCATTTTCTTTGCATTCTAATATATGTTATATAGTAAACAATAAAATTAATGAATTGCCATATGACAACAAACGACAAAAAGTGCGAAACGCACGGAATAGTTGAGAAGAAGGGATAAAAAAAGGGGAAAAAGGTGTTGACAAAGTGGTGAGAATTTGGTAATATAGTCG
>CAZNAC010000012.1:0-51388 GCA_964571095.1 uncultured Clostridium sp. | reverse complement strand
TCTTCTTTCTCTTTTCTGTTCGTTTCTTATTCTTTGTTCAGTTTTCAGGGTGTATGATATTTTGGAATTAACCGTCTCAATTGAGGCGGTTTATTTTTTCTTGACATTGTATTTTCGTTGTGTTATTATAGTGAAAAATTTGTTGGAGTTTTTGATTTGAGAATTTTTGCGATTGAAATGGATATGCAGTCGCTTGCACAGCAATATGATTTGCAGTGCGGGTCTGTTTTCCTGTATTCATTTTTGCAAAGATAATTTGTATATAATGATTAACCGGTGTAGGCTTGCGAAAATGCTTACATCGGTTATTTTTTATATAAAGCTGCCGCTTATTACATAAGAAAGGAAATGTCAGAAATGAGTTATATCGAGAAAATAAAGCAGAACGGTTTTTATAAAAGCACTCCCGTGCTTGAAACCGAAAGATTGATATTTCGCCCGCTCACGGCAGACGATGCACAGGCAGTATTTTCGTGAGCAAGCGATGAAAGGGTCAACCGCTTTATGAGATACAGCCTTTATCAAAGCATTGATGAGGCTTATGAGTGGCTGAATGAAATCATTCCGAACGAAAAGGAATTCAATTGGGGGTTTATGCTCAAAGAAAACAGCATCTTAATCGGCACAGACGTTAACGCTTAAGCAAAGGTTTACATTGCTTTATATAAATTTTAAATGAAATTTCAATTAATGGGTAAGAGCTAATTGTGAATAAGTGAAAGTGAACTGTACCCATAAAAATGGACACATATATTGTAGTGCACTGATGGTACGTCCCCGAAAACAGATGGGACTAAATCAATTGTTGGTTATGAAAAATATTGACAATTGATTTTTAAGAATATATAATTACAATAAATAGCAAGAGAGGGGCGTATACCATGAAAGTTAAAAAGTTATTGTCCATTTTTCTATGCATTTTGATAGCGGTCGGCTGTGTGCCGTTTGCCGTGCAAAATGTAAAAGCTGAAACAACACCCAAAAAGATAACCGAATATGATGTCGGTAACACCTTTGAATTCGGCTGGTATCCGCAGAGTGAGGTAAAGGACGGGGCAACGAAAACCGCTCTTAACGGAAAGGCGGGAGTTGATTCTTCCGACATCAAAACAAGCACCGCATCATGGACTTCCTACGGCTATTACGATGGCACGGGCAACCTTGAAGATGGACAAATGATGCCTGCTGATTATATGCGTTACAAAGATGTTATTTACAACGGAAACAAATACAGAGGTGTTGTTTTCGACACCTACAGACCGTACCACACGGGACTAAAATCATCTTCCGATGAAAGTAATACATTTCAATGTGAAAACGGCTACAAGCCGAACAATGTATACTGGTTCAAATATGAGCCGATAACTTGGCGTGTGCTTGATCCCTCAACCGGTATGGTAATGAGCAAAACCATTCTCGATTCACAGGCGTTTAATAATTACATTCTTGAGTCCGACTCCTATTATTACGGCGATGCAGAGAAGACATACCTTGGAAACGATTACGAGCACAGCAGTATCAGAAAGTGGCTCAATGATGATTTCTACAACACGGCTTTTTCCGGTTCACAGCAGAATACTATAGCAGTAACAGAAGTCAAAACTCAGAAATACGGCGAAGATTCGCCAACTACAACAAATGACAAAATATATCTGCTTTCTAAAGATGATGTACAGAACGCAAGCTACGGCTTCAGCAGCGATGAAACACGTAAAGCACAGGGCAGCGATTACGCAAAGAGTCAGGGACTGTGGGTAGCAACAAGCGGTAGCAATAGTGGAAAATCTTATTGGCGTTTGCGTTCTGCCGGTCTTAGTTCCTACGATACATGCAATGTCGACTACGACGGCGACGTCAGCATCAGCTATGATGCTGGCAATACCAGCATCGGCGTTCGTCTCGCTTTCAATTTCAATCTGACATCTGAAATCGTTCAGCAGCCGGTTAATACCAAGATAACCTATTACGGTGTCGGTGACACCTTTGAATTCGGCTGGTATCCGCAGAGCAAGGTAGAGGACGATGCAATAGAAGCCAATCTTAACAAAGAGGCAGAGGTTGAAACCAATGGCACCGCATCGTGGACTTCCTACGGCTATTACAGCAACAATGCGGCAAGCGACTATATGCGTTACACCGATGTTGTCCTCGGCACAGACAAATACAGAGGCGTTGTTTTTGACACCTACAGACCGTGGGTCACGAGTACCACATCATCTTCCGATAAAAGCAATACATTTCAAGATGAAAACGGCTACATTCCGAATACGGTATACTGGTTCAAATATGAGCCGATAACTTGGCGTGTGCTTGAACCCGCAAAGGGCTTGGTAATGAGTGAAAACCTACTCGATTCACAGGCGTTTAACAACTATATCATCGAAGAATCCGGTGAATATTACGGCGAGACGGTTAACGGTAACAAGTATTATGCAAACGATTTTGAGCACAGCAGTATAAGGGCATGGCTCAACGATGATTTCTACAACACCGCTTTTTCGGGCTCACAGCAGAATATTATATCGGAAACGGCTGTTGAAACTAAAAAATTCAATGAAGATTCGCCAACTACAACAAACGACAAAATATATCTGCTTTCTAAAGATGATGTACAGAACGCAAGCTACCGCTTAGACAGCCAAACAGCACGCATAGCACAGGGCAGCGATTACGCAAAGAGTCAGGGACTGTATGTATCAATAAGATATGACTATAGGGAAAATTCTTCTTGGCACTTGCGATCTGCCGGTAATAATTCCCGCTATACGTGCAAAGTCGACTATGACGGCTACGTCAGCTACTACTATGATACTGACGATACCTACAGTGGCGTTCGTCCCGCTTTCAATTTTGACACCGATGCTGCAATCGTTCAACAGCCGGTTGTTAAAGAAAAAATCGGCGATTACGGTGTCGGTGACACCTTTGAATTCGGTTGGTATCCGCAGAGTGAGGTAAAGAACGAAGCAACGAAAACCGCTCTTAACGATGAGGCAGGAGTTAGTTCCGACATCGAAGCAAGCACCGCATCATGGACTTCCTATGGCTATTACAGCGAACTGGTCGCGGGCGACTATATGCGTTACAAAGATGTTGTCCTCGGCACAGACAAATACAGAGGCGTTGTTTTTGACTCCTACAGGCCGTGGAGCACGGGAGCGAAATCATTTCCCTATATGAATGATGACACACATCAAGATGAGAGCGGCTACGAGCCGAACAAAGTATACTGGTTCAAATATGAGCCGATAACTTGGCGAGTGCTTGATCCCTCAACCGGTATGGTAATGAGTGAAACCTTGCTCGATTCGCAGGCGTTTAACAATTATATTACCGAAAAAGACGGTCATTATTACAGTGATAAAAACAATACATACCTTGTAAACGATTATGAACATAGCAGTATAAGAAAGTGGCTCACCGATGATTTCTACAACACCGCTTTTTCGGGTTCACAGCAGAATATAATAGCAGAAACAGATGTTGAAACCCAAGCATTTGGCAGTTCTTCAACGATTACAACAAAAGACAAGATATATCTTCTTTCCGAAGCGGAAGCGACAAACGCAAGCTACGGCTTAGGTGAAAATGCCGCACGTATAGCACAGGGCAGCGATTATGCAAAGAGTCAGGGACTGTATAATGGAAATTTTAATTGGCTCTTGCGTTCTGCCGGTCATAATTCCTACGGTACATGTCGAGTTTCCAGTGTCGGAATCGTCTTCCACAACTATGATACTAACAATACCGATGGTGGCGTTCGCCCGGCTTTCAATTTCAATCCGGAATCTGAAATCGTTCAGCAGCCGGTTGTTAAAGAAAAAATCGGCGATTACGGTGTCGGTGACACCTTTGAGTTCGGCTGGTATCCGCAGAGCAAGGTAGAGGACGATGCAATAGAAGCCGAGCTTAACAAAAAGGCAGAGGTTGCAACCAATGGCACCGCATCGTGGATTTCCTACGGCTATTACAGCGAAATGACCGCGAGCGACTATATGCGTTACAAAGATGTTATTTACAACGGAAGCAAATACAGAGGCGTTGTTTTTGACTCCTATAGACCGAAGCGAACGGATTACGCATCATCTTCCGATATAGACGACATAGACCTTACATTTCAAATTGAAAACGGCTACATTCCGAATACGGTATACTGGTTCAAATATGAGCCGATAATTTGGCGTGTACTCTCCCCCGAAGAGGGCTTGGTAATGAGTGAAACCCTGCTCGATTCACAGGCGTTTAACAATTATATTACCGAAGAAAACGGTGAATATTACGGCGAGCCTGATGAAAATGGCAACAAGTATTATGCAAACGATTATGAGCACAGCAGTATAAGGGTATGGCTCAATGATGATTTCATG
This sequence comes from uncultured Clostridium sp., assembly GCA_964571095.1. Lineage (GTDB taxonomy): Bacteria > Bacillota > Clostridia > Oscillospirales > Acutalibacteraceae > CAG-177. The sequence goes on along the minus strand of CAZNAC010000012.1, from coordinate 47,021 downwards.
AATACCGCTTTTTCAGGTTCACAGCAGAATACTATAGCAGTAACAGAAGTCAAAACTCAGAAATACGGCGAAGATTCGCCAACTACAACAAATGACAAAATATATCTGCTTTCTAAAGATGATGTACAGAACGCAAGCTACGGCTTCAGCAGCGATGAAACACGTAAAGCACAGGGCAGCGATTACGCAAAGAGTCAAGGACTGTATGTATCAACAAGCGGTAGCAATAGTGGAAAATCTTATTGGCGTTTGCGTTCTGCCGGTAGTTATTCCGTCATTACGTGCGAAGTCGACTACGACGGCTACGTCGGCAGCAGCTATGGTACTGACAAGACCGACTACGGCGTTCGTCTCGCTTTCAATTTGAATCCGGCATCTGCAATCACTCAATCTGATGTTACCGAGGTCGGCGTTGCAAAATACACCGTTGAAACCTACACGATGAAAACAGACGGAGAATACGAGAAGACAACGGCTTCCTTTACGGGCGGCATCGGAAAAACTGCCAAAGCGGTATATACCGTTCCCGCAGGCTTTGCTCTCGGTACAAACAGCGTAACCGAAGGTGAAATCCTTTCCGACGGTTCACTTGTGCTCAAGATCTATCTCGACAGAAACAAATACACCCTCACCACCGTTGTTGACGGTGTTTCCACTCCTTACGAATTCTATTATGGGCAGACCGTTTCGGGCATACCCGTCCCCACAAAAGCGGGATATACTTTCGCCCCTTGGTCACCGTCACTTCCCACAACCATGCCCGCAGTACCCATTACCGTAACAACTCAATCCACCGAAAACAGTGGTTACACCGTTAAATTCAACACCGACGGCGGTACTCCCGCAATTTCCGACAAGACAGGCGTTAAGTGGACAGATAAGGTTCTTGACGGCGTTCAGAATCCCACAAAGCAGGGTTACGAATTTGCCGGCTGGTATGTCGGCATCAATCCTGTCGACACAGATGATCGATATAAAGATTTCGTTGCAAACGATTCGGTTACGGAAATAACACTTACGGCAATGTGGACTGAAAAGAGCGAATATAAAATCGAGCTCAATGCAAACGGTGCCAATACGGTTTCTTACATATCGGACGTTAAATGGAGCGACAAAGTTCTTGAAGTAGTTCCCACTCTCGGACGAGATGGCTACATCTTTCTCGGCTGGTATTACAATAATACAAAAATCCTCGATTCCGACACCTACGGTTCTCTTGCAGGAAATGACACTGTTGAATCAATAACCATTGAAGCAGCTTGGCTCGAAAACAGCGATTATACCATAACATTCAACACCGATGGCGGTACTCCCGCAATCGAAGACAAAATAGGCGTTAAGTGGTCGGATAAGGTTCTTGACGACGTTCAAAAGCCCACAAAGCAAGGCTACACCTTTGTTGGCTGGTATTTAGATCTTACAACTCTTGTAACCGATACGACAACTTACGGTTCGCTCACTCAAAATACTATCGAGCTTATTGCCCATTGGGAAGAAAACAGCGATTACACCGTTAAGTTTGACACAGACGGCGGTAATGAGATAGCCGATAAGACAGGCGTTAAGTGGACGGATAAGGTTCTTGACGGCGTTGATAAGCCCGTAAAGGCAGGTTACACCTTTACCGGTTGGTATGTCGGCATCAATCCTGTCGGTGCAGATGATCAATATAAAGATCTCGTTGCAAACGACACCGTTGCATCAATAACGCTCAAGGCAAAGTGGACAGAAAACAGCGATTACACCGTTAAGTTTGACACCGACGGCGGTATTAATCCTGCAATTACCGACAAGACAGGCGTTAAGTGGACAGATAAGGTTCTTAACGGCGTTCAAAATCCTGTAAAATCAGGTTGCACCTTTGCAGGCTGGTATGTTGGAAATACCGAAGTTTCAAACACTTCAACCTATGGCTCACTTGTTTCCAATGATAAAGTATTGAGCGTTGAGCTGAAAGCAAAGTGGATTGACAACGAAAAACCCGTTATCACAGGTCTTGAAGCGGGCAAGAGCTATTGTGACCACGTAAGCTTCAATGTCGTTGATTCAAACGGCATCGCAAGTGTGACCGTAAACGGAACAGAGCTTGCTGTCACTCCCGATTGCAAGTACACGATAACAGCCGAATACGGTGAGGCAACGATAGTTGTAACCGATATTGCGGGCAACACCGAAAGCATTACCGTTACCGTAAATGAGCATAATTATTACATCGGCGAATGCACCGAGTGCGGCTCGGAGGATCCGAATGCTTCCTTCTTTATAAGACTTATCCGCTATATCATCAATTGGTTCCGCAGCTTTACGAAAATGCTGTAAATTTCGGATAAGCAAATTTGCAAATAAATAACATAAAAGCTTGCACGAACGATTTTGTTACGTGCAAGCTTTTAATAATTTTATAACGCTTTTCTGTTTGACAACAGATTATGATTAATACTTGAAGTTTTTGTATGTAATGTGTGTTGATCCTGTTGCATCGCCCTCACCGATGATGCCGACATCGATTGTGCAGGCAATGTCATATTCAACGGTAAGGCTTACAAGGTTGCCCGTTGCTCCGTCGATAACTGCTTTAACAACTGCCTTTGAATATGATTCGTTAATTACGGCACTGGGATAAACCTCGCTGATTGCACTGTAAATAACGGGAGCGGTTTTGTGGTCAAAGTAATCCTTGTCCGCATCGCCGACACAGATACCGCACTTATCGATGGGAGAATTGTTTGCTTTTTCGGTTTCGGTTGCTTTACTGCTGCCGTTCTTAACCTGAAGAACAATTGTGTATTTTCCGTTGCTCTCCGTGCATTTTGCCGATGTTACATCAGCTTCGGTAAGAGTGCTCTTGCGAAGATAATGGTGCGGTACATCGCCGTCCCACTGACCTTTTGTAACCGTCTTTGTGTATTTGTTATCGGCACCGATGCCCATAAACTTATAAACAAGGCTCTTGAATGCTTTAAGAGCACCGGAGGTGTTAAGCACTTCGTTGTCGGTATAGCGTTCCTTGCTGAAGCCTACCTTTGATGCGTATGCATCGTTAACGGTTTTATTATAAAGTGCAAGGATTTCCGCTTTTTCCGAGGGAGCTTCCGAAATAGCAGGTACGGTTGATTCGGCAACGGTGGTTTCCGCATTTGCTGCGGAGGGATCCGTTGAGTCGCTTGCTGCTACGGTTTCGCCTGTAGCATCGGACGATGAGGATTCCGTTGCTTCCGCCTGAACATCATCGGCGGGGGCTTGGGTTAATTCGTCTTCGTATGCTGCCGTGGTGGTTGTTGTGCCTTCTTCATTACCGCCGCAAGCCGCAAGGCCGAAAACGAGAAGAAGGGCGAGGATGAGTGCTGTGATTCTTTTCATACTATTATTCTCCTTTTGATTATTATTACATACCTTAACGGTATTTAATCCTTAATTAACGGAATCGATAAATTTGAGGAATGCCGCTTTTCCGCTTTCGTTGCGTTTGAATACTCCGGCGTGCTCAAGAACGGTTGCAAAAACCTTTCCGACCTCCGCTTGAAGTATATCATTGATATTTTCGCTTGTAATGCTTTCGTAATTGCCTATAAATCCGTCAACCCAATCGGCGTGCAAAGCCGTTGCTTCGCTTTCGTGAAGGTTTTTACCGTTAAGAATCGCTTCGGCAAGCACTTCCAGCTCATTTTTAAGTCTGGCGGGAAGAACGGCAAGTCCCATAACCTCAATCAAGCCTATATTTTCCTTTTTTATGTGGTGCAGCTCGGCGTGAGGATGATAAACTCCGAGAGGATGCTCTTCGGTTGTGATATTATTGCGAAGAACAAGGTCAAGCTCGTATTTTTCACCTCTGCGTCTTGCAATGGGGGTAATGGTATTGTGCGGAGTACCGTCGGTTTCGGCAAAAACGAATGAACTTTCGTCTGTGTACGCTCTCCAAGCCGTAAGGATTTTATCCGCAAGCTCAACAAGGCTTTCACGGTTGTTTGATTGAAGTCTTATTGTTGACATAGGCCATTTAACTATGCCTGCATTAACATTATCAAAGCCGGTAAAGCTCAATTCGGTTTCTATCGGAGCACGTTCCATGGCAAATTCAAATCTTCCGCCCTGAAAATGCTCATGGCTGAGTATGGAGCCGCCGACTATCGGCAGGTCTGCGTTTGAGCCGACAAAATAATGAGGAAAAAGAGCTTCAAATTCAAGAAGCTTTGAAAAAGCGGATTTATCGATTTTCATCGGCGTATGCTCGCCGTTAAAAACGATGCAATGTTCATTATAATATACATACGGCGAATATTGCATAAACCAGCCGGAATCGTTGATAGTTAAGGGGATTATCCTGTGATTTTGCCTTGCGGGAAAATCGATTCTGCCTGCATATCCCTCGCATTCTTTGCAAAGCTGACATTTGGGATATCCCGCTTGAGGTGCATTTTTTGCTGCGGCAATGGCTTTCGGATCTTTTTCGGGCTTTGAAAGGTTTACGGTTATATCCATAACTCCGTATTCGCCGACATATTTCCATTTAAGGTCTTTTGCGATTCTGTTGCGGCGTATATAATTTGTATTACAGCTTAAATCGTAATAGTAATTTGTTGCCGCTTCGGGCGACTTTTCATATAACGCATTAAACTTACCGATGACCTGTGAGGGACGGGGAGTGAGAACACCCATAAGCGATGTATCAAAAAGGTCACGATATGTAACCGAATCTTCGATTATTCCGTTTTCAACGGCATAAGAGCAAAGTGCATCCAAAATATCGCTTAATTCGCCTTGAACCGCTTCGCAAGAGCAATCGAATGAGCTTTTCTTCAGTATGCTTATAATTGAGTTTGCACAATATGTTTTGTCGCTTTCTTCGATTAAGCCCTTGTTAACGGCATAATCAATTAATGCCTTTATGTAAGAATCAACCATATTTATCATTCGCTTTCAAGTCAATAGTAATCATATTATACACATTTATTATGTTATGTGCAAGTGATTATTAAATTTTTATGAAATATTCTTTCATTAATTTTTTGCTTTAGATATTTACTTTCTCCGTTTCATATGTTAAAATATTAAAGTATAAAAGTATAAAAGCAAACTGAAAGGGGACATACGAATGGATAATAAAATCAAAGACAGCAATGTAGACTTTTTATTTGAAGCGATTCTTAATTTACAGACGCTTGAGGAATGCTATGATTTTTTTGAGGATCTTTGTACCGTTACCGAAATAAAAGCTTTTGCTCAAAGAATTGCTGTTGCAAAGATGCTGAGAGATAAAAAGGTATACAGTGATATCGTTTCCGAAACCGGAGCAAGCACCGCAACCATTAGCAGGGTTAACCGTTCTCTCCAGTACGGTTGCAATGGCTATGAGGAGATTTTCAAAAGGATGGATAAATAATGTCGTATGACGATTTTTCCCGCTTTTATGACCGCCTGACCGATAATGTTGAGTATGAGAAGCGTGCAGATTATTTTTGCAGGCTTCTTTCAATGTGCGGCATAACGCAGGGTATTCTTCTTGATCTCGGCTGCGGTACGGGCAATATGCTGCTTCAAATGGAAAAAAGAGGCTTTGACGTTATCGGTGTTGACAGCAGTATTGAAATGCTTAACGTTGCCCGTCAAAAAACCGTTGAGAGTTCGGAAAAAATTCTTCTGCTTAATCAAAATATGCAGGAGATTGACCTTTTCGGCACGATTGACTGTGCAATATGCGTGCTCGACGGTATAAACCATCTTCTTGACAGCAAAGATGTCAGAGCAACTTTTAAAAGAGTTTCGCTTTTTATGAATAAGGGCGGAGCGTTTGCATTTGATGTTAATACCGTCTATAAGCACCAAAAAATTCTTTCCGATAATTCGTTTGTTTATGATTTTGATGATTTGTTCTGTGTTTGGCAGAATAACTATAATCCGGAAGATAACAGCGTTGACATTGCCCTTGATTTTTTTGAGGAGGAGGACGGAGCTTATTACCGTAGCGGTGAGAGCTTTTCCGAAAAGGCGTATGAGCTGTCCGAAATCTCCGAATGGCTTAGTGCCGAGGGCTTTGAGATAGTCGGAATATATGATGATATGACATTTGAAAATGTTAAGCCCACCAGCGAAAGGGCAGTATTTTTAGCAAAGAAGAAGTGATAATATAATGAGTGAACTTGTCAGAATGATATCGAGTGACGGAACCTTGACAGTTATTGCCGCCGATACAACGGATATTGTTAACCGTATGGAAAAAATACATATGACATCTGCCGTAACCTCTGCGGCTCTCGGCAGACTTTTAACTGCTGCATCAATGATGGGAGCCGTTTTAAAGGGTGCGGATGACAGCATAACATTGCGTATTAACGGTTCGGGCCCTGCCGGTTCGGTTATAGCCGTTTCGGACAGCAGCGGAAATGTCAGAGGCTATGTTTCAAATCCCGTTGTTGAAATTCCGCTTAATGCAAAAGGAAAGCTTGATGTTGCGGGGGCTGTCGGAAAAGACGGCACACTTACCGTTATGAAGGATCTCGGAATGAAAGAACCCTATATCGGTCAAATTCCGATTGTTTCGGGCGAAATTGCCGAAGATATAACAAATTATTTTGCAACAAGCGAGCAGCTTCCGAGCGTTTGTGCTCTCGGAGTTCTTGTTAATCCCGATTTGTCAATAAAGGCTGCCGGCGGATTCATAATTCAGCTTTTGCCGACCGCTTTGGATGACACGATAGATAGGGTTGAGGAATGCATTAAAGATATCGAACCCGTAACCAAAATGCTGACGGACGGAATGACGGCGGAGGATATTTGCCATCACGTGCTGAAAGGCTTTGAACTTGAAATCCTCGATTCCTCGAATCCCGAATATAAATGCAACTGCTCAAAGCAAAGAACCGAAAAAGCACTTCTTACTCTCGGAAAAGAGGAGCTTCTCGATATGGCAAATGATCCTCAAACAGAGGTTGCCTGCCATTTCTGCGATAAAAAATATATTTTCACACCGGCTGAAATAAAATCACTTGCCGCTAAAGTATAAGGAGAAAAAAGTATGATAACGATCGTTAAAGGGCTGGTTTCCGTAATTATGTCATTTTTAAGTATATTCGCTTCGCCGATTTTCGGTGATTTTACCGCTGCGAATAAGCCTCTTGTTCCTTCGGAATGCAGGCTGAATATGGCTGTTATTTCCGACATTCATATGAAAGATGAAAGCTACCGTGCTTTGACACTTGAATTCGGATTGGATGATATGCAGAACTCGGTTTATCCCATAGATGCACTTATTGCCGCAGGCGATCTTACCGACCACGGCGAAGAAAAACAATGGGAAATGCTGGCGAACACATTCGCAAAATACAGTCCCGCAAAAAATATTTTGCTTGCACAGGGAAATCACGATACTTGGACGGAGGATGACCGTTACTCTCTTGCAAAGGATTATTTCATCGCTTACAGCGAAAAGATATCCGGAAGAAAAATCGAGCACGAGTATTATTCGTGCAAGGTGAACGGCTATACATTTATTGTTCTCGCAAGTGAAGCAGACAGAACATCGATGTTTATGAGTGATGAACAGCTTTTGTGGCTTGAAGCCGAGATGGAAAAAGCATCAAAGGACGGACTCCCGATTTTTGTTGTTTCTCATTGGCCGCTCAATCAATCTCACGGTCTTCCCGAAACTTGGGGCGATGATGAGCCGGAGCCGGATGACGGAGGAATCGGTGATCAATCCGCACAGGTTGAAGCAATACTTAAAAAATATGAAAATGTTTTTATGATTAACGGCCATATTCACAGCGGGTTCTCAAATGAAGATCAGGCGGAAATCAACGGCTACATAAGCGTTGAATCCGACGGCTCATTCCACAGCATCAATTTGCCCTCATTTATGTATATGACACTCAGAGGCAGAATTTCAAACGGAACCGGATATATGATTGAAGTTTATGATGACAGGGTTGAAATTCGTCCGAGAAGCTTTACTGCGGGTGTATGGTATACCGATTATAATGTATCGATACCCCTTATATGAATATAAGCCTTCGGCGGCAGAAGTGATTCTGCTTCCGAAGGCTTTTTGATATCATTTGATGATTTTCCAAGCATTTATAAGCTTCTCTACGTTCCAAGCGGCGTTTGCGGGACTTGTTGACGGCAGGCAAACAGCCTTAATGCCTGTTTTCGGGTAGGTGTATTTAATATAATATTTTTCCGCTGTTTTTCCGTTTACGAAAATTCTATCTATTTGGCTCTTTTGAAGTATGTCGCAAAGGTCGTTTGCCGTAACGCAATCTATGGTGCTGTCGGCACTTCCTTTGATTTCACAGGATTTAATAACGTCCCACAGAGCAAGCTCATTTTCAAGGATAAGCTTCTTTTTTTCTTCAACGGTTTCCGGCTTTTTACAGCCGTATATTTCGGAGATCACCGTCCAAAATCTGTTTTGAGGATGACCGTAAAAAAATTCCGTTTCTCTTGATTTAACGGAGGGAAAAGAGCCGAGTATCAAGGTTTTTGAATTATACCCGAAAAGGGGCGGAATGGGGTGAACAATCATTTTAATTTACCTTAACATATTTATTCAAAATTTTTGAAATCGGAGTGAAAACGGCAAAGGTTATTGCGGAATTGATACCGGCTTTAAGAAGATTAAACGGAATAATGGCAGGCATAAGCATTTCAACCACCGTTTGAGTACCTGCACCCATAAAAATACCGGTAAAAACAAGATTGAGCGGAACCATTACCGCCGCCATGGCAAGCGAACCTGCAATAAGACCTGTAATCAGTCGAGCAGTGCTTTTCTTTTTGCCGTAAATTATCGATGAAATGAGAACAAAAACAGAGGAAGCGATAAAATGCATCATAAAGCCTATCCATCCGCTCGATGCACTGACCGTCAATGCTTGAATAAGGCAAACGGCGAGCAAGGTTATGATTCCGGAAACGGGGCCGAGCATCATTGCACCGATAAGCACGGGAACATCGGCGGCATCGTATTCGAGAAACGGTGCCGACGGAATAAGCGGAAAATGAATAACATAAACAAGAACGATTGAAACTGCCGTAAGCATTGCCATAATTGCCGTGCGAATGACCGTTTCCGTTGATTTGCTTTTCATAAAAACTCTCCATTCCCTCGGAAAAGCGACAAAAAAGCCCTGCAAAAATGCAGGGCGAAATGCTTTTTAATGCATTCTCTGTCATCCGGACTTCGGCAGATATCTGCCATACCGTCGGTTACGGAATTGCACCGTATCGGCTGCAAATGCAGTTAGCGGACTTTTACCGCCGGTGGGGAATCTCACCCCGCCCCGAGAATTAATATTAAGTTTATTATAGTCGGTATCGTGAATTTGTCAATACCCCAAAATATTTAAAATATGATTTGTATTTTTTACGAATATATGATACAATACAAAGTATAAATCTGAAAGAAGGAAATCTATATGAATTTCACCCCTGTCGGAGGAGCGGGAGCTTATGAGGGCTACTGTCTGATAAAATCCGTTGAAAAAAAACAAACCGCAAAAGGTGTGCCTTATCTTGATTTGATGCTTGCGGACAATGACGGAGAGATAAACGCAAAGCTGTGGGATTACAAAGAAACACCGTCCAACAAATTCAAAAGCTTTGATTTTGTTAAGGTAAGAGGAACTTATGTTCCGTTTAACGACTCTATCCAATTTAGAGTTGAGAGAATCCGCTATGTTATGCCGGAGGATGAAGTTGCAATTGAGGATTATGTGCCCTCCGCCGTATTGACCGGAGAGGTTATGCTTGCGGAGATAAGAAAAATCGTTGATTCTTTTAATGATGAGGAGCTTAAAAAGCTTGTTTTTGCGGTGATTGACGAATACAGCGAGAAGCTTTTGTATTGGCCTGCCGCAAAGAATCTTCACCATGCGGTCAGAAGCGGACTTCTTATGCATACGCTTTCGATTCTTCGACTTGCAAAGGGTGTTTGCGATATTTACAGATTCGTAAATTATGATTTGCTTTGCTCCGGTGCGATTCTTCACGATATTGCCAAAATCGAGGAGCTTCAGGCATCCGAAACGGGCATTGCAAGTGAATATACCGTAAGAGGAAATCTTATCGGGCATCTTGTGATGGGCGCGATAAACATTGACAGAATAGGTTCATCCTTGGGAATAAGTCCCGAAACACTTACGCTTGTTGAGCATATGCTTATTTCGCATCATGGTACGCCGGAATTCGGAGCATCAAAGTATCCGATGTTTATTGAAGCCGAGCTTCTTTCGCAGCTTGACCTTTTGGATGCGAGGGTTTATGAAATGCGTTCGGCGGTTGAGGCTGTTGATGTCGGTGCTTTCACTCCGCGTCAATGGGCACTCGAAAACAGAAATCTTTTCAATCACGGCAGAGCATTTTCGGGTGATGTTGAGTTGATTGATAATTAACGGGAGGTAAACCGGTATGAGAAACCACGAGGTAACGAAGGTTCAGCCGTTGCTTGATGAAAACGGATGTCTGAGAGAGCCGGGCTGGTCGAAGCAGCTTTATCAGGTGTATGACCGCAAGGCGATAAAGGCACCGAAATTCAGAATAAAAGAATGGGATTATTATCTTGTTATCTCCGAAAAAAACAATTTCGGGGTGGCGTTAACCGTTTCCGATGACGGATATATCGGCTTGCAGTCGGCAAGTCTTCTTGATTTTTCAAAGCCTTGGGAGCATACCGAAACCATTCTCAATCCTTTCCCGATGGGAAAATTCAAGCTCCCGTCTACAAGCGAAAAAGGTAACACCGTTTATCACGATAAGCGTCTTAATATGGAATTTAGAGTTTTTCAAGGCGAACGCAGACTTTTATGCGACTTTAAGAATTTTTACGAGGGTAAGGATTTTTCTTGTGACATAGTTCTTAAACAGCCCGAAGCCGACACTATGGTTATCGCAACACCTTGGAAAGAAAAGAAAACGGCATTTTATTATAATCAAAAAATCAATTGTATGAGGGCAAGCGGAAAGGCAACCTTCAACGGCAGAGATTATGTATTCGATCCCGCAACCGATTTCGGAACACTTGATTGGGGTAGGGGCGTTTGGACCTACGATAACAGATGGTATTGGGGTTCGGGGAATATGGATATTGACGGTCATGCGTTTGGATTCAATATCGGCTACGGCTTCGGAGATACTACGGCGGCAAGCGAAAATATGCTTTTCTATGACGGAAAGTGCCATAAGCTTGATGATGTTACTTTCAATATTCCGGAAAGCGGATATACAGATAAGTGGAGCTTTACATCGAGTGACGGCAGATTTGAAATGGAGTTTGTTCCGATTCTTGACAGAGCTGCAAAAATCGATGTTAAATTTATCATCACCGATCAACATCAGGTTTTCGGAAAAATGAGCGGTAAAGCCATTCTCGATGACGGAACGGTTATCGAGGTTAAAGATTGTCTGTGCTTTGCCGAGGATGTACATAATAAATATTAAACGGAGAATGAAATGGACTGGACAGAAATTAAAATAACCGTTAATGCACACGATGTTGACAGAGCGGGCGATATTGCACAAATGGCGGTTCCTTACGGAATATATATTGAGGACTATCGTAATCTCGAACAGGAGGCGTGGGAGATAGCGAGAATCGATTTGATAGATGAGGAGCTTCTTGCAAAAGACAGAAGTAAAGGAATTGTTCATATTTATATTTCGCCCGAAGAAAATCCCGCAGAAGCGGTGTCGTTCCTTACTGAAAGATATGCTTCCGAGGGTATCTGCTGCGAGATAGACGAAGCGGTTTGCAAAAACGAGGATTGGGAAAATAATTGGAAAAAATATTTTAAGCCTATGCCTGTCGGAGAAAGACTTCTTATCCGCCCCGTTTGGGAGGATGAATATGATGCAAAGGGCAGAGCGGTTCTCCATCTTGAACCGGGACTTGCTTTTGGCTCCGGAACGCACGATACAACAAGACTTTGCCTTGAATCGCTTGAAAAATATGCGAATAAGGGAAAAACGGTGCTTGATATCGGGTGCGGAAGCGGTATACTTTCGGTTGCGTGTCTGCTTCTCGGTGCAGAAAGTGCACTCGGAGTTGATATCGATGCCCTTGCAGTTAAAACAGCAAAAGAAAACGGAAAAACAAACGGCTTTACGGAGCCGGAATTTACCGTGCTTCAAGGCTCGACAACCGATAAGGTTAAAGGAAAATTTGATATAGTCGCCGCAAATATTGTTGCGGATATTATTGTTGATATTTGCAAAAATGTTAAGGATTATATGAATCCCGATGCGGTTTTTATTACTTCGGGTATTATTGTGCCGAGAGAAAAAGATGTTCTTGATGCGTTTGCCGCAAACGGACTTGAGGTTATAGCACGCCATGAAAGCGGAGGCTGGCTTTGCTTTGAAACAAAGGCGGTGAAGCAATGAGTGTTCAGGAGGAGCTGAAGGAGCTGCTGCTTGAAAAGGGAGTTGCTGATGTCGGCTTTTTTAAGGTTGAAAACGGCGAAGAATCCCTGCCGTACGGAGTGAGCATCGTTGCTCGACTTTCGGAAGAAATTATCGATGAAATCGAAGATGAACCGACTCATACATATTTTAATCATTACCGTAATGTTAATGCGTTTATCGATTCAATGCTTTTGCAGGCAGGAATGTTTCTTCAAAGAAAAGGCTACAGATATATAACCGTTGCCGCTTCACAGAGTATTAATAAAGACGGCTGGAATTATATGGCAAGATATTCTCATAAAAAAGGAGCGTGCCTTGCCGGACTCGGTTCTATCGGCAGAAATTCTCTTTTCCTTCATAATAAGTACGGAAGCTTTGTTCGCTTGGGAACGCTTTTTACCGATTGCCCCTTTGAATGCGATAATACACTTGCAAAGAGCATCTGTAACGGGTGCGATATTTGCGTTAAAGCTTGTCCCGCCAAAGCCATAAAGGGCGGAGATTGGACTCCGAATACACCGAGAGAAGAAATTTTCGATCCCGAGGCTTGCAGTCAATATATGAAAACGAAATTTCAAAAAATAGGTAGGGGAGCCGTTTGCGGAATTTGTATGAAGGTTTGCCCTATGAACAGGAATGGTGTTGATAAATGATAATATCGCAAATAAAATTATCAAATGAGCTTGCAACGCTCACCGTGTATTTACCCGATAAATCACCCGAAATGCCCTATGCCGATGTCAAAGCCGGAGTGCTTGTTCTTCCGGGAGGGGGGTACGGTATGTGCTCCGACCGAGAAGCGGAGCCGGTTGCCTTGGCGTTTGTTTCAAAAGGGTATGCGGCGTTTGTTTTGCGTTATACTGTAGGAAGAAATAAAAATTATGATTTTTCAATGCCTTTTTCGGATGCCGAGGAAGCGATGAAAGTTATTTACGAAAACGCATCCGAATGGGGAGTGGATAAAGATAAGATTGCCGCCGTGGGATTTTCGGCGGGTGGACATCTTTGTGCCGCAATATCAACTATGGGAAGCATAAAGCCTGCGGCAAGTATTCTTGTTTATCCCTGCATTCTCGAATCAACAAGCGGTATTCTCGCTTTTCCCGTTCCGAGCGTTGATGAAAGGGTTGATGAAAATACTCCGCCCGCATTCATAGTCGCCGCCTGTGCAGATGAGCTTGTTCCGATTGAAAATTCGCTTGCCTATGCATCGGCTTTGAACAGGGCTAATGTTCCATTTGAAATCCATATTTACGAAAAAGGCTTTCACGGCTTTTCTCTTGCCGATAATACCGTTAATCCAAGGGAGTCGGCAGAGCGTTGTGCGAACATAAAAGGCTGGTTTGACCTGTGCACAGCATGGCTTTCAAAAAGATTTGAATAGTAAAAAATTCGCAGCTTGTTGCAATCGTTATTAAAAATGATTACAACAAGCTGTTTTTTAAAAAAATATATGAAAATTTTTTTAGAAGCGAATAATTTGCAAATTGCATTTCGTCACAAAACGATGACGAAAAAAAGCAAAAAATTGCATTTCATCACATTTTCGGGGGATTTTGTGACGAATATAAAAACATCATCGCTTTAACGCGTTAGCTTGACATTGAATATCGCTTTATTATATAATATAAAACAAGAGGAATTATTTCTCAAATTCAAAAATATTTAAGCTGTAAGGAGGCAACACAATGAAATCCAAAACCATGAAAATCTTATCCGTATTTCTTACTGCGGCGATTGTCTTAGGCACAGTGTCTATGGCAGATTTTGCAGGTATTGAATTACCGGATATTGCCGGACTTTTTTCCGTTAAAGCGGATGCGGCAATCAAAAGCGGAAAATTCACCTACACCGTGCATAATTTAGAAGCAACAATAACCGGCATAGATTCTTCGGTTAGCGGTGAAGTGGAAATTCCGTCAAGTATTGATAATTATTCCGTATTGAGCATAGGAAAAAATGCATTCCGCAATTGCGGTAATATCACAAGCTTGACTTTGCCCGAAAGCTTGTGTGAAATCGGCGAAGGTGCTTTTGCCGGTTGCACCGGTATTAAAAGTCTGGTCATTCCCAATAGTGTGACGGAAATAGGCAAAGAGGCGTTTGCCGGATGTGAAAATCTTGAGAGTATAAACATTCCCGATAATATAACGACTATCAATGAAAGTACATTTGCCTACTGTTCAAGTCTTAAAAACATCACTATCCCCAACAATGTAACATGCATAGATGACTATGCATTCATGTCTTGCGAATCGCTTGAAAGCATAACGATTCCCGATGATGTAACGGATATAGGCAGCTATGCCTTCGCCTACTGTTCGACACTTAACGATGTCGTTTTTCCCGATGATATAGCATATATCAATTGCTACGCATTTATAGACACGGCTTGCTATAACAATACCGCCAATTGGATTGACGATGCACTTTACATCGGAAATCACCTCATAAAGGCAAGCAGCAGTGTTTCGGGTGAATTCACGGTCAAGGAAGGAACCAAAAGCATTGCACATGGTGCTTTTGCGACTAATAGCAATATTACGAGCATATCGCTTCCCACCGGCTTAAAAACAATAGGTCCCCAGGCGTTCTATGGTTGTGAAGGGCTTACAACCGTAACAATTCCCGACAGTTTGAAATACATAGGCAGCACCGCTTTTTATAATTGTTATCAACTTAACAACATAACATTGCCGTACGGTTTAACTTTAATAGGTGGCGGGGCATTTATGAATTGCTATTCGATTTCAGACATATCAATTCCGAATACCGTAACAGCTATAGGCGATGGTGCGTTCAATTATACGGACATTTCGAGCGTTACTATTCCCGCAAGCGTAACATATATCGGAGCTAATCCTTTTTATTGTTATAGTTTGGAAAGCATATCTGTTGATATCGACAATCCGAACTATTCTTCCGATGATAAAGGGGTTCTCTTTAATAAGAATAAAACCGAGCTGATTTGGTGGCCTATAGCGAGCACCGAAACAAGCTACACCATACCCAACAGCGTAACAAGCATTGCGCATGGTGCTTTTGCGAATTCGAAAAATCTCAAGAGCGTTACCGTTCCGAGCAGTGTTACCTATATAGGCAACAGTGTTTTTGCCGATTCGGCTCTGCAAACCGTTAACCTTGAATGCAATATTACGACCATAAGCGACGACATGTTTAGCTATTGTGAGGATCTTAACAGCATAGTAATACCCGACAGTGTAACGAGTATCGGCGACAGTGCTTTTGCAAACTGCACAAGTCTTGGAAGCATTAATATACTCGATGGCGTAACACACATAGGCAGTCAAGCATTTTACAACAGCTTATATTACAATACCGATTCAAATTGGGAAAACAGCGTGCTGTATAACGGCAAGCATCTTATAGCTGCTAAGGAAGATATCAGTGGCTCATATACCGTGAAAGATGGAACAAAAACAATCGCCCAAGATGCGTTTTATGGCCGCAAAGGTCTTACGGAGATAATAATTCCCGACAGCGTTCTGGTAATCGAAGAATACGCATTCAACGGATGCGAAATGCTTGAGAGCGTAACTATGTCCGGCAATGTGAAAATCATAGGAAAGCAGGCGTTCGGCAATTGCCAAAAGCTTGCAAGCATATCGCTTCCCTCAAGTGTTGAAAGTATAGGCGAAATGGCATTTGCCTTTTGTACATCGCTTGCGAACATTGAGCTTTCCGCAGGTATAAGGAGTATCGGCAATAAAGCCTTTTACGATACTGCATATTATAATGATGAAGCAAAATATGAAAACGGTGCACTCTATATTGACGGTTATCTTATAAAGGTATCCGACAGATGCAGCGGTTCGTTTACTGTTAAGAACGGAATAACCGCTATTGCGGACGGTGCGTTCGGCGGCTGCTCTGAAATTACAAGTGTTTCATTCCCCCAAGGAATTACGAGTATTAATGGAGAATTATTCAGCGGATGCTCAAAGCTCAAAAATATAACCATTCCCGACAGTGTACTGAGTATCGATAAAAAAGCTTTTGACGGCTGTTCGAGTCTTTCCGAAATCTGCTTTGACGGAGACCACATTCAGTGGGAAGTGGTAATGGCAGAACACGATGATTCATTCCTTTCCAATATAGCCGTTATTGTGCTTTCTGATTATTCCATTTCCATTGATAGCAATAAAGTCTCAATAATCAGTTATTGGGGCGAAGAAGATAGTCCGGCTATTCCGTCTTATGTTTACGGTTATCCCGTAACAAAGATTCTTGACTATGCGTTTAATGGAAACGGCTATATAAATACCGTTGTCATTCCCGATACGGTTACTTATATCGGTTACGGAGCATTTTCCGAATGTAGTAACCTTGTAAACGTTAATGTTCCCGACAGTGTAACCCAAATGGAGGGCTGTGTATTTGCCGATTGCTACAGTCTTGAAAATGCAACGCTTTCGAAAAACATTACATCTATTCCTCATGAATTATTCCGAGATTGCTACAATCTTAGAAGTATTGAAATACCAAGCGGCGTAACCGAAATACACAATGAAGCATTTTATAATTGTGATGCTCTTAAAAGCGTTGAAATACCCGACAGTGTAAAAACTATTGATTATGCTGCTTTTCAATTTTGCGGTGATCTTGAAACCGTTAAGCTCGGAAAAGGCGTTGAATATGTTTCCAATATGGCATTTTATAGCTGCTATTCTCTGAAAAACTTCATCATCAGCAATGAAAACAAGAATTATTCCGAAATCGACGGTGTTCTCTTTAATAAGGATAAAACAAAGTTGATTTTCTATCCTTTTGGCAGAGAGCAGAAAAGCTATATTGTTCCCAATGGAGTTAAAACCATCGAAACAAACGCTTTTATGTATAATGATACGCTTGAGACCATAAATATCCCGAAAAGCCTGACAAAGATAGAAGAATATGCTGTTTACGCTTGCGAAAAGTTAACCGCATTTAAGGTTGATGAACAAAACGAAAGGTATTCCGCAGTTGACGGTGTACTCTTTAACAAAGATAAGACAGAATTGATTCAATATCCCGTCGGAAACGCAAGAACAAGCTATACTATTCCCGATGGCGTTAAGAATATTTTATCTGCGGCCTTTGTTTTTTCAAACCTCGAAAGCATCTCGATTCCCGCAAGTGTAAGAAATATAGGAAGCGAAGCTTTTATGGGCGGTTACAAGCTTAAGAGCATCTCCGTTCCCGAGGGCGTGCGTAAATTAGGTAATGGTGCGTTCCGCGGATGTGAAGTGCTTGAAAGCGTAACATTGCCGACTACATTGAGAATTATAGACGAAGATGCTTTTTCCTATTGTGAAAAACTTAAAGGTATCACCATTCCCGCAGGAGTAACGAAAATCGGATATTGTGCTTTTGAACATTGCAAAAATCTTGAAACCTTGACCATTAGCGAAGGCGTTAAAGCAATAGACAAATATGCATTCGCATACTGCGAAAAGCTTAAAAGCGTTGTAGTTCCCGATGGCGTAACGAGTATCGGCGACGGTGCTTTCGGCGAATGCATAAGTCTTGAAAGCATAACACTTCCCGACACATTGGAGTCTCTCGGTATAGCATTCGATGAAACCGCATATGTCAAAGATGTTTCAAACTGGGAAGACGGAGTGCTCTATATCGGCAAGCATCTTATAGATGCCAAAGCGGATTTCGCAACATCATATACAGTTAAAGCCGAAACAAGAACAATTGCCGACTGTGCGTTTGAAGACTGTGACAAACTTGAAGAGGTATCGATTCCCGACAGCGTTATTTATATCGGAGAATATGCCTTCTACGGATGCAAAGCTCTCAATAAGGTAAAGCTTTCCGAAAATATAACCGCCATAAATTCAAGATGCTTCTATAATTGCCAAAAACTCGGCAGCATAGAAATTCCCGAGGGTGTAACGGTTATAGACAATAGAGCGTTTTATAAATGTTCCACACTTAAAAACATAACTCTCCCCGAATCTCTTCTCAAAATAGAAGATGCGGCGTTCCGTAAATGCGAAGCTCTTGAAAGCATTGTTGTTCCCAAAAATGTCTACCTCATTGACGACGATGCTTTTAATGAGTGTACCGCTCTTGATAGCATAACTCTTCTCGATGGAATCAGGACTATCGGCGATGATGCATTTATTGATACGGCATATTATGATGATACCGCAAACTGGAAAGATGGTGCACTTTATATTGGTAAATACCTTATAAAGACCGACAGTGACTTGCTTCCTGTATCTTACAGCATTAAGGACGGAACCTTATTGATTGCCGAAGAAGCATTCATGGAATGCTATGACCTTGAAAGCGTAAGTATTCCCGATACCGTTAAGTATATTAACAGCTATGCCTTTGCAGAATGTTCTTCACTCGAAAGCGTAACAGTTCCCGACGGTGCAAAGCGTATAGCAAGCTATGCCTTTGAAAATTGCGAAAGCCTTGCAAGCATATCCCTTCCCGACAGCGTAGAATATATCGCTTCCGGTGCATTCTATAATACAGCATATTATAACGATGATGCCAATTGGGAAGACGGAGTAATGTATATTAATAATCATCTTATATATGCAGACGGTTTTGAAGGCAGCGAGTATAAAATAAAGGATGGCACGAAAACCATTGCCGCCTATGCGTTTTCTTCCTGCTATTCCCTCGAAAGAGTAACTATTCCCGATAGCCTTGTGGATATCGGCTACGGCTCATTCTCATATTGCACCGGTCTCAGAGAAGTTATAATAAGCAAAAACAGCTCATTAAAGAGCATTGAGGAAGATGCATTCTGTAACACAATGCTGTCAAGCATTCGTATTCCCAACGGCGTAAAGTTTATAGATGAATGTGCGTTTATGTACTGTGCTTTCTTTGATGATGTTTATTACGTTGGAACGGAGAATGAATGGAATGCGATAACTATTGGCGAAGATAATGAATCGCTTCTTATGGCAGACCTTCATTTTGAAGCTAAAGAAACAGAGCCGACAGATCCCACAGAGCCGACAGATCCCGCAACGCCTACAGATCCCACTAAGCCTGCATTTAAGTTTGAAATCAGAAATCCGTCAACAACAACGATTTCTTACGGCGATGCGATAGTACTTCATGCCGATGTTCTTGAGGGTACGCTTCCCGAGGGTGCGGAGATTGTTTGGATTGCCGATAACGACAATTTCGATATGACGAAATCAGAGGACGGCACAACCTGTACAATCACTCCCTCATCAAGCGGCGACACTGTTATCACCGCTACGGTCTATGATGTGGATGGCAACATCATCGCTACCGATACCCAAAAGATGACCTCTAAAGCAAGTATTTTCAGAAAGATAATCGCATTCTTCAAAAAGCTTTTCAACTTAAATAAGGTTTTTCCGGAAATTTTTAAAGGCGTATTTTAAAGTGGCCTAAAAAGGAAAGCTTTTTTGGAATATCCTTAAAAAATTTTAAAGAACATATTTACAAAATCAAAACAGAGTAGTAAAATATGTGTAATAATCAACATAAACGGAGGTATGATTATGAAGTCAAAAAAGATAATGGCGTTAGTGCTGTGTCTGTGTATGCTTTTGGCGAGTATTCCGTTTACCGTTTTGGCGGCAACACCGGATCTCACTCCCACATATATCGAAGGTACTTCCGCAAGCACATTTGCAACAGGAACCTGCTTTATTCTTTCTAATGAGGATGGTACCGGATTCTTCGGCGGTTCATCGCCGGCATCCTACTCCATACAGAAGAGTGATATTGCAGGTAAGAGTGTAAATGTCATTCGCACTACGGATACGGTTCTTACCTACTTGATAAAGCTTAATGACGGCACATACAAAATTGCCGTTCAGGCCGATGCAAGAGAGGCGTTTGTGAAAGCAGAGAATGACGGTGGTACAATACAATTGCGTGAAACCACGCTAGAAAGTGAAGCCACTGCTTGGCAAATATCATATGATACTGCTTCTCAAAAATATACTATTATAAATTCTAATAGTATAGACGACGCCGACAATGATTATTATTTGAGCGTATATCTCAAAGCTGATTCCACTTATGGTCTTCAACTTTCAACGACTTCAAGTTATTTAAGAATTTTTGCTGCATCAACGAGCTTTATATTCCTCAATGCAGACGGAAGCGTTTATGAACACTATTTCGGTGAAGCAACAGCACCTGAGTATACAGGAGCAATTGAAACGGGATACAACTTTGTTGGCTGGTCAACAGATCCCGATGGCAACGGTGCTATTGTTAAGCCGGGAGCCACAATCAATCCTGCCGAGCCCGAGGTTTATTATCCCATTTTCAAAGGAATCACATATGAAATAAGATTCTTTGAGTCCATAGACTATGTCGGTACCTCAAAATATGTTTCTCAGGAGATGACCTACGGCGAAACACAGGCTCTCAGGAAAAACACCTTTACCAAGAGCCACAACGATTTTGCTTATTGGACCATGTATAATTGGACAAATCCGAGAGGTATTGGTACCGGAACCTTTGCCGACGAAGAGAAAGTAAGCGACCTCTCGTTTACACAGGGTGAGGTCATATTTCTTTATGCTACATGGGAAGAATACAGCTACACCGTGCTTTACAGTGCCAACGGTGCGGATACCACTGAGGTTGCATCTCCCGCAACGTATACATATTCAAGAGTTTTCAGACTTTCCGACAGTGCTGATATGGCAAAAGACGGATACAGATTTGCCGGCTGGAACACAAAGGCTGACGGCACGGGAGATATGTATTCCGCAGGTCAGCCGGTCAGCAGACTTTGCGAGGAAAAGGACGGCAAGGTTACTCTCTTCGCAACATGGGTAAAGGATTCCGAATACTGCGACCATACCGTCAACGAAAAGGGCACCGTTACGAAGCAGGCAACCTGCACCGAGACGGGTACAATAGAATACAGATGCACCAAGTGCGGCGACCTTTTGAATTCCGAGACGATTCCCGCATTGGGTCACGGTCATGACGGCGAATATGAAATAATACACAAGGACACCACCTGCAACAGGGCCGGTATAAATCTTTACATATGCAAAGCCTGCGATACACCTTATCGTTCGGTAGCTGTTGATGCTGCCGGTCATGTAGCAGGTATTCCCGAAACCTCGGTTCAGGCAACCTGCACCAAAGCGGGCATAAAAGTAACAAAGTGTAACGAATGTGGTGCTATACTTCAGGAAACAGAAATTCCCAAGCTCGGTCATACCGTTAGCACAAACGGTATCGTTACAAAGCAGGCAACCTGCACCGAAGTAGGCACAATAGAGTACAGATGCACGGATTGTGATGTTCTTGTTAAGCAAGAGGAGATCCCTGCATTAGGTCACGGTTCAAACGGCGAATATAAGATAGTACACAAGGACACCACCTGCAACAAGGGCGGCATAGATCTTTACATATGCAAAATCTGCAATATGCCTTACCGTTCGGAAGCCGTTGATAAGGCAGGTCATGTTGAGGGTACTACCGAAACTTTGGTTCAGGCAACCTGCACCAAAACCGGCATACAAGTAACAAAGTGTACCGAATGTGGTGTAACACTCAGCGAAACAGTAGTTCCCAAGCTTGAGCATACAAAGGTAACAGTTACCGAAAAGCAGGCTACTTGCTCACAGACCGGACTTAAAATCGAAAAATGCTCAATTTGTAATGCAGTAATAAGCGAAACTCAGATTCCCAAGACGGAGCATATTCCGGGCGTATGGAAGATCACCAAGGATTGCACCTGCACCGAGGACGGTTTTATGCAGCAGTCCTGCTCTGTTTGCGGTGCTCTCATCGGCGACCCCAAAACCTTGAATGCTCACGAGCATCAGGCGGGTGCGTGGGAAACCTCCATTAAGCCTACCTGCACCACCGAGGGTGAAAGAGTTAAGATCTGCACCGTTTGTAATGCAGTTGTAGAGAGCGAAGCAATAGCTAAAACAGAGCACACCAAAGGTCAATTCCTTATTGAAAAGGCGGCAACCTGCACCGAGGCAGGCTTGAAAGTTCAGAAGTGCGAAACCTGCGGTATAGTTCTTGCCGATGAAGAAATTGCGGCAAAGGGACACCACGAGGGTTCGTATTATCTGACAGTTGATAAGCCGAGCTGTAACAACGCAGGCGAAAGAGTTTACTACTGCGACGTTTGCGGTACTCCCGTCAGAACGGAAGCGGTTGAGAAACGCGGACACGTTGAAGGTGCTTGGGTAACGACACTTGAGCCTACCTGCACACGCAAGGGACATCAGAAGAAGTTCTGCGAGGTTTGCAACGTAACGCTTGACGAAAGAGACGTTGATGCAGCCGGACATACCGAGGGTGTTTGGATAACAACTCTTGAACCCACCTGCGTAACTGCCGGTGAAAGAGTATGCAACTGCGATACCTGCGGCAAGGCTTATAAGAGCGAGAGACTTGATCCTCTCGGTCATACACCCGGGCCCGAAGAAACCTGTGTTGATGACCAGATCTGTCTTGTATGCTATGTTGTTCTCGAAAAAGCGGACGGCAGAAGCCATACATGGTCAGAGTGGGCAACCTATGAAGAAGCGGGCTATTTCACCGAAAGAGTTGAAAGAAGATTCTGCACCTCCTGCAACCAGGAAGAATTCAGATATGTAAGCGGTACTGCCGGTTGCCACAATTGCTTCCCGCACAGCGATGATCCCGACAATTGCGGTGCTTGCAATGTTCTCCACAGCGTGAACTCTTTCTTCAGATCTGTCGGTAAAGTGCTGACATTCATCTTCTTCGGAAATATCGGCACTAATGTACTTTTCCCCTGGCTTCATACACATTTCCACAACTGGTTCAACCCCTATAAATAAGCATAAGTTGCTGTGAAAACAGTCTAATAAAACTGCAAGCTTCTTCCGAAAAGGGAGGAGCTTGCAGTTTCTTTTTTCTATATAGCTTTTGTTGTTTCTTTATCAAAATAATGAACACTGTTTTCATCGATGCCAAGTTTTATTCTGTCGCCGCTTGATATTCCCGATTCTGTTTTGATTCGAGCAACGTGAGTCTTTTCGGCAAGAGAAAAATAAATATTTGTTTCACTGCCGGTCATTTCCGCTATTTCGGTTGTGGCTTCTATAACACAGCCCGATTTTTCATTGAGCATCGATAAATCGGAAAAAATATGCTCCGGACGCACACCTAAAATAATCTCTTTTCCCAAATACGGTTCAAGCCGCACTCTTTTGGCTTTTGGAATATTCATTTCATAATCTGCAAATCGAATTTTTAAATTGTTGCCCTTTTTAATAACCGTTGATTCGATAAAATTCATTTGCGGCGAACCTATAAAACCGGCAACAAATAGGTTTGCGGGTTCACTGTAAAGCTTTTGCGGAGTATCGTATTGCTGAACAACGCCTTTATCCATAACAACGATTCTGTCTGCCATTGTCATTGCTTCTGTTTGATCGTGCGTAACATAAACAAAGGTTGTTTGAAGCTCTTTGTGAAGCATTGTTATTTGACTTCTCATTTCGGTGCGGAGCTTTGCATCAAGGTTTGAAAGTGGTTCATCAAGCAGAAAAACCTTTGGATTTCTGACCATCGCTCTGCCGAGTGCCACCCTTTGCCGCTGACCGCCGGACAGTGCTTTCGGTTTTCTTTCAAGATAAGGCTCAATGTCGAGAATTTTTGCCGCCCACATAACCTTTTTGTCAATTTCGTCTTTAGGCATTTTTTTCAGCTTTAATGCAAATGCCATATTTTTATAGACACTCATATGCGGATATAGTGCGTAGCTTTGAAAAACCATTGCGATATCTCTGTCTTTCGGCGGCATATCGTTAACAACCTTGCCGTCAATCAAAAGTTCACCGGAGGAAACACCTTCAAGTCCGGCAATCATACGAAGTGTAGTTGATTTTCCGCATCCCGAAGGCCCGACAAGAACAACAAACTCCTTATCGTTAATATCCAGTGACAGGTCGGGTATAACGGTAATTTTTCCGTTGTCAAAGGATTTTGTAACATCCTTGAATTTTATTGTTGCCATAGAAATTTCCTCCGTATATGATATTAGCCCTTAACCGCACCCGCAACAACGCCTTTTATGATATATTTTTGACAGAAAAGGTAGAAAATAATTATCGGCAAAACAGCAAGCACAAGCATCGCCATCAACGCACCCATATCCTTGTTGCCGTAGCCTCCCGTTAATGCCATTTGCACCGCAACGGGAAGTGTCTTGTTTTCTCCCGAACCGAGAACGAGGTAAGGTAAAAGATAATCGTTCCATATCCACATTGCGTTTAAAATGGCAACGGTTATCGCAGTTGGCTTGAGTATCGGGAAAATGATAAGAAAAAAAGTTTTTATCGGATTACAGCCGTCGATAACAGCGGCTTCCTCAATCTCAACGGGTATGCTCTTTATGAATCCCGTAAACATAAAAACCGAAAGTCCCGAACCAAAACCCAGATATATAAATACTATGCCGAGAGGGTTGTTTAAATGCAGATTAAATGCGTAATAGGTCAAAGTATACATTACCATCTGAAACGGGACTATCATACTGAAAACAAAAAGATAATAAATCGCTTTTGTAAATTTGTTTTTTACTCTGACTATATACCAGGCTGTCATTGAAGTCATCAAAACTATTCCGATAACGGAAAAAACGGTTATAAACGCCGAAATTGCAAATGAGCGTAAAAAATCCGATTGAGTAAAACCTTTAATATAATTTTCCGCTCCGACAAATGTTTCTTTATTCGGAAAGGAAAAAGGAGAATCGGAAATATAAAAATTTCCCTTTACCGAATTTAGAATGATAATGGCAATCGGTGCAAGAAAAATAACCGTTGAAGCGGCTAAAACAGTATAGATAATAACATTTCTCGCTGTTACATCGTGCCGTTTCATCAATGCTCAACCTCCTTTTGCCGTGTTGCTCGAAGCTGAATAAACGCAATAAGTGCAACAATCAAAAAGAAAATAACAGCTTTTGCCTGCCCCATTCCGTGCCACTGTGCAAGCTTTAATCCGGTGTGGTCATAGAATGTTTTGTAAATATCAAGGGCGAGCAGTGAAGTATCGGGAGATTTGCCGTTGAGTGCAAGGTTTTGGTCGAAAAGCTTAAAAGAGTTTGTGAGTGTCAGAAAAGTGCAGATAGTGACCGATGGCATAACCATCGGAATCGTAATATGAATAAGCGTTTGAAAAGGAGATGCACCGTCAATCGCCGCCGCCTCGTTAAGATATTCCGGAATATTTTGAATGCCGGCGATATAAATTATCATCATATATCCGATTAGCTGCCAATTCATTAAAACAACAAGTCCCCAAAAGCCGTAATCCGGATTATAAGTGATGTCAACGCCGAAAATTCCGAGAACGCCGTTTATTATTAAGCTCCAGATATGACCGAGCACTATTCCGCCTATAAGATTCGGCATAAAAAATACCGTTCTGAAAAGGTTCGTGCCCTTCAATCCTTTGGTAAGAAGCATTGCGAGCACGAACGCAATAAGGTTAATCGATATGACGGATACAATCGTAAATTTTACTGTCAACCAAAGTGAATTGACAAAGGTTTTGTCTGTTGTAAAAATTTTAATATAGTTCTCAATGCCTACCCATTCGCTATCGTTAACAACCTTAAATTCTGTAAACGAAAGATATACGCCCATTATAAATGGTATAAGAAAAGATATTGCAAATGCAATAACGGTAGGCAACGCAAAAACGGGAAAATACTTTTTTAATACTTTGTGCATAACATCAGCTCCGAAAGAATTATGCCCCGAATTCGCTTTCCCATTCTTCAACCGCAAGCTTTTTAACTTCGTTCCAGCTTATTGCTCCCTGAGAATATTTTAAAAGCGATGCACCGAGATTATCCTTGTAACCGATACTCGGGAAAAGGGTAAAGTTCCACGGAATATTTGTAACGCCGTCCTTGTTCATCCAAAGCATAACCTCTCTTGCAAGGGGATCATCGGGAGTTTCCGCTTCGGTGAATGTGTCAAACGGTGCAATAAATTTCAGCTCATCGGTAACAAATTTTTTACCCTTTTCGGAGCTGAAAAGCCAGTAAAGAAAGTCTGCCGCCGCTTTTTGCTCAGCTTCGCTTGCTTTTGAGTTGATGCAGATAAAGTTTTCCGTTCCGATGCAAAGTCCCGTTTTTTCTTCTCCGTCTATTCCCATATAAATCGGAAGGAATTTAATATCCTCCGAGGCAACCTTGTTGCCCGTAACATTAAGAATCTGTGATGCTCCCCAGTTTCCGTTTTGCACCATTGCACATTTTTCGAGTGCAAACTCTGCCATTGAAGCCGTAACATCAATCGTTCCGAGCTGTTTTTTGTCTGAAACGGAATTATTAATATAAAGGTCAAAAATATTTTTTAAATTATCCGAATATCTGAAATCGATTTTCTTATATTCTTCACCTGTTAAATCGATGTTCCTGTCGGTAAATTCAAAGGTGAGGGGAATGTTCATCAAATGTGTCTGCCAACGCCAATCTTCACCTGTTTTTAATGATGTTGAAGCAAAAACGCCCTCAATACCGAGCTTGTCTTTGTTTTTCTGCATATCCTCAACAACCGATTTCAACGCCGAGTAGTTTGTGATTTCATCAGCCGATTTAATTTCCGTTGCTTTGCTTTCAAGCGAAAAATATTTATCCAGAATTTTTTTGTTATAGATAATTCCGTAGCCCTCAACAACATAGGGAATGCCGTACACACCGCCGTTTGAGGTTATCGCAAGCGATTTATCATTAAGATGCTTGTAAAGCTCCGTGCCGCTCAAATCCGCACAGTACTCCGACCACGAATTATATCCGACAGGACCGTTGATTTGAAAAATCGTCGGTGCATCGCTTGTTGCCATTCGTGCCGTGAGGGTGGACTCATAGGTGCCCGAAGCGGCTGTTTCAACAACAAGCTTTACGCCCGTTTCTTTTTCGTATTCGGCTGAAATCTTATTGTAAACTTCGGCAATTTCCGGTTTAAAATTAAGATATCTGATTTCTTTAACGGTATTATTCTGACCGTTGCTCATATTAGTGCCGGTAACAGAAGAATCAAGCTTGCCGCTTTCTCCGCAGGCTGTAAATATACCCGCTATAATGATTGTACATAAAAAAACGGATAATAATTTTTTTAACATTGTTTTCCCTCCGAAAATATATTTTGATAGTATTATGTGCATTTTTTGTGTTTTAAACAAATGACCGTCAACTTTATCGAGAAAATAAAACAAAAATACGGTATGTGCGGAGAAAACCGTACATACCGTATTATATAAATTTAATTTACGAAATATAGTTTTTGGGATTCTGCGTTTCGCCGTTAACAATAACCTCAAAATGAAGATGAGGACCTGTTGAGTTACCGGTTGAACCGACTTTTCCTATGGTTTGACCTGCTTCAACATAATCGCCGACCGAAACGGTTATCGAGCCCTTAATCATATGAGCATATCTTGTTTTATAGCCGTCGCCGTGGTTGATAAGAACCATATTACCGTAGCCGGAATTACTTCGCTGAACGACCTCAACTCTGCCGCTTTTTGAAGCGATAACAGGTGTTCCGAGTGCACCGCCTCCGTATTTAACAAGGTCAATTCCGTTGTGCCAACCGCTGCTTCTCCAGCCGTAAGGTGAGCTGACGCTGTGGCAGCTCGGTGCGGGCCAAAGGAAGCCATAGTTGGAGGCTTCACCGATATATACACCGTTATAAGAAGTCTTTGAGCCAACGGTTACTATTTCGTCAATCGGTTCTTTAACCGTTTCATAATCATAATTTGTATCAACAAGAGAATCGTTAATATAAATAAGAGTTTTTGTGATTCTTTCCGTTCCGTTAACACCCTTTTGAACAACGCTTCTGTAGCCGCTGTATTTTGTGGAATCGTATTTTTTAACGGTTTCAAATTCGATTTCACGTGTTTCGGAGGAAGTGACTATTTTTTTGATGCTGACAAACTTAACCGAATTTTTGATGACAATAATGTCACCGATACGAATGTTTTCAAAGTCATAGCTCGGATTCAGCGTTTTGAGAGTATCAACGGAAATGCCCGTTTCTTCGGAAATGGATTCAATGGTATCGCCTTCAAGTGCGATATATACCTTTTGAGCTTCCTTGGTTCCGTCAAGCATTTCACGAAGTCGGGAAGCGTCCCACATAACGCTTTCGTCGTCACGGTAAAGTCCCTGAACGTAGTCTATCGTTTCCGCAAAGCTGACAACATAGCCTTTTTCGTTTGCCTCAGCTTCATAAGGAGCGAGCAAATCATAAAATACGGTTTTGGCATCAGCCTCGTTTTTTACTGCACAGATAAATTCGCCATCGATATAAACTCCGCAGGCGTGAGTGAGATTGTCAACGGAGTTTTCAATCATTCTGTCCGAAATCGATTGTGCATCGTTCAGCTCGTTGAGAGAAACAAGCGTTAAGCTGTAATCGGCATTGAAATTCGCCGCCGATGCAACGGTTGCTTCAACTGTTTTTTCCGAGCTTGACGAAATATAGGCACTTGAGCTGAGCCTGTCTTTAACAAGGTCTCTTGCCTCAAGGTAAACGGTTTCATCGCTGATATAGCCGATGCTTTGGTCATTATAAATAACCTCAAGTGCAAATGTTACTCCGTTCCAATAGTTAAGCGTAAGAATAAAGATTGCAAAAGCGGTAATCGGCATCAGAATGTTTCCTGCCGATTTCAGCAAAGATTTATGGTTTTTTAATGCTTTTTTAATGTAGTGACCTACTACGGAGGGGAACGAGAGGGGATGCCGCAGGGCAGTACGTATTGATTTGAAAGCTCTTTTGATTTCGGTTTTGAAATGAGAGATTTCTTTAACCGTTGCATCGATACTGCGTTTTGTTCCGCTTTTTGTTGTTTCCGATGCTTTGATAATATAGTTTTTCAGACGTACAAACGGAGCCTTGATGAGCTTAAAAATAATTATAAATAATTTTGAGAAAAAGCGAAAAACAGTATCGCCCAAAGAGTAAACGGCGGAATAAATCAGATTTTTTTCGGACAAATCAAAATCAGGCTCGTCTTTTTTGATCTTTGCAGAAGTATTATTGTTTTCGGGAACGACCGACTCAACAATTTTTTCGCTGCTTATCAGGCTGTCAATTCTGTTAAGCTCGTCCTTGACGGCTTCTCTTTCATCGATTTCCGGAATAAGCTTGCTCATTGCGGAGCTGACCGGCTTTGTTTGTTTGTTCGGATTGTTTTTGATTTGAGCATTTTCAAGCTGCAAGGAATAACGCCTTTCGATGTCCTCTTTAATTGCCCTCATTTCTTCTTCACGGCGTTTTTCGTCCCTCAAACGAAGCTCTTCCTCACGGGACAACGCCTTCTTTTTGGGCACTTGCGAGTACATTCGGTTTAAATCATAAAAGCCGTCAACAAATTCATCACGTTTTTGGACGCGATTTTTTTTGCTGTCAGCTTCTGCGTTATTAACTTTTTTGTTTTCGTTATTCATTAACAAACGCTCCGAACATAATTATTATGTTATATTATAATATAATTTTATTGCATTTACAAGGTTACAAAAGAATTATTAACACTCATTTAATAAATAGCGTTTTAATGCATCCTCCCAATCGGGCAGACGGCTGAACCCGTTTCTGTCAAGAGATTCCTTGGAAAGCCTTGAATTTTTAGGTCTGACGGCGGCTGTTTTATAGTCGTCGGAGCTGATGGGAATGATTTTTGTTGACGAACCGGAAATTTCCATAATTTTAGATGCAAATTCAGCCCAACTGCAATATCCCTCATTTGTTGCGTGATAGATTCCGTATTTGTCGGAAAAAATCATACTGCAAAGCAGCTTTGCAAGGTCTTTCGTGTATGTCGGCGAACCGATTTGGTCATTAACAACGCTTATTTCATTTCGTTCTTCCGAAAGACGAAGCATAGTTTTAACAAAGTTTTTGCCGTTTTCTCCGAAAACCCACGAAATGCGAACAATAAACGCTTTGCTGCAATTTTCAATAATTGCTTTTTCACCGCCGAGCTTGCTCAATCCGTAAAAATTACAGGGCTTTTTCGGACTGTCGATTTCAAAAGGCTTGTAACCTTTGCCGTCAAAAACATAGTCGGTGCTTATATACAGAAGCTTTATGCCGTGCTTTTGGCAGGCTTCGGCAAGGTTAAATGTACCGTCAACATTAATGCTTCTGCATTTTTCTTTTTCGGTTTCCGCAAGGTCAACATTCGTGAATGCGGCACAATGGATAACTCCGTCTGCTCGTGAAGCTGAAATCAATTCACTAACAGCGGTTTTGTCGGTTATATCAACTTCGGGAAGATCGGCTCGGATAACTTCACAACCGTTTTTTGTAAGTTCTGTGGCAACGTCGCTTCCGAGTTGTCCGGAAGAACCCGTAACAATAATTCTCATAAGCAATAATCCTTTTATTTTTTTATTATTTTAACACATTTTCGGAATATAAACAATATTTTTTTGTATTTTACTGTTCCAAAATCCAAAACTGTGGTATAATCAATAACAAACCTTTGTCAAAGGAGCTTGGATATGTCATATAAAAACATTGTGGATCTTCATACGCACACCGATAATTCGTTTGATGGCAATCACTCGGCAACGTATATGTGTGAAAATGCGTGTATGAACGGGATAAGAGCACTTGCATTTACAGATCATCTTGAAATGGATGCTTTTCTTAAAAAGAGCTTTGACAGAACCGCTATCCAGTCCTTCTTTGAAACCGCGAGGGCACGTTCGGCATTTAAAGGAAAGCTGATAGTTTGCGTCGGTGCGGAGCTTGGTCAGCCTGTTTATGATGTTGAAGCTTCCGACCGACTAATTAATATGATGAAATATGATTTTGTTCTCGGCTCAATCCATAATTTGCCCGATATGGAGGATTTTTATTTTATGGATTTCAGCGATGAAAGCGTTGATTACATTCATTTGCTTGAGCAGTATTTTGAGTGGGAGCTGAAGCTTGCGCAATGGGACGGCTTTGATTCTCTTGCTCATCTCACATATCCTCTGCGTTATATTGTCGGCAAATACGGTAAAACCGTTGATATGCATCGATTCGATGAAATTATCGATGAAATCCTGCTTACGCTGATAAGAAACCAAAAATCTCTTGAAATCAATACGGCGGGATTAAGGCAGCCGATAGGTGAAATGTCGCCTAATGAAAGTATAGTCAAAAGATATAAACAGCTCGGCGGTGAATATATAACCATCGGTTCGGATGCACATTTTGCCGAGCATCTCGGTGCCGGAATCGAACAGGCATATCAAATGGCTTTAAAGTGTGGATTTGACAAGGTTGCCCTTTATCAAAACAGAACACCGACTCTTATACCCATAGACTGAAGGAGCGTAGTATGAAAATAACAGCTTTTGCACCGGCTAAAATCAATCTTTTTCTCGATATAATAGGTAGGCTCGATAATGGTTATCACAGCCTTTTTATGGTTATGCAATCGATAGACCTTGCGGATATTGTTACGGTTGAAAAATGTGATGAAAGCGGTATATTTTTAACCTGCTCCGAAAAAAGCTTACCTACCGACAGAAAGAATATTGCATATAAAGCGGCGGAGATTTTTTTTGAAGCTATAGGAGAAGCTCCGTGCGTTAAGATTCATATTGAAAAGAAAATTCCGTTTGCGGCAGGTCTTGCCGGAGGAAGTGCCGATGCTGCGGCTGTTTTTACCGCACTTAATGAGATGTTCGGTAGTCGTTTTAACATAACCGAGCTTTGCGAAATTGCTCTTTCGGCGGGCAGCGATGTCCCTTTTTGTATCAAGGGGGGAACCTGCCTTTCTCAAAATACCGGCGGTGTTCTTTCTCCGTTGAAGCCGCTTAAAGATTGCTTCATTGTTCTTGCAAAGCCCATATGCGGAGTTTCAACTGCCGAGGCTTATTCGGCGGCTGATAATACTTATATTTATCATCCCGATTGTATGAGGATGCTTGATGTCTGCGAAAAGGGTGATTTTGAAGGAATATGCAAATATGCCGGAAATGTTTTTGAACAGGTGATAGAGGTACCCGAAAGGGTTGAGTATAAACGCATTATGCGTGAATGCGGAGCATCTCTTTGCCAAATGAGCGGAAGCGGGCCTACTGTTTTCGCAATTTTCAAAAGCAGAGAAAATGCCGAAAAGTGCCGCAATGAGCTGAAAAAAATATGCTCGGATGTTTTTTTGACCGTGCCGGTTTCGCACGGAGTAACATCCGAGGTGACAGAATAAAATTATTCGGATTTATTTCTAAACCGAATAAGACCGATTATAATTGAAATTTGGTTAAATATTTCGGTCGCAATTCCGGAATATGAACCGCATATAACATTATAAATCAACCACATAAGCGAAGTCGGGATCGTCAAAGCACGAAGCTTTTGAGTTTTCGGACTCCATATAACAAACGAAGAAATTGCCATTGCCGCCATAGGCAGAAGCGAAGCGGCTGATTCGTATGTAATCGCTCCGCCGACCAAAGCGAGAATCGCAAAAACGGCGGGGCAAAAAATGCTGTCGAAAAATTTCGCTTTTCCTCTGAAAGAAAAGGCTATACACCTTGTCATTCCGACAAGATTTCCGACCATACCCTCATATGCTCCGAGCATAAAATACTGAATCGCAAACAGCGTTCCCGAAACTGCTTGCATAACAACGATTCTTTTATGAGTTTTTTGCTGAAACGAAAGCAAAAGAAACGCTGCGGCAAGTATTCCGATGCTTTGAGAAATAATAAATTCGGCATCTTTTTCGGAAAATAAATCTCTTAAATAATTCATAATTTCTCCGAATCTCACCCCTTATTGAAATAAATTTGAAAACAAAAATCCAAATGCGGCGTAATACAAAAGCATCGATATTTTTGATGCTTTTATTTCTTTGTAAAAAACACACGGTGACAATGTTGAAAAGATTCTTCGCACTAACACCATTCTAACATTTGACAAACACTTTTAAAACAGAAAAAAGCTAAAATCAATTCGATTTATTATGACAAAGTGTGCAAATGTATCCTTTTTCTGCATTGTAAAAAGAAAGCTTGCAGCTTTTGTCGGAACAATATATTTCGTTTGCATTAATTTCAAACGAAACATCTTTTATATCCGCACCTATACCTGTGCCTTTGTATTTAAAATATGCTTCTTTAAGCGTCCAAATTTCAAAAAAACCGTTCTGATTTGCATTAATATAATCAAGCTCTTTCTCTGTGGCAAATCTTTGTGCAATATCGGGATTGATCGGGCGGATTTTTTCGATATCAATACCGATGGCTTTTTCCGAAACGGCACATATTGCAATGCTTCCGCTGTGGCTCACACTGAATTGTACCGGTAGATTTTCGGCATATGGCTTCCCGAAGCGTTCTTTGCCGAATTGAATTTTATCGGGCATAATTCCGCAAAAATCCGATATAGCCGAACGGCAAATATGGTCGGCGGCGATTTTTAAAGCTTGTTTATTACTGTTTTTAATACGGATAACTTCGCTGCGGCGTTCGCTGCTCATCGCATCAAACCATATTCGCATTTCGCTGCTTTCAATATCGGAAATATCACACTTATAAATCAGCATATCAAAACCGCCCTTCAACAAAAATTGCCGACAGTTTTCTGCCGGCAAAAGGTGATTAAAATTCAAAAATTCCCACGACCTCAACCATAAACAACGAAACGCAAACTCCAACAATGAATCCGCCGATAATTTCGGGAATCGTGTGACCTTCAACTTTTTTA
Organism: uncultured Clostridium sp.; assembly: GCA_964571095.1. Classification (GTDB taxonomy): domain Bacteria; phylum Bacillota; class Clostridia; order Oscillospirales; family Acutalibacteraceae; genus CAG-177. The sequence goes on along the minus strand of CAZNAC010000012.1, from coordinate 12,918 downwards.
ACTGCCGGAACATCGTTTCCGCAAACCTTGTTTTGAAGTCGGTTAAAAGCATCGGTAAGTCTGCTTATCGGAAGTCTGACCTTGAAAGCATCAAACATAGTTATGAAAGCGAAAACTCCGCAAGCGGCGAAAACATCGGAATCAAAACCGCTGTGAAGTCCAACACAACCGCACAGGGCAATAACCGTTGCCGTGTGAGAGCTTGGCATTCCTCCGAGCTTAAAAAGAGTTTCAACGGTAACTTTTTTATGCTTGAGTCCTTTTTTCTTTGCTGAATAATATTTTATAAAATTTATAATCACTTTAATAAGCTGTGCTATGAACCACGAAATAAGACAGACTATAAAAATACGCATTACGATCTCCTTTTGGGGCGTTTTTAGTTAATTCTACAACAATGACCAATAAAAATCAAGCTTTTTGTTGAAAAACGTTACGAATTGGTGTAAAATATATTTATCGACTTCTGAGATCTCGGAAGAAGAATGGGGGACATACTTTGAAAAGTAAGACAGCCGGCATTGTCAAGGCTGATATTCCCGAATATTCAACGGTTAAGGAAATCGTTGTTAAGGGTACCTTGGCGGGCGGCGATAAAACACAGTTTGTGTTTTTGGACAAAAACAAAAAAGAGTGCAAAAGAACCTTTAACCAAACTTGGGACGAGATAAATGCACTCGGAACATTCTTTAGAATCAAGGGACTTACCTCAGGTAAGAAGATTTCCATTATCGGTGAAAATTGCTTTGAGTGGATGATTGCATATTATGCAACGCTTGTCGGAGGAAATGTAACTGTTCCTATGGACTGCAAGCTTTCAACGGATGACCTTTCGGATCAGCTTATACGTTGCAACAGCGATGCTCTTGTTTACACTTCAAAATTTGAATCAATGGTAGCGGAATTTAAGTCAAATCCCGATATGCCCAAAATGCATTATTTTAATATCAGTGAAGATTATGATTCTTTTCTCAAAGAAGGCAGAGCCGCAATTGAAGCCGGAGATAAATCGTTTGCGAATGCAGACGTAAAACCTCAAGACCTTGCCTGCATTGCGTATACATCGGGCACAACAGCAAAAAGCAAGGGCGTAATGCTTTCTCATTCAAATATTGCAAGCAACTGTTCCTCGGCGTGCCGAGCACACACAGGCGGACATGCCATAGGTTTTTTACCGCTTAATCATACATATGCTTGGGTAAGTGCTTTGTTTTCATCGTATATTTTATCCGAATGGGGTTATTTATGTGACGGAATAGGAAATATTCAAGGCGACCTTAAAAAATATCAGCCGTATAATTTTTCCGGTGTTCCGCTTGTTGTTGAAACTATTTATGACAGAATTTGGAGAACAGCAAGAAAAACCGGCAGAGAAGCCGTGCTCAAAAAAGGTCTTAAAATCAGTAATTTCCTTATGAAACTCGGCATTGATAAAAGACGTAAGATATTTAAAACAATTATAGATAATCTCGGCGGAAACCTTAATATGATTGTTTGCGGCGGTGCCAATCTCGATCCGAAATACGAAAAAGGAATGCACGAATTCGGAATTGAGATTTATAACGGCTACGGTATGACCGAATGCTCGCCCGCAATTACCTGTAATCGTCCCGGAATGCGTAAATTCGGCAGTGTCGGTACTCCTCTTGACTGCTGTGAAATAAAAATCAACAATCCGGATGAAGACGGTGTTGGCGAAATATATGTTAAAGGCAAAAATGTTATGGTGGGGTATTACGGCGATCCCGAAGCTACCGCCGAAGCATTTGACGGCGAATGGTTTAAAACCGGAGATCACGGCAGAATTGATGAAGATGGTTTCCTTTTTGTTGTAGGCAGAAAAAAGAATCTTATCTGTCTTTCAAACGGAAAAAATGTTTCTCCCGAAGAGCTTGAGGACAAGCTCTCAAGAATCGATTATGTTAAAGAGGTTCTTGTTTACGAGGAGAATAAGAGAATTGTTGCGGAGTTTTTCCTTAACGAGGATGATTATCCAGACGCAAGAAGCAGAATAAAAAATGATGTTAATGATTTTAACCGCAAAATGCCTTTGTTTAAAAATATAGGTAAGGTTAAAGTGCGTGATGATGAATTTCCGAAAACAACAACTCTCAAGATCGCAAGAAAATATAATTAACAGTATGTTATGAAAAAAACGGCAGTGTTATGCGGAGCAAATGCTCGGCACAGACTCTGCCGATTTTTATATATCGGTTCCAAAAAATGTTTTGTGTTTTGCCTAGGTTTGTGTTATTATCATAAAAAAGACGTAAGGGAGATAGCTATGAGAATCCTTGTTGCCGAGGACGAAAAAAGCCTTAACCGAGTTATTGCAAAACAGCTTAAAGCATCAGGCTATAGCGTTGATTGCTGTTTTGACGGAGAGGAAGCTTATGATTATATTTGTATGACCGATTACGATGCGGCAATTTTCGATGTTATGATGCCGAAAATAAACGGCTTTGCTCTGCTTAAAAAAATCAGGAGCAACGGTAATAACCTGCCGGTTCTTTTCTTGACTGCACGCGACAGCATCGAGGACAGAGTTGAGGGACTTGATATCGGTGCAGATGATTATCTTGTTAAGCCCTTTGCTTTTGAGGAGTTGCTTGCGAGAATCAGAGTTATTATACGGAAAAACAGTGTTTCAAAATCAAATATTATCACAGTCGGTGATTTGACGGTGGATATATCATGCCGAAAGGTTACGAGGAACGGCAGAGATATCGTTCTTTCCGCAAAAGAATACGAGCTGCTGCAATATCTTGCCGTAAATAACGGAATCGTTCTCAGCAGAGAAAAAATCGAAAATCATATCTGGAATTATGATTATGAGGGCGGAACCAATGTTGTTGATGTTTATATTCGATATTTAAGAAAAAAGATTGACGACGGCTGCGAAAAGAAGCTTATACATACGGTCAGAGGAATGGGATATGTTCTTAGGGAGGAACAATGAAAAAATTGTCTTTTAAAATTATAACTACATTGTGGATAACGCTTCTTACAACGGCTGTTTGTGCTTTCGGGATAACCGTGATAATGCTTATGGGGCAGAAAACGGCTGATGAAAGATTGAAGCAGACCATTATTTCCGCAGTTGAAAGTAATAAAGATGAGATGGAATACAGCAACGGAATATTTCAGGTGGAAAACGATTTTATTTATTATTCCGGCGAAATCTATTGCGATTTATTCGGAGAAAACGGAGAGTATTTAGGCGGCGAGACTCCGCAGGCATTGATAAAAATGCCCGACTATGAGAATAATAATAAAATGGTTAAAGTCGAATTTGACGGAAAAATCTATTATGTATATTCGACATTTTTGGAATTTACAAAATTTGAATATGAGGTTGATGTTATGTCGGGAAAGATTATTTCTTATGAAGCCGATGTAACACCTGATGTTTCGTTTAATCCCGTTTCGTATTCGGAAACGCATTTTGAAAACGGAATAAGCACCGGTAAAGCAGTTGAGGTTGCTTTGGCTCATGCCGGAGTAACGGCAGATGAAGCAACAATAATCGGCGTTGATATTCCCGCATATCGTGACAGACAGGTTTTTAAAATTGAATTTGTTTGCGATGAATCCGACTATAACGGAATATATATACGGGGAATCTGTCCCACCGATGCGGCGGATGCTGCATTTGATGCGGTCGGAAAAACTGCATTATATTTGTTCCCTGTTATTATTATTATTGCCGCTCTCGGAGCATATATTATTTCCAAAAGAACAGTAAATCCGATTAATGTAATTTCCGATTCGGCACGTGAAATAACGCAGGGCAGCGATTTGTCGAAACGGCTTGATGCGGGAAATGCTTCGGTTGAGATACAAAAGCTTTCCGAAACCTTCAACGAAATGTTTTCACGCCTTCAAGCGTCGTTTGAAAATGAAAGAAGATTTACTTCCGATGCATCGCATGAGCTTAGAACGCCTCTTTCGGTCATTAAAGCCGAATGCGAATATGCCCTTTCGCAGAATGCCGACGAAAAAGAAAGAATTGAGGCTTTGGAGTCGATTGAAGAACAGTCGGATAAAATGGCATCGCTTGTTTCCGCACTCCTTGCCGTAACGAGAGCGGAGCAGGGAGCAAAAAGGTTTAACCTTGAAAAAGGAAATTTGAGCGAGCTTATAAGTTCTGCGTGCGGCAGCTTTGCAACAACAAAGAATATAAAGCTCAACGCTGAAATTCAAAGTGATATTTATATAAAAATGGATTCTTCTTTGATGAACAGGCTTGTTGAAAATCTTCTTTCAAATGCCGATAAATACGGCAGAGAGAACGGCAGCATCAATGTTAAGCTCTGCAAAGAAAATGAAAATGTGATTTTAACAGTCAGAGATAACGGCATCGGAATAGACAAAAACGATTTGCCGAAAATATGGAACAGATTTTATCGAGCAGATGTCTCAAGGTCCGAAACAGAGGGCTTCGGGCTTGGACTTTCACTTGTTAAGCTTATCTGTGAGATTCACGGCGGTGAATGCTTTGTTGAGTCCGAAAAAGATAAATTTACCGAATTTACCGTAATTTTCAAAAAACTTTGATTTCTAATGTTCCTTTAATTTTTGCGGGTTATTATTCAATCACAGTCAGGGACGGCTGAAAAATTCAAAAACGAAAGGAAATGATCCCATGAAAAAAATTATCGCTCTTGTAATGTCTTTCTTAATCGCACTTTCTGTTGCCGCAACGGCTTTTGCCGCCCCCGCCGCACCCGATATTATTTCGGCAGATGAAGCAAAGAGCATTGCTCTTGAACACGCAAAGGTTGATGAAAGTAAAGTAAGATTCACAAAAGAAAAGCTTGAATTTGATGACGGCATATATGAATATGAAATTGAGTTCAGAACCAACGACAATTGGGAATACGATTATGTTATCAATGCCGAAAGCGGAAATATCATTGAATGTGAAAAAGAATACGATTCACCCGATTGGTTTGAAACTCTCTTTCATTTTGATATTGTTGAAATAATCAGAAACATTTTCGCAAAGCTTTTCGGTTGATTACTCGATAATGCAAAGATGAAAGAGGTGTGAGAAAATGAAAAAATTAATTATCCTCGTTTTGGTAATGACGATACTCTCGGCGGTATTGATTACCGGTTGCTCGAATAAAGGCGTATCTGACGAACAAAGCGTTTCGGTCGGTAATGCAAATTCGCCGGCTTCTGTTGAAAGAACAAGCGGCCGGATAAGTGTTTCACCCGATAAAGCGATTGACATTGCTCTTGCTGATGCGGGAATCAAGCGGGAGGACGCATCGTTCCTCGGCACTCCGTCCGTTGACGAAGATAACGGAGAAGCTCACTATGATGTTGAATTTAAATATACCGGCTATGAATATGAATATGAGATTTCTGTGTATGACGGCAAGGTTTTGAAAAGAGAAACGGATAATTTTAATGAAATTTCAAGCCCCGAAGCTACTGAAATTACAAAACAGAATAACGGTTATATCAGCATAGACGAAGCCAAAATGAGAGCTGTCGATGATGCCGGCGTTGTACTTGGAGAGGTTGTTTTAAAAAAGGCTCATTATGATTCAGATGACACAATCCCGAATTTTGATATCGAATTTATTGCCGGCGGAAATAAGTATGAATACGAAATAAACGCGTCCGACGGAAGTATTATTGATAAAGAGATTGAAAAAATACAAATTGCCGATTTCTCCGCAAAGAATGAGAGCAGGTATATTACATCGGACAAAGCAAAGATGCTTGCTTATGCTCACGCCGGAGTTGATTCGGCTGATGTTAAAAATTCTAAGGCAGAGCTTGAAAACGATGATAGGATTCCTTACTATGAAATTGAATTTGTTGCCGGAGAATATGAATATGATTATGAAATCAACGCCGAAACGGGAAAGGTAATTGCCTCCGACAAGGAATTGCATAATTAACGGAAAAGCCACTATGATTAACGAATTGTTCGCTTTTCATAGTGGCTATATGTTTATATTAGGTTCTTTTCAGAATTTTACCTGTGACCATACAAATCAAAAATGCAATTATATCTGCCGCAACTATTGTTGAACCGACGGGTGTGCCGTATAAGATTGCAATAACTATTCCGATGACTGCACATATCACGGAAATGATTGCGGAGCTTAGAATGACCGAGAAAAAGCTTTTGAAAATCCTCATTGCGGAAAGTGCGGGGAAGATTATCAAAGCGGAAATCAGCAGTGCACCTACAAGATTCATTGCAAGAACAATAACTATTGCCGTTACAATGGCTATCATTGCGTTGTACGCTTCGGTATTTGTTCCGGTAGCCGATGCAAAATTTTCATCGAAAGTAACCGTGAATATTTTATGGTAGAAAAAGATAAAAACAAACAAAACGACAACGGTTAAAGCGAGACAAAGAATAACATCGGATTTTGAAAGCGTTAAAATAGAGGTTGAGCCGAAAAGAGTTGTGCAAACATCGCCGCTGATATTGGAGGACGCCGAAAAAATATTCAGCAGCAGATAACCCAGTGCAAGTGCTCCTACGGATATCATTGCTATGGCGGCATCGCCTTTTATTTTTGAATTGTTATTGATATCCAAAAGAATTACGGCGGCAATTATCGTTACGGGTAGGGCAACTGCCATAGGTGCAAGGTTAACTACGGTTGCAACGGCGAGTGCTCCGAACGCAACGTGGGAAAGTCCGTCACCGATCATTGAATAGCGTTTAAGCACAAGACATACTCCGAGAAGTGCCGAGCACAAGGCGATAAGGATTCCGGCTAAAAGTGCATATCTTACAAACGGATAGCCGAGGTATGATGTAAACGATTCGATTATATTCATTTTTCGTGCCCCCCGTCGCAAATAAAGCAATGACAGCCATCACTTTTTTTGTAGTCATCCTTTGTGCCGAAAAACAGCGGCTTGTTTCCGATGTGAAGAATATGAGAGGCAAATTCGATTGCGGCGTGAATATCGTGCGAAACCATTATGACCGTTATGCCGTCATTATTGATGTCTGCAATAAGACGATAAAGATTTTTGGTAACGATCGGATCAAGTCCGGCAACCGGTTCATCGAGAACAAGAAGCGTTTTTGTTGCACATAATGCACGGGCAAGCAGGATTCTTTGCTGCTGACCGCCCGAAAGCTCTCGGTAGCACTTTTTTGCAAGCGGCAATATTCCCAACTTTTCCATAATATTGTGAGCTTGTGTTTTTTGAGCTTTTGAATAAAACGGCTTGAACCCGCAGGAATTGAGGCATCCCGAAAGAACAACCTCCTCAACCGATGCGGGAAAATCCTTTTGAACCTCGGTTTGTTGAGGTAAATATCCGATTTGATTCCGCTTCAATCCGTCGGAAAATTCGATTTTTCCCGATAAAACATTTTTTTGACCGAGCAGGGTTTTCATAAGAGTGCTTTTTCCCGAACCGTTTTCGCCGACAATGCAGAGATAATCTCCCTTGTTTACGCTGAAATTCAGTCCCGAAACAATCGGCTTGCCCTCATATCCAAGCGAAACGTCTTTAACATTTATCAAAGCCATCAGTTGAGAGCCTCCTTGATTATTTCAAGATTTTTTTTCATTATATCAATATAATTTGCACCGTTTGAAATATCAACGGATGAAACGGATTGGCATGAATCGAGAGAGGCAATTTCAGCTCCCGTGGCATCACACACCGTTTTTGCAAGAGAACCGTCGGAATCATCAATGATTAAAACCGTCGGAAGCTTCAACTCCTTGGTTTTTTCAATCAAAAATGCCATAGTTTCAAAGGTCGCTTCACTTTCGGACGAACAGCCGGCAAATGCCGCATAGTATGTCAGCCCGTAGTCATCGGTAAGATAACGGAACGGAAAACGGTCGGCAAAAAGGAGTACCTTTCTTTCCGAAGCTTCGATAACAGCCGAGTATTCTCCGTCAAGCTCATTAAGACGTGAAATATAATTTTGAGCATTTGCACGATATGACGCACTGCCTTGAGGGTCGATTTCACAGATGCTCTCGCAAAGAGCTTCCGTTATTATTGAGGCGTTTTTTAGTGAGAGCCATATATGCTCATCTTCTTCGTCGTGGCTTCCGCCGTGAGCCGAGTAGTGTTCGTGCTCGTGATTTTCCTGCTGCATTCCCGCAACATATTCTTCCTTGAGTGTATTCACTAAATCCATAATCGCAACGGTCTTGAGGCTTGGGTTGTTGGCGGATTTCAATGCACCTTCAACCCATTTATCCGAAGTACCGCCGCCGTATATAAACAAATCGGCATTTCCGATTTTGATTATATCCTGTGCGGTAGGCTCATAGCTGTGAAGATCGGCACCGTCATCAAGAAGAAGCGTAATGCCCTCATCGGAACCGATTATGTTTTTAACAAAATCATATTGAGGAAATGCCGTACAAACTATGCTCGGTTCATCTGATTTTTCGATAGTATCCGCACACGATGACATAGAGAGAAAAACGAAAATTAAAATAAAAATCAATGAGATTGTTTTTTTCATTACTGTATCAATTCCTTATATTTGAAAATCGGCGATAGTGGTTTTATCGCTTGCAGGTGTTGCATTTTCCGAGCAGAACAGTGTGACTGTCAATTTCAAAATTTGCCGAGCTTTTTATATCGTTTTGCAACAGAGAGGTTATGCAGGTGTCAAGATGATAAACCTTTCCGCACTCGGTGCATTTCATATGAAGATGGCCTTCGCAGTTATCGGCATTTTCATATTGATAATAAAGACTTCTGCCGCCGGTTCCGGCTGTACGCTTAACGATGCCGTCATCGCAGAGCTTAGTGATGAGCCTGTATGCGGTGCTTCGGCTTATACCGGATTTGCCTATGGAATTTATAATTTCATCAATTGTAAAAGCTTTATCTCGGTTTTTTTGCAGAAATTCTATCAGAATTTTTCTTTGCTGTGTGTGATAAGTCTTCAATGTCAAATTCACCTCAAATTCGGGAATTACTCTTAATTTATTATACACATTTGAGAATGAAAGTCAATAAAAATTTATTATTATTGACTTTAAATACAGAATAGGGTAGAATGAATACAAAATTATAGCAATTTCAGGAGGAAAACAAATGAAAAAACGAGTTGCTTCATTTCTTTTTGCATTGATTATGATAATCGGTGTATGTATACCTGCCGGTGCTGCGGAATCAAAAAAGGCTTTAAGATTTGATGAAAACGGCGAATTTAAGATTATGCATTTAACCGATTGTCAGGATATTTATCCTGCGAACGAAACCATGCTCAAATTCATAGATGCTTCTTTGAAAGAATATCAGCCGGATTTGGTTGTTCTCGGCGGTGATAATGTTGTTGCGGATTCCGAGAATCTTGAAGCGGGTATAGCCGAGCTTGTTAAGGTTTTTGTTGATAACGAAACATATTTTACCCTTGTTTTCGGAAACCATGACTGCGAACACGGAATGACGAATGATGAGCTTCTTGTTCTTTATCAACAGTATGGCGGTGAATATTGCCTTGCAGATGACCTTTATCCCGAACTTCACGGCTGCGGAACTCAAATGCTTCCCGTGCTTTCGTCAAAAAATGATGACACCGCACTTGCACTTTATATGTTTGATTCCGGTTCGAAGGCATACGATGAAGACGGCAATAAGGTAGGATATGATTGCGTTCACGAGGACCAAATCGAATGGTACAAAGAAACAAGCCTTGCGCTCGAAAAGCAAGAGGGTAGAAAGGTTCCCGCTTTTGCGTTTCAGCATATAGTTGTCGGCGAGGTTTACGATGCTCTTTTCTTTGAATCGGCAGTTGATATGGGAGAGCTTACCCGTAAATTCAACGGCAAAATATATTCGTTCTTCCCCAAAACCAACAATTTCAGCGGTTTTCTTCTTGAATATCCTTGCCCCGGCTACTATAATTTCGGTCAGTTTGAAGCGATGGTTGCAAGAGGCGATGTTGTGGCTATGTTTTCGGGACATGACCACGTTAATACATACGAAACCGAACTTGACGGAATAAAGCTAATCAGCACAGGCGGTGCTACTTATCATTCATACGGTAATGACAAAACAAGAGGTTTTCGCCTTATAACCGTTAACGAGAATGATGTTAGAGGCTTTGAGTCGGAGACGGTAACCGTAAATGATTTTGCACTTGCAAACGATGATTTTGCAAACGCTGCGGGAATTTCTTCGATTTCCGCTATCGGTTCCGAAATTCTTGCGGCGGTAATGCTTGCTCTCGGAAAATTTTCGGGCATTTTTGCCGGAATAATTGATTCGGTATTTTAATATTAAAAAAGGTGCTGTGAAAAACGCCTGAAAAGCCGGAGGCTCACGTTTAAAATGAGCCTCCGGTTGATTTTTGTTTAAAAAATTGAACTTTGGAGAAAAATGCAGAAAAACCATTGTATAATAATTTGAGTTTTTTTCGCAAACAAGGTTACAGCTATTTACAACGTAGAAAAATCAATTGCCGGTTATAAAAAATATTGACAATTGATTTATAAAAATATATAATTACAATAAATAACAAGGAAGGGGCGTATACCATGAAAATCAAAAAGCTATTGTCCATTTTTCTATGCATTTTGATAGCGGTTGGCTGTGTGCCGTTTGCCGTTCAAAATGTAAAAGCTGAAACAACACCCAAAAAGATAACCGAATATGAGGTCGGCAACACCTTTGAGTTTGGCTGGTATCCGCAGAGCAAGGTAGAGGACAATGCAATAGAAGCCGAGCTTAACAAAGAGGCGGGAGTTAGTTCCGACATCAAAACAAGCACCGCATCGTGGACTTCCTACGGATATTACAACTCGTCCACGGACAAGGCTTATGATGGGCAAATGAAGCCGGACGATTATATGCGTTACACCGATGTTATTTACAACGGAAACAAATACAGAGGCGTTGTTTTCGACACCTACAGACCGATAAATACGAGTCAAAAATCATCTTCCGATATGAATAAAAAATACACAAATCAAGATGAAAACGACTACGAGCCGAACAATGTATACTGGTTCAAATATGAGCCGATAACTTGGCGTGTACTCTCCCCCGAAGAGGGCTTGGTAATGAGTGACACCCTGCTCGACTCGCAGGCGTTTGATAATTACATTCTTCAGTCCGGCTTCGATTATTACGGCGAGCCTGATGAAAATGGCAACAAGTATTATGCAAACGATTATGAGCACAGCAGTATCAGAAAGTGGCTCAATGATGATTTCATAAACACCGCTTTTTCGGGCTCACAGCAGAATATTATATCGGAAACGGCTGTTGAAACTAAAAAATTCAATGAAGATTCGCCAACTACAACAAACGACAAAATATATCTGCTTTCTAAAGATGATGTACAGAACGCAAGCTACGGCTTCAGCAGCAATGAAACACGTAAAGCACAGGGCAGCGATTACGCAAAGAGTCAGGGGCTGCGGGTGGCAACAAGCGGTAACAATAGTGGAAAATCTTATTGGCATTTGCGTTCTGCCGGTGGTAGTTCCAGCACTGTCTGCAGAGTCCTCGACGTCGGCAGCGTCGACCACACCTGTAGTTCTAACTTTACCGACTACGGTGTTCGTCCCGCTTTCAATTTTGACACCGATGCTGCAATCGTTCAGCAGCCGATTGTTAAAGAAAAAATCAGCGATTACTTTGTTGGTGACACCTTTGAATTCGGCTGGTATCCGCAGAGCAAGGTAGAGGACAATGCAATAGAAGCCAATCTTAACAAAGAGGCAGAGGTTGAAACCAATGGCACCGCATCGTGGACTTCCTACGGATATTACAGCGAATTGGCTGCGGACGATTATATGCGTTACACCGATGTTATTTACAACGGAAGCAAATACAGAGGCGTTGTTTTCGATACCTACAGACCCATAAGTACGCTTCAAGCATCTTCTTCCAATATGAATGAAGATTCCACATATCAAGATGAAAACGACTACGAGCCGAACAATGTATACTGGTTCAAATATGAGCCGATAACTTGGCAAGTGCTTGATCCCGGAACCGGTATGGTAATGAGCAAAACCATTCTCGATTCACAGGCGTTTAATAATTACATTCTTGAGTCCGACTCCTATTATTACGGCGATGCAGAGAAGACATACCTTGCAAACGATTACGAAAAGAGCAGTATAAGAGCATGGCTCAATGATGATTTCATAAACACAGCTTTTTCGGGTTCACAGCAGAATATTATATCGGAAACGGCTGTTGAAACTAAAAAATTCAACGGAGATTCGTCAACTACAACAAATGACAAGATATATCTGCTTTCTAAAGATGAGGCAGAAAACGCAAACTACGGCTTAGGCGAAAATGCAGCACGCATAGCACAGGGCAGCGATTATGCAAAGAGTCAGGGGCTGCTTGATAGTGGAAAATCTGGTTGGAACTTGCGTTCTGTCGGCGGTTATTCCAACCAAGAATGCGGAGTCGAGGTCAACGGCGTCGTCAGCTATCACTATGGTGCTAACTATACCTTCAATGGCGTTCGTCTCGCTTTCAATTTTGACACCGATGCTGCAATCGTTCAGCAGCCGATTGTTAAAGAAAAAATCAGCGATTACTTTGTTGGTGACACCTTTGAATTCGGCTGGTATCCGCAGAGCAAGGTAGAGGACAATGCAATAGAAGCCGAGCTTAACAAAGAGGCGGGAGTTAGTTCCGACATCAAAACAAGCACCGCATCGTGGACTTCCTACGGATATTACAACTCGTCCACGGACAAGGCTTATGATGGGCAAATGAAGCCGGACGATTATATGCGTTACACCGATGTTATTTACAACGGAAACAAATACAGAGGCGTTGTTTTCGACACCTACAGACCGTACCAAACGGGTTACACATCATCTTCCGATATGGATAAACGTTACACATATCAAGATGAAAACGGCTACGAGCCGAACAATGTATACTGGTTCAAATATGAGCCGATAACTTGGC
>CAZNAC010000011.1:0-57601 GCA_964571095.1 uncultured Clostridium sp. | reverse complement strand
CCTCCGTTAATATAGTTGTTGTTATATATCACTTATTATTTTAATGCAAAGCAAGACAGATGTCAAGAGATTTTGCATAAATGTCAAAAAGAAAGCGGCGACAGAGAGATGTTAATTTCCCTGCCGCCGCTGTCGATTAGTTATAAATTATATCGTGATTTACGATTTCTGTTGCCCTGCTGCGGATGTTATTCATCCGAGCGACCCACTCCATTTGATTGTCTGCTTTGAGTTTTTCGGTTACGCCCTCACGTTCTGTCATCTGTTTTACAAGCCGAAAAAACATATTCTCAGCCTGCTTGTTTACATCGGCAAGGTGTCGATTCAGTTCGCATTTTGTGAGCAAGGTCGTATAAAAACCTTTGCGGTACGCCTTGATATACTGCAAGTGCCGCTATCAATAGGATTCAAAGAAAAGTTACAAACGAAGATGATGGAAACATACTTGGCAAGCAGGGCACGGCGGTACCCACTCGTGCAAAATTTATAAGCCCCTGCCGAAGCAGGAGCTTACAAATCGCTTGTCTGGGATAAAATCCCCGAACCCCTTTAACACAGATTTCATCTGTGGCTACGCATCGCAAGCGACGCTAATGGAGCACGGTCAGTCTCGACCGTGCTCTGTTTCTTTGCGTTTCTCCCGTTCCTCCAGATCACGCAGTTCTTCGTAATTCGCCGTGTACCGCAAGGTCACGCAGCTCGTCACGGACTTTTTTCAGCTCCGCATAAATCGGTGTTAATGTTTAAGTCCTTTCACTGATTCGGAATTTCAGAGGGTTAAAATCAACGGTATCAACGAAAATTTTTGAAAATTTTTGTTTGCTCCTCGTTTCGTGGCGTTTCAGAGAATAGAGAGAATTACAGTAAAAAAAGCACGCAAATTCGTTTTTCTCAAGACGAATTTGCGTGCTTTGAGAGACTTTGGTATTATTCTATACCCAGATGGTGGTATCAATTTGGTATCAACCAGCGATTTTTGCTGATTTTTTCAAATTGTGAGAGCCGAAAACCCTTGCAAATCAAGGCTTTTTTGACTACTCAACAGCCACTTTGAGTTATTCCCACTCGATAGTGCCGATCGGCTTGGGAGTGAGGTCGAGGAGGACGCGGTTAATGCCGTCAACCTCGTGAGTAATTCTATCGGTAATATGATGCAAAACAGGGTAGGGGACTTCTTCAATCGTTGCCGTCATTGCATCGGTAGTATTTACGGCACGGATAATTGCGGGCCAACCTTCGTAGCGTTTGCCGTCCTTAACTCCGACGCTTTTCATATCCGGAACCGCAATAAAATATTGCCATACCTTGCCGGCAAGTCCGTTCTTATCGAACTCTTCACGCAGAATTGCATCGGCTTCACGAAGTGCATTAAGTCGATCTCTTGTAATTGCACCGAGGCAACGAACGCCGAGACCGGGGCCGGGGAACGGCTGACGATAAACCATTGAATGGGGAAGTCCGAGAGCTTCGCCTACAACTCTTACTTCATCTTTAAACAGAAGTTTTACAGGTTCAACAAGCTCCATATCCATATCCTCGGGCAGACCGCCGACATTGTGATGTGCCTTTACGCCGTCTGACTCAAGGATATCAGGATAAATCGTTCCTTGGGCAAGGAACGAAATGCCTTCAAGCTTTGCGGCTTCTTCATCAAACACTTTTATAAATTCACCGCCGATGATTTTACGCTTTTTTTCAGGTTCGCTTACGCCTGCAAGTAAATTAAGGAAACGGTCGGTTGCATCAACATAAATGAGATTTGCATCAAGCTGATTACGGAATACCTCAATAACCTGCTCGCTTTCGCCCTTACGCATAAGTCCGTGATTAACGTGAACGCAAACAAGCTGTTTGTCGATAGCTTTTATAAGAAGTGCTGCAACAACAGATGAATCAACGCCTCCCGAAAGTGCAAGAAGAACTTTTTTATCACCGACTTGAGCCTTAATTGCAGAAACCTGTTCATCAATAAATGCTTTTGCAAGCTCCGGAGTTGTTATACGAACCATAGATTCAGGTCTTATATTACTGTTCATTGTTTTTCCTCCGTTTCTTAATCAGTTTGTATAATTATCAAAATAGCCTTGAACAAGAACAACCGGAGTGCCCTTATCACCGGAACCGCTTGTTAAATCACAGAGCGAACCGATGAGGTCTGTAAACTGACGGGGCGTTGTTCCTTGAGATGCCATATTGCCAACAAGACTGCTGCCGTCTTTTGCTTCGATTTTTTTGGAAATTGCTTCTTTGAGTGCATCGCCGCTGAGATCTTTAAAATCATTATCGGCAAGATACTTGAGTTTAAGCTCGTTGGGGGTACCGGCAAGACCTTCGGTATAAGCGGGAGAAACAACGGGATCAGCAAGCTCCCATATTTTACCTTGAGGATCCTTGAAAGCTCCGTCACCGTAAACCATAACTTCGATTTTCTTTCCGCTTGCTTCACAAAGAAGCTCCTGAGTTTTTTTAACAAAAGGATTACAGTCTCTGGGGAAAAGCTTTATTGTGTCTTCATTGGATTTGTTTGAACCGAGAAGACCGTATAATTCATTATATCCGCTGCCGTCAACGGATGAAGTAAGTATATCGTCCATTCCGCAAACTATCTTTGCACCGGCTGCTTTAAGAAGTCTCTTGGTTCTTGCTCTTGTATGAATATCACAGGTTAAAACGCAATCGGTGTATTCGAGAATGCTTTTTGCCTGATTTGCAAAGATGATTTCACATTCCGCACCGGCTTCTTTAATTATGTTTGCATAATAGTCAACATAATCAACTCCGGTAAATTCATGCTTGTTATCACCGAAAAGCTCACGATATTTTTGAAGCGTAAGAATATCGCTGTAGGGATTAATGCCCGCTTCATCGAGCTGGTCATATGTTAAAAGGTGGTTTCCGACTTCATCACTGGGATAGCTGAGCATAAGGACAACTTTTTTGGCACCCATTGCAATGCCTTTAAGACAAATCGCAAATCTGTTTCTTGAAAGAATCGGAAAAATAACACCGATAGTTTCACCGCCGAGCTTTGCTTTAACATCTTTCGCAATTGCATTAACGGACGCATAGTTTCCTTGACTTCTTGCAACAATTGATTCGGTGATTGCAACAACATCCTTGTCACGAAGCTCAAAGCCGTCACATTTTGCGGCATCGATTACGCTGTCGCAAACAATTTTGGCAAGATTATCGCCTTCACGGATGATGGGGCAACGAATGCCTCTCGAAATTGTGCCTGTTTTTCTTTCCATTTAAAAAACCCCCTAACAAGTTTTAAAAAACTTTACGAAATATTTTAACATCATAAAAAAAAGAAATCAAGAGCGATATAATATATTATTGTCCGCTATCAAAATTTTTTTTGTGCTAATTGCTAAAAAGTCATTTCTTTTTTTCTAAGATAAAAAAACAGCCGTGCATATTTATACATCCGAAAGACAAGTTAATTTTGATGCAAGATATGCCGCACCGAGCTTGCCGGCATCGTTGCCTAAAAGAGCCTTCTCGGCTTTAACATTTCTAAAGCTCATCATAAGTTGAGATTGAAGCGAATAATTGATATTGTCAATAATATACTTTTCGTTCATTATGCCTCCGCCGAGAACAATTAATGAGGGGTTAAAAACATAAACAAGTGATTTAAGACCGATAACGATTTCGTCGATCCATTCATCGATTATATTTCTCATTTTTGAATTATCAAAATTTCGGAAAATCTCTATTCCATTCATTTTCTCCCCGAAAATCTGATTGACGGAATTAACCAAAGCACTTACGGACGCATATGCTTCATAGCACCCGCAGCCTCCGCAGGTGCATTTTTTGCCGTTTGCGTGAGTTACCATGTGACCGACTTCACCGGCAGAAAAAGAATTTCCCGTAAAAAGCCTGCCATTAAGATAAATCGCACCGCCTATTCCCGTTCCGTAAGTAAGACAAATAAAATTACTTACGCCTTTTGCAACGCCGAAAAAATGCTCGCCGATTGCGGCTGAATTGACATCGTTTTCAACGGCAACAGGTATTCCGGTTGAATTTTGAATAATGCTTTTTATTTCTGTGCCGGTATAATTCGGTATATTATCGGTTGCATAGACAATTTTTCCTTTAACGCTGTCAACCTGTCCTGCGGTTGAAATCCCGATTCTGTCAATATCGTTAAAGGATTTGACAATTGAGATAATTTTTTCGATTATTTTTCTTCCGCCGTCTTGAGGGTTGGTTGGAACGGATTTCTTTTCAGTCAGTTTAAAATATTCATCACAAAGTGCATATTTTATTTCCGTACCGCCGATATCGAACGTAAGAATTTTCATCTGTTATCCTCCAAAGCCTTAACAAAACGCCTTGTAATATCCATAGGTCTTGTTATTGCCGTTCCGACTACCGCCGCATAAGCACCGCTGCTAAATGCTTCGACAAGCTGATCCGGACTCCATATTCCTCCCTCTGCTATAACCGTTGCTCCAAGCTCGTTTTTATATCTTTTCATAAGATTGAAATCGGGAAGCGAAGTGCCTTGGGTGTAGGGCGTATAGCCGCTCATTGTTGTTCCGAGAAGATCGAAACCAAGCTCAAGTGCAAGCTTTCCTTCCTCAAAGCACGAAGTATCGGCCATAAAAAGTTGATCGGGGTATTTTGCCCGCACTTCTTTAAAAAAGCTTTCAAACGAAATTCCGTTAGGACGAATTCGATTTGTTGCATCAACGGCGATTATATCACAGCCGATTTCATAAAGTGCATCGACCTCATCAATTGTTGGGGTGATATATACATCGCTGTCGGGATAGTCTTTTTTAATAATTCCGATAATCGGAAGGTCTACCTTTTCTCTGATAGCCAGAATGTCAACAACAGTATTTGCTCTTATTCCGACGGCACCGCCGAGGGATGCGGCATAAGCCATTTTGCTCATTATGTAGCTGTCATATAACGGCTCTGTTGACAAGGCTTGACAGGAAACGATAAGACCGCCTTTGATTTGTTTTAAAATTTTATTATTATCTTTCATACAGATAATATAACATCTTGATTAACCGAAATCAACAGTTTATTAAAAAAATCTGCCTTCGCTCGGCGAAAGCAGATAAATCAAATTATTTTTCGATTTTAAGCGAATATGTTGCACCGTCAACAATCGGAGTTTGGTCAACACCTGTCATAGACATTTCGCCGTTAACATAAAATGCCCAATATGTGCCCGTCGTTTCGTAATCGGCAAGAATACCGTTTACCTCTTTAACGTATAAACCGTATTCACCTTGTTCACCCTTTATGATTCCGTGTTCCGACAGAACCTCGCCGACAAATTCTTTGTTTGTTGCGATATCCGTAAATGTTTGATTTCCTTTATCGTCAACAACTTCAAGGGTAAAGTTGAATTTATAGCCGTCATTTTCGGGCGTTTGGCTTACAATTTCATCGGTGGTTTGTTCAAGCTGTTTTTGATTTCCGCATCCGCACAAAGCAATCAAAAGTGCAAGAAGCAATGCTGTTAAAATGATGAAAATTCTTTTTGCTTTCATTAAAATCATTCCTTTTCTTATATTGTAATGATTATATCACTTTTAATCGCAGAATGCAACAGTCTATAATCGATAAAAACCGAATATAATTTAATGAAAGAGAGCGTGTTTATATATGACGATAAAAATCAAAAAAGCTTATCGGATAATCGGTATATCGGCGGTGATTATCTCGGTGGTTCTTTTTGCTGCCGCAAGAAGTGCATCTGTTTTGTCACGTCAAGACGGTGTTAAGCTGCCGATTGTTATGTATCATCAGCTTACAAAATCGGAGTCGAGAGCAGGAAGATATGTTTTGACACTTGAACAATTTGAAAAAGATTTAATTTTTTTAAAAAACAAAGGATATCAAACCGTTACGGTGAATGAGCTTATTGAATTTACAAACGGTAACGGTGAGCTTCCCGAAAAAGCTGTTTTACTGACATTTGATGACGGCTGTGAAACGTTGTATTCATACGCACTTCCGCTTCTTCAAAAATACGGATTTACCGCAATAGGCTTTGTCGTCGGAGCACTTGCCGACAGCTATACCGAGCTTGATGACCATAATCTGAATTATTCCTGCTTGACTTGGGATGAAATAAAAGAGCTTTGCAGTGGGGGAGTAATCGATATTCAAAGTCATTCGTATGATTTGCATAAAAATACAGCGGTACGTTCCGGTGCGAAAAAGAAAAAAGGTGAATCAATCGAGCAATACAGTGAATTTTTATCTGACGATGCGTCAAAAATGAAGGAGAGAATGGTAAAACATACCGGAAAAGCACCGCTTGCATTTGCGTATCCTTTCGGAAGCTACAGCGATGAAAGTGAAAATATATTGAAAAAATGCGGTATAAAAATGGTATTAACCTGTGAAGAACGGGTAAACATAATAAAAAAGACCGAGCCCGAATGTTTATTCAAGCTCGGAAGATATAACAGACCAAACGGAATAAGCTCCGAAAGTTTCTTTGAAAAAATGGGAATAAGCTGAAATGCTTAGTCGAGAATCTTTTCTATTGCGGCAATTTCAACGCAAAGACAAAGAATCTCAACCGCCTTGCAGAGTTCGTCCCTTGACGGGAAGGTGGGGGCAATGCGGATGTTTTTGTCTTCGGGGTCTTTGCCATAGGGATAGGTTGCACCTGCACCGGTCAGAGTAACACCGGCATCCTTGCAAAGAGCGACCGTTTTCTTGGCACAGCCCTCGCAGACATCAAGACTGATAAAATATCCACCGTTGGGAACAGTCCAGCTTGCAATACCTTTACCTGAAAGATTGTTTTCAAACGCCGAGATAACAGCGTCAAACTTTGGTTTAAGAATTTTTGCGTGACGAAGCATATGAGCTTCAACTCCGGATTTATCTTTAAGGAATTTTATATGACGGAGCATATTGATTTTATCATAGCCGATGGTTTGAACTGTCATTCTGCTTTTGATTGCTTTGATATTTGCATCGGAGGCGGCAAGGGCGGAAATTCCCGCACCGGGAAATGTTATTTTCGATGTTGAGGTAACTTCAATGAAAAAGTCTTCACTGCCGTATTCCTTTGCGGCATCGAATATGTTAAGGAGCTTATCGTGGGTTTCTTCAATGTGATGAACACAATATGCATTATCCCAAATAACTCTGAAATCCTTTGCTGCGGGCTTTAAAGCGGCAAAACGGCGAACGGTTTCATCGGAATATGTTGTGCCCGACGGATTTGAATACATCGGAACGCATATGATACCTTTAACTTTTTCGTCTTTAACAAGGTCTTCTATCATATCCATATCGGGACCGCTTTGCGTAGTCGGAATATTAATCATTTCAATGCCGAAGTGCTCCAAAATCGAAAAATGTCTATCATATCCGGGAACAGGGCAAAGAAATTTGATGCCCTGTTGCGATGCCCAAGGCTCTGCACCTGCACCGAAAATCATACACTGTGAAATATAATCATACATAATGGTAAGGCTTGCGTTACCGAATACAATCACATTGTCCGTAGGAACATCGAAAATTTCCGAAAACAGTTTTTTGCATTCGGGAATACCGTCGAGAATACCGTAATTGCGAACATCGAAGCCGTTTGATGCCTTGAAGTTTTCGAGAAGGGCGGGGTTGAGCATTTCAATTGATAAATCAAGCTGTTCCGCACCCGGTTTTCCTCTTGACATATCGAGCTTTAAACCGAGAGCTTTATATTCGTCGTATTTTTCTTTGAGAGTTGAAAGCCTTTCCGTTAGCTTTTCTTGAGATAAGTTCTGAATCTCCATTTTTGTTGACCTCCGATAAATTTCTTAGTCTTTGTCCATTTTATAGTATAAACTCATTTTTTGCAAGCTTTATTTTTGAATCTTGCAAAAATTCGTTGAAATGCACTATATTTCAGTATAAAATCGCATAAAGTGAACATTAATGTATTCAAAAAAATTCTTCGATTTTTCTTTGACATTTTCAAAGAAAAATTTTTTCGTTTTTTATGTGATTTTTTTGTAAAATATGCTTGAATTATCCGAAAAAAAATGATATATTGTTCTCGATTTGCGTTTAGTCAGGCATATTTTGCCTCATAAAAGAAAGGAAGGATAAAATGTCCGCAGTGTTTGCTAATGTGCTTAATATTGAGTGGCAACAAGTAGTAATGTGGTTAATCGGTGCATTGCTTATTTACCTTGCCATCAAAAAGGAAATGGAGCCTACTCTTTTGCTTCCGATGGGCTTCGGTGCAATTCTTGTCAATTTACCCGAATCCGGTGCAAAGGCAGTTATTGACCATCTTTTCGATATCGGTATTGACAGTCACGAGCTTATGCCTCTGATTCTTTTTATAGGTATAGGTGCGATGATTGATTTCACGCCTGTTTTAACCAACCCGAAGCTTATGATTTTCGGTGCCGCCGCACAGTTCGGTATATTTTTTACTCTTTGCCTTGCATCGCTTTTCGGCTTTGACCTTAAAGATGCGGCATCAATTGCGATTATCGGTGCGGCAGACGGCCCTACCTCGATTTTCGTTGCAAATATGCTTAATTCAAATTATACGGCTGCCATTATGGTTGCGGCATATTCTTATATGGCTCTTGTTCCGATTGTTCAGCCTCCCATTATAAAGCTTTGCACAACCAAAAAAGAACGTCTTATCAGAATGAAGAGCACCAACAAAAAAGTTTCCAAAACAACAAAAATTCTTTTCCCCATAGTTGTTACCATTATTGTTGGTATTGTTGCACCGGATGCTGTTGCACTTATCGGATTCCTTATGTTCGGTAATCTTATCAGAGAATGCGGTGTTCTCAATTCACTTTCCGATACGGCACAAAATGTTCTTGCAAACCTTATTACCATTTTCCTCGGAATAACAATTGCATCAAGAATGGTTGCCGAAGAATTTCTTCGTCTCGAAACGCTCCTTATTATGGGACTCGGCTTGGTTGCGTTCATTGTTGATACATTCGGCGGTATTATGATTGCAAAGTTTATGAATCTTTTCACCAAAAACAAGATAAATCCTATGATCGGCGCTGCGGGAATTTCCGCTTTCCCAATGTCTGCGAGAGTTGTTCATAAAATGGGACTTGCGGAAGATAATCAGAACTTCCTGCTTATGCATTCTGTCGGTGTAAATGTTTCGGGACAGGTTGCATCGGTTATTGCCGGAGGTCTTATCCTTACTCTTGTAGGTTCACTTGTTAAATAATAGGAGGAAATTTGTATTATGGAACAAACAACACAGCTTGCAGAACAGATTGTTGAAGCAACAACTCAGGCGATGCAGTATAAATTTGCTTTTACACCCGACAAGTTTATTGATTCTCTCCCCATAATGGGGACGGGTATGCTCGGAATATTTATTGTTATGGGCATTATTATTCTTTGCGTTTCGGGACTTAATTCTCTTACTTCCCGTTCCGGAAAAAAAGATGAAAAAAATTCAAAATAATACTTGAATTTTAATTGTCTTTATGATATAATTCCAAGGCAAATCACACGCAAAGTTATTTTTATTATAAGTGCGGCAACTGAAAGCCGTGTTAATATCAGGCTTTGCGGCGGTTCGTATCTGACATCAAAGATACAATATTCAACTTAGGAGGAAAAAACAAATGTCAGTAGTATCCATGAAGCAGTTGCTTGAAGCAGGTGTTCATTTCGGACACCAAACAAGAAGATGGAATCCCAAAATGGCAGAGTACATCTTCACAGAAAGAAACGGTATTTACATTATTGACCTTGCAAAAACCGTTAAAAAGCTTGAAGAAGCCTATATGTTCATTCGTGAGATTGCCGCAGACGGCGGTGAAGTTCTTTTCGTAGGAACAAAAAAGCAGGCTCAAGAATCCGTTAAGGAAGAAGCAGTTCGTTGCGGAATGCCTTTCGTTAACGCTCGTTGGCTCGGCGGTATGCTCACAAACTTCAACACAATTCAAAAAAGAATTAAGAGACTCGGTCAGCTCAAGGCAATGGAAGCTGACGGAACATTCGACCTTCTTCCCAAAAAAGAAGTAACAAAGCTCAACCTTGAAATTGAAAAGCTTGAGAAATTTATGGGCGGTATCACAGAAATGAAAAAGCAGCCCGCTGCTATGTTTATTGTTGATCCCCGCAAAGAGAGAATTGCCGTTCTCGAAGCAAAGAAGCTCGGTATTCCCATCGTTGCCATTGTTGATACAAACTGTGATCCCGATGAAGTAGATTATGTTATCCCCGGTAATGATGACGCTATTCGTGCCGTTAAGCTTATTGCAGGTGCAATGGCAGATGCGGTTATCGAAGGCAGACAGGGCGAGCAGACTGCTCCCGCAGAAGCCGAAGCAACAACAGAGGAGGAATAATTATTATGGCAGCATTTACAGCTAAAGATGTACAGGCTCTCAGAGAAAAAACAAACGTTGGTATGATGGACTGCAAAAAAGCACTCGTTGAAGCTGACGGCGATGTTGAAAAGGCAATAGACATTCTCCGCGAAAAGGGACTTGCAACAGCCGCTAAAAAGGCAAGCAGAATTGCCGCAGAAGGTGTTATCGGTCTTTATTCCAACGGAAACGCATCAGCTCTTGTTGAGCTTAACTGCGAAACCGACTTTGTAGGCAACGGCCCCGAATTCAAGGCTCTTGCAAATCAGATTGCAAAAACCGTTGTTGAGGCAAAGCCCGCTGATCTTGATGCACTTCTTGCAACAACTATTTCCGACGGAAGCGTTTCGGTTTCCGATGCAATTCAGGAGCTTTTCCTTAAAATTCGTGAAAATCTTAAACTTCGCCGTTTTGTTCTTGTTGAAGGAACAGCAGTTTCGTATATTCATGGCGGCGGCTCGGTTGGCGTTCTTGTAAGCTTTGATACAAACGCATCCGATAATGCGGACTTTATCGCTATGGGTAAGAATATTGCTATGCAGGTAGCAGCTATGAGTCCTTTGTATCTTGATGAAGCGGCAGTTCCCGCCGATGTAGTTGAGAAGGAAAAGGAAATCAACCTTGCTCAGATGAATGATGATCCCAAAATGGCAAGCAAACCCGAACAGGTTAAAGCTAAGATCATTGAAGGTAAAATCAAAAAGTATTATACGGAAGTATGTCTTCTTGATCAGACCTTTGTTCGTTCAGACCTTTTTGAAGGCTCTGTAAGCGGCTATGTTGCACAGGTAGCAAAGAATATCGGTGCAGATATTAAGGTTACGGGCTTTACTCGTCTTGCAAAGGGCGAAGGCATCGAAAAGAAAGAAGATAACTTTGCAGCAGAAGTTGCGAGTATGATGTAATCTTTTTATAAACTTAATTATAATTAAAGCAGGATTTGTCGGGGTTAACCTTTCAAATCCTGCTTTTAATTTTAAATTTCCGCTTCGTTGGACAGATTGCATTGAGTTAAAGCAAACAAAACGTATACGAGAGGCGAGGTGATAGGCTGAAGAATATTTACCGTAGACTGAAAGAGAAATGCAACAATCGGAATGAGAAGTGCATTTTTTATTATGTTTTCGGATTTTACAGCCGCTTTAATTGCATAAAAAGCGAGCATAATGTATAACGTTACTCCGAAAATTCCGATCGTTAAAAGATAATGGATAAATTCATTGTGTGCATTATCATAATATGAATTGTCATTAACTATCTCGGAATATCCGAGATAATCGGATAAAACAAGTGCAAACGTATCCTCTCCTGCACCGAAAAGCTTTTTGTCAAGCGGCAACTCCGAAAATGTTTTAAATGCCTTTAACCAAATATCGCCTCTGCCCGTTCCCCAGTTTTCACTAAATCTCAAGTAATTTTCAAGCGAACCTAAGTTGCTATCGGTATCGATAAAAGAAAAATAGATAAATGAAGCAACAAACAGCATACCCAAGGCAATAATCAAACTTAAAAATACCAATCGTATTTTTCGCAAAATGCTTTTATTGGGATTGAATAACCTCATTATATAGACAATCACCGATGAAACAAAAAAACCGCCGATTACAACCGGAGTTGATATTACAATTCTTGTAAGGAATGTTACGGGGTGCAGTGTGTCTTGATAAGCTATTGTTACAAATCTGAATGCACCTGCCGCAACAAAAAATGCAAGAATTAAAATCCAAATTCTCATAAATGACTTTTCGGATTTTGTTGATAATAAGAAAAGCAAAATAAAGGCGGCTGCCATACCGATGTATCCGCTGTCACTGTTTGCGGTAAAAAGTCCTATAAACCCAAAACAAGAAATGACACACCAAAAGACGGATTTGATTTTATCCTTCGTAAAGCAAAACATATACATTGCGAACGGTGCGATCAAACAGATATAGCTTGCATAAACATTGATATTTCCTATTAATGATAAAAAGGTTTTTCTGCGTACAGACGTAAGGGTTGCGATTAATCCAAACGGATCATATCCGACAAACTGTACTGCGGCGAGAGAGCAAACAATTATAAGCGATATCGATACAAAATAAAAGGTTCTTGGTTTTATTTTGTAGTATTTAGCAATAAAGAAATATGCGAATGTTATGCACAGGTTCATTACAAGTCCCATTTTTCTGCCTTGTCCACCTCCGAGGGCTGCAAGAAAATAATCGGAATTAAGGCAGGAGACCGTTGAAACCACAGCAAAAAGTATCACAACGATATCGGGAGCTGTTATTCGTTCTTTTATACAATTTAACACGGTGTGAGGACTTGAAAAATCGGTTTTTATAACCGAGATAATAATGCATAATGCCAAGCAAAAAATCGAAGTTAAACAAAAAAGAACATATTTTGATGACAAAATATTATAATACTTATTTGTCATAAATACCGGCTGAACACCAAGCAAAATTATTAATCCGATTTCCGCAATTAAATCCGGAGTCGGATATTTTCTTGTTCGCATATTAACCTCCGTTCTTTATACTCTCAAATATTTCAGCACCGTTGTTGATGTAAGAATAGTCAAACAAAGATAAAAAAAGCAATAAAACAACAACTACCGAAATAATAATTACGGCTTTGATTACATAATTTTTAATTTTCGGTTTTTTCTCCGACAAAAAACGCTGATTCAATTTTTACCCTCTATTCTTATATTTAATAATGGCTTGCATCGATTCAGCCGGTGCAAGCCATTTACCGGTTTTAATGTACATTAGATAGCCGCAACCAACACATCCGAACTCGATTTGTTTCGGATAAATGAAGCGACTGCTGCGTTAAAATACTCACTAATCCGGCAGGATTAGCTGCGTTTTTGCCTTGCATTCATTCCATTTCTCTCAAAACAAATTCTGCGACCTTAAACGAGAGGGTTTTTGAGGGATTTGTCGGTTGCGGCTAACCGAGTCTTATTTTGTTTTGGGGATGAGGAAGAAACTAAATTCAAGACCTTTGCTTCCGTCAAGCTCAAACTGAGGAAGAATATCCGGTCCGCAGCTTGCACTGCCTGTTCCTCTTGTGAACCCGTCTATGTTAACAACGGTGGATTTTTCGTCGTGCAAATCTTCAATATGGCGTGCTTGCTGAAGAAGCTTTTGAGAATAATTTCTGATGTTGAAATTAAAATATTTATCGTTAAAAGCAAATGTGATTCCGTTGCTGTTATCATCTGTTACGGTAAGATATCTTACCATAGTTCTGTTGCCGGAGTCTTGTGGACGAATATAAGGCTCGTACATTTCCTCAACGTTTGTGTTATATACTCCGACAATTGCTTGTGCATAAAAATCACAGAGATTTTCGCAGTCGCCCATACCGTAGTATTCAACATTTTTAAAAGCCTCCGGCATTTCAAGAGTGAGTCCGAATCTCGGCATATGAGCGGAAAGACGCTTTTTAGCTATAGGCTCAAATTCTGTTTCAACCTTGATAATGCCGTTTGAATAAACGGTATATTCAATTTCTACCTGTGCAAGAGGAAGAATTGTCTTTTTGCTTTTAAGTCTATATTTAATTTCTATTTCAACCTTATCTTTTTTAAGCTCAACCTCAAAATCCTTGCATATGCATTCGTAATCATCGTATCCCGCTTCAATCCATTTGTTGCGGTATACGGTATCGTTATCAAGATACGCTCTGTAGATATTGGGCAAAAATCCTTGTGCATAAGCAGGGGAATTATTGATAAATTCCACGCCGTTTACGTTATATTGCTCAATCATTCCGCTTTTTTCGGAGAATACAACATTTCCGTTTTCAAAAGATATCGAATATTTACCATTTTCATTTGAAACGGATAATTTTCCTTTTTCACTCGGCTTTTGCGTTTTGTATTCTTCTTTGATGGCGATTTGTTCAAAAGCAACCTCGTTATCTCCATCATAATAATAAATATTCAAATGGCAATCGCAATCTCCATCGGGAATATCAAGGTTAAGCTTGATATCATAAACCTGTTCGGGTTCAATATCGAGAACCGCTTCGTCCGCTTCTATTAAAATGTTTCCGTTTTTAACAAGCTCCCAAACGGCGGTAAGATAGGAAGCGTTTCTGAATCTGTTGGTGTTTAAAAATGAAAGAATGCCGTCTTCATATTCGGCTCTGACAGGACGATAAACGTTTTTCATTTCTTTTGCACCGGTATGAAGTCTTCTGTCGGGATAAACAAGACCGTCAACGCAGAAGCAACCGTCATGTCTCCATTCACCGTGGTCACCGCCGTAGGTGAATTTATATTTACCGTTTGAATGATAAACAGAGTGGTCTGCCCATTCCCAAATGCAGCCGCCCATGAGGTTATCGTAGTTATAGAATATATCCCAGTATTCTTCAAGTCCGCCCGGTCCGACACCCATTGCATGGGCATATTCGCAAAGGAAAAACGGCTTAGGTGTATATTTTTTTCCTCTTAGGTGTTTACCTGTTTTCTCAACGTTTTTATGGTTTGTATACATTTCCGAAACAACATCATATGAATGTCTTTCGTTACGAATCGCACCTTCATAATGAACGGGAATTTCAGGGCAGACCTCGTGAAGAAATTCATAGCATTTATCTTGACAAGCATAACCGCCGGCCTCGTTTCCGAGCGACCACATAATTATACCGGCACGGCTTCTGTCACGAAGATACATTCTTTTTACTCTGTCAACATATCTCGGTGCCCAGGAGAGGTCGTGGCTGATAAGGTTAAAATCATTATGAGGCTCGCAGGCAACGCCGTGAGTTTCGATATCCGCCTCATCGATAACATAAAGACCGTAAATGTCACAAAGGATAACAAATTGAGGATCCGGAGGGTAATGCGAAGTGCGAACGGAATTGACATTCAAGGCTTTCATAAGCTTTATGTCTTTTTCAATGTCATCAAAGCTCATAACATAGCCGTTTTTATAGTGTGTATCGTGATGATTAACACCCTTAACCTTTATTTTCTTTCCGTTAACCGTAAATACATCTTTTTTGATTTTAACGGTTTTAAATCCAATATAGTTTCTTGCCGACATTATTTCCTGTCCGTTTTTATAAAGCGTAACAAAAGCCGTATAAAGAGTGGGGATTTCGGCATTCCAGCTTATTACATCGAGTGCGTTAAATTCGATGCTTGAATTTTTAACCGCATCAATTGTTTTTTCGGCAATTAATCTGTTTTTTGAATTATAAATCTCTGCCTTGAGGGTGCAGTCATCGCTGCTGCCTTCAACGGCAACTTCAATGTTAAGATTCCATCCCTTTGATGTTTCGTTAGGTCTGTAATATATATCATTGAGGTATGCTTCAGGCATTTCATAAAGCAAAACATCTCTGAAAATTCCGTTTTCTCTGAACATATCCTGACACTCAAGAAAAGTTGCGTTTGACCATTTATGAACAACGGCAAGAAGTTCATTTTCACCTTTTTTAAGAAGCTTTGTTATGTTAAATTCGGCTGTATTATGTGCCCCCTCACTGTAGCCGACAAATTCACCGTTAACATAAAGATCAAGACAGGATATTACACCGAGAAAAGATATAATATATGTTTTATCCAAATTGTCAATTTCAAAATTCTTTTTATACACTCCGACCGGCTGCTCATCGGGAACATAAGGAGGAGGATTATCAAATGCATAAGGACAATTTATATAAGCCGGAGAATCGTAGCCGGTTCTTTGCCATGTTGATGGAACCTTAACGGTGTCAAAGTCCATTGTATCTGTATCAACTGTGTCGGGAAGCTTTTTGTTGCTGTCAAAATATTTGAACTGCCATTCGCCTGAAAGAACCTTGACCATGTCGGATGAGATTCTTTCTTTTTTGAACGGCGTTTTTTTGAGTATCTCCTTTGATGAATATGGGATTTGATAGGCTCTGCCCTCAAGCTTGTTTATTTCATAAACAGAAAAATCGTTGAAATTTGTTTTGTTTAAACTGTACTTCATATTATTGCCTTCCTTCATTTAGTTTTTTTATCATAATTTTTGCCGCTTTGTAAATATCACCGCATCCGAGTGTTATTATCAAATCGCCGCTTTCAGCGTGGCTGACCGCATAATCGGCAACTTCATCGAAGCTGTTGAACCAAACGCTCCCGTCGATTTTTTCGGCAAGCTGTGATGTATAAATTCCGTATGTGTTTACTTCTCTTGAACCCATAATCTCTGTCATTATGCAATGGTCGGGAATTTTAAGGACTCTGACAAAATCGTCAAAAAGAATCGCTGTTCTCGAATACGTGAACGGCTGAAAAACCGCCCAAACACTTTTAAATCCCATTTTCATAGCGGTATTAAGTGTTGCTTCAAGCTCCTTGGGATGATGGGCATAGTCATCGGCAATTGTTATTCCGTTAATTTCGGCAAGAATCTCAAAGCGTCTGCCGGCACCTTTGAAATCCGCTATCCCTTTTGCACACTGTTCAAAGCTGACACCCGAAAGCATTGCCGAAGAAATAACGGCAAGTGCATTATAAATATGATGCCTTCCCGGAATTGAAAGCTTGATTCTTCCGAGATTTTTTCCTCTCTCTACAAGATCAAAGGAGGCAAATTCGTTTTCAAAGCTTATATTTGTGGCGGAATAATCA
This sequence comes from uncultured Clostridium sp., assembly GCA_964571095.1. GTDB lineage: Bacteria > Bacillota > Clostridia > Oscillospirales > Acutalibacteraceae > CAG-177. The sequence goes on along the minus strand of CAZNAC010000011.1, from coordinate 40,639 downwards.
TTGGTTTCGTTGATTCCGAATGTAACAGCGGTTTTTCCGGATTTTTTTATTGCGGGCATTACGGCATCAATGGTGTTTGAATCATCGCCGTTATAAATTATCGCTTTTGTTGCCATTGAAGAAAATTTTGTGAAAGATTTTTTCAAATTTTCCAATGTTTTAAAGTAATCAAGATGATCTTCATCGATGTTCAGTACTACGGCAATATCGGGTGACAGATCAAGAAAAGTGTCAACAAACTCGCAGGCTTCACATACCATATGCTCGCTATGTCCCACCATACCGTTAGAGCCGGTGAGGGGAAGCTTTCCGCCGATAACGGCTGTGGGATCAAAGTCAGCCTCAATAAGAACCTGTGTCAGCATTGAACACGCCGTTGTTTTTCCGTGTGTACCGCTAATGCAAATGCTGTTTGGATAAATTCTCGTTACGGCACCGAGAAGCTTGCTTCTTTCAAATGTCGGAATGCCGGATTCTTTGGCGGCAACAAGCTCCGGATTATCTTTGAGTAGGGCGGCTGTATAAACAATCATTTCCGCCCCCTCGATATTTTCGGCTCGCTGTCCCATATATACGGGAATACCAAGCGAACGTATTCTCGCCAATGTATCGGTTTCATTATTGTCGGAGCCGCTGAGTAAATACCCTTCTTTATGAAGGATTTCGGCAAGCGGACACATTCCGGAACCGCCAATCCCGATAAAATGAATTCTTTTAACCGTTTTCAGCAGTTTATCTATTTCAAGCATAAAACATCTTCCTTTCGTTTTATAGAAATATTATATACTATATTGTGTAAAAAAAAAAGAGTTTATTTCAAAATAAAGCTAATATTTTGAGTAACACGACAAAAGAGATAACATAAAATAATAGTATCAAAGCCCAAGGAGGTGTAAAGGTGAAAAAAGCAGATAAATTTCTCTTAATCGGCGGAGATGCACGCCAAATTTATATGGCAGACAGTCTTGAAAAAGCCGGAAAAAAGGTTTCCGTTTATGCTGTTGCAGATAAAAGCAGAAAATGTGTTACCGATTTAAAAACCGAAATAGAAAACAGCGATGCGATTGTTTTTCCTCTGCCGTTAACAAAAGATAACAAATATCCGTATACTGCTGTTCCGATTAAGGAGTCTATAGATGATATTTTGTCTTATATTACGGCAAAACAGTTGATTTTTGCAGGAATGGCAGGAAAAAGCTTTGAATCGAAAATTAAAAATAAAGGACTGAATATGTTCGATTATTTTAAAAGAGAGGATGTTACGGTTATGAACACCGTTCCGACGGTTCAGGGAATACTGAAGGTTATATTTGATAATATTGATTATACCGTACATTCAAGCAATTGTGCGGTTTTCGGATACGGCAGAGTGGCGAAAATCACAGCCGATACACTAAAATCACTCGGTGCGAATGTTACCGTTTGCGTTAGAAAATGCTCCGATATTTCCCTTGCAAAAGTTAACGGAATAGACGGGTGCTATATAAATGAATTTTATAAAACAGCCGATAAGTTTGATTTAATCATCAATACCGTGCCGTCAAGGGTTATTGACAGAAACATTCTTGAAAAACTGCAATCCGAGTGTATTATAATCGATGTTGCTTCCGCACCGTTCGGAACGGACTTCGCATCGGCATATGAGCTTGGAATTAAAGCAATGCAGTGTTCTTCTTTGCCCGGAAAGGTTGCACCCAAAACAGCCGGAAAAATAATCGCAGACGGTATCATTAATATTTTGAAGGAGGAGGGGTATGAATAATATAAAAGCCGGTTTTGCACTTTGCGGTTCGTTTTGTACATTTGAAAAAGCAAAAAAGCAAATGATATTTCTGATTGAAAAGGGTATAGATATTTATCCTATAATGTCATTTAACGCTTATTCAACAGACACTCGATTCGGAAATGCCCAAGACCATATAAAAGAAATCGAAAGTATCTGCGGAAAAAGAATAATCGCAACATTACCGCAGGCAGAACCAATAGGGCCGAAAAAAATGTTTGATATTCTGGTGATTGAACCATGTACGGGAAACACAATAGCGAAGCTTGCACAGGGAATCACAGATACGCCCGTAACCCTTGCGGCCAAATCCCATCTGAGAAATGAAAATCCGCTTTTGATTGCGGTTTCCACAAACGATGCATTGTCAATGGCGGCAACCAATATCGGAAAGCTGATGAATAATAAAAATGTCTATTTTGTTCCGATGAGACAGGATGACCACGAAAAAAAGCCTCGCTCCGTCGTTGCGGATTTTTCATTAACCTATGATTCTATTATAAGCTCGCTTGCAGGCAAACAAATTCAACCCATTTACATCTGATCTTTCAAGCAGGATATTTTTTATCCTGCTTGTTTATGCGATAAAATATTTCCAAATACTTGAAAAATATACAGTTTGTTGATATAATAGTAATAAATATAATCTAAAATGGAGGAAGTATGAAAGGAAAGCTTATTGTTATTGAAGGCCTTGACGGCAGCGGAAAATCCACTCAGGAAGAACTGCTGAAAAAAAGGCTCTCCGATTCCGGCGTTAAAATCAATTTTATTAAACTTCCTAACTATGATGATCCTGCTTGCGAACTTGTAAAAATGTATCTTTCCGGAAGATTCGGAAGCAAGCCGGAAGATGTTAACGCTTATGCCGCTTCATCGTTTTTTGCGGTTGACAGATATGTCAGCTATCATTGCGGTTGGAAAGAGGCTTATTTAAACGGAGAGGTTTTTCTTGCGGACAGATACACAACCTCCAACGCTTATCACCAGTTAACGAAAACCGAAAAAAAAGATTGGGATTCTTATCTTGATTGGTTACAGGATTTTGAATATAAAAAATTAGGTATTCCCGAACCCGATGTTGTGATTTATCTGGATATGCCGATTGAGGTTTCGCAAAAATTAATGACAGGCAGATATAATGGTGATGAATCAAAAAAGGATATTCACGAAAAGAATGTCGAATATTTAAAAAACTGCCGAGAAGCGGCTGAATATGCCTGCCTTAAACTCGGTTGGGAAAAAATCAATTGCAGCAGTAACGGTGAACCGCTTTCAAAAGAAGTTATTTCCGATTCTGTTTATGAATGTGTTGCAAGGGCATTGGAGATAAAATGATTATTCGTTTTTCAAATCCTAATGATATACAGAATATCATTTCTCTTTGGCAGGAGTCTTTCGGTGACAGCGAAAGGGATATTCGCTTTTTTCTCGATTACAATTACAAGCCCGACAATACGTTGGTTATTGAGCTTGACGGCAAAATTGTTTCTATGTTGTTTTTGCTTGAAGGGGAGTTAAGGATAAACTGTATTGATTATCCTTCGTATTATCTTTACGCCGCCTGTACCGCTGAATCATTTAGGGGAAAAGGCTTTATGTTTAAGCTGTTAAATGAAGCCGCTTCCGTTGCAAAAAGCAGAAAAAAAGATTTTATATGTCTTAAACCTGCCGAGGATTCGCTTTATACATTTTATGAGAAAAACGGTTATATAACGGCGTTTAATAAAAAAATTCTGACTTTACAAAAAAGTGAATTAAACTTAGCCTCAACAGCCGAAAAGTGTGTAGATATTCGGTTTGATACATTGAGAAACAATGCTTTTTCAAATTTTGACTATTTTAAATGGAGTGACAAGGCAATTCACTTTGCAGCTAAACAGACAAATTATTACCACGGTAATGTGCTCAAAACTTGTAAAGGATGTTGCCTTTACAATTCTTTTGATGGTGAAATTTACGTAAAGGAATACGCCTTTACGGAGGAAAACTTCGATTGTGGGTTATCTCAGCTTGCGGCAATGAACGATTTCCAAAAAATTGTCATTGAATTGCCGTGTCGATATAAAACAGAAAATAAGAATATTAAAATTATTAAATCGGGTATGCTTTATCCGGTAACGGCTCGTTCAAAAATAATTGCCGAAAATGTTAAAGATGCTTATTTGAGTCTTACTCTTGATTAAAAGGTGAAAATTTATGTTCTATATGTTTTTTGCAAACGGATTTGAAGAAGTTGAAGCAATTGCAACGCTTGATGTTTTAAGGCGTGCGAAAATCGATGTTGAGAGTGTTGGCATCGGAGAGAAAAAAATAACCGGCTCCCATGGCATCATTATCGAATGCGATAAAAAAGATGATGAGATTACTTTCTCGGACAAGCTTCACGGAATTATTCTTCCGGGTGGTATGCCTGGAACAACCAATTTACAATCGAGCAAAACCGTCAATGATTTTATTGATTATTGCAGTTCAAACAATCTCTATTTATGTGCTATTTGTGCAGCACCATTGATTCTCGGTCAAAAAGGTCTTTTAAATGGAAAAAGAGCAACCTGTTTTCCGGGATTTGAAGATTTACTTGTCGGTGCCGTGCTTAATGATGAATATGTTTGTATCGATGGTAAAATAATAACAGCAAAAGGAATGGGAAGCGCTGTTAATTTCGGCCTTGCGATTGTTGCCGCAATTTGCGGCGAAGATACCGCATTACAGCTTAAAGCAACGCTTCAGTGTCCATAAAGATTTGGAGTTGTATTAAAAATCGTAAAGTGATTGACGATATGGCAAAACATTTTTATCAGAAAATTTGCCCGCTTTATTTTGATGCGTTATACGTTGTACCGAAAAAGGAGGTTTCTACATATGGATAACGAAAATAAACAAGGAGTTCCTTTTAAAGTCAGCTTTGAGGATGACGGATTTCTTAATCCGGAGGAGCTTGAAAAAATTATGCCTTCCGAACCGGAAAAAAAGAAGTTTGAGGTTCATATTGATGATGAAATGCCATCAATTGATACTATAGACCAGCAGCCGCAATATAAAGGCGAAATCTATTTTTCAAATGTTCGTCCGGCTAAACCCAAAAAGACGGAACAGGAAGCTGTAATGCAAGGACGTTCATCCGATAAAAAGAAGCCCAACACCGAATCAAAAAAGAGAAAAAACGCTTCAAAATCGGTTACTGCTGTTTTTCTTGCGATAGTTGTCGCTTTTTCATCTGCACTTTCGGTGCTTGCAATTACTTGCATTAACGATGTTCTTGCGATAGGTCGAAGTGATGAGGTTGTTAAGGTTACCATTCCCAATGGTGCAACAACCGAAAGTATTATTGATATACTTGCAGAAGAAGGCTTGGTGAAGCAAAAGCTTTTCTGTAATTTTTATTATGATTTTTTCAACTATTTTAAGAATTTCAACAAGAAGAAAAAGCCTGCCGAGCCGGTGTATCTCAGCGGCATATATTATGTTGAAAAGAATCTCGGTCTTGAAGGTTATCTTATGGAATTCAGAGAGATTCAAAAATCAGCCGATACAATAACACTTGTTTTCCCCGAAGGCTGGACAATCTATCAAATGTTTGATAAAATTGCCGAATTCGGCGTATGCAGTAAGGAACAGCTTATCGCATCGGTTAAAGAAGCCTCTTTCGATTATGATTTTATTTCCGAAATTTCCGATGATTCCGACAGAACATTTAAGCTTGAGGGCTATCTTTATCCCGACACGTATGAATTTTATGAAGAAAGCGATGCCAACTCAATCATCAGAAAATTTCTCGATGCATCTAAAAAGAAATGGACAGATGAATATGAGGAACAAAGAATCGCTCTCGGTCTTACCCGTGATGAAGTATTGACCATTGCTTCCATTATTCAGCGTGAAGCTGCCGATGCAAGTCAGATGAGCCTTATTTCATCGGTAATTCATAACAGACTTAATAATTCTGTTTCTTGGCCGCTTCTCGGATGCGATTCCACGGAGAATTATATAACAAATTATGTAAGACCTAATGTTTCTACTTCGCAGGCAATTGCTTATGAGCAAAGCTATAACACTTATTACAGTCAAGGACTTCCTCCCGGACCGATTTGTAATCCGGGCGATGCGGCAATAAGAGCTGCATTGTTTCCGTCGGATACGGATTATTATTATTTCCGCCACGACAAAAACGGAAAAATTTATATGGCTAAAACACAGGCGGAGCACGACCAAAACGGCAATGAGGTGCTTCGTGTTAACAGTCAGTAGGAGATTATTATGACAGGGATATTTAAACCCGAATTGCTTGCACCGGCAGGCGATTCGGAACGACTTAAAGCTGCGGTCGAATTCGGTGCCAATGCCGTTTATCTCGGTTCGGATTGCTTCGGAATGAGAACCTCGGCGGCGAGCTTTGGCGGTGAAAGCTTGAGAGAGGCTTGTTCATATGCACATTCAAACGGTGTTAAGGTTTATCTTACCTGCAACACCGTTCCGAGAAATAATGAGTTTTCCCGTCTTCCGAATTTTTTTGAATTTGCAGATGAATGTGGTGTTGATGCATTTATCATTACAGATATAGGCGTTATGAAGCTTGCTCAAAAATACGCACCGCAAGTTGATATTCACATTTCCACTCAAGCCGGAATAACAAATTATGCCGCCGCCAATGCTTTTTTTGAGCTTGGTGCAAAAAGAATTGTTACGGCAAGAGAGCTTTCGCTTGATGAGATTGCGGAAATCAGAATCAAAACACCGAAAGAGCTTGAAATAGAATCTTTTGTTCACGGTGCGATGTGTGTTTCGTTTTCGGGAAGATGTCTCCTTTCAAATTATATGACAGGGCGTGATTCCAACAGGGGCGACTGTGCCCAGCCTTGCCGCTGGAGGTATTCGCTGCTTGAAGAAAAAAGACCGAATGAGTATTTCCCTGTTGAGCAGGACGAAACCGGAACATATATAATGAACTCACGTGATATGTGCTTGATTGAACATATTCCGGAGCTTGCACAGGCGGGAATAAACAGCTTCAAAATTGAAGGACGAGCCAAATCGGCATATTATACCGCCGTTTCGGTTAATGCGTACAGATGTGCTATAGATGGATATGAAGCATCCGGATTTGATTTTAATTATAAACCGGAGCAATGGATAATCGATGAGATCGGTAAAGTCAGTAACCGTCGTTACTGTACCGGATTTTATTTCTCACATCCTATGGATAGCTCCGAAATATTCTATGATGGCGGCTATGTTCGTGAATGGGATGTTGCTGCAATTGCCGATAAATGGGAAAACGGTACGCTTTTTGCTTCACAAAGGAATCGCTTTTTTGAAGGTGATGAGCTTGAGGTTATGATAAAAGGTAAAAAACCGATTACGGTTACTGTTAAAGGATTAAAAAACTCAAGCGGAGAGCCGATTGATAACGCTCCTCATCCGATGATGGAATTTAGCTTTGAATGTCCCGTTGAAATTCCGGCAGGTGCATATCTCAGAATGCAGAGAAAGAACGGAGTTATATTGTGAACAGCATTTTACCGATAATCATAGTAATTATTATACTCCTTGCGTTGCGGCAAAAAAACGTAACCGATAATATCAGAAGAATAAAAAGAAAAAAGAAAGTCAAGGGGCGAGCATTAATGAATGAAGTAATAAATAAGTATATCGGAAAAGAATGTCTTGTCTATGTTTCCGGTGTTTCTGCCGCTGCTGTTACCGGAACAATTATTTCGGTTGATGATAATTGGGTTGTCATAAAGAACAAAGACGGCGAGGAAACGGTTAATCTCGATTATGTTGTCAGGGTTAAAGAATATCCCAGAAATCGTAACGGCAAAAAGAAAAGCATTGTTTTTTAAATTACATATGTTTCGGTTGCTTTTTGAATAATTTTTAATAATCGGGCAAGGCTTGTGATGACATATTTACAAGCCTTGTTTTCTTGTTTTGAGTTGCTTTTTTGCTTCGGATGATTTGATTATTATAAATCAACCGGTTGTGGCAATACTTGACTTTGATTCAAGATGTGGTATAATAGTATTTGTAAAAATTTGCGTTTTCGGAGGATAGACAGAATGGCAAAAAAACCGGAATATAATGACGAAAGTATAGTTTCTCTGAAAGGAAAAGACAGGGTAAGAAAAAAGCCTGCGGTAATATTCGGTTCAAGTGGTATTGACGGCTGTGAACATTCAATCTTTGAAATTGTTTCAAATTCGGTTGACGAAGCCAGAGAGGGATTCGGCAACAAAATAATTGTCACCCGTTTTTCGGATAATTCAATTGAAGTTCAGGATTTCGGCAGAGGAATACCGGTTGATTATAACGCAAAAGAAGAAAGATATAACTGGGAGCTTGTTTTTTGCGAGCTTTACGCAAGCGGAAAATACAATAACGGCGAAGACGGTAACTATGAATTTTCACTTGGTACGAACGGTCTCGGACTTTGTGCAACGCAATATGCATCCGAATATATGGAAGCTGAAATTCATACGGGCGGCTATCGCTACCTTCTTAACTTCAAAAAAGGCGATCCCGACGGACAGATGATTAAAGAGCCGTATTCAAAGAAAGATACCGGCTCAAGAATAAAATGGAAGCCCGATCTTGATGTTTTCACCGATATAAATATTTCCCTTGAATATTTTCAGGAAATGCTGAAAAATCAGTCGGTAGTTAATGCCGGCGTTAAATTTATTCTTAAAAATCAAGTGGGCAAATCGTTTGATACTTATGAATATTACTATGAAAAGGGTATTGATGACTATATTAAGGAAATTGTCGGAGAGAATGCCTTAACAAGCTTTCTCTCTTGGAGCGGAGATGCGAACTGTAAAGACCGAGAAGACCTCGGTTCATATAAGCTCAAGATGAATTTTGCATTAACTTTCTCAAACAAAATTCAAGCCAAAGAGTATTATCACAATTCAAGCTATCTTGCAAACGGCGGCTCGCCCGATAAAGCAGTCAGACAGGGCTTTCTTTCACAAATCGATTCTTATATAAAGCAGAGCGGAAAATACCAAAAAAGCGATGGAAAAATAACATTTCAGGATATTGAAGACTGTCTTGTAATCGTTATTTCTTCTTTTTCAACCTTTGCTTCATATGAAAATCAAACTAAAAAATCAATAAATAATAAGGGTATTCAAGATGCAATGACCGCTTTTATTAAGCATAATCTTGAAATCTATTTTATTGAAAACCCGATTGAGGCGTCCAAAATTGCGGATCAGGTTTTGATTAATATGCGTAGCCGCATCAAGGCCGAAAAAACAAGACTCGGACTGAAAGAATCTCTCATTCAGAATGTCGGTAATCTTACAAACAGAATCCAAAAATTTGTTGATTGCAGAAGTAAGGATGTGAATGTACGTGAGCTTTTCATTGTTGAGGGCGATTCGGCTTTGGGTGCCTGTAAGCAGTCGAGAAACTCCGAATTTCAGGCAATAATGCCCGTAAGAGGAAAAATTCTCAATTGCTTAAAATCAGAGTATGACAGAATATTCAAAAGCGATATTATAACAGATCTTATTAAAGTTATCGGCTGCGGAGTTGAGGTCGGAGCAAAGCAGAAAAAAGGAAAGGATATGGTTTCTTTCAATCTTGATATGCTCCGCTGGAATAAAATTATAATCTGTACCGATGCCGATGTTGATGGATTTCATATAAGAACACTTATTCTTACGATGATTTATCGCCTTATGCCTACCCTTTTTGAAGAAGGAAAAGTTTATATTGTTGAATCCCCGCTTTATGAGATTAACAGTGGAGACGAAACATGGTTTGCATACACCGAAAAAGAAAAAAATGATGTTCTTTCCGAAATCGGAAACAAGAAATATACTATTCAGCGTTCAAAAGGTCTCGGCGAAAACGATCCCGAAATGATGTCGTTAACAACAATGAATCCTACCACAAGACGGCTGATAAAAATCGAACCGTTTTTCGCAAAAGAAACCTCCGAAAAATTTGATTTGCTCCTCGGAGATAATCTTGCGGGCAGAAAAGATTATATCGCCGAAAACGGTCATCTTTATCTGGATCTGACCGATATATCTTAATAAATTCAAAGTATACGGAGAATAAATATGGCTAAAAAATCAAAAAAAGATATCACATCTTCGCTTAGACAGCTTGATGACAAAACCCATATTTTGGGCGCCGGTGTGGTTGTTAATCAGCCTATAGTTGATGCACTTGAAGTAAACTTTATGCCTTACGCAATGAGCATTATAATGAGCCGTGCTATTCCTGAAATTGACGGTTTTAAGCCGTCGCACAGAAAAATTCTTTATATGATGTATAAAATGGGACTTTTGTCAGGCCCGAGGGCAAAATCCGCAAAGATAGTCGGTCAGGTAATGCAGCTTAACCCTCATGGTGACGCAGCCATTTACGATACTATGGTAAGGCTTTCAAAGGGTTATGAAGCACTTTTACATCCATATGTTGATTCAAAAGGAAATTTCGGTAAAGCATTTTCAAGAGATATGATGTGGGCGGCATCGAGATATACGGAAGCAAAGCTTGAAAAAATCTGTACGGAATTTTTTACCGATATCGATAAAGATACGGTTGATATGGTTGATAATTTTGATAATACGATGAAAGAGCCTGCTCTTTTGCCGGTTAATTTTCCGAGTGTTCTTGTTAATGCCAATACAGGTATCGCTGCGGGAATGGCAAGCTCAATTTGTTCGTTCAACCTTGAGGAGGTATGCAAAACAACAATAGAGCTTTTAAAAAATCCGAAGCACGATGTTTCGGACACACTGCTTGCACCCGATTTTGCCGGTGGCGGTTCGATTGTTTATTGTCGAGAAGCGATGGAAGAAATCTACAGAACGGGCAGGGGAGGCTTCAAGGTAAGAGCAAAATACTCTTATGACAAAGATAACAACTGTATTGATGTTACCGAAATTCCTCCGACAACGACTTCGGAAGCGATTATTGACCGTGTTATCGAGAAAATCAAAGCGGGTTCAATCAGAGAAATAAGCGATATCCGTGACGAAACCGACCTCGGAGGTCTTAAGATTACAATTGACATTAAAAAAGGCACCGATCCCGATAAGCTTATGGAAAAGCTTTATTCATCAACACCGTTGCAGGATACTTTTTCGTGCAATTTCAATGTTCTTATCAAAGGCAGTCCGAGAGTCCTCGGCGTTAAAGAATTGCTTAATGAATGGATCGATTTCAGAAGTGATTGTGTCAGAAGAAGAACGGCTTTTGACCTTAAAAGAGCAAAAGACAGGCTTCATCTTCTCAGAGGACTTGAAAAAATATTGCTTGATATTGATAAGGCTATCGCTATAATCAGAAATACGGAAGAAGAAAGCGAAGTTGTTCCGAATCTTATGATTGGATTCAAAATCGATAAAATTCAAGCGGAATATGTTGCCGAAATCAAGCTCAGACACCTTAACAAGGAATATATTCTCAAACGTCTTCAGGATATTGAAAAGCTTGAAACTGCAATTAACGACCTTGAAGATATTCTTTCAAACTCCAAACGAATTAAACAAATTATTATTTTTGAGCTTAAAGAGGTCATAAAAAAATATTCGCAGCCGAGAAAAACGCAAATAGTTTATGCCTCCGAAATAGCGGAGGTATCAAGCGAAGAAGAAATTCCGGATTATCCCGTGCATCTGTTTTTGACTCGTGAGGGTTATTTCAAAAAAATAACTCCGCAATCGCTTAGAATGAGCGGTGCAAACAAGCTTAAAGACGGTGACGAAATCAGTCAAACATTTGAAACAACCAATTCAAAAGAGCTTCTTTTCTTTACGAATAAATGTCAGGTATATAAAACATCGGCATCATTCTTTGAAGATTCCAAAGCGAGTGTTTTGGGAGATTATATTCCGGCTAAGCTTGAAATGGAGGATGGAGAAGCTCCGATTTATATGGCTGTAACAGGTGATTACGGCGGTTATATGATGTTTTTCTTTGAAAACGGTAAGGCTGCCAAAATAGATATGAAGGCATATCAAACCGTTACAAAACGCAAAAAGCTTATTAAAGCATATTCAAACAAAGCTCCTCTTGCTGCTGTTATGCATATCGAGGAGGATAAAGAGCTTGTTGTTATATCAAGTGCCGGAAGGCATTTAATTATCAATACTGCCGTTATTTTGCCGAAGACAACAAAAGATACAATCGGAGTCGGCGTTATGACACTGAAAAAAGGGCATAGACTGATGACGGTAAGAGAATATGTTGACGGCGAATTTTCAAAGCCGCACCGATATAAAGCAAAAAATCTTCCTGCCGCAGGAGCGGTTCTCAGCAATGAGGATGGGGCAGAGCAGATAACCTTTGAATAAAAATCAATAACCGTTCAAAGTTGGGCATCCCCACTCTGAACGGTTAGGCAGAGAAGCAAACGCCGCCTTTTCTCTGCAAAATTATCATTCGCAATTGTTATTTTTTAATTCAATGTAATTTTTGTTAAATAAATTTAAAAAATGTCTTGCATTTCTTCTTATTATATGTTAAAATCCATTAGTAAAATATTTTCTTGGAGGTAATTTACCTATGCAGTGGTATGAAATCGTTTTGGGCATTGTCCTTATTATTACATCTCTTGCTCTTGTGGCTCTCGTTCTTCTTCAGGAAGGTCGTCAGGCAGGTCTTTCGGGAGCAATTGCCGGCGGTGCGGAAACATTTCTCGGTAAAGGAAAAAGCAAAACCGTTGAACAAAAGCTTGTTAAAATCACAAAGATTTTTGCAATAATTTTCTTTGTACTTGCCCTTGTTTCAACTCTTGTTGTTCTTTTTATTAAGTAAAAAATTTGCGGAGCTGCTTTAAAAGCAGCTCTTATTTTTTGCTTTTTGAGTAATAATAATAAAACTGCTTTATGGTTAAAGCATAGTACTGATATCTTGAAAATAATTCAATTATATGATATAATAATTCAAAATAAATCCTTGAAAGGGAGAAATGATTTTATGAAAAAATTTTTCAAAGGAATGCTTTCCGTTGCGTTGGCAACAGTAATGCTTTTCACGGCGGTTGTTCCCTCATTTGCAGCCGGAGAGCTTTTGTGGGAACACGTTTGGAATGAAGAATACGATAACGGTGTTATTCTTTTTCCGGGAAGCGATAACAGCGAAATGAATGTTTCGTGGTATTCAAAAACCGAGAGTGTACCTAAAGTTGTTGTCAGCGAAGGTATCTTAATCGGTGAAAACGCAAAAGAAATTTCGGGATATTCTGTTGCCGCTCCGGACGGAGATTACTCAAATAAAGTTACATTAACAGGTCTTGAAGCAGGAAAAACATACTCCTATCAATGCATCAGTGATGGCTTTGAGTCAAATGTTTATTCATTTACAACCGATGCGGATGAAAATACTTTTTCAGCCGTTTATATGACGGATATTCATACAAGCTATGATTCCGAAAACGAAAACGGATTAAAAGAAACAGCCGGTAAATTTAACAGTGCACTTGCCGAAGCGGCATCAAGAAGAAATATATCCCTGCTTCTTTCGGCGGGTGATCAGGCTTCTCTCGGCTTGGAGTCCGAATACAAAGGTTTTTCATCGGCACTTTTGCTTAAAAAGTTCCCCGTTGCAACAACGGTAGGCAACCACGACCGAAAGGGTATTGCATATAAAACCTTTAAAAATTTCCCCAATGAAAGAACAAACAATATGGTTGCTTCATATGTCAGCGGTGACTATTGGTTCACAAAGGGCGATGTTCTTTTCCTTGTTGTTGACAGTAACAATGCAAGCGGAATGGACCACAGGGCATTCATTAAATCGGCGGTTGATGCGAATCCCAATGCAAAATGGAGAGTTTTGATGGCTCATCACGACCTTTACAGCGGAAGAATACCTCACAGAGAAAGCGAAAATGAGCTTCTTCGTATGCTTTGGGGACCTATGGCGGATGAATTTTCAATTGACCTTGTTTTGCTCGGTCACAGCCATTATTATACCGTCACAAACGTATTATATAACGGTGAAACCGTTTCCGATTTATCCGAAACAATGACCGATCCCAAAGGTACTGTTTATATGGTTTCCGGCTCGATAACAAGACCGAGAAACGATGATACTCTCGGACTCAATGAGGAATGGATAGGCTATGTCGGCACTCCCGATGACAGAATAATATATAATATTCTTGACTTTACAGAGGATTCAATTACTGTTTCATCTTACTATAAAGGTGAAGCAGAGCCGTTCAACAGCTACAGCATCGTTAAAACTTCAAAAGAAGGCGGTCATCCCAAGCAGATTCTTCCTTCGCCTTTTGACGGATTTGTAAGATTCTGCGGTACGGTTTACGGCATCTTTAATAATATCGGCGTTTATAGTAATCTTAAAGAAAACGGCTATGATGTTGATTTCTTTGATATTGTTTTCAACAACTGAACTGTTATAACCGATTAGATAAGCAAACAGCTCAAGCAGTGTACATTGTGACCGCTTGAGCTGTTATTTTTCGGTTGGATTATAATAATCAGATAAGAGAATTGTAAAGAGCTGTGATTTCTTCTACGCTTGTATCTCTGGGATTGCCCGGTCTGCAAGCATCGTCATATGCCGACTGTGCAAGGAAGGGGATATCCTCTGCTTTAACGATTTCTTTAAGGTCAGCGGGAATACCAACATCCTTTGAAAGCTGCTTAACAGCATCAATTGCTGCCTTGCGTGCTTCCTCAATGCTCATGTTTTCCGTGCCATCTACGCCCATTGCTTTGGCAATATCTCTGTATTTATCGCCCGTAGCAGGTGCATTGTATTCCATTACGGTGGGAAGAATGATCGCATTGGCTACGCCGTGAGGTGTATCGTAAAGTGCACCGAGAGGATGTGCCATTGAATGAACGATTCCCAGACCGACATTTGAGAATCCCATACCGGCAACATACTGACCGAGTGCCATACCTTCTCTGCCTTCATCGGTATTTGCAACCGCACCACGCAGGCTCTTTGCGATAATTTCTATTGCCTTGATATGGAACATATCACTAAGCTCCCATGCACCCTTGGTGATATATCCCTCGATTGCGTGGGTGAGAGCATCCATTCCGGTCGCAGCGGTAAGACCGGCGGGCATTGTTGACATCATATCGGGATCAACAACAGCAACAACAGGAATGTCGTGAACATCAACGCAAACCATTTTTCTGTTTTTCTGTGCGTCGGTTATAACATAATTAATAGTAACCTCTGCGGCAGTACCGGCGGTTGTGGGAACCGCAATAATAGGAACACATTTATTCTTTGTAGGCGCAACGCCTTCGAGAGAGCGAACATCGGCAAATTCTGGGTTTGCAATAATAATTCCAACAGCCTTTGCGGTATCCATAGATGAACCGCCGCCGATAGCTATGATGCAGTCTGCTTCGCTTGCTTTGAAAGCTTCAACACCTGCTTGAACGTTTTCGATTGTGGGGTTTGCTTGAATTTGACTGAAAACGTCATAAGCAATATCGGCACCTTTGAGAACATTGAATACCTTGTCCGCAACACCGAACTTTATAAGATCGGGATCACAACATACAAGTGCCTTTTTAAAGCATCTTGCTTTAAATTCATCGGCAATTGATGCTATTGCACCCTTGCCGTGATACGATGTTTCATTAAGTACAAATCTGTTTACCATTTAATTCATTCCTTTCCGCTGAAACAAATATAAGCAACCGGTAGCCATATCTGATTTCAGTACAAAAATTATATGATTATATTTTAAAGATCAATTAATATTCCGAACCGTCATAGCTTCCGCAAACAACCGGATAGTATTCGATGCGAGTACCGTTTGCACCGGCAAAGAATATCCTTGTGCAATCACCTGCAAAAAGTACATTTTCGGCACCGTAATTATCGCAAATAATTTTGTATTTGGGGCTGTGGAATTTTTCGGCAATGTAACGGCACTGGGGAACAAGCACCTTTTCGGCTTTAACAAATGTGTATATATTCTCAACATAGTTTATGCAGTGATGAGCCGCTTGAAGATAGGTGCACGAAAGTCCCATATCATTATAATGCTCTAAAAGAATATCGCCAACATTGTCAACGGTATCGCCGAGGAAAATTATCGACTGTCCGTCAAATTCGATTTTAAGTACGGTTGATGTTTCATTAATTCCGTCGTAATAACAATCTTCCTTAATTTGTCTGGGGAGAACGTCTTCATGAGTAAGAAGAACATCAAAAGATGCGTTGCCTAAAGAAAAGCTCATACCGGAATGTAATCTCATAAATTTAGCATCGGGATAAGCCGCTTTTATACGGTTTTTCATTCTCGGTGTGCAGTTATTGTTGTTTGAAATAAGCCTTTCGGAGGGGAAGTTAAACATAACTCTTTTGAGCTCTAATTCATCGGAGTGGAATGCAATAAGCTTTGAGAAAAAGTCCATATGGTCATTGTGGTTGTGCGTGCAGAACCAAGCGGCAATTACAACCTTTTCGTTGTCGGAAGTATTGGTGAGAGCGTGGATTCTGTTTAAAAAATCGCGAGTGGCAGCTTCGGTGCTCTGCTCAAATTCACCGCCGTCAACAATGATAAGCTCGTTATTTCTAAGACGAATTACATACATCATTCCGCAGTCACTTGTTGTACCGCTGATCATATCGGAATAATAAAGACCGTACTGCATAAGAGCTGTGTCTTCAAGCTCGCCGTCGGCAGAGAAAGCAAAATCATCAAGCTTGATTGCTTTCGGTTCGATTATGATTCTTGTTGCTTTTTCATATTTCAAAAAGTATGTGTAGATAACACGTTCGCCGCAAATGAATCTGCAATAAATTCCGGACTGATTCTCTCTTGAAAACTCTTTAACAAAGCCGTTAGCCTCAAGAGAATTACAGTATTCCGAAAAATCATTTTCATTTGTTTCATTAATAATTTGCATATAGGAATCTTCCGGCGTTACGCCTTTTTTGTCATCCTCAAGTGTGCTTCCGCAATTAAAAATTTCTTCAACAGGTTTTCCGCCGCAGTAAACAGGCAAACCTTCAAAGGGATTGATACTCATATTTTTTGTTCCTTTCCATTAAAGATTAAGAAAGTCTTTTCTGTAGATATCTTCGAGCTTAAACGCTTTAACGATTTCAACAAGGTCGGGATCTGTAATTGTATTAACACGGGGCAGGTGAGCGGTCATCATATAAAGCTGAGCTGCCTTTTCAACAGTTTCGATAAGACCGAATGCTTCGTCAAGGTCTTTGCCGCAACCGTAAATACCGTGCTGTCCCCAAATAACAAGGCGAAATTCTTTCATTTTTTCCGCAGTAGCAATTCCGATTTCATTAGTGCCGCAAACCATCCAAGGCAAAACACCGATTCCGTCGGGGAAAACAACCATACATTCGGTGCACATTTCCCAAAGAGAATGAGTAAATTTCTTTTCGGAAAGTTCGTGCACATATGTCATAGCAAGAGTATTTGTTGGATGGCTGTGCATAATAACTCTGTTTTCGGGATTTTTTGAAAGTCTTGAAATGTGGCTCATGAGATGAGCGGGAAGCTCTGAGGTAGGTCTTCCGCCATCGCTGTAACCCCAAAGAAGCTCTGCCGAAGTGCCGTTTTCGGCAATTTTTATAATGCCGAGATTGTTTTCGGGATCATCAATAACATTTTTAAAGTATTTTCCCGTTCCTGTAACAATAAAAATCTTACCGACAAGCACGCTTGCATCAAATCCCATTTCTATAGTTCTGATAGGTGCATTAATATCGAGATATTCGGCAACCTCTTCATTGTCGAGCATCATACTGATATTACCGCCGTTTCTTTCGTCCCAGCCCATACGATACATATTAGCTGTTGCTTTACACATTCCCACAACAAAGGGAGCTTCTAAAATGTTTTTCATTTTCTGTTCACCAATACCTTTTCTTCATATTCTTTAATGCTTTTGAGATAGCAATTTTCAACGTTTTGTCTGCTGAGATATTCAGCCCAAACATCGCCCATCGGCATGGTTTTCATTTCTTCACCGAGAACCATTAGCTCGGTAAACTCGGAGCTGTCCTGCAATTTCTTCATTTTATCTGCCGGCTGAAGCAGTGCGAAAAGCAATGCTTTTTGCACGTTTCTGACCCCTGTAACCCACGCACTGATTCGATTTATTGAAGCATCAAAATAATCCGTTGCTATAAAAACTCTGTCAAGAGCGTTGTTGCGAACGATTTCCTTGGCTATTTCTTTTGTTTCATCATCAAGAATAACAACGTGGTCACTGTCCCAACGAACACCCCTTGTTATATGTAATGCGATTTTATCGCTGAAAGCAAGCATTGAGGGGATTTTGTCAGAAACAAGCTCCGTAGGATGGTAATGACCGTTATCCATCAGGGGGACAATGCCCTTTTGAATTGAATAACTAAGACAAAATTCCGCCGAACCGACAGTATAGCTTTCAAGTCCGATACCAAACACCTTTGATTCAAGCGTGATAAAAACCTTGCTTTTATCATATGGCGTTTCAAGAATTTCATCAAGGGATTCTTTGAAACGCAGGCGAGGAGAGAGCCTGTCGGCGGGAATATCCTTATATCCGTCGGGAATCCAGATATTCATAACGCAGGGAAATCCGGTTTCTTCGGCAAAAAACTCCGAAATTTCAACGCATCTTTTACCGTGTTCAATCCAAAATCGACGAACCTTTTCGTCGGGAGACGAAAGAGTAAGGCCGTCCTTGACCATAGGATGAGAAAAAAATGTCGGATTGAAATCGATTCCGATATTTCTTTCTTTGGCAAAATCAACCCATTTTTTGAAATGTTCGGGTTTTAATGCATCTCTGTCGGCTTTGGCTCCGTCAAAAATCGCATAGCTTGCGTGAAGATTAAGCTTTTTTTTACCGGGTATAAGACCGAAAGCCATATCGATATCCGCCATAAGCTCGTCGGGATTTCTTGCTTTACCCGGATAATTACCGGTTGCCTGAATCCCTCCGGAAAGCACATCGTCACTGTCAAAACCGCCAACATCATCGCCCTGCCAGCAATGAACGGAAACAGTTATATTTCCAAGCTTATTAATTGCGTTTTCGGTATCTATTCCGAATTGAGAATAAAGCTTTTTCGCACTTTCGTATCTGCTCATTCATTTACCTCCGAAGATGAGATAGTAGTAAAACAATACAATTGATATGATACACTTGTTCTTGTTTTTTGTCAATAAAAACAACCGTTATTCACCGCAGAATGTTGGATGTGACGATTATAGCATAACAGAACGGTAAAAAATCCTATGAATAGAACAAATCTTCAATGATTTCGATAATACGGAATCTTTCGGCTTTAAGTCCGTTACAAAATATAATTTTCAACAGCAAACGCAACGCCGTTATGGTTATTGTCGGGTAAAATATAATCTGATTTTTCTTTAAGTATATCAACGGCATTGCCCATTGCGAATTTCGTTCCCGAAGCGGAAAACATCGTCAGGTCATTTTCTCCGTCGCCGATACAGGCAACCTCGTCTTTTTTTATTCCGAGATAATCGGATAGATTTGAAAGAGCAATTCCTTTTGAAGCATTGTGATTGAAAATTTCAACATAAATACTACTGTAGGCTGCCGAAAAGCCGCTGTAATTTGAAAGAATTTTTTCGGCTCTTTCTTTTGCTTTTGGGTTGAGAAAGTACAACTGAATTTCTTCGATATCGGAACCTCTGTTTCTTATAAATTCTTCAAGATTTTTAACGCACAGGGAATTTTCCGAATCTTTGCCGTAATATAATCTTCCGACAAGTGAAAGCAATTTTCCTTGTAAATAATAATCGTTTTCAAGCTGAGCGGTTATGCCGAAGCCTTGATGACGGCAGGAGCTTAAAAGCTCTGCTGCGGTATTAAACGGAATAAATGAGCTGAAAATATTTTTGCCGCTTTTTTTGTCAATCACGCACGCACCGTTTGAAGTGATTACATATCGATAAAAGCCTTCGCTTTTTAATCTGTGAGGAATGCAATTGAGATTTCTGCCCGTAGTCGGAACTACAATAATCCCTTTCTCTGCGGCTTTTTTCAGGGCATTAACATTTTTTTCGCTCATTCTGCTGTGAGAATCAAGGCAAGTGCCGTCCATATCAACGGCAAGAAGCTTTATCATAATATCACCGCTTGCAATTTTATCACTTAATTGTTAAATTTTTTAAAAGTATATATTAATAAAATTTATCGCATTGCAATTGAATGAAAATAATGCTATAATAAACCGAAAAAGACCTATAGAGTTGGTGAAAATTTGAAGCCTTTTAAATTTTATCTTGTAACGGATACTCATTATTTTGAACCGTCACTTGGTGCAAGCGGTGCCGCATATAATGAGTATATGAAAAAAGAACAGTATTTTATGGCGGAAAGCAGCGATATAGTTAAAACTGTTTTCGGCAAAATAGCCGATGATACCGAAACGGAGTATGTTCTTATCCCCGGAGATCTTTCAAAAAACGGAGAAATCGAAAGCCACAAAAGCTTCATCAAGGAGCTTTATAAGCTTAAAGATTCAGGAAAAAAGATTTTTGTTATTACAGCAGATCATGACTATAATGATAAATCAAGAGCTTTTTTGGGGGATGAGTGCATTGAGGTTGAGGGAACACCGTTTAAAATGCTGCCCGAGCTTTATAAAGATTTCGGATATTCTCAAGCACTTGAGATTGACGATAAAACTCTTTCATATGTTGCCGAAATTGCCGACGGCTTGAGATTGCTCGCCGTCAATTGCGATGGTGAGGGTAATCCCAAGGGTGCGATTGATGACAGGCTTACGGAATGGATAAAGCTTCAGCTTGACAAAGCGAAATCGGCAGGGTGTGAAGTGATTGCAATGTGTCACTATCCGGTCATACCTCCTGTTCCCGTTTTTGATTTAATAGGAGATGCAAGGCTTAGAAATTGGCGTGATGCCGCTGCTTTTCTTGCCGATAATGGTGTAAGACTTGTTTTAACGGGACATATGCATATCCAAAGCATCAACAAATTTACTTCCGAAAAAGGAAATACAATTGTTGATATCTGCACCGCAGGACTTGTCGGAAGTCCCGCAAAATACAGAAAGATTCTTTTGGATGACAAGCGAATTAAGGTTGAATCTATTGATGTTCCCGATTTCAGAGCTGAAGCAAACGAACTTTCGATTTCCGAATTATTCGATTCGCAGTTTAGGTATTCTATTTTAAATCGTATTGACGGAATATTCGACGGCGGCGGTTTTGCAAAAAAGGTCGGACGTAAGGTACTTAACGGAATAACGGTCGGAACTGTTGGCAGACTTCTGTTTGTTCGAGTTGATAAGTCATTGAAAAAGAGAAAGTTGCTTGATCTTGCGGGAGAGGTCGGCGTTGCGGTTTTTGCAGGTGATCAGCCGTATGTCTGCGGTACTCCTGTCGGGGATGCCTTTTCTTCTGCTTTAAACAGACTCGGTTTTATATTAAAAAAGCTTGAACCAAAGCTCTCAAAGAACGGAGTTGAAATCAATTTGAAGCAAATGCTTTTGAATACCATCGGCAATAACAAGGGTTATTCCGATAATAACGTTGAAATCGAATTAAAGAATGATTGAGGTGCGAATGATGAGAAAATTCAAAATAACATCTCCTTATGACGGTGTGCTTTCCGTTCTCGGCAATGATGACTGCCATTACAAAACCAATCTGCACACCCATTCAACCTACAGCGATGCGAATTTTACAATGTCCGATATGATATTCGGATTTTATGACCGTGATTTTGATATTCTTGCTTTTGCGGAGCACGGTATACTCGGTAAGGAGTGGGACAAAAAACCCACTATTATTCCGCTCTATCGTTTTCAATACCTTTGGCACGGAATAAGACGGCATTTAACAACGGATGAATACAGAGCGATTCTCGGCGGTACATATGCAACAAAGGATAATCTACGCACAAAGAAAAGGGGAATGATGTGTATTCCCAATGCGATAGAAGCGAATATGGTTACGATTATGAAAAACCATGTTAACGGTTATTTTACCGATGACAGGCTTGAAGGTAAGTGCGGCAAAGAAAATGATTTTGAGATTCCCATCAAGGCAATTGAGCAAAGCGGCGGTGTTTCTCATATTAACCATCCGTCGGATTGGCTCGGAGCATACAGAGATCAGATGTGTGCAAAGGTTCCCGAAAATGTTAGGTTCTTTGCCGATATTTTGAGAAGATATCATTCCTGCCTCGGCATAGAAGTGCTTAATATGTTTGACAGATCAAATCGCGGTGACAGAATCCTTTGGGATGAGCTTTTGCAAAAAATCATTCCGGAGGGAAAACGCACTGTTATCGGCTTTGCAAACAGTGATGCACACAGGATTCGTGAAATCGATACCGCTTTTATGGATTTCATCATTCCGGAATACACTTTGGACAATTTCAGAAATGCACTTGAAAACGGAAGCTTTTTTGCGATTGCACGATATGCAAGAAACGAGCTTGGTGAAGATTTTGTCGGTGAGGGAGAATATCCCCGTGTTTGCGGAATCAGCATCGATGACGAAAAAGATATAATAAGCGTTAGCGGCGTTAATTGCAATACCGTTGAATGGATTGCCAACGGAGAAATTATTAAGACCGATAAAGCGGATTTTGACGGAAAAATGACGTCGGAAATTTCTCTTGCAGATTATGTCGATAAGATAAGCTGTTATGTTCGTGCTCAGCTAAAAGGAAAAGGCGGAATATGTATGACGCAGGCATTTATATGCGATGACGGAAATATGGAAAGATTTATCGATAAGGATGCCGAGCCTAAGCCTATGAGCGAAAAAGAAAGAAAAAAGAAAGCATTTAACGATACGAGAATCGGCGTTATCGTTAATAAAATTAAGCAAAAATGATAAGATACTTACAGCTTGTGAAAGGGGGAATTGTATGGGTAATAAATATTCTTTGGATATGACCAAAGGACCTTTTATGAAAAAAATACTTATTTTTTCCGTACCGCTTATGCTCACAGGGCTTCTTCAGCTTGCGTATAACACTGCCGATGTTGTTGTTGTCGGCAGATTTGTCGGAAAGGAGGCACTTGCAGCCGTCGGTTCAACAGGCTCGCTTGTTAATCTGTTTCTTAATGTTTTTCTCGGATTATCAATGGGTTCGGGAGTTATGGTTGCCCGTCATATAGGCGAAAATGACGATAAAGCTATTCACAATTGTGTTCACACTTCGATTTTACTCGGACTTGTGTGCGGAATTATTGTGGGATTTCTCGGCTTTTTTGCATCCGAGAGCATGCTTCGATTGATGAATGCACCCGATGATGTTATTGACCTTGCATCGCTCTATCTTAAAGTCTATTTTCTCGGTTCTCCGGGACTTCTTGTTTATAATTTCGGTGCATCGGTAGTCAGATCAACGGGCGATACCAAACGACCGCTTTACATTTTAACCTTTGCGGGACTTATTAATGTTGCATTGAATCTTGTTCTTGTTATAAAGTTTAATCTCGGAGTAAGCGGAGTTGCAATTGCAACTATTGTTTCGCAGTATATTTCGGCGGCTTTGATTCTGTTTTTTCTCTCAAAAATGCCGAATGCGTGCCGATTGAAGTTTAGTAACTTGAAAATCAATAAAACAGAGCTTAAAAGCATACTTCGTCTCGGTTTACCTGCGGGAATACAAAATTCTCTTTTTTCGGTTTCCAATGTTATTATTCAGTCAACCGTCAATTCGTTTGGTTCGGTTGCAATGGCGGGAATTGCAGCAGGCTCAAACTATGATTCATATGTTTATACCTGCACAAACGCCGTTGCACAAACAACAATGACATTTTCCTCCCAGAATATGGGTGCAAGAAGATATTCAAATATCGGTAAGGTTTATCGCAATTGCTTGATAATAACAACGATAATCGGTGTCGGTATGGGTGCTCTCGGCTGCGTATTCGGAAATCAGATTGTCGGATTGTTTTCCGATGATGCGGAGGTTATCGCAATCGGTGCCGACAGACTTTTGCTCATTATGCCGTTTTATTTCTTTTGTTCATTAATGGATGTTGCGGCAAGTCAAATAAGAGGTATGGGTAAATCGTTTGAACCGATGGTCGTTTCACTTCTCGGTGCGTGCGGAATCAGAATTTTATGGATATATCTTGTTCTTCCGCTAAACAAAACCTTGACCAATCTTTATTGGGCATATCCCGTTTCGTGGGCGATAACATTTTTTGCACAATTTATAATGTATTTTATATTAAAAAGAAAAATGAAAAAGCAAGGCATATTCGATGATGAATGCTTTGCCGAATAAAAGGAGATATTTATTATGGGAAAATTATTCGGTTATCCGCAATTTGATGCAAACGGTGAAGAAATTCTCTGCACATACGATAACGATTACAGCGAAATGATGATGGATGTTCGTGTTTATCGTATGAAAGCGGGGGAGGAGAGAAGCTTTTGCCGCAAAGGTGAAGAAACGGCGGTGCTGCTTCTTTCGGGCAATATTGACTATGAATGGGACAATACTTCGTGTTCCGTAAGTCGTGAAAGCGTTTTTACGCAAGGACCTTATGCACTTCATTTTTGTGCAAACCGTACCGTTAAGGTTAAAGCAAATGAGGATTCGGAAATTCTTGTGCAGTGCACTCATAATGAAAATGAATTTGAATCCAAGCTTTATGTACCGGAGGATGCTCCGTGGGGATATTCCTGTGTGGGCAAGTTCGGAAATGTTGCGAAACGCCGAGTAAATACTATCATCGATAAGGACATTGCACCGTGGTCAAATATGGTTCTCGGAGAGGTACTTAATGACAGAGGAAATTGGTCGGGCTATTTGCCTCACAGACATCCTCAACCCGAATGCTATTATTTTAAATTTGATCGTCCCGAAGGCTTCGGTGCAAGCTTTGTCGGTGATGAGGTCTTTAAAAGTGTGGATAACAGCTTTTCGGCTATTCCCGGCGGAGCATTACATCCGCAGTCGGTTGCACCGGGATTCCAAATGTATACCTGCTGGATGATTCGCCACCTTGACGGAGATCCTTGGCTTCAATCAACCCGAAATGAAGATGAAAAATATGTTTGGCTTCATGATGCGGAGTTTTAATGCCAATAAGACGAAATCGGCTTGATGTGGCTGCTTTTGCTCAAATTTAAATTTAAAAATCAGCCGGAGACTTACCTTAGAGGTTAATCTCCGGCTCCTGCTTTATATGAGCGTTGGGGTTCGGATAAACATTAAAAGAGTCTTGATATATTGTGGTTGATTTTGTATAATATAATCAAAAATCGATAATCGGGTAAAAGGAGCGAACGAGATGCTGAATATTGCCGTGTGTGATGATGAAAGCGTTGAAATCGAATATCTGACACAGCTTACACGGCAATGGGCGAAGCTGACCGAAACCGCCGTGAGTATTTCCTGCTTTGCAAGTGCGGAAGCGTTCCTTTTTGAATATGAAGAAAATAAAGATTTTGACATTCTTCTTTTGGATATCCAGATGAACGCCATGGACGGAATAGAGCTTGCCGAAAAAATCCGTGAGAATAACAGCAGCGTTCAGATTGTTTTCATAACCGGTTTTCCGGATTATATTATGATGTTTCGGCTCTTCATTATCTGATTAAACCTGTTGAAAAACAAAAGCTTTTTGAAGTACTTTCAAAAGCTTGCGATAACCTGAAGAAAGAAGAAAAATATATACTTTTTTCTGTTGACAACGAAAGCTTTAAAATCAATTTGAAAGATATTATTTATATTGAAGCCTTCGGACATTCGAGCAATATTGTTTGCAAAAGCAGAGAATTTGAAACCAAAACTCCGATTTCGGATATCAAGAAAAAGCTTGATGGAAGCTTTGTACACTGTCATCGTTCATATATTGCAAATATCGAACATATAGCGAGAATATCCAAAACCGAAATTAAATTTGATTCCGGTAAAAGTATTCCGATTTCAAGACGAATGTATAATGATGTCAACACCGCTTTTATTGATTTTTACAGAGGAGTGAACCGATGAATTATAAAATAATCGCCGTATTGTTTGCAGTTGTCATATTAACCGTAATTGCGGCAATTCTTTTGACGAGAAGATATATCCGAAATCTGACCGACAAACGCATTGCCGAATATCAAAACGACCTCATAACGAAGCATTGCGAGGAAGTGCAGAATATTTACAAAACAATGAGAGGCTGGCGGCACGACTACAGAAACCACATTCAGACTATGCGTGCTTCTCTTGAAATGGGCAATCTTAAAGAACTCGGTAATTATCTCGGAGAGCTGACCGTTGACCTTAACACGGTGGATACCGTTGTCAAAACCGGAAACGTTATGGCAGATGCGATTCTAAACAGTAAGCTGGCTCTTTGCAAGACAAAAAGCATTCCCTACGAAGTTACTGCAACGATCCCCGAAGAATGCTCTGTCAACGATGTTGAGCTTTGCGTCATCATCGGCAATCTTCTTGATAACGCAATGGAAGCATGCGAAAAAATTGAGGATAAATCACAGAGATTTATCCGTGTGTATATCGGCGT
Organism: uncultured Clostridium sp.; assembly: GCA_964571095.1. Lineage (GTDB taxonomy): Bacteria > Bacillota > Clostridia > Oscillospirales > Acutalibacteraceae > CAG-177. Next base: position 14,385 of record CAZNAC010000011.1, on the reverse strand, counting down.
TTTCAAGCAGCAGCTTTACATAAATGTTACGAATTCCATGCTCGGCACTCCGATTAAAAAAGGCAAGGCATATAAATCCTCAAAGGGAGAAAATCACGGCTTCGGACTTATGAGAGTTGACAGAATCGCCGATAAATACAGTGGCTTTGTCAACCGTCAGTTTGAGGACGGAGTGTTCGGCACGGAGATTATGCTGCCGACAATGAAGGTTCGCCGTTGATTGAAGCCGATTTGGAATGTTAGGGCGCATTTGTTTACAATATAAAAGTTATTAAATATTTTTTTAAAAACTTTGAAACTTTTTTGGTTTTAATGTATAGAGGGCAAAAAAGAACTGCGAGCCTACCTTTTTCGGTGGACTTGCAGTTCTTTTTGACTATTTTTACAGTGCCTTTTTTAGAGTACTGCGCTCCGGTTCGTTGCTATCAATACCAAATATAATCGAGTGGTAGAAATCATATGATTTGCTGATATCAAGAGTAGAAAAACTGTTATTCGAAGCTCAAGGATTGAACAATTATTTGGTTAATCCCGAAGAGATTTTTGAAGAACGAGACGATTTTCTGCCAAAGTCCCGCATTTACGGTCACTTTTTCGGAGGTTGATATTTCGTTTCCGTTTTTGTCCTTGAGGACATTTCCGTTTGCATCAACGAGCTTTGCTTCAACGGTTTTCGTACCGCTGTCAAATTTAACATCAAAGGTTTTGCCCTCGCCCTTTTTCGTGCCGTCAACATACCAAACGATTTTTGCATCTGCGGGCATTGTTGCAATCGCCGTCAGATGGAGTGTTTCACCGTAATTTATCGTTTTTGAACCGCTGTTGTTTTTGATTGTAATGGTTGATTTCATCAGCTTTTCCTTTGCGATATGTGCATTTATTGCATCCTCGCCGAGAATTTCGTTTCCGCAGTCGGGGCAGGAATACGATTTAATAAATTCTGCGGTGATTCTAACGCTCTTTGCGGGCATCGTTTCGGGAATATCGCCGTTCCACTTGACGAATTTATATCCGTTCTTAACCGGTGCGGAAGGCTCGGTGATAAGTGAACCGTAATAATATTCGTTTGTGTTCTCCGTGCCGTCAACAACGGTTGTGAAAGCGTACTTGTTTCTGTCGATATAGACTTTGAGAACAAGGGAGCTGTTCGCTTTTATCTCGCCCGAAAGCTCGCTCTTTTCGGAGTTGAGAGTAAAGCCTGTCGTAACGGAATATTCGGCAATTGCTGTTGAATCGGTCGTACCCGTGAACGCACGAACGGTTTTGTCATATTCGCCCGATGTGTTCATCGTGTATGTCTCGACGGTGTAATGCGTATCGGTTGCGGGAATCCATACGGCGGTGAAGGCTTTGCCGTTTACGCTGTCCATTTTGCCGGGTTCAACATTCCATTTTGAGAACACATATCCCTGCTTTGTCGGGTTTACGGGGACTTCGATTTTAGCATCAAACGCAGTCGGAACGGTCTTTTCTGTTTTGCCGTCGCTCCATTTGCCGCCGTCCGCATTAAATACGGCGTTGTAGATATTCGCTTCAAATACAGCCGTAAAGGTCTTGTCGCTTGCGGGCATGACATCGGGGATTTCGGGAGTCCAGCCCTTGAATGAATATCCCGTCTTTACGGGTGCTTCGGGCAGGGTGATATTTTCTTCAAAGTAAAATTCTTTGACTTCACCGTAAGGTTTTCCGTCCGCCGTAAAGGTTGCTTTATATTTATTTCGGCTGTAATAAATTTTAAGCACAAGAGATTCGTCCGGAAGGATTTTTCCGCTGAGAACGCTGTCATCCGTCACGGTAAAGCCGTTGATTTTCTCCGGCACAACCGTTGCGGTACGGTTCGTTTCACCGTAGGATTGTGTTTTGCTCTGTAAAGAGTAGTTGCCGTTTGTATCCATTACATATGTTTCTATTGTGTACGGCGTATCGGTATCGGCAATGAACACAGCATCATATCTCGCACCGTTAACCGTCATTGCGGAAAGAGCGGGATTCCAGCCTTTGAATGCGTAACCGTTTTTTGTCGCCGTAGGAGCAACGGGGATTTTGCCGTATTCGGTGGGAACAGTTGCAATAAGTTCATTATCCGAATAAAACAATGCATCATATTTATTTACCGTAAATGCTCCGCTTATCGTAACATCTTCGTCGGGCATTGCAAAGCTTGTATTTGCTGCATATTTTTTCTCACCGACGAACCAGCCGCCGAAAGTGTGACCTTCCTTTTCAGCGTTTTCGGGGATTATTACGGTAGAGCCGTAATAGTAAGCTGTGTTTGAAATTGTTTTACCGTCAAGAACGGTTTTGACATCGTGTTTGTTTCTGTCAATATAGACTTTGAGAACAAGCGAATTGTTTGCCGTAACCTTTCCCTCATAAACGCTCAATTTATCGTTGAGAGTAAAACCTTTTTCAACCGTTTCGGGTTTAACATTTACGAGACTGTCTGTTGTTCCCGTCTTGGTTTCCGTTGCTTTCACATACTCTCCGTCTGTACCCATTGTATATGTCTCGACGGTGTAATGCGTATCGGTTGCGGGAATCCACACGGCAGTGAAGGTTTTGCCGTTTATGCTGTCCATTTTGCCGGGTTCAACATTCCATTTTGAGAACACATATCCCTGCTTTGTCGGGTTTACGGGGACTTCGATTTTAGCATCAAACGCAGTCGGAACGGTCTTTTCTGTTTTGCCGTCGCTCCATTTGCCGCCGTCCGCATTAAATACGGCATTGTAGATATTTGCTTCGTAAACTGCCGTAAAGGTCTTGTCGCTTGCGGGCATGACATCGGGAACCTCGGGAGTCCAGCCCTTGAATGAATATCCCGTCTTTACGGGTTCGTCGGGAGCCTCGATTGCTTCGCCGTAATTTGCTTTTACGGTTGCTGTCGGATATCCGTTTTTGAAACTTCCGCCCGCTGCATCAAAGGTTGCTTCATATTCGTTTATTGTCCATGTTGCTGTTACGGTTTCACCGCCGACAGGCATTGCAAATGTATTGCCTGCGTTAAGAACCGTTCCGTTTGCTCTCTGCCAGCCTGAAAAAGTGTATCCTGTTTTTGTCGGTGCTGTCGGAAGTGTTACCGCTGAATTATAATTTTGTGTGATTGCATTAACGGTGCTGTCGCCCGTGTTTACAAAAGTGATTGTGTATCGGTTGATGTTCCACTGAGCTGTGATTGTTACATTTTCTTTGGGCATTGTTGTCGGAATATCGATATCCCAGCCTGCAAAAGTATAGCCTGTTTTTGTCGGTGCATCGGGAAGCGTAACGGTGTCACCGTATTTATATTCACTCGAAAAGTATTCCAAGCCGGATGAAAATTTGCCGCCGTCCGCATCGAAGGTCATTGTATATTTTGTCTCCGGCTTTTCATCTTCTGCTTTGAGTTTTATCACGGGTACAATACCAACGGAGGTTGCATCGGAAATGGAATTGACATTTGCACAACCGGTTGTACCAACACATACAACTGTATAATTTCCCTGAGCCGTTGTCGGACGAAGATACCAATTGCACGAAGCTTTGTTGTAAAGTCCCTGCGAAATTGCATAATCCGTTCCGCCTTTCACCCTTGCCGGATCTTCCGTCTCGGAGCTTGAAGCGAAGCCGTAGGTCGTATTTACAATATCATTATCCGAAAGTATGGATACATTATCACTCGTCGTAATGCCGCCGGTTTTGATTTTTTCTTTCTCCTCGGCGTTAAATGCCGTGTTGTAAAAATCGGCATTAAGCCAAGCTCTCAGTGACGAATTTGAATAATCATCGGCATAATATCTTTTCGCTGTCGAATTGTAATAGGCGTCGCTTTTGTAGGTGACATAATTATTGAACGGCTGTGAATCGAGAATTAAAGAAGAAACAGCCACTCCGTTTTCATAATCAAGATATTTCCATTCAACGGGTTCATATTTATACCAATAAACAGTGCCAACCGCAAAGTCCCTGTATTTTAAGTTGGAATTACTTTCCAAAGGAGTAATGCAGGTGAATTTCGGTCTGAGCTTTTCATAATATACCGCACGGTATTTTTCACCGTCGTATTCAACATCGCAATATTTCATAAAGTCAAGCTGTTTCGCCGAGCCGGTACTCATCATATTCGGATTGGCTGTATCGGTTCCCGCATAGTATTCATAGTATGTCCAGTCAAGCTCCATTGCGTTAAGAGCATTTAATGTTTTGGTGTCGGTGACTTTCGACTGCGGATATGAACCTAATGTAATGCTTGTGGGCTTTGTTTGGGTATCGGAGCTGTCTTCCGATTTTTCCGATTCGGTTATTGCCTGTATACACGCATTACGCGAAGTGCCTGCACCAATTTTTGAAACCTTCCACGATGAAGAAGAACCGTATTTCAAATAGCTTTCATTATTTCTGCAGAATAAGTTGTATTCCATCGGTACAAGTGATGTGCCGTCGGGGTTTACATATTCAACAACAACGGAAAAATGTGTATCTGCTTTTACGGGGACCTTTTCTGGGAGCGAAATTGTATGATAGCCCGATCTTTCCAACACGGTTGTAAATGTTTTCGCAAGAGTGCCGTCCACGGGACTTGTATAATTGTTATTCAAATCCGTGTATATGCTGATATTAACCGTCTGGTCTTCGGCAAGAGTGTATATCGCAACATCACATACGGATTCGTTTTCTTTTGCCTTGAAAACATTCGCCGCAGATGCAGAACCCGAAACATTTAAGGCACCGTTGTAGCCTGCGCCGTTATAGCTGTAGTTATTTTTATTCTCGTCATAAGCATCGGCACTAAAGCCGACAAAGTCCGTTAATGTTGCATCGTAATATGAAATCCAGAAAAATCCGTTTTCACTCCAAGTGTTTCCCCAACTGTTTTTGCAAAGCCACGCACCGTCTCCGGGAGGCGTATTTTTTTCGGAAAAGTTCGATGCGGAATAATCGTCATCCCAACCGATAACGGCTATTGCGTGATTGGCGACTTTGTCTTCACTGCAATAATAAGATGCAATACCTTTTCTTATAATTGAAGTCCATGTTCCGTTGGGGTTTTGGGTCGATGTCGAAATATTCTCTTGATGATAGAGATTTTCATCGCTGTAATAGGACGCATAAACGCCGCCGTGCTGAATTATCCATTCCTTCACATCATTTTCATCCGACATACATTCCGCCGAACGAACAACAACGCCGCTGTCACTATTGAATCTGTCGGATTCCGCATAATTACCCATGCTTGAAATGTTTTTCGGATAAAACGGAAATGAGCTTTCTTTGGCAATACCCGACCAATTGCTCAATGCATACAACGCAATTCGCCAATTGCCGCCTTCCGTATACGGATTACGATAAAGATCCGTATCTCCGTAAAGCGGACTTGTCTCATCTGTTGTGAATGTTTTGGCGAACCATGCGGTATGTGCTTCCGAAAAATCAGCATTTTCATCGGCAATATCCTGCATTATGCTGTCACTTTCAAGAACACTCATAATTGAAAAAGCCCAGCAGCAAGAGGAATTACCTTGATCCTTGGCGGTAGTGATAACGGAGTTGCTTCTTGAGTCATAAGCCTTCGGTAAATTGGCATTCGCTTTAGCACCACGCCTTACCATATCAATAGAGTAAAAACCGCCGAGATCGACCTCGTTGCCGTCTGCATCAACAAGCATGGCGGGAATGTATCCGTATTCGCTTGTTTCACCGTAGCTCATATACAGCATTTCGGGAGTATCGTCTTCCACTGCTCCGGCAATCGGAAGCATTATCGAGAAAACGGTAATCACCGCAAGAATCGCCGCTAAAATCTTTTTGAAGTTCATTTAAATTCCTCCTGTTTTTTCATTTGCTTACATTATGAAAGATATTTTTTGAGCAAGGCATTTCCACACAGAATTTTGTCCTCTCATACACTAAGACGAGCAAAAACGGAAATGGTTTTATTTTTTTTGAAAATTTCCCGAAAAATTTTTATTCGCCGCAAAAATCGTTGTATGACGATTGAAAGTCAAAAAAGTTTCACTTTTTCCGCATAATTTACAATAATTTAATATTTAAGAAAAAATTGAAATAATTGTTGAATTGGCGAAAAATAAGTGCTATTATTAAGAAAATATAATTTAAAGGAATTTTTATGGATAATATTCAACTCACCGAGCTGGCACAAAGAGCGGTAAACGGCGATATGTCGGCATTTGAAGAAATTTACATCGAGCTTTCACCCGCCGTTATGTCGATTGCCGAAGAAATAACGCACGATGATGAAGATGCATCGGATTTGATGCAGGATTGTTTTGTTGCCGCCATTGAAAAGATAGGAACATTAAAGGATCCCGAAAAGCTGAAATCTTGGCTTATGCGGATTGCAACCAACAAATCCTACGACTACATAAAAAAGAAAAAGCCCGTTATTCTTTCCGAAGAAAAATACGAGCTTATTGATAATGTTGAAGAAAAAGCGATTGATTTTATCCCCGATTCCTCTTATGAACACAATGAACGGATTGAAGAAATCAGAAAAATACTCGATTCTTTATCCGAGGATAAGAGACTATGTCTGCTCATGCACTACAAATACGATATGAATTATGCGGAAATCGCAGATGAATTGGGTATTACCGCAGGAGCGGTCAAAAGCAAAATCTTCCGTGCAAAAAATGATATCGAGAAAGAGGCGGAAAAGCGAAAGAAGAAAGGTATGCCGCTTTTCGGAGTTGCTCCGTTCGGACTTGCCGTTACCGCCCTTATCAAATCCGCAGACACTTCAGCCGCCGCATTTGCAGGCAGTGCCGCACAGAGTGCTGCTTTTTCGGGAATATCCGTTGCGGCAGCATCTTCCGCAGCGGCAGCAGGAGCATCGGCAACCGCAGCGGTAGCAGGAGCGGCGGGAGCATCGGGAGCCTCCGGAGCGGTTACTGCGGGAACAAGCATAGGTGCCAAAATAGCCGCATTAAGCGTTGCTCAAAAGGTTATAGCGGGAGTTTCTGCGGCGGCAGTTATAACAGGCTCCGGAGTTGGGATAGCAACGGTGGCAAAAACCGATTCGGAAAAAGAATATGAAACAACAGTCTGTTTTGAACAGACCTCGGCTGCATTTGATTATTTAGATGAAGCTTCCTCTTTTATTGAGATTTCCGAAAGCACCACGGTCAAAGAAATAAGTACTAAAGCAGCCACTGAAAGTTTACAGACAGTCCGTAATGTTGTTACTTCAAAAAGCACCTCGGTAATTTCTTCGGCTTCAAGTGCAAATGCCGTAACTTCCGAAAAAGCGACCAAATCCATATCTAAAGTAACCGAAAAATCAACAACAAAGCGGAAAGAAACAACCGTTTTATCCACGACTGTAACTACAACAAAGCCGGTAATAACTAAGGCGACTACAACCCAAAAAGAAGCTGCAACCAAAGCAACCAAAGTAACCACAACCAAAAAAGAAGCTGCAACCAAGACTACCACAACCAAAAAGCCGACTACAACCAAAAAGGAAACTACTACGACAGCAAAGGTCACGACAACAAAAGAAACCACAACAAAAGAAAAAACTACAACCGAATCAAATACAAAAGCAACGGTAGTTGTAACGCTTTACACCGAGGGTTCAGACGAAACAACAACAAAATCACTTTTGTTTGAAGCGGGCGAATCAATAAGTGAATATGATATTGAAGACAGAATGATGTCAGATTACGGAATGGATATTATTTGTGATGGCTTTAGCGAAACCGCAGAAGCCGGAGCAAGCTATTCGGTAGACGCAATTATAATCTAAAGGGGTTTGTTATGAATAGTAAAGTAAATAATCCGATTTTAACGATCGCTTTTTCGGCAATAATTTGCCTTGCATCTTTGTTGAGCCTTAATCTTTTTGCAGAGGCAACGGAAACCGAACGAACCGTTATTGACAGCGAAAAAAGCGGCGATGTCACATGGACTCTTTATGATGACGGAGAGCTTTGCATTGATGGAAACGGACCGCTTTGTTGTCCGAATACGGCAACTATTAACGACAAAGTTGAGAAACTGACAATAGGCAAAGATATACATTCTCTGTCTTATATGGGTATTCCCGCTTATAAGAATCTTAAATCAATTCAAGTGGAAGAAGGTAACACCGGCTTTTTCCTCGATGATTTTGGCGTGCTGTTTTTAAGCGACAACATGCTTCTCAAATTTCCCGCTGCATCGGAAATAACCGAATATACCATTCCGGATTTTGCCGTTTCAGTTTATTCCGATGCTTTCATAAATGCCGAAAAACTCACAACAATATCCGGCGGCAATAATGTTGAGACTATGGGAGAAGATGTATTTAACTCCTGTATTAAACTTAAAGATGTGACCATTCCGAGCAAATTAACAAAAATCAGCAACAATGCGTTCATAAATTGCACAAGTCTTGAAAGCATACTGATACCCGACAGCGTAAAAAGCATTGGTGCTTCTGCATTCTACTGGTGCACAAGCCTTACAAGCATAACAATCCCCAACAGCGTGACGAGCATTGGCGACTCTGCGTTCAGTTCATGCAAAAAACTTACAAGCATAACTATTCCCGACAGTGTAACGAGCATTGGCTACCAGATGTTTTCCGGCTGTACAAGCCTTGAAAACATAACGATTCCCGATAGTGTAACGAGCATTGGCTACCAGATGTTTTCCGGCTGTACAAGCCTTGAAAACATAACGATTCCCGATAGTGTAACGAGCATTGGCAGTTATGCGTTCTCCGGCTGCAATAGCCTTGCAAGCATAACCGTAGACTCAAACAACAAAAATTATTCAAGTGATGAATACGGCGTTCTTTTCAACAAAGATAAAACCAAATTGATTCAATACCCTGCCGGAAATATAAGAACAAGCTATACTATACCCGACAGCGTAACGAGTATTGGTTGGTATGCGTTCGAGGACTGCACAAGCCTTGCAAGCGTAACATTCGGCGAAAACAGTCGTTTAACGAGTATTGACGGCTCTGCGTTCTCCGGTTGTACAAGCCTTGCAAGCATAACAATTCCCGACAGCGTAACGAGCATTGACGGCTCTGCGTTCTCCGGTTGCACAAGCCTTGCAAGCGTAACATTCGGCGAAAACAGTCAGTTAACGAGCATTGGCGAGCGTGCGTTCTACAGCTGTACAAGCCTTGCAAGCATAACAATTCCCGACAGCGTAACGAGCATTGGTAATTATGCATTCCGGAACTGCACAAGCTTTGCAAGCGTAGCATTCGGTAAAAACAGTCAGTTAACGAGCATAGGCAAATATGCGTTCGAGTACTGCACAAGCCTTGCAAGCGTAGCATTCGGTGAAAACAGTCAGTTAACGAGCATTGGCGATTATGCATTCCGGAACTGCACAAGCCTTGCAAGCGTAACATTCGGCGAAAACAGTCAGTTAACGAGTATTGGTTGGTATGCGTTCGAGGACTGCACAAGCCTTGCAAGCGTAACATTCGGTGAAAACAGCCGGTTAACGAGCATTGGCAGTCGTGCGTTCTACGACTGCACAAGCCTTGCAAGTATAACAATTCCCGACAGCGTGACGAGTATTGGCAGTGAGGCATTTACTAATACGGCATACAGCGATGATCCTGCAAAGTGGGACAACGGTTTTTTATATTCAGGCGGTTATTTGCTCGATACGAACGAAAGCCATATATCCGAAAATTGCAGGTTATACTCAAAAACAAAATTGATTGCAGACAATGCTTTTTTTCAGAATCGCAAAATAAGAAGTGTTTATATTCCCGACGGAGTAAAATACATCGGAAAAAATTGTTTTCAAGGTTGCACGAACTTAAGCTCCGTAAGATTACCTGTCGATTTACTTGAAATAGGATCATATGCTTTCGATTGTTGTTCTTCATTATCTGAAATTGATATACCTGCAAAAAAGCTTTCGGCGTACGCATTTAGAAATTGTTCAAGCCTTAAAAAAGTTACACTTCACGATGGCTTAGAAACCATTGCAGTTTCTGCTTTTGAAGGAACGACATCTCTCAAAGAAATATATATTCCCAAAACGGTCACTTATATTGCATCTTCTTCCTTTGATTCAAGCGGCGTTACCGACATTTACTTTGGCGGCAGCAAAGCCGATTGGAAAAGAGCAACGAATAACAATTCTCTCGGAAGTATGACGGTTCATTATACTCTTGAAAGTGATGATAAATCGGTAATGATAGTCCACACCGATACCGATTTTGATTATGAAGCCGGTAATGTTCATCTTGAGATTAAAGAATTAGACAAAATCACATCTAAATATGCACAAAATGAGTTTTACAGCAAACTATTGGAAAACCCGATACAAATACTCGATATAAAACTCGTTGACAACGACAATAATAGCATTCAGCCTCTCGAAGAACATAAAATTACCGTTAAAATCAAAGCTACGGAAGAATTTATGAGCCTTATGAAATCCGAACTTTCTACTGTCGGGGAATATGACGTTGATGCGAACCGCATAGATTTCAAGGACGATAATTTTATTTTTGAAGAAAACGACAATATAATTATCGTATCCGCTCCCCAAGAGTTTCTTGATAGTTTTAAGATTGTTCATTGGTTCTCCGATGCAACCGATATTAACGATTGCGAGCGTTTCACTCACGATAAAATATCCGTCGAAAACGGATATATAATTCTCGAAACCGACCATTTCAGCGAATATGCCGTATGTACCGAGCTTATCGGATTTGAGAGCAAGGAAGCAACCCTTGAAGTCGGTCAAACAACAAAGCTGAATGTCACCGCTTCCGAAGATACAAAGCTGAGCTTCAAATCCTCGGACAACAAAGTTGTTAGCGTTGATGCAAGCGGAAATATAACAGCCGTAAGCTCCGGCACGGCTACCGTAACCGTTACAATTGACGGAACAACAATAAGTGACACCTGTACCGTTACTGTTCCCGCAAGAAAATTTACCGTTAAATGGATTATTGACGGCGTTACGACAACTGAAATGATATACGAAAATGCTGCAATTGCCAAGCCGAAAGCTCCCCAAAAGGACGGCTACACTTTTGCGGGCTGGACTCCGGAAGTACCAGAAAAAATGCCTGCTTATTCGATGACATTTACTGCGGTATATGAAAAAGTGACCGTCACCTCAATTGAAATCATTTCCCCGCCGGACAAAACAAATTACACCTATAAGACCGACAAACTTGATTTAAACGGTATTGTCATTAAAGCCGTATACTCAGACGGAACAAACGAAATTATCAGCGATGTAAACCGCATCAACGCTCACGGATTTAATTTGAATTCCGTAGGCTCAAAGGATATCGTGATTGAATACGGCGGCTGTACCGCAAAGCTCCGAATAACCGTTTCCTACTCTTGGTGGCAACAAATCATAAGATTCTTATTGCTCGGTTTTATTTGGTATTGATACAATATCGGTTAATAGATTAAACGACCTCATAAGCACTTTCTGCTTGCGAGGTCGTTTTTTTGAAAAAATTTTTAAAAAAAGTGAAACTTTTTTTATTCTGAATCGACTTATATATCGGAGGAGTTAAATGAACCGTTTGTGGTTTTCGTTCGTCTTAGGTATGAAAGCGAAATAAAATACATGGATGAAAGGAGAAATCATGAACGGTTCATACAAAAAGAAAATCAATATTGACGGCACTAATTCATTGATAGTTTCAGTTGATGAAAATCAAAAAACAGTCATTACCGAGCTTGCTTCGTTCAATGAAAACCCCGTATTGATTTATGCCGAAAAATTTAATAAGCCTTGTGATTATCTGAAAACAGGTATACGAAAGGGATTCGAGTATCTTAAATGCAACAGTCCCGGAAAGGAAAACATATGGAAATTGACAAACAGAGAATAGCACAGCTCGTAAAGGCAGTACAAAACGGTGACAACAACGCTTTTGAAGAGCTTTACAAGCTGACAAGTCAAAGAGCATATTTTATTGCACTTGAGTTTACAAAGAACAACCACGATGCAGAAGATATTTTGCAAGACAGCTACATGAAAGCTCTTTCAAAAATCAATGAGCTTGATAAGCCCGAAAGTTTTTTGAGCTGGTTCAATCAAATAGTTGCAAACAAAAGCAAGGACTTTTTGAAAAAGAAAAAACCATCGCTTTTCGAGACAGATGATACGGATGCATTTGAGATAATACCCGATGAGAATGTTTCGTTCAGTCCCGAGGATAATCTTGATCAAAATGAATTGCAAAAAATCGTTATGGAGGTGTTAGACGAATTAAGCGAAGAAAAACGCGGATGTGTTCTGATGATGTATTTTGAAGATTTGAGCGTGAAAGAAATAGCAAATACCCTTGAAATATCCGAAGGCACAGTGAAAACAAGGCTGTTTTCCGCACGCAAAGACCTAAAAGATAAGTTTTCAAGACACGGCATCACTTCTCTTTACAGCATTACTCCGTTCGGAGTTGTTGCATGGGCATTACGCAAAGCGGCAGAAAGCACATCCGAATCATTTGTTGCAAGTGGTGCTTCGGCAAAAGTTCTGACAAGCATCACGGTTGCCGGATTGGGAGCGGAAGCGGTAGGAGCCTCGGCAACCGCAGCGGCAGCAGGAGCGGCGGGAGCATCGGCAGCCTCCGGAGCGGTTACTGCGGGAACAAGCATAGGTGCCAAAATAGCCGCATTAAGCGTTGCTCAAAAGGTTATAGCGGGAGTTTCTGCGGCGGCAGTGGTTGCAGGCGGAGCTGCGGGAATTGCAACCGTTGCCGAGAACAGCAATAAAAATGACGATGTATCAACAACGGCTTATACGGAAGAATACACCACCGCACCGAGCTTTGAAACGACCTTTGCGGTTGAGGCAATGGGAACGGTTGAATTTTCGGAAATAACGGAATTTCTCACAGATGAATCGAAAAGTCCGGAAAACTCTGTTTCAAAGAATCCATCAACCAACCGTCAAAGCACAACGGTAAAAGCTTCCGTGAAATCAACCTCGGAATCCCCAAAACGGACAACCACAACCAAAAGCAGAGTTACAAATAAAGTGACTACAACCAAAAAATTAACCACAACCAAGGCGACTACGACCAAAAAGGAAACTACGACCAAACAGAAAGCCGCAACAACCACAATCAAAGCAACCACAACAAAAAAGCCGACCACAACCAAAAAAGCACCCACAACCAAGGTGGTTACGACGAAAAAACCGACCACGGCCAAAGCCACAACGACCAAAAAGGAAACTGCTACAAAGCCTGTTACAACAACAGTAAAACCGACTACGACGAAGGCGGCAACCAAAGGCAAAGCAACTATTATTATTAAGGTTATAGACTTAGATAATACGGTAGTTGACACTCTGACATATACTGTTGAGGAAGGGACGAAAATGTCGAGTAGTTATCTGTGGGGGTTAGTTGAATCAGAAGGATACTCTATTACAGGCGTATTCGGGAGCGATAAAGATACTGTTGCACAAGCGGGACAAACATATAGTTTTGAAGCTGAACTGTAAATTAAAGAAATTCAAAATTATATGAAACAATTTTATACATACATTGTCTGAGCATGTGAAAGTAAAAAAACAAAATACAAAAAACAAAGGAGATAACAAAAAATGAAGAAACTTTTTAAAAAAACATTGGCAATTGCTCTTGTAGCAATACTTGTTCTCGGAGCGGGACCTGTCGCCGGTCTTAGCGGTTTTGAGTTTCCGTCCGTTAAGCCCTTTATTGCGAGTGCAGTGGAGGAAGAACCCGTATGGACTGTTGCAACAGATGATATGCTTATTATTGAGGGAAACATAATTACGGGTTATACGGAAAGCCTTTCCGGCAATATTGAAATCCCGAGCCGGACATCAAGCGGAACTGCGATTACCAAAATTGCAAGTAGTGCTTTTGAAAACTGTTCATCTTTAACTGCCGTAAAAATTCCCGAAACAATTATTTCAATCGATTGGTACGCATTTAAAAATACCGGACTGGAAACTGTATATTTTAATGCAACATCATGCAGCTGCGGTTCAAAAGCAACATTTTCCGACAACAGCAGTCTTACAAAGTTTGTTTTCGGAGAAAAAGTAACTCAAATTCCCGGATATATTTGTTATGATGTAACAAATCTTCAAAGCGTTGAGTTCAATGGAAAGGTAATGGGAATCGGCAGCAGTTCATTTAAAAACTGTTCTTCGCTTGCTGCAATCGATCTTTCCAATGTTACTGCAATCGGTCAGGAAGCATTCGCCGGCTGTAGAACGCTTAAGGCAACCGACAAAGCCACAGCAACAGACGAAGACAAGGGAATAATTGTCTTTTCCGATAATCTTTCAACCATAGGAAGCAGTGCATTTGAAGGTTGCACATCGATCAAAGAAGTAACAATTCCGGGAAATGTAACGGAAATCGATTGGTACGCATTTAAAAATACCGGACTGGAAACTGTATATTTTAATGCA
>CAZNAC010000010.1:0-57794 GCA_964571095.1 uncultured Clostridium sp. | reverse complement strand
ATTTTAACGCAGCAGTCGCTTCATTTATCCGAAACAAATCGAGTTCGGATTCGTCAGTTGTGGCTATCCGAAACAAATCGAGTTCGGATTCGTCGGTTGTGGCTATCCGAAACAAATCGAGTTCGGATTTGTTGGTTGCGGCGAGAGTTGAACATCATAAGGAGACAGAATGAAAATTATCGGTATTGATATCGGAACAACAAGCATCTGCGGTATTGTTGTTGAAACCGACAGCGGAAGGCTTTTAAAATCTTTAACCAAACCTAACGATTCGTTTATGGAATCGCAGAGAGCTTTTGAGAAGATTCAAGATCCCGCCGTGATAATGCGAACCGTGCAAGAGCTTCTTTCGGACTTGAATGTGCGAGAAGCGGCGGCAATCGGTTTTTCGGGACAAATGCACGGTGTGGTTTATACGGACGAAAACGGAAGTGCGGTCAGTCCTCTTTATACTTGGCAGGACGAACGTGCGGCACTCGAATATAAAAACGGAAAGTCCTACGCACAGCATATCGGCTGCTTTGCGGGTTACGGGACTGCAACCGATTTTTATAACGATATAAACGGTGAAATTCCGAAAAATGCGAAATATTTTTGTACTATAGCCGATTATGCCGTAATGCGGCTTTGTGAGCTTAAAAAGCCGCTTGTGCACATAACAAACGCCGCAAGCTTAGGCTGCTTTGACATAGTTAATAACCGTTTTACTCTCGATAATCCCCGCATTCCCGACGTTACATCGGAATTTGGAATTGCGGGAGAATATAACGGTATACCGGTATGTGTTGCTCTCGGCGATAATCAGGCAAGCTTTATCGGCTCCGTATCGGATTGTGATGATGTCTTAATCAATGTCGGAACCGGTTCTCAGATTTCGTGGTTGACCGATGAACCTGTTAATTCAAACGGAATCGAAGCAAGACCGTTTGACGGAAAGAGGTATCTTGCTGCCGGCTGTGCACTGTGCGGCGGCAGAGCATTCGCCGTGCTTGAAAAACTGTTCAGAGAAATTGCCTGCCTTTCAGGTGCTGAGGTTGAGTCGATGTATCCCGTAATCGATAAATTGCTTGCCGACAAATCCGAAAGCTCTCTTGTTGCCGATTGCAGATTCTGCGGAACAAGAAGCGATCCGACAGTGAGGGGAAAAATAAGCGGAATTTCGGAAAGTAATTTTACCGCTGCGGATTTGGCGTATTCAGTGCTGTGCGGAATGGCGAACGAGCTGTATGATATGTATAAAAACCGTTCCGAAGCAGGCAAGGCTGTATGCTCCGGAAACGGAATAAGAAAAAATGCCGCATTGAGAAAAATTATTTCGGAAGTATTCGGCATTAAAATAAAAATTCCCTTTTATTCCGAGGAGGCGTCCTACGGAGCGGCACTTGCGGCGTCGGTTGCCTGCGAATGCTTTGACGATATTTCTGCGGCGTGCCGAATGATAAAATATGCGGAGGATTAATTCATGTTTTACAATGAACCCATTTTCTTTGAAAAAAACAGAGTGTTCAGAATATATACCGGAGGAAAGCTTTTTTCGGATTTTTTCGGTGATGATTCAACCGACGGATATTATCCGGAGGAATGGGTTGCATCAACCGTAAAGGCTTTAAACGAGGGGAGCACGGACGAATATGAGGGCGTTTCAAAAATAAAGGGCATCGATATGTATCTCAACGATGCCGTTGAAAAATACAAAGCCGAGATTCTCGGAAGTCGAGATGATATCGGTATTTTAACAAAAATTCTCGATTCCGCAATAAGACTGCCTGTTCAGGCACATCCCGACAAAGCCTTTTCCGAAAAATATTTTTCGTCTAAATACGGCAAAGAAGAAAGCTGGATTATACTTGCAACAAGACCGAATGCCAAAATTTTTTACGGATTTAAAGACGGGGTAACGCTTGAAGATTTCTCGAATGCAATAGATAAGAGCGAAACAGGCTCAAACGAAATGGAAAATCTGCTTTGCTCCATAGATGTTAAGGCGGGAGACGTTATTTATATTCCGGCTAAAATGGTTCACGCCATCGGAAGCGGATGCTTGCTTCTTGAGGTTCAGGAGCCGACTGATTTCACTGTTCAGCCCGAACGCTATTGCGGAGAATATAAGCTGTCCGACAGAGAAATGTATCTCGGCTTGAGCCGTGAAAACGCACTTGAATGCTTTGACATAAAAAAGAAATATCCCGCACCGCTTGTGCCGGAAACGATAGAAAACAAAAACGGAATGAAATACGAATCGGTTATCGGCAAAAATATAACCGAAAGCTTTTGTGTCAGAACCATCACCCTCAGCGGAGGAAGCTTCTGCTTTAACAAGGGTGCGGCGGTTTATGTTGTAACGGACGGCGAGGGCGTTATTACAGGTACAGATTATGAAATGAAAATAAAAAAGGGAGATTACTTCTTGATTCCCGAATCCGCAAAAGGAAAATTTTTTGTTAAAAGTCAAAAAATCGGAATAACCGAATGCTTTGCTTGAAATAATATTTATGTCGGTAAAAAGCAGTAAGAGGTGTTTGCTATGGATTTAAAGGCATTATCAAAAATCGGATGCGGTTTATATGTTCTCACCGCCTGTGAAAACGGCTTTGATAACGGGTGCATTATCAACACGGTAATGCAAGTCGCATCTAATCCCGACAGAATATCGATTGCCGTTAACAAAACAAATAAAACGCACGATATGATAGCCGCAACAGGCATTTTTAACGTCAGCTTTCTGACCGAATCGGTATCATTTGATACGATTAAAGCGTTCGGCTTTGAAAGCGGAAGAAATACGGACAAATTTAAAGGCTTTTCGGCTGTTCGCAGGGATAAAAACGGACTTGTTTATCTTACCGAAAGTACAAATGCGTATATTTCGGCAAGGGTGATTTCGTCAGTCGATCTGGGCTCACACACGCTATTTATTGCCGATATTTCCGACTGCGAGGTTCTTTCGTCCGAGCCGGGTGTAACCTATGATTATTACCACGAGCATATCAAGCCGAAGCCGAATGCCGAAAAATCATCGGAGGTTTATTATCGGTGCAAAATATGCGGATATATTTACAGAGGCGATGAACTCCCCGCAGATTTTATCTGTCCGCTTTGCAAGCACCCTGCTTCCGATTTTGAGAGGATTGAAGCGGACAAAGATTAATATGCTAAAAGGAGAAAAAGCTTATGAATCTTAAAGGATCCAAAACCGAAAAAAATCTTATGGCGGCATTTGCCGGAGAGTCACAGGTGAGAAGTAAATATACCTATTTTGCTTCTGTTGCCAAAAAGGAAGGTTATGAACAGATAGCCGCTATATTTCTTGAAACAGCAGATAACGAAAAGGAACACGCCAAGCTTTGGTTTAAGGCACTCGGTGCTCTCGGAAATACGGCGGAAAATCTTCTTCATGCTGCCGAGGGAGAAAATTACGAGTGGACGGATATGTATGATACCTTTGCAAAGGAAGCAGAGGAGGAAGGCTTTTTGGAGCTTGCGGAAAGATTCCGTTTGGTGGCACAGGTCGAAAAGTCTCACGAAGAAAGATATCGTGCACTTTTAAGCAATGTTGAAATGCAAAAAGTATTTGAAAAATCCGAAGAAACAATTTGGGAATGCAGAAACTGCGGACATCTTGTTATCGGCAAAAAAGCACCGGAAATATGCCCCGTATGCGAGCATCCCAAGGCGTTTTTTCAGGTCAGAAAAGAGAATTATTGAATATCCGAAAACGATTTACAGCCCGCACAGAAGCAGTGCAGGCTGTAAATCGTTGTCTGTTTGAAAAAAATTAATGAACATTTAAGTTTAAATATTGATATTTGTTTAATGAGATAGTATAATGTAACCATAATTACATAATTAGGAGAGTGTGTTCAAATGAAAAAAACGATTAAAATTGTTGCACTTATTTTGGTAATGGCTTTTGCTTTGTGTGCTTGTTCAAACGGACAGGGTGATCAGAAAAACGATGCTCAATCGAATAGCAAAGTTTCAAATTCCGTAAAAAATTGTGTTAAATTTACAATGGAAAACGGCGGAAGCTTTATTATTGAGCTTTATCCGCAATATGCTCCCGAAACGGTTGTCAATTTCAAAAATCTTGTTGCATCGGGCTTTTATGACGGACTTACCTTCCATCGTATTGTTGAGGGCTTCGTAGCTCAAGGCGGAGATCCAAACGGAGACGGTACCGGCGGAAGCAGCAAAACGATTACCGGTGAGTTTGCCATTAACGGTTTTACCGACAATACTCTTTCGCACACAAGAGGCGTTGTTTCAATGGCTCGTTCCTCCTCTTATGATTCCGCTTCATCGCAGTTCTTTATCTGCTATGATGATGTAACACAGCTTGACGGTCAGTATGCGGCGTTCGGTAAGGTTATCGAGGGAATGGAGGTTGTTGATGCTTTCCTCAATGTTGAAAGACGCTATAACGGCGGTGAGCTTTCAAGTCCCGTTGAGCCTATTGTTATCGAAAAAGCCGAGGTGATTTCATGAGCAACAAAGTCACATTCCGTGCGTACCGTGCAACGGAAATCGAGTTTGTCAATAAGCACGAAAACGGAACTCGTATAGAATTTGAGAATAAGTATTCTTATAACGTTAAATACTCAAAAGACAATAATTGTGTCGGAGAATTTACCGTAGAAGTAAACGATAAGGCAAACAAAGAAAAATTTCATATCAGAGCCGTCATTCAAGGCGTGTTTACATATGATACCGATGTTGCAAAGGAAATCATTCATATACAAACCTTCAAAGAGCTTTTTCCCTATGCGAGAACTATGATTTCCTCCCTGACGGTTAACGCAGGTCTTCCGCCTGTGATATTACCGACATTTGATATTGAATCTCAAAATATCTACAGATTTGGAAAGAACGGATAAAATTCGGAAAAGAGGAAAGAAATATGGATATTATGGATATCGCTTCAAAAGGCATTGTGGCAATTACAAAGAATTTCGGAAAAAAGGTTAAAAAAAATACTGTTGCTCCGACAATTGAAAAAAGCGAGCCGATAACCCTCGGAGGTAACGGCTACCGTGTTGGCTTTGCAACGGATGAAATTATGCCCGATCTTGAAAGCGGAAAAACCTATTGGATTGCTGGCCACGGCTCCGGCCACAAAATGGAGGGAGTACTCTCTCCGGTATATATCAGTGCGGTTTGGATTGACTGCGGCGGTGAGGATGGTATGCTTTGGCTCGGTGCCGATATAGTGGGTATGACTCGGGTTGAGGTTAATAAAATCCGTTCGATGATTATGGCTTCCGATAAAATCAAAGGCTGTAAATGCATTAATTTCAGTTGTACCCACAGCCATTCCGGAATAGATACGCTCGGTTATTGGGGCAAGCCTAATCTTGTCAGCATTCCCTCCGACGGAAAAGATCCCGAATATATGGATATGCTTATGAATAAGGCTGTTAAGGTCGCACAGGAAGCGTATGAAAACCGCAAAAGCGGCAAGCTGTTTATCGGCGATATAACCGTTAAAGACGGCTTGCGTACACGCAGAGGCTTTACCGATAAGCACGAGGTTCTTTCAAGATTCCGCTTTGTACCTCAAGACGGCTCAAACGAAACCTGGATTATGAATTTCGGTGCACATCCCAATTCGCTCGGCGGCGGAAACCGTATGCTCAGCGGAGAATATCCGTATTTTATGCGTAAGCAAATAGCCGAAGAAAACGGTGCAAATGTACTTTTCGGTATTGGCGCAATAGGTGCGATGGATGCCGCCGCACTTGACGAAAAGGATAATGTTAACTGCATAAAGCTTCAGGCAAAAATGATTGCCGATGCGGCACTCAAAATAGATAATGATAAAGAGCTTGCTCCCGAAGTTAAGATTTTGCAGCAGCCGTTTTATCTACCCGTGGGAAATTATGTTTTAACACTTCTTGCAATGCGTCACGTTATGAGCTTTAATGCTTATCCTTGCGATGAAAGCGATATCGGAATTGCAATGATGACGGAAATGACATATATGTCGTTCGGCGGCAAAAAGGTTCTCCTTCTTCCCGGCGAAAACTTTGTTTCGACTGTTTACGGCGGATACAAGACAGCGGAGACCTCTCCGACGGGAGAAGGCGGCGAAATTAACCCAACTCCTCTTGCACAAATTGCAGGCGAACCCGATATGATAGTGTTCGGTGTTTCAAATGATATGGCGGGATATGTTGTACCACCAAATGACTTTATCCTTAACCCCACTCAGCCTTATCTTAACGGCTACAAGGATAAATTTGACCTTAACCATTATCACGAAACCAATTCCATGGGCTTAGGCACGCAAAAAACCATTGCGGATACCTTTGCCGATATTGTTGAAAGATTCTGATGCTTGCGGCAATTTATTCCGTTGTTATTCTTGCGGCAACAACTCTCGGTGCCTTTGTGGGGTTGGGCGGCGGAGTTATAATAAAGCCTGTTCTCGATTTTATCGGTGCCGAACCGAGAATGCAGGTTGATTTTCTTTCGGCTGCTGCGGTTTTTACAATGTCCGTTGTTTCAACCGGTAAGGCGATTAAAAGAAAAGAGCGTTTTGAAAAAAATGTTGTTTTGCTTATTGCGTTCGGCTCGATTGCCGGCGGCTTTCTCGGAAGCCTTTGTATGGATAAGCTTAGTTTATCGGTTGAGCAGAGCACCGTAAGATGTATTCAGGCTTTTTCTCTTGCGGTTCTTTTGTTGGCGGTTTGCATATATGTTGCCAAAGAAAGAAAATCATTTCGAGTAAAAAATGCCTTTGCTATTCTCGGCGTTGGCTTAACGCTCGGATTTATTGCGTCTTTTCTCGGAATAGGCGGCGGTCCCATTAATGTTGCTGTTTTAACCTTGTTTTTTTCAATGAATGTTAAGGAATCTGCGGTATATTCCGTTGCGATTATCTTTTTTTCACAGCTTTCAAAGCTTGTAACGATTTTTGTGACATCTGGGATTCAGCCGTATGCCCATCAGTGGAAAACCTTGATTTTTATTCTTCCTGCGGCAATACTCGGAGGAATAATAGGCTCAAAGCTTAATCGAAAATTCGATGACGGAGTTATAAGAAAGGTTTTTGTTGCGGTTATGATTCTTTTGATCGCTCTTAACCTGTATAACGGAGCTTCACAGCTTGCCTTGGGCTTGACAGGTTGAATTAATATTAAAATATATACGACAACCGTTAAAGCAATAAGGCATTGACGGTTGTTTTTTGTATGATACAAAATTTTTTTCGTAAACACAAAATATTGAGTTTGACCTTGAAATAGAAAGCAGATAATGTTATAATAACCATAATCGGTAAGTGTGATTATTTTTGCGGTCTTTGAGGAATAATAGTATTGTTTATTATTCCGAAAGGATGCTGTTAATGAAAAATAAAAATAAAAAGAATAATTTTTTCCTTCCGTCACCGCCGTGGCAACCGCCCGATTTGAACAGTGGAGCAAGCTCCGACAGCGAAGAAGCTTCATCGCTTAACAGTATTATCGAGTCAGGTTCGATAACTGTTAAAAAGGGTGATTATCTTATTCATTGCCTTACGGTTATAGGGCAGATTGAAGGGCATTATATTCTTCCGGCACAGAATAAATCGACGAAATATGAGCACGTGATACCTCAACTTGTCGCAATCGAAGAAAGTGATGATGTTGACGGTTTGATTATAATTCTGAATACCGTGGGCGGAGATATCGAAGCCGGCCTTGCTATTGCGGAGCTTGTTTCGGGAATGGAAACTCCGACTGTTTCGCTTGTGCTCGGCGGAGGTCATTCGATAGGTGTTCCGCTTGCCGTTTCCGCTGACCGATCTTTTATCACTCCGTCCGCAACGATGACCATTCATCCCGT
Source organism: uncultured Clostridium sp. (assembly GCA_964571095.1). Classification (GTDB taxonomy): domain Bacteria; phylum Bacillota; class Clostridia; order Oscillospirales; family Acutalibacteraceae; genus CAG-177. The sequence continues at coordinate 49,970 of CAZNAC010000010.1, read as the reverse complement.
AAGAATGAACGGACTTGTTCTCGGCGTTCCTCAAACTCTTTCATATTTTGAACAGATGCAGGAAAGAATAGTGAGGTTTGTTTCGGATAATTCCGATATATCGCCCGATAGATTTCGTGAAATGATGCTTGCAACAGGAGAGCTTGTTATGGACGTCGGAACGGTGCTCAGCGGTGAGGCGGCGGTGAACGAAGGACTTATAGATTCGCTCGGAAGTCTTTCCGATGCACTCGGCTGTTTATATGAAATGATAGAAAATAAAAAAAGTAAGGAAATGAATAATAATTCTCCGAAAGGATGACATAGATGCCCTCAACGCAAAACAAAAAATCAACTTCAAAAAAATCAACTTCAAAAAGCGGTACAGCCGCCAAAAAAAGCACTCCCCAAAAGAACGATAATTCCAAAGCCGAGGTTCCGACCGAAATCAAAAGGCAAAAATCCGCAATAATAATGATGGCTGTTGCGGTTTTTCTTCTTTTTGTTGTTTTCGTAAAGGGTGAAAGTGCGTGGCTTGCCATGCATAACGCAATGTTCGGAATTTTCGGATTTTGCGTATATGTGATTCCCGCAGCTCTTATTTATCTTGCGGTTATTTTTGCAAAAGACAAATCTCTCGGAAGTGTTGCCGCAAATCTTACCGCCGCCGGTATTTTTGTTGCTCTGCTAAGCGGAGCGATACATATTTTTTCCAATACCGCCGATTATCTCGGTTCGCTTATGATAACGGAGCAGATATCCGATGTGTGGGGAAATGCACCCACGCTTGCAAGCGGCGGTGTTATCGGTGCCGTTTTGGGCGGACTTGTTGCAAGGCTTTTCGGAAAAGCGGGAGCGGGAATAACTTTTGTTATTCTGATTGTTGTTGTGTTGATGTTTATAACCGGAACAACTCTTTCGGGATTATTCAATGTACTCAGAAAGCCCGTTAACCGTATGAACGAAATCGCAAATGAGAAAATAGAGCAAACCGCCCAACGCAGAGAGCTTCATGAAAAAGAAAAAGAGGAATCCGAAAAAGAAAAGGAAAAGCAGCCGAAGGCATTCAACCCTCCTAAGCAGCCGACGGTTGCGGTTGAAAATTTCGAGGATAATTTTATAACCGATGAATCCACCTTTGCACCCGTTGAGGAAGCACCGCTTCCGGAAATTCCCGTTGTCAGATTGCCCGATGCATCAAAATCGGATATTATCGAAGAAACGGTTGAGGAAGCGGTTAAGGAAGAAAAAAAGAAACGTAAAAAATCTATGCCGGCGATGCCCGACGGAGAACCTGTCGAGGACGAAATTCCGGTTGAAGTTATTCCCGAAGCGGAGACGGAGCAGACCGATTATGTTTATCCCTCCATTGATTGTCTGAATATTGTCGAAAATTCCGGCACAGGTGACAGTATGCTCGAAATGCAGATAGGTGCTCAAAAGCTGGTTTCAACGCTTGAAAGCTTTAAAATCAAAGCAGAGGTTACAAATATTTGCAGAGGCCCGTCGGTTACAAGATATGAGCTTGTTCCCGAAGCGGGAATAAGAATAAACAAAATAACAACGCTTGCCGATGATATTGCATTGAGGCTTGCTGCAACAAGTGTCAGAATAGAAGCACCTATACCCGGTAAGGCGGCAATAGGAATTGAGATACCCAACAGTGCAAAATCTATGGTTTCAATGCGTGAAATCATTGATACTCCGCAGTTCAGAGATGCAAAGAGCAAGCTGAATGTTGCACTCGGCAAGGATATAACAGGCAATATTATTTGTGCGGATCTCGCAAAAATGCCGCATCTTCTTGTTGCCGGTACTACCGGTTCGGGTAAATCCGTATGTCTTAACTCAATGATAGTCAGCATTCTTTATAATGCAAAGCCGGATGAAGTCAAGCTTCTTATGATCGATCCCAAAATGGTTGAGTTTACAATTTATAACGGCATTGCTCATCTTGAAGTTCCGGTTGTTTCAAATCCGAGAAAAGCAGCGGGTGCACTCGGCTGGGCTGTCAGTGAAATGGAAAAAAGATATAAGCAGTTTTCCGAAAACAGTGTCAGAGATATTAAGGGCTTCAACAAGCTTTGCGAAACAAGGGATGACCTTGTTAAAATGCATCAGATTGTAATATTTATCGATGAGCTTTCGGATTTGATGATGGTATCACCCAAGGAGGTTGAAGATTCGATTCAACGCCTTGCACAGATGGCACGTGCCGCAGGTATTCATCTTGTTATTGCCACGCAGCGTCCCTCCGTTGATGTTATTACGGGAATAATTAAGGCTAATATTCCGAGCAGAATCGCTCTTTCGGTTTCATCGCAGGTTGACTCAAGAACAATTCTCGATGCTGTCGGTGCGGAAAAGCTTCTCGGAAACGGCGATATGCTCTTCAATCCCGTCGGTTCGTCGAAGCCGACTCGAATCCAGGGCTGCTTTATTTCCGATTCGGAGGTTGAAAAGGTAGTAAATCACATCAAATCGCAGGCTCAAACAACATATAATGAAGATACGATGCACGAAATCGATGCAAAAGCCGCCGCTGCGGAAAATGCAAAGAAAAAGGATATCGGCGATGATGAAGATGACGGCGGAATGGATCCCGTTGTCAGAGATGCAATTGAGGTTGTTGTTAATGCCGGCGGTGCATCAACAACGATGCTACAAAAAAAGCTCAGGCTCGGTTATGCCAGAGCCTCAAGAGTTATTGATGAACTTGAGGAGCGTGGAATTGTCGGCCCGTCGGAGGGTGCAAAGCCGAGAGCTGTTTTGATATCCAAACAACAATGGTATGAAATGCAGGCTTTGGCAGACGGTGCCGGAACCGGTGCACCGAATATTGATGCGGTTTTTGCGGATGATGATGATTTCGCAGGCTCGGAGGATGATTTTGAATAATATGAACGGATTTTTACCCGTTACAAAAGAAGAAATGACCGCAAGGGGATGGGAGCAAGCCGATTTTGTTTATGTCAGCGGTGATGCATATGTTGACCATCCCGCTTTCGGTGCGGCTATAATAACAAGAGTGCTTGAAAATGCCGGCTTCAAGATTGCTTTTCTTGCTCAGCCGGATTGGAGAAGCACAAAGGATTTTGAGCGTTTCGGAAAACCGAGACTCGGCTTTCTTGTCAGTAGCGGAAATATCGATTCTATGGTTGCTCATTATACTGCGGCTAAGAAAAAACGCAGTACGGATTATTATAGTGCGGGTGGCAAGGCGGGTATGCGTCCCGACAGAGCGGTTATTGTTTATTGCAATAAAATAAGAGAAGCTTACGGCAATATTCCGATTGTTATAGGCGGTCTTGAGGCTTCGCTGCGTCGTTTTGCACATTATGATTATTGGGATGATAAGGTAAGACGGTCGATTTTACTCGATTCGCAGGCGGATCTTCTGTCGTTCGGAATGGGAGAACGCTCAATGGTTGAAATTGCTCAAAGGCTTGCTCAAAACGAAAGTGTTTCGGAAATTCGTGATATACGGGGCACCTGCTATAGTGTTGATGTTCGCGAAACACCTTATTACGGTACGGAATGCCCGTCGTATGAAAACGTTTGCAAATCCAAAAAAGAATATGCGATTTCGTGCAGAATCCAGCAGGATGAGCAGGATTTTTTCAGAGGAAAAGCCGTAAGGCAAAGACACGGGAACAGAATGCTTGTTCAAAACCAACCTGCCGTACCTCTGACACAGGAGGAGCTTGATGCGGTCTATGCACTTCCTTATATGAGAACATATCACCCTATGTATGAAGCCGAGGGAGGTGTTCCCGGAATAGAGGAGGTTCGCTTTTCCATAGCTCATAACAGAGGGTGCTTCGGAGGCTGTAATTTTTGCTCCCTTGCATTTCATCAGGGTAGATATATAACGGCAAGAAGTAAGGAATCGATTGTCAATGAAGCAAAGCTTTTAACCGAATTGCCGGATTTCAAGGGATATATTCACGATATCGGAGGCCCCACCGCAAACTTCCGCCGTCCTTCCTGCGACGGTCAGGAAGCAAGAGGACTGTGCAAGGGCAAAAAGTGTCTTGCACCGACTATATGTCCGAATTTGAAATCGAATCACGAGGAATATCTTGATATATTAAGAACTGTCAGGTCTTTGCCTAAGGTGAAAAAGGTTTTTATCCGTTCGGGCATAAGATATGATTATATGCTTGCGGATAAAAATGATGAATTTTTTAAGGAGCTTGTTGCACATCACGTCAGCGGTCAGCTTAAGGTTGCACCGGAGCATTGCTCCGCAGCGGTGCTCGATAAAATGGGTAAGCCGCATATAGAAGCGTATATTGAGTTTTCCAAAAGATATTTTAAGTACAGCAAAAAAGAAGGTAAGGAGCAATATCTTGTTCCCTATCTTATGTCCTCTCATCCCGGAAGCACGCTGAAGGATGCGGTTGAGCTGGCTCTTTTCTTGAAACAAATAGGAATCAGACCGGAGCAGGTTCAGGATTTTTACCCGACACCCGGTACGGTTTCAACCTGTATGTTTTATACGGGACTTGATCCATATACTCTTAAAGAGGTTTATGTTGCAAAGGAGCCGCACGAAAAAGCAATGCAGAGAGCACTTTTGCAGTATTTTAATCCCAAAAACGCCGAGCTTGTTCGTGAGGCTTTAAGAAAGGCGGGACGGCACGATCTTATCGGCTACGGAGATAAATGCCTTATTACTCCAAAAAGACAGAATACAGCTTCCGGCAGAGAAAGGAATAGGGTGAAATTTGAAAAAAATCGTAAAAAATAAAAAGCTGATTTGGCTGCTTGTTATTCTCGTCGTCACCGTTGTTTCGTCTTTTTTAGGCTTGAATGATTACGAAAATTATTTTGATTCCCCAAGCACCTCTAATGCCGAATCGGCGGATATACAAGCGGATAAAATCGAAGTGCATTATATTGATGTCGGGCAGGGCGATTGCTCGCTTATTATTTGCAACGGTAAAACGATGCTTATCGATGCCGGAGAGAACGGAAATGAAACAAAGGTTCTTGATTATCTGCGTATGTGCAATATCAAAAAGCTTGATTATATTATCGCTTCTCATCAGCATACGGACCATATCGGAGGACTTCCGGAGGTTATTGACGAAATAGGAGCCGAAAACATAATTATGCCCCGTCTTACCGAGAAGCAAACACCGACAAATAAAACATACACGGCTTTTTTAAAGGCGATTCAAAATTCAGATGCCAATGTTATTGCGGCTAAGGTCGGTGAAGTGTATTCACTCGGCGATGCTCAATTTGAAATTATTGCACCGATAATGAATGATACCGACAACCTCAACAATATGTCTGTTGTTGTTAAGCTGAAATTCGGAGAAAGAACTTTTCTTTTTACCGGCGATGCCGAAAAAACAGCCGAGATAGATATTCTTGCCTCCGGTGCCGATGTTGATTGCGATGTGCTCAAGGTCGGTCATCACGGTTCGGGAACCTCATCGTGTGTGGAATTCCTTGAGGCGGCAACCCCGAAAATATGTGTTATTCAAGTTGGTGCCGATAACAGTTACGGTCATCCGCACAAAAATATTATAGAGCGTTTAAAGAATTATTCCGATAAGATTTATCGAAACGATATTTGCGGAGATATAGTTATCGAAAGTGACGGCACTACGCTTAATGTGAAGTACGAAAATCAATGAGGTGATTATCATTTTTTACAGTATCGACAGATTTGAAGAAGAAGTTGCGGTTTGCATCGGCGATAATGAAGAAATTCTTCTCCTTTCAACGGATAATATAATCGGAAGCTATACCGAGGGAAGCGTAATTCGTGAGATTGAAAATGATGTATATATTGTTGATGAAGAAGAAGAAAGCAGACGAAGAAAGCTTAATTTTAACCTTGCGGAGAGCCTTTTTGACGAGTAATTTTTTAATAAACTGAAAATATTGAAAAAATTGTGTCGGATTATTCATTTTATGCTTGAATAATCCGATTCTTTATTATATAATATTTATAATTATTTATTAAAATATGGGGGAGTACACTTGACTGGAAATACCGAAAAAAGAAATATTGCAGTTTCCGAGAAAGAAGTGCTCAGGCAAAAGGAATATACTCAGCTTGTCAGAAGCTTGCTTGATCGAAAATTCTCTGCTCCGCCAAAGGCTTTTGTTCATACCTACGGCTGTCAGGGAAATGTTTCCGATGGCGAAAGAATAAAGGGAATGCTTGTGCAGATGGGTTATTTGTTAACCGAAGAGCTTGAGGAAGCTGATTTGGTGCTTTACAACACCTGTGCGATTCGAGAACACGCCGAAGACAGAGTTTTCGGCAATGTCGGTGCTCTTAAAACCATGAAGGCACAAAACAAAGAAATGAAAATTCTCCTTTGTGGATGTATGATGCAGCAAGAAAGAATTGCACAAAAAATACGAAAGAGTTATCCGTTTGTTGATATCGTTTTCGGAACTCACGTTATCCACAGACTCCCCGAATTTTTGTATAATTCTTTGAGCGGCGGCAAAAAGATTTATGAATTGCCCGAAAATGACGGCGTGATTTGTGAGGAGCTTCCGGTCAGCAGAGACAGCTCCTTCAAAGCGTGGATTCCGATTATGTACGGCTGCAATAATTTTTGTACCTACTGTATCGTACCGTATGTCAGAGGCAGAGAACGCAGCAGAGCTCCAAAGCTTATTATTGCCGAGGCAAGGGAGCTTGTTGCACAGGGATACAAAGAAATAACCTTGCTCGGTCAGAATGTTAATTCTTACGGAAAATATCCGAATTATAATATGAATTTTGCGGCTCTTTTAAGAGAGCTTAACTCTATAGATGGCGATTTTATTATCAGATTTATGACCTCTCATCCCAAGGACTGTACGGTTGAGCTGCTCAACACTATGGCGGAATGTGAAAAGGTTGCAAAGCATCTTCATCTTCCGTTCCAAAGCGGCAGCAACAGGGTTCTTGATGCAATGAACCGCAGATATACAAGAGAAAAATATCTTGAGCTTCTTAACTACGCATATTCGGTTATGCCGGAGCTTTCGGTAACAAGTGATGTTATTGTCGGCTTCCCCGGCGAGACCTACGAAGAATTTCTCGAAACCGTTTCGCTTGTTGAAGAGGCAAAATTCACTTCAATGTATACTTTTATTTTTTCACCGAGAGAGGGAACCGTTGCGGCAAAAATGCCCGATCCTGTTTCAAGAGAAGAAAAAGGAAAATGGTTTAGAGAACTGCTTGATGTTCAGGAAAAAATCGCCGCACAGCGTACTGCATCAATGGTCGGAAAAACCTATCGTGTGCTTTGTGAAGACATCGGTAAGGGCGGACTTGTCGAGGGCAGAACAAGCGGTAATATTATAATCGAATTTCCCGCAGACGAATCCGTTATCGGTACATTCCGAGAGGTGAGAGTTACCGAATCTCTTACTTGGATTCTAAGAGGGGAGCTTATTTAGTTAATACGACGGTAAAACGTATTATAATAAAAATATTCAGTTAGGAGAAACAAAAATGGACGTAATCGCAAAAGCAAGAGAACTCGGCGCACTCCTTCAGCAGGATGAACGCTGCGTTAAACTTATGGAGGCACAGAAGGCCAACGAAGCCGATACCGCTCTTAACGAGCTTATCGCAAGAATCCAGCTTGTTCAGATGTCTTTCCAGCACGAAGCATCCAAGGAAGATAAAAATGAGCAGAAGCTTGAAGCTTATGATAAAGAATTTGGCGAAATATATACTCAAATTATGGCAAATCCCAATATGCAGGCTTATGAAGCGGCAAGAGCTGAAATTGACAGCCTTATGCAGTATATCAATAATATTTTCGCTCTTTGCATTCAGGGAGAAGATCCCGCAACGTGTGAGCCTCAGGAACAACACGAACACAATTGCGGCGGCGAATGCTCAACTTGCGGCGGTTGTCACTGATTGATTCGCAAAATCCGTGGGCGGCTTTCTGCCGCCCAAAAGGATGTTATGATAAGGCAGATCCGATTAATTCGGGATTTTTTGAAAGGTATGGTAAATTCATGGCAGAGCTTACCCCGATGATGAAACAGTATTTTCAGGTAAAAGAGAATTATCCCGACACAATTCTGATGTTTCGTCTGGGTGATTTTTATGAAATGTTTTTTGACGATGCAAAGCTTGTTTCGGCTGAACTTGAGCTTGTTTTAACCGGCAGAGATTGCGGTCAGGAGGAAAGAGCACCTATGTGCGGTGTCCCGTTCCACAGTGCCGATTCGTATATTGCAAAGCTTGTTGCCAAGGGCTATAAGGTTGCTATATGCGAACAACTTGAAGATCCCGCTCTTGCTAAAGGTATTGTTAAAAGAGACGTAACGAGGGTTTTAACTCCCGGAACGGTTATCGAAAGTACTATGCTCGACGAAGGAAAAAACAATTTTCTCGCATCGCTTTGCGTTCTTAAAGATTGTGTCGGTCTTTGCTTTGCTGATATTTCCACAGGTAGCGTTCACGTAACGCAGCTTGAAAGAAAAAATTCTCAACGTAAAATCATTAATGAGCTGGGCAGATTTTCTCCGAGTGAAATCATAATCAATTCTGATGCACTTGAGCTTAGTCAGGTAACGGATTTTGTTAAAACAAGACTTCGCTCATCCTGTGATTTGCTTGATGATGAATGCTTTGACTTTTCAAATGCTTCCGAAACACTTTTAAAACACTTTAAGGTTAATTCACTTTCCGAGCTTTCGCTTAATGATGCCATTGGTGCGGTGTGTGCCGCAGGAGCTTCAATGAATTATCTTAAAAGCGTTCAAAAAACAGAGCTTGATAATATCAGAACTCTTGATTTTTACGGCGACAGCAGCTTTATGCGTCTTGATGTTTCAACTCTGCGTAATCTTGAGATAACCGAAACGATGCGTAGCAGAGAAAAGAAAGGCTCGCTTCTTTGGGTGCTTGATAAAGCAAAAACATCAATGGGAAAAAGGATGCTCCGTTCGTGGCTCGAACAGCCTCTTTTAAGTATTGCGAAAATAACAAGACGGCATAATGCTGTTGCCGAGCTTGTTGATAATCCCGCAATTCGTGACGATATAATTGAGGCGATGACGGGTTGTCAGGATATCGAAAGGCTGATAACGAGAATCGCATATTCAACGGCAAATGCCAGAGAGCTGAAGGCTCTTTCGGTTACTCTTAATAAGCTGCCTGCAATCAAATCGATTCTTTCAACGATGAAAAGCAGTCTGCTTCTTGAGCTTCAAGGAGAAATTTATCCTCTTGAGGAGCTTGCGGATATGATTGACAGAGCCGTTGTTGACGAACCGCCGTTTTCCGTTCGCGAGGGCGGAATGATAAAAGACGGCTTTAACGAGGAGCTTGATTCTCTCAGAGATATTGTTGCAAACGGAAAAGGCTATATTGCCGATATTCAGCACCGTGAGCAGGAGAGAACGGGAATCAAAAAACTGAAAATCGGATATAATCGAGTTTTCGGATATTATATTGAGGTTTCAAATTCGTTTAAAGAGCTTGTGCCCGAAGATTATATAAGAAAACAAACCCTTACCAATTGCGAAAGATTCATTACTCAAGAGCTTAAAGAGCTTGAATCCAAGGTGCTCGGTGCACAGGAGAGGATAGTTCGCCTTGAATATGAAATTTTTGATTCCGTCAGAAAAAAAGCTGCGGAAAAGCTTTTTCAAATCCAAAAAACTGCTTCTGCTGTTGCGGCGGTTGATGTTCTTTGTTCTTATGCAAGGGTTGCCGCCGAAAATAATTATTGCAGTCCGATAATGAATGCGGGTAACAGAATTTCGGTTAAGGACGGCAGACATCCTGTTGTTGAGAAGATGATAGATTTTCCGTTTGTGCCCAATGATACATTGCTTGACTGCGAAGGTGACCGTTGTGCCATTATCACAGGCCCCAATATGGCAGGTAAATCAACATATATGCGTCAGGTTGCTTTGATTTGTCTTATGGCTCAGGCAGGAAGCTTTGTTCCCGCCGCTTCTGCGGAGCTTTGTGTTGTTGACGGGATATTTACAAGAATCGGTGCATCCGATGACCTTGCATCGGGTTCGTCAACATTTATGGTTGAGATGACAGAGGTTGCCGACATACTCAAAAATGCAACCTCCGACAGTCTTATTATTTTCGATGAAATCGGCAGAGGCACTTCGACCTTTGACGGAATGAGCATAGCAAGAGCGGTTCTGGAGTATTCGGCGGATAAACGAAAGCTCGGAGCCAAAACCTTGTTTGCAACCCATTACCATGAGCTTACGGAGCTTGAAGAAAGCATAGACGGTGTAAAAAATTACAATATTGCGGTTAAAAAGAGGGGAGATGACATAACCTTCCTTCGCAGAATCATTAAAGGCTGTGCCGACGGAAGCTACGGAATCGAGGTTGCAAAGCTTGCCGGAGTACCCAACAGCGTTGTTGAGCGTGCAAAGGTAGTACTTAAAGAACTTGAAAATGACGGCGTTAAGGCTCCGATATGCACTCGTACCGAGGAGCCGGAAATGCAGATGTCTTTCGGTTCATCAAACGCAAACGATATAGTTGAAAAACTGAAAAAAACAGATGTTAACACTCTTACACCAATTGAGGCGATGAGTTTTCTGTTTGAATTAACAAAGCAGGCAAAGGGTTGATTGAAAAGGAGGTTCCGATATGCCGAAAATAAATGTTCTTCCAAAGCATCTTGCGGAGCTTATCGCCGCAGGTGAGGTTGTTGAACGCCCTGCATCCGTTGTTAAGGAGCTTCTTGAAAATTCTATTGATGCAGGTGCCGATAACATAACCGTTGAAATAAAGAACGGCGGTATTTCATACATAAGAATAACCGATAACGGCTGCGGAATTGAAAGAGCGGATATCAGAAACGCTTTTGTCAGCCATGCAACAAGTAAAATTTCTTCCGCAGAAGATTTAAACGGCATTTTAACTCTCGGATTCAGAGGAGAAGCGTTGGCAAGCGTATCGGCAGTTGCGAGGGTTGAGGTAATGACCGGAGCTTCCGATGATGATAACGGAACACGCTATGTTATAGAGAGCGGCGAAGAAATTTTGCTTGATGATGCCGGCTGTCCGAAAGGCACAACGATTATAGTCAGAGATTTGTTTTATAAGACTCCTGCAAGAATGAAATTTCTTAAAAAAGACGTTACCGAAGCTAATGCGGTTGCCGCAGTTGTTGACAGAATCGCTCTCTCACATCCGGAAATCTCATTCAGATTTATCAGAGAGGGTAAGCAAACGCTTATGACAAGCGGAAACGGCGACTTGCTTACCTGCATACGTGAAATTTTCGGAAAGGAGTTTTCATCTGGACTTATTCCTACGGAAAGTAACGGACAAATTAAGGTGAGCGGATATATTTCAAAGCCTGCCGCATCAAGACCTAACCGAAATATGCAGTTTTTCTTTATTAATAACAGGCTAATAAAAACCGTAACCGGAAGCTCGGCTTTGAGTGAGGCTTATAAAAATTCGATTATGGTAGGGAAATTTCCCTCCTGCGTGCTAAATATTGAAGTTGATCCCGCTTTTGTTGATGTTAATGTTCATCCTGCAAAAACGGAGGTAAGATTCTCCGATGAGAGATGCATTTTCAATGCCATATATTATGCTTGCAAAAATGCTCTTTCAACGGGTGATACGCCGAAACAGATAAAAGAAATTTACAAATCAGATTATTATACCGCACCTGAAAAACCTGCGGAGCAGATAAAAATAAGCGTAAGTCCAACACCTAAAACCGATTTTTGGCAGCATATTCCGAAAAAGACTGAAGCCGAACCGATTCGTATTATCAAAAATAAAGCGAAAAAAATTGATGCTTCTGCGGAAGCTTCCGATATCATCGGCGAGCCGAAATATGAAAAAAAGCTTTCTTCCGTTTCGGCATTTATGACTTCCGACGAGAAAGTGTTTATTGAGGAAAAAACAGAGGATATTCTTCTCAATTCGCCGTCTGCGGTTGCTTCAAACGAAGAAAAAAACAAATGTGTAGCCGATAAGCCCGATTGTTGTCCGAATAATGATTTTTCCGAGGACGATTTTCACCTCATCGGCGAAGCGTTTAAAACATACATTATGTGCGAATATAAAAATAAATTGATTATTATCGATAAACACGCAGCACACGAGCGAATAATATACGAAAAGCTTAAAAGGGATAATGGTGAGAGAACTCCTCAGCTTTTGCTTTTACCGATAACGGTTACTCTTTCCAAGGAAGAATATTCCGCCGTTATCGATAACATTGAGCTGTTAAATACCGCAGGCTTTGATGCGGAGGATTTCGGTAACGGATGCATCATCGTCAGAGAGTGTCCGATGGAGCTTGCGGCAGATGATGTTTCAGACGTTATCGGTGAGATAGCAGGCAGATTTCTTGAAAAGAAACAGGATGTTATGTTTGAAAAGCTTGATTGGATTTTTCATTCTGTTGCTTGCAGAAGTGCAATAAAAGCCGGCAATTTTACCTCTCGACTTGAAATGGAACGCTTTGCAAAACAGCTTCTTTCCATGCCCGATATTCGTTATTGTCCACACGGCAGACCTGTGCTTATTGAAATGACGCAAAGAGAACTGGAGAAAAATTTTGGAAGAATTTAAAATACCGTTGATAGCGATTGTCGGACCGACGGCATCCGGAAAAACCGCACTTGCGGTTGAAATTTGCAAAAAGTATAACGGAGAAGCGGTTTCGTGCGATTCAATGCAGATATATAAAGGTATGGATATCGCAACCGCTAAACCGACCGAGGAAGAAATGCAGGGCATAAAGCATCATCTTATCGGCTTTCTTGAACCGAGCGAGATGTTCAGCGTTGCAAAGTATTGTGATTTGGCAAAAAAGGCAATTTTTGATATTCACAGAAGAAATAAAAAAGCGGTTCTTGTTGGCGGAACAGGTCTTTATTACAGCTCCTTGACCGATAATATTGAGTTTTTGCCGGAAGAAACAGATTATGAATATCGTGAAATATTAAAAAAGAAAGCAGCGGAGCAGGGGGCGGGTGTGCTTCTTGATGAGCTGCGTTCGATAGATAAAAAAGCCGCCGATGAGCTTCACATTAATAATCTCGGCAGAATAATAAGAGCACTCGAAATATATCACACCACAGGAAAAACAAAGTCGATTCAAAATCTTGAATCGAGAAACACTCCATCGCCCTTCAAAACCCGCACAATTTGTCTTGATGCAAGGGACAGACTGGTTCTTTACGATAGAATTAACCGCCGTGTGGATGCTATGCTTGAGAACGGACTTGTTGAAGAAGCAAAGACGTTTTTTGAAATGAACGCCGGCGGGACTGCTCGTCAGGCAATAGGCTATAAGGAGCTTTATCCCTATATTATCGGTGAAAAAGGTCTTGATGAGTGCGTGGAAAACCTAAAAATGCAAACTCGAAGATATGCAAAACGTCAATTAACTTGGTTCAGACGTAATTCCGAAATTGAATTTTTATATATTGATGATTATTCGGGTAAAAACGAGTTGTTTGAAGCTTCCTGCAAGCTGATTGAAAGGAGAATCGCCGATGAAAAGTAAAGACCGTTTGCTTAAGGTTCTTGCGGCAGCGGCAGGCTTGATTGTAATTCTTTTTTTTGCGGCTGAAATTTACAGCTTAACAACCAAGGCTTATGGTACTCAAATCGCATATGAGCAGACTGTTCTTGAAACAGTCGATGCCGAAATGTACGTTATCAGAGATGAAATAGTTCTCGATACTTCCGTAACCGGAGTGATTGTTCCTCTTGCAAAAAATTCGGAGCGAGTCAGTAAGGGAAGCACTATTGCGGCGGCATTTCCGAGCGAAGCATCGGCGGAAAACTATGTTAAGCTTCAAGCTTTGTCGAAAAAACTTGATGCATATCAAAAAATTGACAGTCAGTTGAAGCTTGCCAATATCGACATCGATAAGCTGACGGATGAAATCGATTCGGATTTTGAATCGATGCTTAACGCCGCTTACAACAATGATTTTTCATCTCTTGAGGAGGACAAGCTGTCTTTTAGCGAAAAGCTTTCAAGAAGGCAGATTTCATTCGGAAATGATGTTGATTGCACCGGGAAAATTGCCGAAATTCAAAGCGAAATATCAGCCCTGAAATCAGCCGGAACTCCCTCCGAAATAATTACCGCAGATGAGTCGGGGTATTATGTAAGCAAGCTTGACGGGTATGAAAATGTTTTAACCTGCAAGGATATTGATTCGCTTACCCCCGAAATTCTCAAAAAAGCACTTGATGCAAAGGGAAATGAAAAATCTGAATCTTCAATCGGCAAAATTATTGACGGTTATAATTGGTATGTTGCGGCGGTAATAGATTCATCTGCGGCAGATGATTTTTCAAAGGGAAAAAGTGTAAGACTTATGCTTGATGAATCAATGGGAAATCCTGTAAAAACCGTTGTACATACGGTGAAAAAATTCGATTCACAATTACTTGTTATTTTCAGATGTAATCTTATGAATGAGGATTTAACCGAGCTTCGCAAGGTTAACGGTAAGATAATTTTGAACGAATATACCGGTCTTAAGGTCAGCAGAGACGCAGTTAGGCTTGATGAAAACGGTAATTCAGGAGCGTATGTCAGAATCGGCAATATAGTCTATTTCAGAAGCCTTAATATTGTTTATTCGGAGGATTCGTTTGTTATTGCGGTTAAGCCTTCTGCCGACAGTGGAGTAAAGCTTGACCATACACATCTTAAATTGTATGATGAAATTATAATTTCCGGAAAGGAGCTTTCGGATGGAATGGTTATCAGATGAGCAAAGATTTTCTGCGATTGAAGAAAATCTGAAAATTATTCGGGAGAATATTGCTTCGGCAGCTGTCAAATCCGGCAGGGATCCGAATGATGTGAACCTTATGGCTGTAACAAAAACCGTAGAGAGCAGATTTATCAATCATGCAATCGAAAACGGAATAAATCTTATCGGCGAAAACAAGGTTCAAGAACTTTTGACGAAAAGACCGGAGCTAAAGCTTGATGACTGCAAAGCACATCTTATAGGTCACTTGCAGTCAAATAAAGTGAAAAAAATAATCGGAGCGGTGGATATGATTCAGTCTGTTGACAGCGTTTCGATAGCAAAGGAAATCGGAAAACGTTCACTTGAAGCGGGTATTACAACCGAAATTTTGCTTGAGGTTAATGCCGGAAGCGAGGAAAGCAAATTCGGTTTTTCGTTTGATGAGCTGTTTGAAAAATCGTGTGAAATTGCGGAAATCAAGGGAATTTCGATTGAAGGCTTAATGTGTGTTGCCCCGATTTGCGAAAAAGAAGCGGAAATTCGCAATGTTTTTTCAAATATGTACGGTATGTTTATTGACATTGGAGCTAAAAACATAGATAATATACATATGAATGTTCTTTCAATGGGAATGTCAGGTGACTATAAAGAAGCAATTCTCGAAGGCTCAAATCTTGTAAGAGTCGGCTCGGCTGTTTTCGGCACGAGAATCTACAGATAATTTAGGAGGAATTTAAAATGAATTTAAAAGAAAAATTCAAGAAGATTATAAGTGTTACGGACGATGATTATATCGACAGCGATGAAGGTGAATACGGTAACGATGATTTTGATTATGAACCGCCTATTGCGGAAACACACGCTCCCTCTGCACGTCAAAGCTCTCAGCGGGCAAGAACAGAGAAAACAAGCTCGGCTGTAAATAATGTTGTTAATATCAATTCTTCAAAGGCTTCGTCATCGCAGCCTAAGCCGCACGTTGTTTTTCAAAAAATAGACAGATTCGAAGAAGTTGGTGAGGTTGCGGATATTCTTAATGATAAGAGAATAGTTATTCTCAATCTCGAAACTTGTCCGAACGATGTTTCGCAGAGAATTATCGATTTTCTTTATGGTGTTGCTTATGCAAATCACGGCGATTTTAAAAAAGTTGCCGGTAGAGCTTATATCATTACTCCCTACAATGTTCCCGTTTCCGGCGAGCTTCTTGATGAGCTCAGCGGAAGCACGGAGCAGTATTAACAATCAGCTAAAGAGAGGAAAAGGTGAGTCATATGCTCAGCACAGAACAGATTTTGAATGCGAAATTCACTCCCGTCAGCAAGGGTACATACAGTGCGGAGGAAGTTGATGCTTTTATTAAAACCGTCGCCGCTTCGTATGAAAATTCTCTTAACAATAATCAGGAGCTTTTGAAGAAGATAAGCATTCTTGCGGATAAAATCGAAAGCTACCGCAATGATGAGGAAGCAATAAAATCAGCACTTCTCGATGCTCATAAAATGGCAGAGAGCGTTAATAAATCCGCAAAAGAAAAAGCGGAAAATATTGTTTCGGAATCCGAAAACAGATCAAAAATAATTCTTGACGGTGCAAACAGACAATCGGCTCAAATGATTGACGATGCAAAAGAAAAGGCAAAGGAAATAGTTAACAACGCAAGAACGGCAGTCGCTTCGCTTACCGAGAGAGCACAGGTTGAAACCGATAATGCAATTGCAGCCGCAAAGAAAAAGGCCGCAGAGATAGTTGCCGAAGCCGAAAGGAAAGGCAGCGAAATAATCGGCTCAAGCAAGCAGTCGTATGAGTTTTATTCTGCGGAAATAGAGAAAATGCAGGCGGAAACCTCTAAATTCAAATCCGCAATTGAAGAAATTTGCAAAGGTCAGTTGAATCTTCTCGATGATATTCCGAATTCATTTGCGGCTGTTATTTCCGCTGCTGCCGCTTCAATTCCGACTTCGACTCCCGCCGAGGAAAAAGATGTATCCGAGGAACCTGTTTCGAAAGAAGCTGTTGAGCTCGAAAAGACAGTTTCGCAGGAAGCGGTGGAAGAAAAATTTGAAGAAATAATCGAGGAAATCGATGAGCCGGATTCATCAAGTGTCAACGAGCAATCCGATAACGATGAATCGGAGGAGGAGCACGATGCATCTGCACTTGCACTGATGGAGGAAATCAACGGACTTGCCGCAGATGTAATGAATGTTGTTGATGATACCGAAGAGGAAGCACCTGTTGTCTATGACAGCGAACCTGTTATACAGGAAGACGATACGGACGAAGATGACCTTTTCAGCTTGATTGAGGATGTTGAGCTTGAAGATGTTCCGGAACCTGATTCGCTTCCTTCGAGCCTTGATGACCTTATTCCGAATGTCGATTTCGATTCGGACAGTGAAGCAACGGATACTCTTGAGCTTGAAAACACACAAGACGATGATGACGAATTTGAAGGCTTTCAGGTAGATCTTGATTCAATTGACAGTGATGAAGACGATGAAGATATAACATCACTTTTTGATACCCTTTTTGACGAATGATTTTTTGAGAGGTTTTTATGTTTCAGGCGGTTTCTTTGTTGATTATCGGTGTTCTGACAATTATTGACAGAATAACAAAATATATTGCGGTATCAACCGTTAAGGTTGACGGGTCGAAAGAATTTCTTTTCGGACTTTTTAACTTCACCTATGTTGAAAATACCGGAGCCGCATTCAGCCTTTTTTTCGATAAAACAGAGGCACTGTCACTTCTTACCGTGCTGTTTTTAGCGGTAATGGTGTTTTTATTGATGAAAAAACAATTTGAATCAAAATTCCTTAATGCAAGTTTGATTCTTGTGATTTCGGGCGGACTCGGCAACCTTATCGACAGGATTATCTATGGCTATGTTATCGATTTTATCGAGCCTCTGTTTGTTGATTTTGCTGTTTTTAATTTTGCTGATTGCTGCATAACCGTCGGAGCGTTTATGATTATTGCATATGAAGTTTACGGAATGATTTCCGAACGAAGAAAAAAGGCGGAAGTTGATGATTCAACCGATTAATTCAATTGAATATAATGAACCGATTTTAATAGTTGTTGATGAAGAAAGTGATGGAAAAAGGCTTGATAAAATTCTTTCCGATGCCTTGAGTGATTATTCACGCTCATTTGTTCAAAGCCTTTTTGCAAACGGCTTTGTTAAGTGTAACGGCAAGCAGGTTCAAAAAAGCTTTAAGCCTCAAAGCGGTTCTGTGATTGAGTTTTCCGTTCCGGAGCCTCACGAAATTTCTTTGGAGCCTCAAAATATACCTCTTGATATAGTTTATGAAGATGACGATTTGCTTGTTGTTAATAAGCCGAGAGGAATGGTGGTTCATCCCGCTCCGGGAAATTATGATTCAACGCTTGTCAATGCACTTTTGTGGCATTGCAAGGGAAGATTATCGGGAATTAACGGAGTTATTCGTCCGGGAATTGTTCACAGAATAGATAAGGATACCAGTGGACTTCTTCTTGTTGCAAAAAATGATAGCTCACACATTTCACTTTCTCAACAAATCGCCGTGCATTCGCTTGACAGAGAATACCGTGCCGTCATTCACGGTCACTTAAAAGAACCGGAGGGCATTGTTGATGCACCTATCGGCAGAAGTACGGTTGACAGAAAGAAAATGTGTGTTACAAATCAAAATTCAAAATCTGCCGTTACTCACTATAAAGTGCTGGAAGAATACAAAAATTTTTCGTTTATTGCATTAAAGCTTGAAACAGGAAGAACTCACCAAATAAGGGTTCATATGGCGTATCTCGGTCATCCTGTTGCAGGCGATCCGGTTTACGGACCGAAAAACGGAGTTACGATGTTAAACGGTCAATGTCTTCACGCCGGAATAATCGGTTTTGATCACCCTGTAACGGGTGAGCATATCCGATTGGAAGCACCCCTTCCGGATTACTTTAATGATTTTATTCGGAGAATAGAAAAAAATGGATAATAATATTAACCTTTATTCTGATTGGCTTATTGCTTCGGATATTGACGGTACGCTTAATAATAAGCTTCGCCGTTTGCCGGAACGAAACGAAAAAGCCATCAAAAAATTTGTTTCCATGGGCGGAAGATTTACTCTTGCTTCGGGCAGAAATCCTCAATCAATGGAAAAGCATTTTAAACGGCTCCCCATTTCGGGTACACCGGCTGTTGTTATTAACGGAGCGGGACTCTACGACTTTGAGAAAAAGCAAATGATTTATTTCAGTGCAATGAGCGATGAGGGAATGAAGCTTGCCGTAGATGCCGCAAAAAAATTTCCAATGGTAGATGTTATTATTGTTGCAAAGGATATAATTTATATAACGGGAACAGGCTGGTTCGGTAAGCTTTTTGTTGCAGCCGATAAGCTTGATCATAAGCATATTAAAAATATTGATGATGTTCCAAAGGAAAATTGGGGAAAGGTTATTTTTTCCGGAATCCCTTTTCATATTTCAAAGGTAAAAAAACACTTTACCTCTCTTGAAAATCCCGATTTAACTCTTATGTCGTCATCGGTTGCGAGCTTTGAAATTCTTGCAAGGAATACTCATAAGGGAACTGCCGTGCTGAAGCTTGCGGAAATTCTCGGAATAGATAAGTCGCACACGGGAGCGATAGGAGATTATTTTAATGATTACGATATGTTAAAAAGCGTCGGCGTTCCCGCTTGCTGCGGTCAAGCTCCGAAAGAGATGAAAAAAATCTCGGAATTTGTTGCCTGCCACTGCAACAAGGGTGCCGTTGCCGATTTTCTTGAATATATCGAAAAGAAAGAAAAATAAAATTGAACATATTAAACAGGAGGTATCTGCTATGGATGCAGCTATCAGAAAACAGTTAAAAATCAAGGCGTGCAAAGCAAGAATGGGTATCATTGAGGGCGTTTTTAACGCTAAATCCGGTCATCCGGGCGGCTCTCTTTCCTGCGTGGATATTGTTACCTATCTGTATTTCAACCATATGAATGTTGATCCTCAAAATCCCAAGGATGAAAACAGAGACAGATTTGTTCTTTCAAAGGGACACGCAGCACCTGCTCTGTACTCCGTTCTTGCACTCAAGGGATATTTTCACGTTGAGAATCTTAAAACTCTCAGAAAGAGCGACTCAATGCTTCAGGGACATCCCAGCATAAAGTATACCCCCGGTGTTGATATGTGTACCGGTTCTCTCGGACAGGGTATATCGGCAGCCTGCGGTATGGCTCTTGCCGCTAAGCTCGGCGATAAGGCATACAGAGTTTATACCGTTTTAGGCGACGGAGAGATTCAGGAAGGTCAGGTTTGGGAAGCTGCGATGTTTGCTTCCGCAAAAGGTCTTGATAATTTGGTTGCCGTAGTTGATAATAACGGTCTTCAAATAGACGGCAAAATCTCCGAGGTTAACTCACCCTATCCCATTGCCGAAAAATTCAAGTCGTTCGGCTGGAATGTTATCGAAATCAGTGCACACAGCTTTGATGAAATCGATGCTGCATTTAATGCGGCTGCCGAATTTAAAGGTAAGCCCTCCGTTATCGTTGCAAACAGCGTTAAAGGTAAGGGTGTATCATTTATGGAAGATCAGGTTTCGTGGCACGGCTCGGCTCCCAATGCAGAGCAGTATGAGCAGGCAATGAACGAACTCAAGCAGGCTCTTGCCGAGCTTGAGGCTTAATGAAAGGATCGGTGGAAAAAATGGCTGATATTATTAAAACCGCAACCCGTGATGCATACGGAAAGGCTCTTGTTGAGCTTGGAGATAAAAACGATAAGGTTGTTGTTCTTGATGCTGACCTTGCGGCGGCAACAAAAACAGGAATGTTTAAAAAGGCTCATCCCGAAAAATTCTTCGATTGCGGAATTTCGGAAAGCAATATGATGGGTGTTGCCGCAGGTCTTGCGGCATCGGGATATACCGTTTTTGCAAGCACATTTGCAATGTTTGCGGCGGGCAGAGCATATGAGCAGGTCAGAAACTCAATTGCATATCCTCATCTTAATGTAAAAATCGGTGCAACACACGCCGGTATTTCTGTCGGTGAAGACGGTGCAAGCCACCAGTGCTGTGAGGATATAGCTCTTATGAGAGCTATCCCCGGTATGACGATTATCAATCCTGCCGATGATATTGAAGCAAGAGCGGCAGTGCTTGCGGCAGCCGATTACGAAGGCCCTGTTTATATGAGATTCGGCAGACTTGCCGTTCCCAGAATTTTCAATGAAGACTATAAATTCGAGTGGGGTAAGGCAGTTGTTCTCAACGAAGGAACAGATGTAACGATTTGTGCAACCGGACTTATGGTTAATGAAGCGATTGAAGCCCAAAAGCTTCTTGCACAGCAGGGAATCAGTGCCGAAATAATCAATGTTCATACAATTAAGCCTCTTGATGTTGAAACGATTCTCAAGTCCGCCGCAAAAACCGGTGTTATCGTAACGGCAGAGGAGCACAGTGTTATAGGCGGTCTCGGAAGTGCCGTTGCCGAAGCTGTTTGCGAGAGTGCAAAGCCTGTTCCCGTTATTAAGCTCGGTGTTAATGACGTTTTCGGAAAATCCGGACCGGCAGTTGAGCTTCTTCATATTTACGGACTTGATGCACAAAATATAGTTGAAAAAGCAAAGCAGGCTGTTTCAATGAAATAATTTGATTTCAATCGAAAGGAACCTGTTTATTCGGGTTCCTTTCGCTGAATCCCGGCAGCCTTATGAGGTGTTATATTTGAAAAAAATCGAGGGAAAGAGATTTACCGCAAAGCTCAAAATTGTATTGGCGTGTGCGGCTGTGTTGATTATATTGCTGTGTGCTGCTATAGTTATTAATCATATTGTAGGCAGCTCTAAGCCCGGAAATAACAGCGTTGTTGTTTACCGTTCCGGCGGAGTTGTTACGGTTGGAATTGACGGAAAAGAAATTACCGTTTCGGATTTGAGTGCCGACGGATTTAAGTGTGACGAAGAAAATAACAGGGTTTTTTATACCATTGCATCATCTCGTTATGACGGTTTATATGACCTTTGCTATATTGAAAAAAGAAGAAGCGAGCTTCTTGCTCCGAAAATTATCGATATTGGCGTTGAACGTGATATCAGCGTTGTTTCGGGCAAGGTATACTATTTAAAAAGAAATGTCAGTGCAGGTGCAAATGACGGTTGCGTTTGCAATATAGACAGTAATACGATTGAAACTTTTTCCGCAAACGTTGAAAGCATATATGCTCTCAAGGGTACGGACAGATTGTTTTTTACTAAAATGCACGGAGATAATAAGGTTCTTTATTCATATGATAAGGATGCTTTGAGTGAAATTTGCCGTGATGTTGTTAATATTTTTTGTTATAATGATACGGATAAACCTCATATTATTTACGAAAAGGATTCACAAATCAATGCGGGAATGACCGAGCTTTACATTGCTTATGCGGAGTCGGAGCCTGAAATGATATGCGATAACACATACCTTGTTATGTATGATAATTATAATGCGGGGGGAAACCTTTATTACTACACCTCCTCAACCGAGAGCATTTCGTGGACGGCTGTGATTTCTGATGAATATGCCGAAAGTGATAAATCGGTTACCAAACCGGTCAGAGACAGCTTCCTTGCAATTCTCGGAATTTCGTCGGAATATAACGAAGCGTTTAAGCTTTATCAGGAAAAGCTAATCAGAGATGAAATAAGAACGGCACTTAACGAATCTGTGGATAAGGGTGAGTTTTCCGCACCGGTATTTACCGCTTTCGCATATAATGAAAACGGGATTTTCAAGGTTGCGGAAAAAATCGATCCGCAAAATGTTTATACGGTTTCAGCTTTCGGCGAACCGAAAATTATTTTTGAAAATACTGAAATTTCTGCCGATAAATCAGATATGGGAACTCTTGTGAGTATCGCACAACGCAGTACGATGAGCGAAGTTATCGACTATGCCAAGAGTCTTGTTTCCGATAGTGTAAAATCAAAAGGAATGGCATTTGCCGCATATTCGGATAAAGGCTCGGTAAAATACGAGCTTGACGGCTACGATAACAAAAAAACGCTTTTTTCATTCTCCGAAAACGGTTCAAGGATTTTTGCGTTTGTTCGTGATGCAAAAGGCGAGTTGCTCAGTATTTATACAAACAGTATAAATTCACAGCTTATGCCATCGGCGTGCGTTAATGTTGATAATGGTATATCGAGTTATCATATTATTGATAACGGCGTTATATATATGAAATCCGACATAGGTAAAGATACGGGCGATTTATATTTTTATGACGGAGAAAAAAGCGTTAAGCTGTCGAATGCCGCAAATGCATTCACGGTTGAAAAATCCGATAATATAATAATTATTAAGAATTACAATCAACAGCTCCCGAATCCTACTGCGGATTATTATATCTCCGTTGATTCGCAGGAACAGCTAATAGGTGAAAATGTTGTTGTTTCAACTTTTACCGTTGATGATGAAGGTAAGGCGGCATATGTTTGCTTGCAGGAAAACGGCAGCGTTATGAAAATATACCGTAACGGTGAAATATCAAGCGTTGCGGAAAATGTTGATGAAATAATTTTGCTTGATTGATATGAAAGGATGTTAAAACAAATGGGTTCAGACAGTGTTTTAAAAAAATCGGTAATAGGCGGATTTAAAAAAGAGGGTGTTCTTAATTATGTTGAACAGCTTCAGGAAGAAATTGTTTCCTTAAAAAAAGAATTAAGCGAAAATTCTGTTAGCAAAAAGGAGCTTGATACCGTTGCAGATGCGAGAGATGCCGCAGAAAAAGAGCTTCATATGCTGAGGGAGGAAAATGAAGCTTTAAAGGCGGAAAATGCCGTGCTTATCGAACGCAATGCGGCAGTTTCACTTAAAATGGAGGAAGCAGAGGTAACGATATCCGATTACGAAAGCAAACTCAAGCTTTGTGAGGATAAAATAGCTCTTATTGAATCGAAATTCTCCGATATAGAAAAGAATTATTATGAATACGGTGCGGCAATCAGTAACGCAAAAAAGTCGGCAACAGGTGTATACTCGAAAGCAAGGCTTGAGGTCGAAGCGGCAAAGGATGAAATCAATCAAGTTAATGAGCGTCTTAAAACCGCTTGTATTAATTTTGAAAACTCTGTGATTTCTTTGAAGAATTATTCGTCAAAGCTTGTTGAAACACTTTCCGCTATATCCGATAATCTGCGTGCCGGAGAAGAATAATATGGCGGAATACAGCATAAATATTAATGATATTAGAAAAAAATCCCCCGATTTAAGGGCGGGTGACAGAGTGCTTTTGAGCGGAACGGTTTATACATCGAGAGATGCCGCACACAAAAAAATCTTTCAGCTTCTTGATTCGGGCGAAGAGCTTCCGTATGAGCTTGACGGAGCCTGCATTTATTTTGCGGGACCGACACCGACTCCGGACGGAATGGTTATCGGGAGCTGCGGGCCGACCACTTCCGGCAGAATGGATGTTTATTCGCCACGACTTCTTGATCTCGGCTTAGCGGCAATGATCGGAAAAGGCGAGAGAAGCAAAGAGGTTTGCGATGCGATTGTCAGAAATAAGGCGGTCTATTTTTGTGCAATCGGCGGAGCGGGAGCACTTTATGCCAAACACATAGTTTCGTGCGAGGAAATAGCTTTTAAGGAGCTTGGCTGCGAAAGCGTTAAAAAGCTTTTGCTTTCGGATTTTCCGGTTATAACGGCTATTGATTCACACGGAGGCAATTTGTTTATCCGAAAAAATTCTGATGTGTCGGTTATGCCTACAGTCAAATAACAGGAACAATAAACGCTTTCTCATTTTGAGAAGGCGTTATTTTTTGGTGGTTTTATGACAATTTTTTATTTTACGATATTAATAACACTTTCTGTTGCGTTTGTGAACGGTTGGACAGATGCTCCGAATGCGATTGCATCGGTTGTTTCAACGGGTTGTTTGAAGATGAAAAATGCAGTCATTATTGCCGCTGCTGCGGATTTTACGGGTGCAATTATCATCGGAACGTTCAGCAGTAAAGTAACGGAAACGGTCGTTAATATAGCCGATTTCGGCTCGGACGGCAGAACGGCGGTTGTTGCACTTTGTTCGGCAATGTGTTCCGTTGTTATTTGGGCGGTGTCCGCTTGGAAATTCGGAATACCAACGAGCGAAAGTCATGCACTTATCGCCGGCTTAACGGGAGCGGCAGTTGCGGTAAACGGCGGCTTTTCCGGCATTAATGCCCATGAATGGGAAAAGGTTTTCGGAGGTTTGTTTATTTCAACTTTTCTCGGATTAGCGGCGGGCTTTGCTGTTTCAAAGTTAACGGTTCGGATATTCGGAAGCTGCGAAAAAAGCAGAGCCGATAAGGTTTTCAAGGGTTCTCAAATCGCATCGAGCGTTTTAATGGCATTTATGCACGGTGCACAGGATTCACAAAAGTTTGCCGGAATAATAACCCTGATTTTTTCGCTTACAAACGAGAAAAATACGCTTTCGGAAAAAACATTCTTGCCTCTTTTAATTTCGTCTGCCGCAATTGCGTTGGGAACGGCAACGGGCGGCGGAAGAATTATTAAAGCGGTTGGTATGGATATGGTGAAGCTTCGTATGGATCAGGGCTTTGCGGCGGATTTGTCGGGTGCGGTTTGTCTTTTTGTTTCAACAATGCTCGGCTTACCCGTCAGCACAACTCATACAAAAACATCTGCCGTTGCGGGCGTAGGTATTGCAAAAAGTGTAAGATCTGTTGATTGGAAAATTGCGATGGAAATGATAGCTGCGTGGTTGTTTACTTTTCCCGGCTGCGGTCTGATGGGATGGGCTGTAACCTGTTTGTTTTTGAAGATTTTTTAACGGAGTTGTTTGCTTGTGCTTAAATATGATTACCTGAAATTGCTTGAATCCCAGTGCGATGCAATTATCGATAAAGATATAAATAAATCCAAATCGGCATTTTCTGCTATATGCAGAAGCCTCACACGGGATTTTCTTCCTCCGCTTGAACGAGCCGATATTGCGGCGATTTCATTTTCACTTTTGAATATTGCAATAAAGGCAAAAGATACGGTTTACCCCGATGCGATTAGAAAGCAGATGATTTTGCAGAAAGGTTTAATAAACTTACTATTCAAAAAAAAGAAAACCTGCGGAGAGGATATCCGCAGGGCAATTGAAATAAATTTGGATTTTAAAACTCAAAATCAAAGCTTATTGACATTAAATGCTTCCTTGAATGAATTTTTCAGACTTCTTTTAAGTGCTTACTTTGCAAATCTTTGACTTTTCTGTAAGTGAATAAAGAAAATATAAAATTGCCGAGATTAGAATACCGTTAACGAACCCGAAGCCAAGGCAGGCAAGGATCGGCGAAATGAAAAATAAAACGGAAAGCGGTGAAGAAAACGCTTTTTTGATTTCGCTCCATTTAACGTTTCCCCATGCACCTACAATCAGCACAACGGCGAGCGAATGAACGGGCATTCTTCCGATTGAATCTTTCATTCCGAAAACAGTCAGGCAACTTAAAACGGCGGCAATGCTTCCGAATACAACAGATTTTTTTTCGATACCGTAAGGCAGGAGGGGAGTGCCCAATATTGCAGCGGTAATATCCGATATCGAAGCTGCAAGGCATTTTTTGTTGTCGGCATTATTTTTTGATAATGCAAAATGATGAATAAAGAAAAGTGCGAGTCCGCATAAAGCAGCCGAAAGGTAATTGCATTCAAAATCGGAAAAGAACGCAAAAAATCCTATGCTTGAATTTGAATATACTTCTTCGATTTCATCAATTGCGGTCGGCATATCGGAGGGATTGAGAAAGAAATTTAAAATCAAGGTTACGGCTATTGCAATGAACGGAGCTTTAATAACTTTATTGAGGCTTTTAAACTTTCTCGGAAATGTTATCATAATAACCATAACAATAGTCCCGTAAAGGACACCTCTCCAATTCGGATGAAATCCCAAAGAAAGGTAAGAGCCGAGCATTTCGGTAACGCTGTTTCCGGTCGCACCGATTCCGAAATAGTGCGTTGTCAGCATAACGGTTACGGTCATCGCACAGGCGAGCATTACACCGGAAGTGACAGGATTGCTTGAAAGCTTAATCTTTACGGGGAGTAATGAAAAAACGAGTGACAGTATACCGCAGATGAAAATCGCAAGAGAAGCTGTTGAAGCTCCGAAAGCGTTTATTGCGAACATCATAACCAGAAAATCCGCATATGCGGGCATAATATTGTTTGTTTTCGGCTTTGTCGCAAATAAAGCGGCGTATGAAGAAAAAACGGCACAATAAAAGAAATCAAATCCCATAAAAACCGTTGCGGCAAGAGAGATCGGAAAAACCGATGTGAAAACAGCCGCACCTTTGATTATGCTGTTTTTAAAAATCAATGAGTCCTTGTTATCCAAAACAGTAAATCTCCAATCAGATAATTCTCATAATAGTTTACATTAAAATTCTTTCGGTTACAAGCTGTTTTATAAATTTTTTTGGTTTTGCTATAGTAAAAAGTAAAATATTATGATAAAATACTAAAGATTAAGCTTTGTCGGAGAGAAAAAATGCAGAAAAACATAAAAAAAATCGCAACGTGGATTATTGTACCTCTTATGGCGGCAATATTCGTTCTCGATATCGCAACCGTTGTTATCGGTAACGGATATTGTAAAAGATACGACTTCAACAAAGAAACATTTGATTATTCGGACGGGGATGACAGGATTCATTTTTTGAATACAGCCAATTCCGATTCGATTTTGGTGGAGAGTAACGGCAAGTTTGCTTTGATAGATGCCGGAGAAGGCAACAATAATCCTCGAAGAAAAACCGAATATAAAGGCTATGAGCAAGAGGTTGTTGAGTATATAAAAAAGGTTTGCAGAACCGATGGGGGAGTGTATCTTGATTTTATTCTCGGCACCCATTGCCATTATGACCATATAGGCTCATTTCATACTTTAATAACAGATTCCGAAATTTCAATCGGTAAGGCGTATTTTAAGGAGTTTAATCCTCTTATTGCCAAAGATTACGAAATAGAAAGATGGAAAATCGATGAAACATATAATCAAATAATTTCCGATCTTAATCAAAAATCCGTTCCCGTTATCGGCAAGCTACCCGATGAGCCTTTTGAATTTGGAGATTTTACCATTCGCTTTTATAACACCGTTACTCCCGAAACGCTTGCTGGTAAGGGAGAAAACGCATCGAGCATCGGTGTTAAAATTACCAAAGGGGAAAGAAAGGTATTTCTTGCCGCCGATATTACCAAATCTACGGGACTTGAATCCCTTCTTGCCGATGAAATCGGAAAGGTTGATATATTGAAAGCCGGTCACCACGGCTATTTCGGTTCTTCCTCTGCATCTTTTTTGGAAAAACTAAGTCCGCAAATAGTTATCATAACCAATCAGCTTGGCAAGGTTTATCCGAATGTAAAATGGAATTTAACAATGAAAGCAAAGGTTCCGTTTTATGCGACCTATGACAACAACGGAATTATTTTTACTCTGACAGATGACGGAAAAATAATAATGACAAATGATATACATTAAATATTAATGTTTTACTAAGTTATGCTTCATTAAATTGACAAATCCATTTACAACTGATAATATAACTAAGGTAAAAAAAGTATACTATATTTGATAAGAAACAGGATAAAATTATGAATTTGACTTGCTATGACTATTTGAAGGTTTCCGCTAAAAGGAACGGCGATTTTAATGCGGTTCTTGCATTCGGCAGTAAAACAAAGCTGTCAAAGCTTATAAAGGATATTGATGCTCTTGCGGCATATATCAATTCTCTCGGAATAAAACAGGGTGATGTTGTAACTGTTTTCTTGCCGAATGTTGTTCACGCTTTTACTACGTTTTATTCGCTTAATAAAATCGGAGTAATTGCAAATATTGTTCATCCGCTCACTTCGCCCGACGGCTTGAAGGAAATAATGGAATTTACTCATTCCAAAGGGATTTTTATTCTTGACGTTATTGCTGCAAAATATGCGAGCGTTATCAATGAAGCAAATGTGCCTTGCATTATGTGCTCAAATTCCGATTATATTCTTGCTCCGGTTGCTTCTGCTTTTAAAGTTTACGAAAAAATCAAGGGCAAGGGTATAGAGGAGTATAAAACCGTTGTAAAGTATTCAAAGGCTGTTTCAATCGGTTCAACTCTCAAAGCGGTTGAGTGCCATGACGGTTCAAAAACCGCTGTTTATCTTCACGGCGGAGGTACAACGGGAAAAAGTAAAACAATTATGCTTTCAAGCAATAACCTCAATAATCTTGCTGAAAAGCTGAATTTGCTTGATGAACCGCATAAAGCGGGTGATGAATATTCGGTTATGGTTCTTCCGATATTCCACGCCTTCGGTTTGGGCATTGCAATGCATTTTCCGCTAACTCACGGATATACCTCTATACCTGTTCCGCAGTTTAATGCCGAAAGTGTTAATAAGCTTATGAAAAAGCATAAGGTAACATTTATTCTCGGTGTTCCGAATATGTACAAAAAGCTTATGGAAGCCGAAAATTTTGAAGGGCCTCATTTGAAGAATCTTCGTCTTGTTTTTTGCGGAGGAGATTTTCTTTCGGAGCGTCTTGTTAAAGAGTTTAACAAAACCGTTGCAAAATACGGAGGCAAGGGCAAGCTTTTCAGAGGTTACGGTTTAACTGAGGTATCATCGGTTTGTACTGTTAATTCATATGACAATTGTCGCGAGGAATCAATAGGAAAGCCGCTCGGAGATTTAACCGTTGAAATTTGGGACGAGATGCATAGGAGCGTTCCGGCAGGGCAGACGGGTGAAATCGTTGTTAAAGGCGATACTGTTATGCAAGGGTATTATAACGATAAAGATACCGTTAGTAATGACGGAGTTTATATCGATGCTTCCGGCAACAGATGGGTACTTACCGGCGATCTCGGACACAAGGATTCGGAAGGATTTATTTTCTTTACAGGCAGAAAGAAAAGAATGATTATAATTTCGGGATATAATGTTTATCCCGCAGACATAGAAAATGTTGTACTTCAGCTTCCGTTTATCGGTGAAGCCTGTGCGGTTCAGGGATATCAAAAAAATAAGCCCTGCGTAAAGCTTTGTGTAACCTTGAATCAAACGATGGATAGAGAGCAAGCAACGGATAAAATTCAGGCATACTGCAAGAAGAATCTTGCAAAGTTTTCTTGTCCGAGAAAAATCGAAATTCTTGACAGCTTTCCAAGAACGAAGATGGCAAAAGTTGATTTTATGAAGCTGTCGGATAAATATAATCCCAACGAAAAATAAAGCGAGGAATGCAAAATGAGCAAACAGATTAGACCGATTGACAGTGGCGATACTGTAGCGATAATGAAAACAACTCTCGGTAATATTAAAATTCTTCTTTTTCCCGATGCAGCTCCCAAAGCTGTTGAAAATTTTACAACACACGCAAAAAACGGTTATTACAATGGCATAATTTTCCATAGAGTAATTCCCGATTTTATGATTCAAGGCGGTGAACGTACTTGGTTGGGAATCAGTAAAACTCTTGTCTGCTCATAAATAACGAAACCCCTGAACTATCAACGGTTCAGGGGCTTTTTGCATTTTTATTTGAGGTACGAAAATTTGTGCTCAATTCCGTTTTTGAAGGTGATTGAAGCAATTTTGCCGTCCAAAATTACAACTTTTTGTATGGCAGATTGCACAAATTCTTTGACGATTTCGGGGTCTGCGACTCGCATAAACTTGCGGTAGTCGAGAGTCCTCTTGTCTTGGAGATTCTGTGCGATGATGAAATAGCTTGCCTTTGCGATGAGGTCGCTGCTGAGTGTATTTTCGCTTTCTACGGCTTCCTCTTCGATTTGACGAAGCCGGCTATCAATTACATCTATTTCATCGGTAATGCGTTTCCTGTCGAGTATATAGTCCTTTTCCGGGATTTCTCCGTCACTATACAAATAGGCACTCTTCAAACGGTTGAGAGCTCGTTCCTTTTTGGCACGTTCGGATTCGAGCAAGCTTTTTTCCGAAGCAGACTTTTGAGCCATTTTATCCTTGACGATGCGTGACCTGAAAATGTCTGTTTCAGATTCTCCGTTCTTCAGAAGCTCGTGCATAAGTTCGAGTCCCTCTCTGTCGATTGAAGCGACATTTTCAAAGACCGGTCCCCGGAGCAGTTTTCTTTCAAGTGCTTCGATTGTTGTTGATTTGCCGAAATTGTTTTGAGCCTTGAAGATGTTTACGATGTAGTTCATAACAAACGGTCCGACAACCAAATCATTGATGTAACGGTTCTCGCAGTCGTTTGACCTGCGGTTTTTGGAACAAAGGTACATCGAAGGTCTGAATCCGTCTTTGCGTTCCTTGTCGGCTGCTGCAATCATCTGTGAGCCGCACAGACCGCAACGTAGAACACCGGCAAAGACGTGAGTGTGTTTTCTTTTGTAGGTTTTGGAGAAGTTTTCGCTGAAGAAACTCTGACGGACTATTTCGCACTTGGAAAACTGTTCAGGTGTGACGATAGCCGGGTGGTGGTCCTCAACGAGAATCCACTCCTCTTTTGGCTTGACTTTGTTAGGGTAGGGTGTACCCCTGTTATCTTTGATGTAGTTATATCGATATGTGCCGATATAGAACGGATTACTTAATATTTTATGAATGGAGCTTCTTGACCAAAGGGCTCCTTTTCTTGTTTTATATCCGAGTGCGTTGATTTTCTGTGCGACAGATGCAACAGAAACACCGGCTTCGCAAAAATCGAATATCTGACGAACGACATCTGCTTCGGGCTCGTTAATCTGAATTTCTTTTGATTGCTTGTCATAGTAATAACCGTAAGGAGCAACACCGCCGTTCCAAAGACCTTTTTCGGCTCGTGAAATCATAACGGCAGACACTCTTTCGGACGTGAGTTGACGTTCGAGTTCTGCAAAAACAAGGATTATCTTCAGCATTGCTTCACCCATAGCCGAACTCGTGTCGAATTGCTCATTTTTGCTTACGAAGGTAACGCCGAGTCCCTTCAGCTCTGAATACAACGAAGCGAAGTCCAAAAGGTTACGGCTGATACGGTCAATCTTCCATACGAGAATGTGAGAGAACTCTCCGGTGCGTACTCTTGACATCATACGCTGAAAGCCGGGGCGTTCTACGTTCTTACCCGAATAACCGGCATCTTCAAAAATCTCATAATCGTCTATATTGAGCACGAATTTTGAATAGGCGATGAGTTCTGCTTTTTGCAGCGGCAAGCTGTCCTTATCGATTTGGTACAGGGTCGATACACGGACATAGATTGCCGCTTTTTTATATATCTGATTCATAGAGCTGTATTATCTTTCCGTTTGGATTTAGCCGATTTTCTCGGCTTCGTGGTTTTTTAACTGCTGAAAGTATCGCCTTTCGTTTGGAGTCATATATTTACGGAGTGTAGCCCATATAACATCGCTGTCATCTTCGCTTGCTCGCTTGAAGCAACCGACAAGAATCCTCTCTTCGGGGGACAAGTTATTGAACGTTTCCGTAGTAGGTGTAAGACCAACAAGGTAGTCTGTTGATACATTGAGAGCCTTTGACATCTGACAAAGAAATTCGATAGATAAAGGATTCTTTTTACCGTTTATGTAACGGCTGATTGTAGCTTCGGTTGTACCGACTTTATCGGCAACCCATTTTTGCGTAAGTCCTTTGTCCTCGATTGTTGCTTTAATGATTTTTCCGAAATCTGACATTATAATCACCTCGATTGTTATTTTAGCAAAAAAATACATAAAAAAGTACTTTCTTGCACATTTGATAAAAATATTACCGAAATCTCTTGACAATTACATTTTTGTAAGTTAAGATTAAGACACGGTTAAAAATTACCCGAAGGAAAGGAGCGAGAATATGCAGACCAACAAGCTGATGAGTATTCGCATTGAGCAGGGCAAAAACACAGCCTATATGGGTAAGCTTATAAAAAAGTCACCCGGTTTGTATCGCAAAAGAGAACGTGGACTGATTAAGTTCACTCCGAAAGAAATCCATATTATCGAAGAAGACCTGAATCTCTCTAAAGAGCTTTCGGATTTTATTTTTTTGGATATAGACTTACAAAAATGTAATTTATCAGCACAGACTGCGTAATCGATTATTAAGTCTGTAATTATTTTACCACGATGTTAGGAGAATCGGAATGGCAACTGACCGTATAAAAACCAATGAAAATGTGTACTTTCGTGCAAGAAAAGAAGCCGCAATATACAACGAGAAGCTAAACTCACGAGGAAACGCCGCAGACATTATGGGAATCTCGGAATCCTCTTTAGCAGACTACGAGCTCGGACTGACAAAGGTAGTGCCTGTTGACAAGGTTGTTCTTATGGCGGACCTCTACAATGCACCGTGGCTCAAAACGATGTATTGCAAAACAGAATGTCCGATAGGCAGATGCTTGCCTATGCCGACAGAATCAACAGGAATAGAAAAGGTTACGCTGAAGCTGCTTCACGCACTCGATGACGGAAAGATTGATGATGTCAGAAGTGATATTCTTCGCATTGCTCTTGACGGAAAGATTGATGAGTCCGAGGTGTTCGAGCTGAAGGATATTATGAGTCACCTTGATGTTCTTGCAAAAGCAATCACGGAGCTCCGTAACATCTGTGAAGCAACGATTAAGAAGGAGTGAGTTTATGGATAGGTTATCGGCGATGATGCAGTATCTCAAAGAAGAGTACGGCATTACCAATGAAGCAGAGCTCGATAAGGCTATCTCAAAGTTAGCTCCTATTAACATAGGGCTGTTATCGAAAGGACGTGCAAAGAATGAAAAGAAAAGAGCGTAAGTTTCTCGGATTTTTATTTAAGAACAGAGTGGCTGTTCTTGGTATATATGCTCTCGTAATTACGATTGTTGCTGTGAGCTTGTTTTCACATCAAATAAGCACAGCGATGACCGAAACGACAGAGAGTGTTGTAACGGAATTATCAACTGAACCCGAATGGGAATATTTTGAAGCTTCGGCTTATTGCTCTTGTCGTAAGTGTTGCGGAAAATGGGCTGACAACAGACCGACAGATAAGTACGGTGATGAAATAGTTTACGGAGCAGCAAGCATTCCTCTTGAAGAAGGCGTGAGTATAGCAGCCGATTGGGACATTCTTCCGAAAGGGACCGTGGTTGAAATTGAGGGCTACGGAGTCTATACAGTCGAAGACACCGGTGAGGACATCAAGGGATATAAGATTGATATTTACTTTGATTCCCACGTCATTGCAGAAGCATTCGGACGAAAGTGCGTTGCTATAAGAATTTTGGAAGAAGGGGGTGGTTCAAGTGAGAATAAAGGTTAAAGTGGCGATTGGTTCTCTGCTTGCAAAAGCGAGAAGAGAAGCGGAGCAGGAGTGTGGCTTTAAGTTCAGCGATAGTTTTGCAATCGAGGTTCTTCGTTACTGTATCAGAAAGCTCGAAAGAATAGGGCAAACAGAAGAGTATTTGCCCTTGCTCTACAGATGTGAGCTTGTTCAGCATCAGCAGATGAGAAGTATAAACGCTATGAGTGATTCGGTTGCTGAGAAAGGAGTATCGTTATGTGTATGTATTGCTTGACATCGCCGTGTCCGTCCGGTTGTCCAAACGCAGATGAACCGGAGCCGGAATTTGACTGCAAGTATTGTGGTGACGGCATTTTCAAAGAAGATGAGTATGTCGAAATCGAAGGAGTACGTTATCACCTTGACTGTTTGAGCGATATGGGTATCAAAGAACTCCTTGAATTGCTCGATGTTGATGTGATGACGGCAGAATAAAGCGAGGTTTATCTATGAGCAATGAAATTGTGAAAGTGCCTGAATTTCCTGAAGTTGAGTTCAACGAGGAAAGGCACGAGTACAAAATCGGCGGTAGAACGCTGACGAGCGTTACTACGCTTATGGAGCCTTTGTCCTCTTCTTATTACGGTGCTGTTGATGAAAAGACACTCAACAGAGCCGCTGAAAGAGGAACGGCTGTTCATAACGCCATTGAGAATTATATTAAGTATGGAATAGACGATATTCCACGTGAATATGAGGGGTATCTTGAAGCCTTTAAGTTATGGCTGAAGGAAAAGTCCCCGGTTATTTTGGGAACAGAGTGTAGAGTGTATCACAAGGCTTATCAGTACGCAGGAACGTGCGATATGCCCTGCATTATCAACGGCGAGGTGTTTTGCATCGATTTCAAAACGTCCTCGGTAATCAACTCTGTTCTGACGTGCGTACAGCTTGAAGCTTACGACAGAGCGTATGAGAGTCACGGATTCAAGTTTGATAAGAAAGCTATTGTTCACTTGAAACGTGACGGAACCTACAAAATGGTGCCCTATGATAAAACCGATGATGAAAGTTGGAATACATTTAGGGCTTGCATAACAATCAATAATCATCTTGCAAAATACAGGAGGAAAACAATATGAGTACATCAGAATCAGTAGTAGCTGTTATCAAACAGCCCGAAGCACCTGCGGTTGCAGTTCCCGATGAAAAGGAAGGCGTAATCAAAAAGGAAATCAGCGTTATCGAAGCCAAAGCAGGAGAGGTCGTTATCGTTGATGAAGAAAGCTATCAGTCGGCAGTCGAGTTCGGACGTATGATTCAGACTAAGGCTGCGGAAGTCAAGGATTTCTTCAAGCCGATGAAAGATGCCGCAAACAAAGCACATAAGGAAATCTGTGCAAGAGAAAAAGCTATGCTTGAACCCCTCGATTCGGCGAAAAAAATTCTTCAGAAAACAGTCGGCGACTATCAGTTTGAGCAGGAAAGAATAAGACGTGAAGCTGAAGAAGCGGCAAAAAAGGCTGCTCAGGAAGAAGCCGAGCGTAATCTTCAGAAGGCGGTTGATGCGGAAGCAAACGGAGATGCAGATGCGGCGAGTGCGGCTCTTGAAGAAGCAGAGTTTGCAGAAACAATGGCGGCAAGCACAGTTGTCGAATCCTCTGCCCCTGTTGCGAAGGGTGCAACGGTCAAGGTTGACTACGAGATAACATCGTGTAATGAGGAGCTCGTGCCTGTCAAGGTCGGCGATACTGTAATCAGACCTGTTGACGAAAAGGCTGTACTCAAGGCTATAAGAGAGTCAGGCGGCAAGATTCAGATTTCCGGTGTGACTTACAAAGAAGTCCCTAAAACAAGCTTCAGGAGGTTTTGAGAATGGCAAACAATAGTACAGCTTTGCAGACGGTTGCAACGTTTGAAACGGCTCTCGGTTCTGTCACGATAAGCTTCGAGGACATCAAGAAGTATCTTTGCCGTGGCAATCAAACAATGACAGACCAAGAGTGCAAGCTTTTCCTTGAGCTCTGTAAATATCAGAAGCTCAACCCTTACACGAACGAGTGTTATCCGGTAAAGTTCAACGATGATTTTCAGATTATCATTGGCTACGATACATACAAGAGAAGAGCCGAAGAGAATCCGAATTACTCCGGAAGAAAATCCGGCATTGTCGTTCTTCGTGGTGAGCAGGTTATTCAGAAGGAAGGCACTTGCCTTTATCCTTCGGAATCGCTCATCGGCGGTTGGTGCAGAGTATATCGTCTGCGTACCACAGGTGATGTCGAAGAGGTGTTCAGAGAGGTCAGCCTTGCTGAGTATGACAGAAAAATCGCAAATTGGAAAACCAAGCCCTGCACAATGATTGAAAAGGTTGCGGTTTCTCAGGCATTGAGAAACGCATTCCCGAAAGACTTTGCAGGTCTTTATACATCAGCAGAGGTCAACCCTGACGGATATTATGACGGTCCGAATGATAACAACGCAGGGGCAACGAACGAAGTTAATTACGCTGCTCCCGAACCTGACAGACCTATTACGCAGAAAGAACGTCAGCAGCTTTTCGGACAGGCACAGCATTATTTCGGTGTTGAAGAAGGAAATGCAATGGTCAAGGACTTGCTTGAAAAATATGGCATCGAATCCACACAGGATATGATGAAGAGTCATTTTGACGAAATAATGAAAAGCCTTAAAACCATTCACGAGGAAACCACAGCCGAATATCAGGAAGTGCCGTACACAGAAGTTGATTAACAGATTTTCAGAAAGCAGGTGAGCAAGTGAATTGGATAGCTGTTCACGATAACGTGACAGGCGGTAAACTGCGAGGTTTACGCAAGAAGCTTAGCTGCTCTGAAGCTGAAGCACTCGGAATCCTTATCCTCTTGTGGCTGTGGGCGAGAAAGAACGCAGATGCAGAGGGTATGATTCCGAACACGGATTTGGAAGATGTTGAGGTTATTTTCACCTCAACTCTTCCTGATGAGCTTTCACCGAAAAAGGTAGTAGAAGCTCTGCACGAGGACGGTTGGATTGAAACCGAAGACGGTACGCTTTATATCCACGATTGGTCCGAGTGGCAGAGGTATTCTTATTCTCACGAAGTCCAAAAGGTTAAGGACAGAGAACGTCAGAGAAAGTTCCGTGAGAAGAAAAGAGCTGCCGTTGAAGCTCCGAAAGTAGAGTGTCACGGTGACAATAACGGTGACAGTAACGGTGACACGCCACCAAAACCGCCGAAACCGCCGAAGAAAAAGGTCGAAGAGCCGAAGATAAAGTTTGGCGATTTTGTTTCGATGACAGAAGCTCAATATCAAAAGCTTGTTGAGAGTTACGGTGAGCCTTTTGCCAAAAAGTGCATTGAGGTTCTTGATAACTACAAAGGCTCAAGCGGTAAGAAATACAAGGACGATTACAGAGCTATCCTTAATTGGGTGGTTGATAGAGTCAAAGAGAAACACCCGGAGCTCGTTCGCAGAGAGCCGGTAGTATTTTCAGGAAATCCATTCAGGCAAGCGAGGTGATAGCAGATGCCCGGATATGAAGATTTGTTCAAGGGCTTGGCGTTAAACGCAATCAAGTTGAATCCCCCCGAACCCGGAGATTATAAAGATGAGGACGGAAACCTCATCTGCGGAAAGTGTCATACGCCACGCTCGGTATATCAGGAGTATTTCGGAGAGATGCACTATCTGCCTATTACTTGCAAGTGCCGGCAGGAAGCTGAAGAGAAGAAAAAACTCGACAAACGTGCCGCTAAGCTTCGTGAAAACTGCGGATTGCCGAAAAAGTTTATTGATGCTTCATTTTCAACGCTTATGCCGGACCCGGTAAACGAACGCTCTGTAAGGATTCTGAAGCGATATTCAGATAAGTTCCCGGAGCTCTACAAGAAGAATCAAGGTTTGATTATACACGGCGGTGTTGGCACAGGAAAGACCCATATAGCCGCTTGTGCGATGAACGGCATTATCAATCAGGGCTATTCCGCTTTCTTTGTTTCGTTGGCTGAACTGTTACAGAAACGCACTTACTTTGACAAGTATCAGGCAGTTATCGAGGAAGAGGAGTTTATGAACAGAATCCGATCTGTTTCTCTTCTCGTGATAGATGACTTCGGAACAGAGAGAGCAACAGGATATGCTTTGGAGTTTGTGTATAACGTTATCAACGCACGATGTAACGTGAACAAGCCGATTATTGTAACCACGAACATAAGCTATCAGGAAATGCTTGACTGTCAGGACAGACAGTATCAACGAATCTATAATAGACTGTTTGAAGCGTGTGCATACCCGGTGGAGTTCACAGGTGAGTCAAAAAGGCTGATAATAGCGGCTGATAAATACGATGCAATGAGTAAACTGTTGGAGGTAGATGATGAGTCCCATTAAGCTTAATGTAAAAGAGTTAGAGGACAGGCTGACTGTAGGAGCTATTCTTATGAAAAACGGCTATAAAGTCAGTATGACAAAAGAAAAAAAGAACGGCAAGGGCAATCAGTATAACTACTTTGTTGTTGCGGAAAAGAGTGAAGAAAATGCAGGTTAAATTCACGGTGCTCGGAGAGCCGCAAGGGAAAGGCAGACCGAAGTTTGCAAGACACGGCAATTTTGTCACCACGAGAACGCCTGATAAGACTGTCTTATATGAAAACCTGATTAAGACCGAATATCGAAGGCAATGCGGAGATACGATGTTCCCGGAGAAGGAGCCTATTTCCATTACGGTGTATGCGTTCTTCGAGATACCGAAGAGTGTGAGCAAAAAGAAGGCTGCCGCAATGTTAAGCGGAGAAATCAGACCTACGAAAAAGCCGGACTACGACAACATAGGCAAGGTCGTGTCCGACAGCTTGAATAAGGTCGCATACCACGATGATGCACAAGTGGTTGACGGTCTTGTGAGAAAGTTCTATTCCGAAACACCCGGAATCCTCGTTGTACTTCAGTCGGTTGAGTACAACAAGAGCCTTGTAGAAAAGGTTAGGGCTCTTTGGCACAAAGCGAAAAATAAGATTTATCAATCTGCTTGCGGAGGTAGATAACCTTGAGCAAGGAAATAGAGTGGAGCAAAATCTACGGTGAAGGAACTCTCGTGTGTACCTGCGACAATGACTGCGGTACAGCGGAAACCTTCGATTTTACTGACAACTTCCCGAATTATAAGGGAGCACAGGAAGAGCTGAGGAATAAAGGTTGGCTCTCCTGCAAGATTAACGGTCATTGGTACGATTTCTGCTGTGAAAAGTGCAGAAACGGATATTTCAAAAAAATATGATTTGGAGGAAAATTCAATGAACAGCGAAGTATTAACCCTCAACATCAACAGCAGCGTTTTTGAGTCGATGAAGAACGACTTCAACAGCGTTCTGAAGAAAACCCTCGGCAATATGCGTTCAAAGCAGGGCGAAGCCGCAGAGATTTCTCTGAAGCTCAAAATCACGCTCGAAGAGGACAATGTGCCCGACCTTTACAGCGAAGACGGCAATGGTCGCAGGGACATCGTGAAGCCCATTTTCAACCACAAGGTCAGCTCGGTTATGCAGATTAAGGAAGAAGAGTCCGGCTCGATGAAGGGCAACTACGAGCTCGTCTATGACAAAGACAAGGACGATTTCATTATGCGACCTATCGATGACGGTCAGGTTACAATCAGCGACACTATGTTTACAACCACGGCAGAGCCGCAGGAAGCAGAGTTTGATGATTTTGATGATTCAGACGAAACAACAGATAACGGTGCTCTTCCCGGCAGACCTGTTATTCCTCAGCTCGGAACAGGAAGCGACACAGACGAAGCAGCTCCCACAACGAACTCGGAGATAAAGTATTCGTCAAAGCTTTTCTTCAACAAGCCTGAGATGAAGGCAGTCATTCTTCTTACTCACAAGTGGGTTGGCGAAGACGGTTGTGAATCATCAAGTGAGTTTACAACAACGATTATTCCGTATTCGGCAATTCTTGAGTGCTCAGAAAAGTACGGATATGACTCGCTGTTTGATGAGCTCGAATGCGTTTGCAACTCCCTTGTTACAGGTATCAAAGATGAGAATTATGAAAAGGCGAGAAATACGTTCTTCAGCGAAACGCATAATCACATCACCGATGATGTTCACGATGAGGAAACAGCAGAGTTCCTTGTAAACTGTGCTACTTACGAACCGGTTGACGAAGAAATTGACGATGAAGAGCTTTTCGGCTACACAGACATTGAGGAGGATATTTTCAATGATGACTAAGCTTGTTGAAAAGGTCACGACCCTCGTAAAAGAAGAGTATGAGCTTGCATCGGCTATTTACGGTGCAAAACATAATTCTCCTCACGAAGCAGCCGGCGTTATTTACGAGGAATTAGAGGAAACCAATGCTGAGAATCAAAACGTTCTGAAAATGTTTTCTGATTTTTGGGACGGAGTAAAGGTCAATGCGAGTGCAGAAGTTCAGAACGAGCTTCTCGGAAACTTGAGAGCCTCTGCAATCCTCGCCGCTTGTGAGATGATTCAGGTTGCCGCTATGGCTCACAAGGCTATGCAGGGATTTGTTATCGATGAGCCTATCGTTCCGTATGAGCCGATGTTTAATATCGGTGTTGACAGCTCCGATTCAGACGATATGACTGCTGACATTGCAGACATTATCAAAGAAAAAGGGGGAGAGAAGGAATGAATGTATCAGGATTGTCAGGAAACCTTGTTGCTACCCCGGAGCTGAGAGTAACTCCGTCAAAGATTCCTGTGTGCTCTTTCACCATTGCAGTCAAAAGACCGAAGACCAAGGATAAGACAGACTTTATCGATTGCGTTGCTTGGCGACAGACCGCCGAGTTCATCGTAAGGAATTTTCAAAAGGGAAGTGCCATTGAGGTAAGCGGTCCGATAACATCGAGAATGTACGAAGACAAGAACGGCAACAAGCGTAAGGCTGTGGAGATTCTCGTTGACAACGTTTCGTTCAGCGGTCATAAGAAGCCCGAAGAAACAGCATCATCTTCTGCGGCTCCGGACTACAGCAGCGTGCCGGTTGAAGATTTCCGTGAGATTCCTGAAGAGGACCTGCCGTTCTGAAGGAGGTCTGTATGAAAGTAAGGAGAGGAGATATTTATATGGCTGACATTTCCAACGTCAGCGATGAAAGCAAAATACGTCCTGTTCTTATTGTTCAGAATGATAAAGGAAACGCCCACAGTACAAGCTTTATAGCGGCTGTGATTACGAGTAAGAAGAAGAAGGACTTACCTACTCACGTCACGCTAAAAAGCAACTGTGGGCTCAGGAAGGACAGTACGGTATTATGTGAACACCTTGTTACGCTTCAGGATGAATATCTCCGTGAGTTCGTTGGAAGCATTATCAACACGGACGATGAGCAGAGAATAAACAAGGCTTTGCAGATTTCGTTGCAACTTCAACGATGACCGTTGAAAGATTAACGATTCAAGGTATAAAAAAACAACCGCCCACTTTTCAGCGAAGCGATTGCTATGTATTGCACTTATAGTATATCACCGTATTATCAAAAAAGCAAGAGTGGGAGGTCAAGAATGTGTCAAAGCAGAACAAAAAGCCGAAGGAGCAGCCCGACAACGGAATGAGCTTGCCTGTAGTAGCTATGGGTGTTCCTCAGCAGAGCGAAAGTCAGGAGCAGCAGGAGCAGAAGAAGCCAAAGGTCTATGAGATTACAAAGGACACGCTGAAAAGCATCGTCAAGATGTCGTCTGAAGCGGCTGTAAGGGCTTATCAGAAAGCGAGGAACGAAGAGCTCGGAAAGTCGAGAGATAACCGTTTGCGTAATACAAAGCTTCTTATGGAGAACTACAGGAAGTTTAAGGTGTATTGCAACAATGCAATTTATGACACCGCACAGCTCTGTCAGGTCGAGAACGAAGAGATACTCGAACTTATGGGAATCAGCGTAGGTAAAACTCTTCAGGTCGGAAGCATCAGGAACTCCGTAGTAGTCACCAAAGTTATTATGGAGCACGTTGACACGATGCTTCGATGCTACAAAGCCAAATGTATGCAGTCAAAGAAGCCGGAGGTTCAGAGAAGGTGGGAGGTATTATCAATGATGTATCTTTCATCAGCAGAGCCTATGAACGCTCAGGAGGTTGCGGATAAGGTTCACGTAGGAAAGAGCACAGTATATAACGATATAGATAGTGCTTGTGAAGAGCTTTCTTCCCTGATATTCGGACTCGACTTGTCAGAATACCTTGTATGAAGAAAAATTTTCAAAAAATGCCGTCAGGAGCAGATTTCTTGACGGCTTTTTGTTATCAAAAATAAGTAATCATTAGTATTGCAAACAGGCTGAATTGCGGTTGCACGTTGGAAAAATGTTGGATTGACTTTGGATTTTCGGGGTGCTATACTGCAATCGTCAAAAATTACATTTTTGTAATCAGGAGGAAACGTATGAAAAAGTTGTTTACATCGGAGTCCGTAACAAAAGGACACCCCGACAAAGTATGTGACCAAATTTCAGATGCGATTCTTGATGCGATAATGGAAAAGGACCCGAACGGAAGAGTAGCCTGTGAGTGCAGTTGCACCACAGGTTTTGTTCTTGTTATGGGCGAAATATCAACAACTGCTGATATTGACATTGAAAGCATCGTAAGAAATGTTATCCGTGAAATAGGTTACGACAATGACGAGCTCGGATTTAACGCCGACACCTGCGAAGTAAAGATTCTGCTCGATAAGCAGTCGGGCGACATCGCAATGGGTGTTGACAGACTCGGAGCCGGCGATCAGGGTATGATGTTCGGGTATGCGTGTGACGAAACCTACGAACTTATGCCTTTATCAATCGCACTTGCTCACAAGCTCTGTGCGAAGCTTCAGGAGGTCAGAGAGAACGGAACACTTAAATACCTTCGCCCGGACGGAAAGAGTCAGGTAACGGTTGAGTACGATGAAAACGGTTATCCCAAGAGGATTGACACAATTCTTATTTCTGCACAGCACGACCCCGGAGCAGAAGAAAGAATCTTCGAGGATATTATCGAACACGTGATTAACCCTGTGACAGAAAGCTTTGACCGTGATGTTGAGTTTGATAATATGAGAATCATTATCAATCCGACAGGAAGATTCGTAACAGGCGGTCCTCACGGAGATAGCGGTCTGACCGGCAGAAAGATAATCGTTGATACATACGGCGGTTACGGAAGACACGGCGGTGGAGCCTTCAGCGGAAAAGACCCGACAAAGGTTGACCGTTCGGGAGCGTATATGGCAAGATACATTGCGAAGCATATTGTTGA
The DNA here is from genome assembly GCA_964571095.1 of uncultured Clostridium sp. Classification (GTDB taxonomy): domain Bacteria; phylum Bacillota; class Clostridia; order Oscillospirales; family Acutalibacteraceae; genus CAG-177. The sequence continues at coordinate 6,721 of CAZNAC010000010.1, read as the reverse complement.
AGCACAGCTCGCAAGGAAGTGCGAAGTTCAGCTTGCGTATGCAATCGGTATGGAACAGCCTGTGTCAGTAATGGTAGATACATTCGGAACAGGAAAGATTTCCGATGAGGAAATTGCTGAAGCAGTAAAGAATAAACTCGACCTCTCGCCGCAGGGAATTATCAACGAGCTTTCTCTTCGTATGCCTATATACAAAGATACAGCCGCACTCGGACATTTCGGAAGAACCGATGTGCTTTTGCCTTGGGAGAGTACAGACCACAGACTTGTTGATTATTTTCACAGACTTTTCGCAAAGCCTGTTTTGATTTGAGTTGCTCTGATATACTATAAATTGACACTCCCGGAGAAAAGCAGGTGCCGACATTCGTGACGGTACCTGCTGAGTACCGAGAGGTAGGAGGGGAGAGGTTATGTCACAAAAAATGAGTTTAACAGCTCGAAAAAAGCCGTTATTTAACCGTAAAAGCCCCGATTTGAGCAGTTTTTGCTCATTATCATTCATTATGTCACAGTTAAAATCTCCGCTTCTTGACGGTCACATTCGATGCAAAAGCGAACAAAACAATTCAAAAGTGTATAAAGTTTTGAATTTCGCTTGACTTTTTGCTTACATTTTTGTAAGATGACCTTGTTCTCAAGTGTCACTCCAAAAAATCGTGCGTGTGCGAAAAACCTTGACTTTCTTTGCGAAACCTCTTGACGTAGTAGTGTAATGTGCTATGATTAAGGTACAGAAACACTTACAAATATGTAAGAGAGGGAGCCGGAAATGGAAAGAAAGAGTGATAAGGTCAGAAGACTCGTTGAGAGCAAGGATTATAAATCAGCTCTGTGTATTGCAAAGGATTTCAGACTTGGCATTACCAAAGAAGAGTCCAAAGCTATGACACTTGCCTATGAATGTATGGTTCACGAAAGATTTTACAAGTCGCTCGGTTACAATCTTGAAGAGAAGATAAAGTCCGGCATTGAAGTCTTAACAAGAATCTATGGGAGGGCAGCCGCTTGATTTATGTCAGCAGATTTTCAAACCCTGAGCTCAAGACCGGTAAGTACACCGTTGTTGCGATAAGCAGGGGAATCCCGAAATGGGAATTAGGCTATCAGCTTGCAGGACAAATCAGAGAGCTTGCACCGTCAGGTTATCTGATGCACGAACAGAATCGTGAGAAGTTCGCAAGTGGATATATTTTTCAACTCGACAAGCTTGGCGAAATCGGTGTGCAAATGCTGATTAACAAGTTCAAGCCGAACGAGAGAGATGTTGTTCTCTGTTGTTTCGAGGATATAAGAAATCCCGAACTGTTTTGTCACCGAACAAATCTTGCAAAGTGGCTTAAGAGGAGAACAGGAGTCGAAGTTCAGGAACTTTACGACCCCACAGCAAACAAGTGGGAGAAGAAAGCAACGCCGAAAAAGGAAGTTGCCGGTAAACAGCCGGAACCTGAACTTGACCAAATCAAGTTATGGTAAATATCCGGGCATAGCTCAACGTTAGAGCGCACTACTCGGGGTAGTGAGAGGGTGGTTCAATTCCATTAGCCCGGACCAATAATATTGAGAGCAGTAGCATCAGGTAGGTGCTGCTGCTCTTCTTTTTATCAGAAAGGAGCAATCTATGTTAGGTAATGTAGGTGGCTTGTTTGTAGGTACACTCTTTGACAGCGACAAGAAATTCCTGAAGGACCTGCTTGTGAACGCTCGTAAGAGTGGATATGACAGATTCATCGAGCCTTGCAGCGGAGCACTTGCAATGTCGTTCCTTGCAGGTGAGTGTGGATTTGCACCCGAAAAGATTGAAGCAAGCGATGTTTCTTATTTCTCCGGTGTTATCGGCAGAGCTGTCGAAGGCAGACCTCTTGACGATATGGAGATTGAAGCAGAAGGATTCACAGCCGAAGAGCTGAAAGACCCTGCGGTTGCGTTGTATGCTCAACTCTATTTGAGAAAGCTCAAGGATTCAGGCGTTGAATACTTCAGAGAAATCCTCAAGGATATAACGCTTCGCAGAGATGAGCACATTTCCAATATCAACCGTCAAATTGACCTGCTCCGTAGCAAGTGCGGCGGTCTGAAATACCGTGACCTCGATATGTTCGTACACATAGAGGAAGCTCTCGATGATGAAAACGCCGTCATCGTTATGTGCCCTCCGACCTATACAGCAGGTTATGAGAAGTTCTTTGACACCAAAGGCAAGCTCAAGTGGAAGGAGCCCTCATATTCAATCTTCGATGTGAAGGACGGTCTGCAAAACCTTTATGATAAGGTTAAGGATTCAAAGGCACTCGTCATCATCTACGAAGAGAGAGCTGTTGGTGACAGCATCGGAGAACCTGTCTATGGCAGAGATGCAGGTCGCCCCGGTATGTGTATGTATTTGGTTTCCAACCGTCCCGAAGAAGCTGTTGCTCTTGCCGGTGGAAAACAGATTGACCGCAAAGGTGGAGCAAAAATGGCTCCGCTGAAATATCCTATTTTGCCCTCCGACTACGTTGTAACAAAGAAGTCAGAGGTGCAGGTCATTCCCATTAAGGCAGAGAACGCTACGTACTACCGCAGATTGTGGACTCACAATTTTGTCGGTGGTGCTTCATCGTCTGCTATGGCGATGATTATTGACGGTCACGTTGCCGGTATCTTCGGTTACGACAAATTCACGATGTCGCTTGGCGATACCAAAGACCTGTTGTTCAAATTCGGTATGACTGCACCGAACGCACAAAGGCTTAACCGCCTTATGTATATGCTTGCGGTCAACAGAGAGCAGGTAAATCATTTCCTTGACGATATAGGAAAAGAAACAACGTGCGGTGTGATGACCGTAATGATAACGAAATATCCCGAAAGCAAGGAAATGCGTGGTCTTATGAAACTTGTCAAAAAAGAGAAGGACCCCACGCAAGGGTTTAAGTTGCAGTATCGCACAGACCTCAAAGACAGAACAGTAAAGGAGACGTTGAGAGAATGGCTGACGAAAGAAGAACAATGGAGCAGAGCAAGGAAATCCTGAAGCAGAAGGGTGTCGAAATCCTCGCAGATTTAGGCACAGGGTTATTCGTTGCGTTGGTTCCTGTTAATGAGTTCAGAGAGCAGGACATCAATGCTCGTATTATGGACGATTCCAAATTCAAAAGGCTCGTTGCAAATATCGAAAAGAGAGGAACACTCGAAAGCCTTCCGTACTGTACGCTTACAGACAGAGGTATCGAGATTGTTTCAGGTCATCACCGAATCAAGGCATCGAGAGCCGCAGGAATAGAAAAGGTTCCCACGCTTATTGATTTGAGTAACCTGAGCCGTTCACAGATTGCGGCGAAGCAGATTGCTCATAACGCCCTTGCAGGTGTTGACGATGAGAACACTCTGAAAGAGATTGCAAAGCTCATCACCGATGTTGATGATATGCTTGAGAGTGCTCTTGATAACGACTTTTTCAAAGAGCAGGAAACGAAGATTGAGAAGCTCTCAACTATCGCCGTTGATATCGAATGGAAGACGGTAGAGTTCCTGTTCCTTAATCATCAGATAGAGGACCTCAACAAGCTTGTCGATAATGTTACCCCGGCAGATACAGCCGGTGTTGCTTCTATCGAGCAGTTCAAACCCTTTGTTGATGCTCTCGAAAAGGTTAAGAAGTTCAACAATGTAAAAGCTGTCGGAACGGCAATAAATATGATGATTAAAGCTGCCCTCGAAAGCATCGGTGAAACACCTGTTGGCGAAGAGAAAATGGATTGTGTAACAATCGGCAGTATCATCGGTCAGAGTGCTATTCCGAAAGAATCTGCTGCTACAATTAAGGCGGCGTTCGATGACCTCATCAAAAAAGGTGTTATCGAAAAGAAACAGGAGTGGAGAGCTCTTGAGATGTGGGCTGCCGAATACTTAGCCGAAAAGTAGGTGAAGTAAGTGGCTGCACCCCCGAAGTATAATCCCGATTGGCACGATGATTGGGCGTGGTCACTTGCTCTGCAAGGTGCAACAGATGAAGAGGTTGCAAAAGCTTTCAAGGTATCTAAAAGAACGATTATCCGTTGGAAGGAAGAGCACGAATCTTTTGCCGAAGCTTATCAGCGAGGTAAGGATATAGCAGATGCAAAGGTTGAGAAATCCCTTTATCAACGAGCTATCGGATATGAAACAAAGGACACGGAGAAGATTGTAGAGCTCGACCCGAAAACAGGCGACCCGAAACCTGTCCGTGTTAAGACGGTAACAAAGCAGATAGCACCCGATACAATGGCAGCTATGTATTGGCTCAACAACCGCAAGCCTGAACAATACGGTCCGAAGAAAAAGGACGATGACAAGAAATCAGATGTGGTTGACGATTGGATTGCGGCTATCCCTGACTACAAGCCCCCTGCAAAGGAGGGCGATAAAAAGTGAGTCAGACAGAAAGACAAAAGTTCTTTTTAGAGCGAGTTCCTATTTATCAAGGGGACCCGGAACGATTCGGATTTGAAGTCTGCGGTTTTAAAGCAGACCCGTGGCAGAGTGAAACATTCGCTGATTTGGCGGTGCATAACCGCATATCAGTACGTTCAGGTCACGGTGTCGGAAAGACTGCCTTCGAGTCTATATGCGTTCTGTGGTTCCTTTCGTGTTTTAAGTTCCCGAAAATCGTGTGTACCGCCCCTACGATGCAACAGCTCCACGACGTTTTGTGGTCAGAGGTTGATAAGTGGCGGTCAAATAGTGCTTTGCTCGAAGAGATGACAACGTGGACGAAGACGTACCTGTATTTTAACGGATATGCCAAACGTTGGTTTGCGGTTGCGAAAACCGCATCACGCCCGGAGAATATGCAGGGCTTCCACGAAGAGAATATGCTGTTCATCGCAGACGAAGCTTCCGGTATCGAAGATGACATTATGGAAGCGATACTCGCTACGCTGTCCGGTGCAAACAACAAACTGTTGATGTGCGGAAACCCCACGAGAACATCAGGCACGTTCTATGACAGCCATAACCGTGACCGTGCTTTGTATAAATGCCATAAGGTGTCCTCTTTGGATTCCACCCGAACAAACAAAGAGAGCATTGAGCTCTTTATGCGAAAGTACGGTGAGGACAGCAACGCCGTAAGAGTTCGTGTTTACGGTGATTTCCCCACGCAGGAAGATGACGTATTTATTTCTTTATCATCAGTCGAAGCGGCTATTGTGAACGAGCTCCCGGAGAATCCGAAGCCTACGAGTATATCCTTCGGAGTTGACGTAGCGAGATTCGGTGATGACAGCACCATTATATCGAAGAATGTTGACGGCAAGATTACAATTCCTTGCAAACGCCACGGTCAGGACACTATGGCAACCGTTGGTGACATTGTAAGGCAATACAATCTTGTTCTTGAAGAATACCCGAAGTTCCGTGGAAATGTTGTTGTGACCATCGATGACACCGGCTTAGGCGGCGGTGTTACAGACAGACTCAATGAGCTGAAGAGAGAAGGAAAAATCTCTCGAATGATTATTGTTCCTGCAAACTTCGGTGCAAAAATCGAAGACGAGAGAGCTGATAAATATTTTAGCGGATTCTCGACTTGGTTGTGGTCTATTGTTCGTGACCTGCTTAATGAGAAGCTCTTGCAGTTTCCGAATGATGAAGACCTTGTAGCTCAATTTTCAACTCGAAAGTACATTATTACATCGAACGGCAAAATAGAGCTCGAAAAAAAGTTGGATATGAAAAATCGTGGACTCGTTTCTCCTGATATAGCAGACTCCGTAGCCTTGAGCTGTTATAAGAAGAAAACGTTTGCACTCAAGAATCTTACATAAGGAAGGTGATGAAATGGCTAAATCCAAGAAAAGCAGAGAACTGTCAAACGCAAAGGCAGTCCTCGAAGCTTGCGGCGATATTCACGAGCTGAGAACAGACGGCTACCAAAATATGCTCACAAAGTACGGTACAAAGCAAGACAGTTCAACGGCATTCTCATTTGTGCCGGAGGAGCTCACCGATGATTATACTTTGGGTATCAATTATCAGTTTAACGGATTATTTGCGAAGATTATCGACCTTCCGGCAGGTGAAGCCGTAAGCAAAGGCTTCAAGCTCAATATCAACAATGCTGATGTTGAGAAAGAAATTATGAAAAAGTGTGCGAATCTCAACCTTGAAGAAAACCTCGAAACGGCAATCAAGTGGTCTCGACTGTACGGCGGTGCTATTGCCGTTATGCTCATTTATGACGGCAGAGGACTTGATGAGCCCCTGAACTACAAAACAATTCGTGGCATTGACGAAATCAAGGTGTATGAAGCCGCAATCGTCAATCCGCTGTTCAACTCATCTTATTACTCCGGTGAGCCTGAATTTTATCAAGTCAACGCTCTCGAAGGTACGTTCACCGTACACGCTTCGAGATGTCTTCCGTTCAGAAACGGTAAGCTTCCGCAGCAGGTCGTTGACTCAAAGAGAAGAGTTTTCGGTTTTGCTGAATATGACCGCATAAAGACGGCGTTGAGAGAAACCGTAACATCTCACGGCTATGCTCCCCGAATGTTGGAAAGAGCTATTCAGTCCATTATCAAGATTAAGGACCTTGCGAATCTGCTTGCTACATCGCAGGGTGAAGATACCGTTGTTAGAAGGCTTCAGCTCATCGATATGGCAAGGTCGATGTTCAACTCTATGGCAATAGATGCTGACGGTGAAGACTTCGATTTTAAGTCTGCTCCGTATACGGGTGTAAAAGAGATTCTTGACA
>CAZNAC010000009.1:0-75092 GCA_964571095.1 uncultured Clostridium sp. | reverse complement strand
TCAACTCTTAACATAAACAAAATGCCGGATTCAATCACAAAAGGTTATCTTGATTCTCTTCTTCTCGATGGGCTTAACCATACTTTCACTATCGGTGAAAAACCCCAAACAACCGAAGAGACGTATAATGCGGAGTTTTATGAAGCAGACGGTACAACCAAGATCGGTGATACCGCTACATTTAAAAAAGACGACAACATAGCATTTCCCGCCACGGCTGACGGACAGGTTGCATGGGCATTGGTTGTAGATGGTATTAATGTTCCCGGAACGCTTATTAAACCCGATGCAAGCGGCAATTACAGCTATAAAGGTTCAGAACGCGACATTAAATTTATGCGTGTTCTTAATACTGACAGATTCGATGTTAAATTATCTCTCGGCGATGATGTAACCGTTGATGAAAGCAAGCTTCCCGCCGGTGTAACCTACGACAGTGACGCCAAGGCACTTGTTATTTCTCTTCCCGTTGACGGAACATTTGATATCAGCACGATTCCCGCCGAAGCTTTAAGCAAGCAGGATAACACCTTTAACGGTTGGGATACGGCAGATGTTAAGTCTCCCTCAAGTATCAGCGGCACAACACTTACTCTCGGCAGTGTTAACGGTAAGATGGGAACAAAGATAACGGCTGCTCTCAAAGCCAAATGGATTACCGCAAAATATACTGCAAAATATTATGCATCAAAGGAAGCTTATTTGAACGGCGATACTCCGGTATTCTCCGAAGAAATCACTGCAGGTCAAAACGGTACATATGATGCAAGAATCCTTTCCGCTACCGTTACCGATAAGAAGTTTGCGGGCTGGTACAGAGCGGACACAGATGCACCTGTTAATTCAGGAAGACCGCTAATAGGTGCTTATACGTTCTCAAAGGATCTTGATTTCTATGCAAATTGGTCCGATTATAAGAACACCGCAACATTCCTTATCAGAGATTATGAAAACGGCAGCGGCTGGAAAACGGCATATATTCACCGTGATACTTCGGATAATGAAAAAGCTACATTATACACGAGTACCCTTAAAACGATCCGTGATAATGCAGTAAAAGCAATAGATGCCGATTTTATTGCCATTACCAATGCAGATCCCGATACGCTCACCGGTGATGCTTTCAGAGCAAGCGTTATTTCGCAGGTTAATGCACAGCAAGAATTTGTAAGTAACGTTGAATTCAGCGGCCACGTGGTATACTATATTGTAACCAACGTTTCATACAAAGTTACATATAAGGTTCCCGAATATAATAAGGAAACTCGTACATTTGCAACCGATAAATTTGCAAACGAATTTAACTATACAGTTCAGGCATCCGGCATTAAGACCACAGATTCAAATCAGTATTATGCCGAATCATCGATTCACGCCGGCGATAATGCCAAGATCAACGTTCCCGTTGGTTGGAAGATTTCTGGATGGGTTGATGCTAAGACAGGTGATCCTGTTGAATTTACAGAAAACGGTAAGTTTATAGTTTCAGGTCTTGAAACAAGATCCTATGAGCTTATTGCAAAGTTTGAGCTTGTTCAGTATCCTGTAACCTTTGATATCAAAGACAGCGATTCACCCGAAATAGTTACTCTTGTCGGAACAGTTTCTCTCGGCGACAGCATTGTGATTGACGGTAAAAAGTTCACACGTAAAAACGGCGACGAAACAGTTCTTCCCCAGATTGATGTTGAAAATGCTGATCAGGTTGGAATTGAGTACAATCTTAAAGCCGGTCACGTGTTCAAGGGTTGGAGCTATGTCGATGCAGATGTAAGTGTCGATGAATCCGGCGAAGAGCTTTTGACTCCGAAGAAAGCAGCCGCAGTATACCCCCTTACACTTACAGAAAACGTTATCAGACTCAACCTTATCAACGGAACCATCAGATTTTCCGCTGAGTGGGAAGCTAAAGAATATAAGCTTTCATTCTATATTAAGAATGCAGCCGGTGAAGAAGTTCTTCTTTCCGATCCCATAACAGTTAAGGCAGGAGAGAAAATTGCAAACTATATGCCCGGTTCCGAAGCAATTGCGGAAATTAACAAGAAAGCTCCCGAAGGCACGTCATTTGCTATTTGGCTTGAAAAAGAAAGCGGCCAGCCCTATTCTTCAACCGGTATGCCTGCAAAAGATCTTGCTTTCGTAGCCTCCTATGTAAAGAATGCCGTTACTGTTTACGTTGATGAAAACAACCTTTCGGAGAAGGATTTGACTCAGTCGATTTCAACCTTCAGAGCCGTTACTCTTATTTACGGTCAGGATGTTACCGAGAATAAGGAAGAATATGGTCAGCGTACGTTTGTAACTGCTGTTACCAGTCAGTATTACGCAAACGAAGTACCTTCGGAAATTGTTGGATGGGAAATTTACCATATTCATGATGCCGGTGATCTCTATAATGAAGATAAATGGGACGAGGGCGTAAACGACGAAGGAACCAATATTGCAAAGGATACCCTTATCTTCCGTCCCATATGGAAGGCACATAAGGATATGTTGATCAGACTTTACGATACGAGCGATAAGATCTATTTTGCACTCGGTAAAGACTTTAAATTCCACTTCTGGAAGGACGGAACTATTGTTAACGGCTTCGGAGATGTTGAAGTTAACAGAGATCCCGAAAACAATATTGTTCTTTTCCATACAATGGAAATCGAAAGATTGGATGGCGGCATCTCATTCCGCTTCGATGCATATCCGATTCCCAAGTATATATTCTCGATTGACGGTATGATCGGTATCTTCAAGATGCTCGGCAACCTCATCGGAAGCCTTTTTGATTAATAAATCGGCTATGCCAATCGCTATGAATAACTAAAAAAACGACCTGCATGGATTTGTTCCGTGCAGGTCGTTTCTCACGCTTGTTTGTTGTTATAAATATTATCCGGATTTTTTCTTTATAATTTACTATTGATTACTTCCGAAACTGAAGATACAAAAGCTTAGCTTTCTCTATTTCATATGCACCTTAGACATATTCTTTACCAATCCACTCCACCGCCTAAAGCCAAATGGATTTTTTGCTAACGTAATGAAAAATAGTGAAAAAATAGTGTAATTTCAGTGGAATCTTTTGATGTATTATGGTATAATAAGTACAGTAAAACATTAAAGGAATGAGACAATGATCAAAGTTACGCTCACAAATGATATATTGAAAAAAATCTCCGTGATAGATGAAAACAGATTTTCAGTCCGTTCAGTTGAATTACCCGCAATCACAAAAAACAGACTCAGAAAAAACTCAAAGAAGAAAAGTTCTTATGCGTCAAACAAAATTGAAGGTAATCCGTTAACAGAAGCACAAGCAAACGAAGCTATTGAAAGAGATGCTCACAAGCACTTTCTTAAACCTGAGCAAGAAATAAGGAATTATTTTCTTGCACTGAATCTACTTGAAAAAAAACTGAAAAATAATGTCCCTTTTTCAAAGGACCTTATTCTTGAGGTTCAGGCAATGGTTGAAAAGGGGGCGTCAAAGGAGAAAATCGGTCTCAGAGGTGAAATGCCTCCCGGTATTTTATTTGCCGTTTATGACAGCGAAACAGGTGCCCCCGAGTATATACCACCCGAATACAGTGACATTCCAACACTTCTTGATGAGCTTGTAGAGTATGTAAACACAACTGACGATCACCCACTTATTGTTGCGGCTGTGGTACATTATCAGCTTGTTACAATTCATCCGTTTGAAGACGGCAACGGCAGAACTGCAAGGCTTATGTCGGGATATATTCTTGATTTGAACGGTTATGGTTTTAACGGTATCGGTTCATTGGAAGAATATTTTGCCTACGACACCGATGAATATTACGCTTCACTTCAAATGGGTTTACCCGCTCTTTATTATTCGGGCAGAGAGAATCCACCTCACCCTGAAATATGGATAAACTATTTTCTCAGAATGATGGAATTGTATTCCAAAAAGGTTTGTGAGATTTCGCTGTCGGGCATAGAAGGTGAATTGGATTCTGCCTTGTCACATCTCAATTCAAAAGAAAAAGAATTTTTGGTTTTATTGCTCACCAAGCGTATGTTTGAATTTACTCCTATTGAGGTGAGTAAGATACTGAATGTTACGAATAAAACCGTTATCAACCGTTGCGCCAAGCTAACAAACAACGGTTTTTTGACTCCGAATATCGTCAAAGAGCGAATTCGCTCATATTCGCTTAGTAATTTTGCCAAAGAAAACAGCAAGGATATTATTTCAAAAATCAATGGGTAAACGCTGCACTGCTCTCACTTTTGTGAGGGCAGTTTTTTATCAAAGCCCCTCATAATGAAAATCAGTGAAAAAATAGTGAAATATTAGTGAAAATTCAATTCGATATAAATTAGTTTTTCAAATATAAATCTCAATACTGATTTCCGCATCACTCAATTAATTTCTATTATTTTACAAGCCGAAAAAGAAATTTACTTCAACTCTTTAGTTTTCAGTTTCTAAAGAGCAGTTGTAAACGCTTTGACAACCGATTTACATTTATACTTTTTTCTAAAGCATAAATATAATATAACCACCCGAAGAAAAATGGCTTGATTCATCAGATTTTCACATTCAACCATATACTTAAAGTTATTACCAACTTAATTAGAAATATATTTTCTTCTCGGATAGAATAGTTTACACTCCCTATATAAAACTTATGCATAAATCAGTTCTTTGCAAACTGATTCGCTTGCCCTTGTAACGATATTATTCATCATACACACCCACTCAAAATGACTTACTTCTTTCAGTTGCTCGTAACACCTTCAGCAACTTTCATCTGCTTCACAAGTGTATCAAACATCTGTTGTGCTTGTATATCAATATCGTCAAGGAACTTCCACCGTTTGCCCTCAGCCGTCATAATGGCAACGGTTATCGTTCAGTAAATTTTATAAAACAAACCCCATTTGCCGAGCGTTATATTGGCTTATTCGGACGAAAACGTGAGGTTGGAAATATTACTCCAACTTTGCGATAAGTAATTTGATTTTTGTTTGACATAAAAATGATCTCCTGTTATTTGGCAGCTTTTTTCTACCTTATAACAGGAGGTTAGTCGAATGTGTGGGTATTTTATCTGAATTATATCATCTTAAAGTTATTTAACGCATCCATAATAGCATCTTCTTTTTCTTTGGGACACTGTGGCACTTTATGTCCTTCTTTGCCTTTATTATAGTTCTCTCGCTCGATGATACCACACTTGGCTTTAACCTGTGATATATGCAGCGAAGAAACCTTTAAACCGAATTTATCAAACACGTAATCCTTGATTTCCTGACAGGTGGCTTTCGACTCTGCGGCTGTAATATCAAGTTCTGTTTATGTTGATATGTTCGTCCGGTCTGCGTTAGGACAAAAGTACAACCGTCTCGACGTGGGTCGAGACAATGCCGTTAATGTCATATGTTGACGGAAACATATCAACTCTATCGGTTGTAGGGAATATGTCTACTGCCATTCTAACTTGAATTTTCAGTTCTCAGGAAACAACAATTCAAGCAAATGTTTTCCTGTCTTGCCTCCACGGTTAATTCCATCCAGACAAGCCATGCAATAGCATACAACCTTATCTTCCGCAATTTGACTGCAATAGTTACGAAGCCAATCATCTTCCTCTTCCTTTGGAATCGGCTTATACATATTCGCACCATTGACTGCATATCTCTCCGGTGCAAACTTTTTTTCTATATCAGTACATGGTTCAAGAAGGTCTGCACCACAGAAATCAGCCTTCTCATAATTGTTTGGAAGCTCAACCGGGATAATATTCATTTTCCGCATTAGAGAACGAACAGCATTCTGTACATAACGCTTTTCATACGCTCTCCAACAATCCTGCACTACTATCCTTTCTCCATGATAATCCGGAAAAGGAAATTCAGGGTCATTATCTATGATATTCCAGACAAATTCAATTTGACTGACGACACTGCTCTCCTCCATAATTGCAGCACAATTATTGCAGATTACAACAGCGATATCCGTAGGTGCGACTTGCGAACAGAATGCTTTACAGCAACCAACTGTCTGAACCCCTTCCTTCTGTTCCAGATATGCTTGTAATTTATCACTTTGATACTTAAACTTTGCTTTAACCTTACAGCCCGGCAAAAATACCTTACTCATTGAAAATCATCTCCTTGAATTCATGTTTTTCTATATTCATCATATAAATCACGATTTATAATTCGCGTTTATTGTAGCATATTTCAATAAAAACTTCATCAACTAACGATGAACGACAAAAACACCTCTGAAACAGACATATCATTGTGGGCAAATTCTATCTCAAGCAAAAGAATATGTTCTCCAATATTGGGTTCGTATTTGATTTACATTGTTTTCCAGCAACGTTCTTTCATGAAAGTTGAGATAACAGAAATATCTTCGCCCTCATAATATTTTACAAGCAATTGCTTGAACTCCGGCACATCCTTTTCAGGAATTACCAGAAAACCTCCGCCGTGTGCAATAAGATAATGATTTGCGAAAATTACAGATGCTCGTTTGTTACCATCCATGAATATCTGTGTTTTCATACAATATAAACACAGTTTGACAGCAATATTGATAGGCTCATCATTTTCTTCGGTAATCTCGCAAATTCTGTCTTTTACATCCAACTCATTAGGTAACGGCGGAACATAGGATGAACCACCAATTGTGACAGGCACACCACGAATACGACCACCCTCGGCAAAGAAACCTTCATTAACAAGCCTAGCAATGTGACTAAGCATATAATAGTCGGAACGACCGGCAACTACATCACGGTCGAGGATAAACTCCCATGCATGTTTTAAGTTCAAAATCTTTTGAACATCAGTAGCTGTCATACCGGATACTTTTCCATTTTCTATGATTTCTTCTGTCTGTGGGAATGATGTAGCAACACCTTCCAAAACAGCCTGATCATAGATATTCATTTTCATATTGGCTCGTGCAAATGCAATATTGTTTATCACCTCAGCTGAAAGTTCATCTTCCGAATATCCGGCAGCAGCAAGCTGCTTTTCTATACTCCGAAGTACTTTTCTTATTTCTCTGGCTTCTCTCGCATTACGAAGAAGCAGATTATATAATTCTTCTGTATATGTGCCCACATACGTCGATGTCTGTTTACCCGCCACGCGCTTTCTGACATAGAGATATTTTCCATCTCCACGTTCCTTGATTTCAGGTGTCCCATCATAAGGCATCAGATTCAGTCTTGCGTGAAGGTCAGCTCGACTTCTGAGTAATTCCTGTATATCTTGATATTGTACTGCCATATTATTTCCTCCTTTGGGGAACAAATTGTATAATTATTATAGCGCAATGTTCCCCAATACTCAATACGAATTGGGGAACATTTTCTTAGTAAATTATGCGAAAATGTTCCCCAAAATTTAATCTGTACATTAAATAGTATATCCGGATACCAATATTTTATTCAAAGGAAAAGTATGCCTCTTTCATCATAAACAGAAGCACTTGTATCCGTGCCACAGCGAATGGTTCTATCTTTTCAGTTGTTTATTTTTCTTTCCTTGTCAGCAAACACACCGTTTCCACGTGGGTCGAGACGATGCCGTTAATGTCATAAGTTGACGGGAACAAATCCACACCTTATGTTGTAGGAAAGATATCCATTCCTATAAACAGTGTGATTAAATCCACATCTATTTTCCATATTTTGTTATGTATTTTTCAGCTTCATTTCTAATCCATTTGCGGTTGTGATTGAGAAAAGGCTCTATATATATTGAATATCCGCCAACCTGCATCTTGTATAACGAGTCTATTACATGTCCGTCCACATCATCGTCGCTTAACAAAGAAACAATTTTGTCGGCATAATCAGCGTACATTTTTCTGCCTAAGAGCATAACAAAACTTTGCCTGCCCCGTTTTGCCCTTTTATCAAGACAAATATCAACTATTTTTTCTATTTGATACTGATTTAGTTTTCTGTTGTTTTCTTTGAGAAACATCCTTATTTCTTCTCCAATTTCCCAAAGCTGATGTTCAAAATCATACCAATCAGGCACATCCGGAGAAATAAGCGGTAAATCGGGCAGTACATCATTTGGAATTAAATTTTCTGCTTTAAATAAAAATTCATCGATTTTTTTATCAAAATGATTTCTGCCCATTCCCTATACCTCCGGATTTCGATTTGTACTTCGTATCTATTGTAGCATATTCCAATAGAAAAATCATCAACTAACTATGAACGACAAAAAACACCCTGCATTTCTGCAAGGTGTCCGTCTTTTGTCTTTATTCAGTTACTTCCATTCCCGATTTAAGGGTTACTACTATCTTCTCATCAAGAATTGTGACTCTCTCCACAAGCCTTCCGGTAAGTGTCTCATTGTATTCTGTAATTTCACTCTGCTGTTCCTCAAGAAAATCTATCAGTTCCAGCATTCGCAACTGAAGGTCTTTTCGTTCTGCTGCCGTTAGAACCTCCTGACGTTTTTCACGAAGCTCTATAATCTCTGCTCCTAACCTTTCTACCGCAAGCTCATCACCGGAAATCCCGATAAGTTCTATCTGCAAGTCGGATAGTCTCTTATCGATGATTCTTATCTTTTTGTCCGGATCGTCGTTTATAACACTTTCCATGTTCTGCATAAGAAGCGGTATTAGTCTTTATCCGAATAAAGTATAGAGAACATTGGTAACTTTATGCTCTCCGGTGCATAAACTTTTCATTTTCAGAAGTTTTTGCAGTTATCCTCTTTCAATCAAATCTTCCATTGTACACCCAATTACTTTTGCAAGACGATAAATGGTATCCACTCCCGCTTTATTTATGTCTTTATTTCGTTGTTCATACATTTGAATTGAACGAAGGCTTACTCCGGAACGCTCTGAAAGTTCTGCCTGTGTACATCCGTATGAAATGCGTAATCGTTTCAAGTTTGTTTCAGGAAAACATTCTTTAATTCGTGCATCGACAATATCCACAAATTTTGATATATCAGCCTCATGAAGTGTGTAATACATTTTTTCTAACTCTTTAAAAGACAAGCATTTAAATATTTCTTTATAATGTCTACCCGAATACCACTGATAATATGCAACTGCCCAACCTATCCAATATTCTTTTGAACGTCCAAAGCTTTCTTTTTGATCCACTTGAATGTGTTGTTCTTTGGTTTCTAAAAGTATTTCCCTAACTATTTCAATTCCGCTTTTTCCTACAAGGCAAGTCGGCTCGCCATTTTCCATTCTTTTACTCACGGAACTTGCTATAAACAACTTAACAAACTCATTTCCGTTTATATTACAAGTATTGACAGCATAATCAAAAGCATCTCCCAATACCGACTGAGCTTTACTCAGATATATTTCTTGGTATGCGTGAATCATCGTTTTTAATGCCTCCTCTTATAATATCTTGAATATACAACCCGTCACTTTCTTCTTCAAGCATTTCCATATAAAGCTTATTTGCTTCATCATCTCTGGATTTGCGAAGAACATAATACTGATCTCTTTCAGCGACCTCAAACCCTTCATATTTCAAATTAGAAAACGCAAACTGCGATTTTATAACTATTTGTTCTCCGAGTTTTCCGAGTTTCATCGCCTTAGCAAGCTGCTGAACAGTTATTCCGTTATTCAAAAAACTCTCAGCGTAATCAAAGTATGAATCATCAGCACGATATCCGGTTATTAAATCATACGCATTTACATTAACACTGAAGTTATCAATTAGATATCGTTTTGCTCTTCCTGCCACAGGAGTTTTTATAGAAAACAGGCGATGTTCTACCAAAACTGCAATCCAGTTTAAAATCGTATACTCAGGACTATTCAGATTCAAAATCTTGAGATATTCTGTGTCAAGAGTATATCTGTTTGCAAAACCATCACGCAATGAAGATACAGCCCATTCTTTTGCCAAATCTTCACTTGATGTACAATAAAAGCCTAATCCGAAATCATTGTTTTTCTTTCCTTCTCCAAAAGCAGGTTTTTCAACAATCTTTTCAGAACCATGATATATAGTAATTAGTTTATTCATTAACAAGACCTCCATTCATCTTATCTGCATTATATCACTAAAGTGATAGCTCGTCAAGTAACATCGTCTTTAATATATCACCAAGGCGATAGTTTGCATAATAAATAAGCCTATGTCATCATATACAGAAGCACTTGTAACCCCGCCACAGCGAATGGGTTTATCTGACAGTAGTCCTATTTACTCAAAATCACAAAAAGTAGTTTTTGAACTCCACCATACCCAAAAGCAGACTATAAAACTACTGTCAAAACCAATAAAAAAGAATTCCGAGATTTTCCTAAATTGGACTTACACTCGGAATCCCTTTATTTCAGCACTTTTCAGCCTTTATTTATCTTTCCTTGACAGCAAACAAACCGTCTCAACATGATTTGTATGCGGGAACATATCGACGGGGCAGATTTTTTTGACCTCGTAGCCTTTTTTGACAAGCAACTGTAGGTCACGGGCAAGTGTTTCGGGGTTGCAAGAAATGTAGACAACCTTTTTCGGAGAAGAAATTGCGAGCGACTCGATGAATTTTTTGCTGCTTCCCGAACGGGGAGGGTCCATAAAAACAACATCGAATTTTTCGCCGTTTTTTGCAAGCTCCTGCATAAAATCGCCCGCATCGGCACAGTAGAATCTTGCGTTTTTCATATCGTTGCGTTTACAGTTTGAAATTGCATCCTTAACCGCATCGGGGTTCAGCTCCACACCGATTACATTTCCCGCAGTTTTTGCCGCAACAAGTCCTATTGTTCCTATTCCGCAATATGCGTCGAGGACACTTGTGTTTTTGTCGAGCTGTGCAAGCTCCATTGCCTTGCTGTAGAGCTTTTCCGTCTGAACGGGGTTAATTTGATAAAACGATTTTGGTGAAATTCTGAAAATACAGCCGCAAAGAGTATCCTCGATATAGCCGCTGCCGTAAAGGACTTCTTCCCTGTCTCCGAGAACAAGATTTGTATTTTTCGGATTGACATTCAAAACAATCGTTGTTATTTCGGGGTGCTTTTCAAGCAGAGCAGAGGTAAATTTTTTCTTCATCGGAAAATATGCCGTTGCTCCGACCAAAACCACCATAACCTCGCCGCTTGCAAAGCCTCTCTTAACCAGCACGTGCCGTAAAAATCCCGTACCGTTATCTTCATTATAGGTGTAAATTTTGAATTTCGGAAGCATATTGCGAATATCAACAATAATTTTATCCGCAATGGCATCTTCTGTCATACAGTCGTCAACCGTTACTATTCGGTGGCTGCCCGATTGATAAACTCCGGAAATGATTTTTCCGCTCCTTGTTCTGCCGAACGCCGCCTGAACCTTGTTACGGTAATGATAAGGATTATCCATACCGATTATTTTATCGACCTTGCCGAATTTTTTCAGCAGGATTTCGCAGCGTGCTTGCTTCCATTTGAGCTGTCGTTCGTAAGTCATATTTTGAAGCTGACAGCCGCCGCATTTTTTTGCAAGCGGACAGGCATCCGGATTTGATTTTAAATTAGAAGCTTTTGACATACTTTTTCTCACTTTTCATCAAACATCGGCGTTGAGAGATATCTTTCTCCGCCGTCGGGTAAAAGAACAACGATTTTTTTGCCGAGATTTTCCGCACGGCACGCAACAACGCTTGCTGCGTGGAGAGCGGCACCGGAGGAAATTCCGATAAGTATGCCCTCGGTTTTTACCGTAAGTCTTGCGGCACGGTAAGCCTGCTCGGTTGTAACCGTTATTATTTCATCGTAGATATCGGTGTCGAGTATGGACGGAACAAATCCCGCACCGATTCCCTGAATACCATGTGCTCCCGCTTTTCCCTGCGAAAGAACCGGTGAATCCGTAGGCTCTACGGCAATAATTTTTATGTTCGGATTTTTTTCTTTAAGAAATCTGCCAACACCCGTGATTGTACCTCCCGTGCCGACTCCGGCAACGAAGATATCGACAGCTCCGTCGGTATCGTTCCAGATTTCGGGGCCTGTGGTTTTATAATGAGCGTCGGGGTTTGAGTGGTTATCGAATTGAGCCGGAATAAAGCTGTTTTCAATTTCCGATGCAAGCTCCTGTGCTTTTTGTATCGCTCCCGCCATGCCCTTTGAACCATCGGTAAGAACAAGCTGTGCACCGTATGCGGCAAGCAGCTTACGGCGTTCAATGCTCATCGTTTCGGGCATAGTGATGATAACTCTGATGCCGAGTTGAGCTGCGACGGAGGCAATTCCGATACCGGTGTTACCGCTTGTCGGCTCGATTATAACGGAGTTTTTGTTGATTTTACCGTCCTGCATTGCGGAGTAGAGCATTTCATAGCCAACTCTGTCTTTGGCACTTCCGGCAGGATTGAGATATTCCGCCTTGGCAAGAATTTCTCCGCAGGCTTTCGCCTCTTTTGCATATGAAGAAAAGCGTATTAAAGGAGTGTTGCCGATAACCTCGGCGGCATTATTATAGATTTTCATATCAATCGCCTCTTTTAGTGTTATATTTTTATTGTATCAAAAGGTTTATGACTCGTCAAGTAAAGCATATGAGATTTTTTGGTGAAAATATACAAAATTTAAGCATCAAAATTTACGCTCGGAAAAAATATTTATTCTTGAAATACGCTAACAAAACAGTATAATAAAAATAAGAATGTTACATTCAATTTCATTTTAAGGAGATTTTTAAAATGGCTGAAAAAGTAAGAATCGGTATAATCGGATGCGGCGGCATCGCAAATGGAAAGCACCTTCGTGCAATTTCAAGCATTGATTTTCTTGAACCTGTTGCATTTTGCGACATTATTGAAGAAAGAGCAATTGAAACCGCAAAAAAATACGGCGGTACAGACGCCAAAATCTATACAGACTACAAAGAGCTTCTTAAAGATGAAAGCATTGTAGCCGTTCATGTTTGTACGCCCAATAAGTCACACAGCTTTATTACCATTGATGCTCTTGA
Source organism: uncultured Clostridium sp. (assembly GCA_964571095.1). Taxonomy (GTDB): domain Bacteria; phylum Bacillota; class Clostridia; order Oscillospirales; family Acutalibacteraceae; genus CAG-177. The sequence goes on along the minus strand of CAZNAC010000009.1, from coordinate 62,139 downwards.
AGCGGGAAAGCACGTTCTTTGCGAAAAGCCGATGGCAAAAACATATGCGGAAGCAAAGGCTATGTATGAAGCATCGGTCAGAACGGGCAAGGTTCTTTCAATCGGTTATCAGTCACGCTGGAGAGGCGATTCGCTTTATCTCAAGGAATGCTGTGAAAACGATGAATTCGGCGAAATCTATTACGCAAGAGCTCTTGCACTTCGCAGGAGAGCCGTTCCCACCTGGGGCGTATTCCTCAATGAAGAAGAACAGGGCGGCGGTCCGCTTATCGATATCGGAACACACGCTCTCGACCTTACTCTTTGGATGATGAATAACTATAAGCCTAAAATGGTTGTGGGCAGAACATTTAAAAAGCTCGGCGATCAGAAGAACACCGCAAATGCTTGGGGCGATTGGGATCCCGAAAAGTTTACCGTTGAGGATTCCGCTTTCGGCTTTGTTGTTATGGAAAACGGTGCGGTAGTCAGCGTGGAATCGGCGTGGGCACTCAATGTTGCGGACCCGTGTGAGGCGTCAACTCTTATTGCCGGTGTTAAGGGCGGTGCGGATATGCTTCGTGACGGACTTCGCATCAACTATGTTAAAAACGGCAGACAGGTTATTGAAAATCCCAGCTTCAAAGCGGGCGGTGTTGCTTTCTATGACGGAGCAAGCGATAAGCCGGAGGAGCTTGAATGCCGTGCTTTCTATGACGCCGTTCTCAATGGTGCCGAGCTTCGCACAAGACCGGAGCAGGCAATGGTTGTTACAAGAATACTTGAAGCGATTTATGAATCCGCAAAAACAGGTAAGCCCGTTTATCTTGAAAACGATTAAGAGGTGGCATTTATGAAAATTGCCGTTCAGGTTTATTCGGTCAGAGAACATATAACCGACAGCGAATCTCTGCTCAAGGCTCTTGAAGAAATCAAGAGAATCGGATACGACGGAGTTGAATTTGCGGGATATTTTGATACCGATGCCGAAACAATAAAGGCAAAGCTCGATGAGCTTGGTCTGGTTTGTGTCGGCTCTCACAACGGCTTAGATGATTTTAAGCCCGACAGACTTGAAAAAACAATCGAATTTCAAAATACTCTCGGCACTCACCTTGCCGGTGTCGGCGGTGCTCCTCATTCAACAACGGACGAGGCGGTGATGACGGGTGAAATTCTCGGTGCGGCGGAAAAATACGCCAAAGAAAAATACGGAATGAGAATTTATTACCACAACCACTGCGAGGAATTTAAGCCTCTCGAAAACGGACTTTATCCCATTGACGTTATCGGAGAAAGATGTTCGCTTGAAATCGATACATATTGGAGCTTTCACGCAGGTGTTGACAACAGAAAGCTTTTATCCGAAAAAAAGGATAAAATCGTTGCGGTTCACGTTAAAGACGGCATTGACGGAAAGCCTGCCGCACTTGGAGAGGGTAATTGTGATATTCCCGCCGTTATCGAAGCGGCAAAGGAAATCGGTTTGGAATGGGTTATTGTCGAAAACGATAATCCCGTGCCGACGGGCTTTGAGGACATTGCAAGAAGCCTTAAATATCTTAAAAGCATTATATAAAACGCAGACGGCGGTTTCCCGCATTCCGCCGTCGATTATGTTATAAGGAGAACCAAAAATGAAACTCGGAGTTTTTACTACCTTACTCTCAAATCTTTCTCTTGAAGAAGCACTCAAATATTTTAAGTCGCTCGGCATCGAAATGGTTGAAATCGGCTGCGGCGGCTATCCCGGAAATGCTCATGCAAATCCCGACGAGCTTCTTGCCGATGAGGTGAAGCTCAATGAGTTTAAAGCTCTTATCAAAAAATATGATATGGAAATCAGTGCACTTTCCTGCCACGGCAACCCCGTGCATCCCAACAAGGAAATTGCCGCCGAATTCGATAAAACCATAAGAAATACCATTCTTCTTGCCGAAAAGCTCGGACTTCACCAAATCAACACCTTCTCCGGTTGCCCCGGCGATTGTGAAACGGCAAAATATCCCAACTGGGTAACTTGTCCGTGGCCTAATGATTTCGGTGAAATTCTCGATTGGCAATGGAACGAGGTTCTTATCCCCTATTGGAAAAATCTTGTTGAATTTGCAAAGGCTCACGGCGTTAATAAGATAGCACTTGAGCTTCATCCCGGCTTCTGCGTTTATAATACGGAATCCCTTCTCCGTTTGCGTGAAGCGGTAGGCCCCGAAATCGGTGCGAATTTTGATCCCAGCCATCTTATTTGGCAGGGTATGGATCCCGTTGCCTGCATTCGCAAGCTCGGTGATGCGATTTTTCATTTTCACGCCAAAGATACAAAAATCGACAAGTATAATACTGCGGTTAACGGAGTTCTTGATGTTAAGCCTTACGGCGATGAAATTAACCGTTCTTGGATTTTCCGTTCGGTCGGCTACGGCAACGATTATTCATATTGGAAGGATATCATCTCGAATCTGCGTATGGTCGGTTATGATTATGCGGTCAGCATCGAGCACGAGGATTCGCTTATGAGCCAAAACGAAGGACTTTCAAAAGCTGTTTCATTCTTAAAGGAAGTTCTTGTTACCGAGTCAACGGGCGAAATGTGGTGGGTATGAGCCGATAAGCGGACTCATCATATAAATATTATTGTGTAGGCAAAAAATTGCCTGAAAATCAAAGGAAGCGATACCATGATTAACAACAAAATCGGCTGTGCCGTTATCGGTTACGGCGGAATGGGCGGATGGCACGCCCGCAAAATCAGTCAGGAAATGGGCGAATATGCCGAGCTTGTCGGTGTTTATGACATTAATCCCGAAAGAAAAAAGGTTGCCGACGAAAATGGCTTTCATTTCTTTTCGTCAAGAGAGGAGCTTCTTTCCGACAGCAGAATCGATATCGTAACGATTGCAACGCCGAATGATGTTCACAAGGAAATTGCAATTGATGCTATGAAGCACGGCAAAAATGTTATCAGCGAAAAGCCGGTAACGATATCCTCCTCCGACCTTGAAGAAATGATTGCCTGTGCAAAAGAAACAGGTAAGCTTTTTACCGTTCATCAAAACAGAAGATGGGACGAAGATTATCTTACGATGAAGAAAATCCTTGACGAAAATACACTCGGAAATGTTTTCAGAATCGAATCCCGTGTTCAAGGCTCCAGAGGTGTTCCCGGCGATTGGAGAAATCAGCCGCAGCACGGAGGCGGAATGGTTTTTGATTGGGGAATACATCTTCTTGACCAGGCGTTGATGATGACTATGCCCAGAAAGCTCAAAACGGTTTATGCCGAGCTTACAAATGTTACCAACGAGAACTGCGATGACGGTTTCCGCACAACGCTTATCTTTGATGACGGACTTTCGTTTTATGTTGAAGTTACAACGAGCAACTTTATCGAGCTGCCGCTTTGGTATATGCTCGGTGAAAACGGCTCTGCGGTAATCAACAATTGGGATTGCGACGGTAAAATCGTTATGGTTTCGGATTGGGAAAACAGAGATGCCGTTCCCATCGTTGCGGGAGCGGGTATTACCAAAACTATGGCACCCAGAACCGATGATACGATTCAAACCTATCCGCTGCCCGTTCAGAAAGCCGATTGGGGAGAATACTATAAAAACATTTTCGCTTATCTCAGAGGTGAGCAGGAAATTATCGTCACCCACGACCAGCAACGCAGACTTATGCGTCTTGTTGAAGCGATATTTGAATCCGGCAAATCAAACAAGGTTGTTGAGTTTAACGACATAATATAAATAAACGGCTCTATGGTAAATGTTGGATTATCCAAGCATTTATCACAGAGCCTTTTTTAAAATTCGATTGTAATGCGGAGCTTTTCTTCCGAATATGTTGCCTCGATGCTGCCGCCCATACGTTCGGTAAGATTTTTTGCGATTGACAGACCGAGACCTGTTGAGTTTCTACAGGAATCTACCGTAAAAAATCTGTCAAACAGTCTGCCTACCAAAACGGGGTTAAGGCTTTTTGCGGTGTTTTCAAAAACGGTTTTACCGTTATTATCCATTGTTACGATAAAATCTCCGTCGGAATATTTAACCGCATTGCCGATAATGTTTGAGAAAATTCGGTTGACCGCATCCGTATCTGCTTGCAGAAAAACAGGTTCTTCCGGCAGAGTTATTTGCGGCTGAATGCCTTTTTCATACATAACGGCGTAAAACGAAAGCAAGCTTTCCTCCAATATGCGGACAATATCCGTTTGCTTTATTTTCAGCTCCTGTGATGATGTGACAATGCTGTATCTGAACAGCTCCTCGGTCAAATCTTTAAGCATTTCGGTTCGGTTGCGTATATATGAAAGATAACGCTCAACCTTATCGCTTTTTTCTTCCTGTTCAAGTAAATCAAGATATCCGCAGATGGCTGTCAGAGGTGTTCGCAAATCGTGTGAAATGCTTGTGACAGCTTCTTTAAGCTCCAAATCTCCCTGCTGAAAGCGGTGACGCTCTTTACGCAGCAGACGAAGCTGAACATTTATTTCTGCGGCAAGCTTTCTCATATATGTATCACGGGAGGATACGCCGATGAGGGTGTTTGTATCCGATGCCAGCCGCTCGGAAAACGCATCGAAAATTTCTTTTGCGGATTTTCGCATAAAATAAATTTTAATAAGCAGTGCAGCGATAACCGTAAGCAGTAATCCGATAACGGCAAGCAACAATTTTTCCATAAAAGCTCCTTATTTTATATCGTGTTTCTTAAACCTCAAAAATCCGAGCAAAGATACAACAGCGAAAAGTGCTGCGGAAAAGAAAGGCCAACGGTCACTGCGTGTAAAATCGTCATCGCATATCTGTATAATTTGTCCGACAGGCGATAAGTCGGTCAAAAATTCAATCACTTTTCTTCTCGTACCCGAAACATAAGCGGGATTTTTTATCATTTCGCCAAGCTCAATACCGTCCATAGAGATAACATAGTTTTCATAGGTCATTTCCGGTTCCGAAAGAATGCCGATAAATGAACCTGCCAAGTACATAAGCAAAAGTGCAAGCAGCATGGCAATAACCGCCGAAACGGCTTTATTGTGAATGTTCATCGTGCAGGCGGTAAAAATTGCCGTAAGCACCATAATATTAAGAACGATGTAAAGAAGCGAAACAAGGATTTGGCTTATCGGTACACCGAATTTGCCGAAAAGAATACATCCTATCGAGTAGGAAAAAACGGTGTGAATAACAATGACCGCAAGCGAAGAAAGCAGGCAAACCGTAAGAGTTGAAAAATAGATATTGCCCCTTGTATGACCGACAACGATTTTGTTGCGGATTGTGCCGTCGGAATATTGAGTGCCCACAACAAGACTTATGCCGGCGGCAATGAGAACGGTCACCATCTGATAAAAGATAAAGAAGATTTCTTCCAAACGAATTGCATCGGCGGTCGCTTGTACCTCTTTTGAATAGTTCGCAATCAGAACAAAAACAGCTAAAGCGGCGGAAATTGTCATTTCAGCCCAAAAAATCTTGTTCTTTAAAAATTGATAAATATCCGCATACAGAAGCTTACGCATTTTTTTCACCCCCTACCAAGGAGATAAAATAGCTTTCAAGGCTTTCGTCTTTCTCGTGAATCGAATAAATCTCGCAGTTTTCTTTTGCAAGTGCCGCCGCAAGCTGCGTTATATTGATTTTAGAGAACAAATCGGCAGAATCCTCGCCGGTTATTTTATAGTCGATTTTCATTTCATCAAGTACGTGAGTTAAAGCGGAAGTGCTGCTTACCTTTATGTGAACGCATTTGCGGCAAGCTTCGTCAAGCTCCAGAGCACTAAGCTCTTTTATCATTCTGCCGCCGTCTATAATTCCGTAATGAGTGGCAAGGCGTGAAAGCTCATCTAAAATGTGGCTTGAAATCAAAACGGTGATTTGTTTTTCTCGATTAAGCTTTAAAATAAGCTCTCGAATTTCAACGATACCCTGAGGATCAAGACCATTTGCCGGTTCATCGAGCACAAGAAAATCGGGATCGCCCGCAAGAGCAACCGCAATACCGAGCCGCTGTTTCATACCGAGAGAAAAGTTTTTGGCTTTCTTCTTGCCCGTGTTTTCAAGACCGACAAGCTTCAACAATTCGGGGATTCCGTCATAAGACGGCATACCGAGAATTTTATATTGCTGCACAAGATTTTCGCGGGCGGTCATATCCGCATAGATTGACGGAGTTTCGATAACCGCACCCATTCTGCGACGGGATTTGATGATATCCTTGCTGTCGTTACTGACACCGTACAGTGAATAGCTTCCGTCGGTCGGTTTTTGCAAACCGCATATCAATCGGATAAGGGTTGTTTTTCCGGCACCGTTTTTTCCGACAAGACCGTAAACGGAGCCTTTGGGAACGCTCATATTAAGACCGTTCAACGCCTGAAAATTTTTATATTTTTTTGTCAGGCAATCAGTTTGTAAAATGCATTCCATATTTTATGCCTCCTTTATGTCTGCCATAATAGCAGCCAAAGGTCAAGAAAGCGGTCAAGAAATTTGTCAAGATTCCGTCAAGATTTTTGCATTGCAAGCTTAAAGCCGATACCCCAAACGGTTTCTATATAATCGAGGCCGCCGACATCCTGTAGCTTTTTTCGCAGGTTGCTGATGTGCTGCTTTAAGGAACGCTCGGTACAATCCGGAGTATCATAGCTTATTCGGTCAAGCAAAAGATTTTTTGAGATAACCTGTTTCGGGTTTTCCATTAAAAGCTTTAATATTGCATATTCGGTTCTGGTCAGCTTAACCGAATTTTCACGAATGGTTAAAGTCATTTGCGAGGTGTCGAGAATCAAATCTCCGACCGAAATCAAATCTCCGCCGAGGTCTGAGCCGGATTTGCGGAGCTGGACGGTGATTCGAGCAAGAAGCTCTTTTGTATCGAACGGTTTGGTTATGTAATCGGCCGCACCGCCGATCAGAAGCTCAACCTTATTTCCGATATCGGTTTTTGCACTCATAACAATGACGGGAATGCTCTTGATACGAGGAAGAACCTCCTCTCCCGATAAGCCGGGAAGCATTAAATCAAGAAGAACCAAATCGGGTTTGTTCTGCGAAAGAAGAAGCAATGCTTCGGTACCGGAATATGCACGCATAACGGCATAGCCTTCCTTTGTCAGCACTTCCTCCAGCATATTTCCGATATAAACATCATCGTCAACAATCGCAACCGTTTTCATTGAATCTCTCCTTGCTTTGTTTTTGTTTTAAAAAATTATAGCATATTTTTGTGAATAAATAAAGCACGGGAAACAACTCGGTGTACATTAATTAATGTATAGTAAATGTTGAAAAATTCAAAGCGATGTGTTAAAATAAGCATAGATTATTCGGTAATTAAACGGAGGTTATGAATATGATAGTAAAAAATGTTTTCGGAACAACGGCAGACGGTAGAACCGTTGACTGCTACACGCTCAAAAATTCTGCGGGAACTGCCGTTGACATAATTACATACGGAGCAACGATAAACAGCATTTATGCCGCAGACAGAAACGGTGTTTTTGCGGACGTGCTTGCGGGCTTTGACAGCATTGAGGGACACGAAAATTATTCCGACTATGAGGGTATGACCGTTGGCAGATATGCAAACCGTATTGCCGATGGAAAATTCAGTATAGACGGCGTCGAATATCAGGTCGAGAAAAACGAAAGAGGAATAACCTGCCTTCACGGCGGTGCGGAGCTGTCAACCGCAGTTTGGAAAGCCATTATCGTTGATGATAATTCGGTTGAGATGAGCTATTCAAGTCCCGACGGAGCAAAGGGTTTCCCCGGAAATGTTGATTTTAAGGTTGTTTTTACTCTTTATGAGGATAATGCATTGAAAATCGAATATAATGCGGTAAGCGACAAAAAGACGGTTATCAATATGACCAACCACGCTTATTTTAATCTTGCCGGTGAGGGTGGAATCCTCAACCACGAGCTTATGATTAATGCGGATTCGTATACTCCCGTTGACGAAAACAGCATTCCCACGGGTGAAATAAGACCTGTTGAGGGAACTCCCTTTGATTTCAGAATCGCAAAGCCCATAGGAAAGGATATTTGTGCGGACGATGACCAGCTCAAGATCGGCAGAGGCTATGACCATAATTTCTGCCTTAATGACGGTGACGGTCCGGTGGCTTGTGCATATGAACCCGAAAGCGGCAGAATGCTTGAGGTTTATACGGATCTTTGCGGTGTTCAGCTTTATACCGGTAATTTCCTTGACGGAACGATAATCGGCAAGGGCGGAAAGCCGCTTGAAAAGCACGCAGGCTTCTGCCTTGAAACGCAGTATTATCCCAACACGCCCAATATGCCCGAATTTCCTCAATGTACATTTGATGCCGGTGAAAAATTCAACACCTGCACTGTTTTTAAATTCTCCGTCAAATAATTTACGGTTTGTTCATTTTTGCGGACTAAATGTAACAAATTATTATTTGAGCATTCATAAAATTGTTAAAAAATAGCGTATAATTATAAGTGTAAACTAAAATCATCAGGAGGGGGATATTATTATGGCAACGGAAAAAATTCTTGTTGTTGATGATGATACCAATATTTGCGAGCTTCTCAGGCTTTATCTCGAAAAAGAGGGTTATGAGGTTTCAATTGCAAATAACGGTGCGGATGCGGTTAAAGCATTTCAGGAGATTTCGCCGAGCCTTATGCTTCTTGACATAATGCTGCCCGTTCTTGACGGCTGGCAGGTATGCCGTGAGGTCAGAAAGTTTTCGGACAAGCCTATTATTATGCTTACCGCTAAGGGCGAAACATTCGATAAGGTTCTCGGCTTTGAGCTCGGAGCGGACGACTATGTTGTTAAACCGTTTGATGCAAAAGAGGTTATGGCGAGAGTTAAGGCTGTTCTGCGTAGAAGCGGTTCGGCAGCTCAAGCAGATGTTAAAGAGGTTCACTATGACAAGCTTTCAATAAACCTTACCAATTATGAGCTTAGAGTTGACGGCAAAAAAATCGACACCCCGCCCAAAGAGCTTGAGCTTATTTATCATCTTGCAAGCAATCCCAACAGAGTGTTTACAAGGGATCAGCTTCTTGACGAGGTTTGGGGCTTCGATTATTACGGTGATTCGAGAACCGTTGATGTTCACGTTAAGCGTCTGCGTGAAAAGCTTGAAGGCGTTTCGGAAAAATGGGAGCTTAAAACCGTTTGGAGCGTAGGCTATAAGTTTGAAACCAAGGATTAATTGCGGGAGTGTTCAAGGTGGCAAAGAGAAGAAGCTCAGGTCTTTTTCGTAAATACTTTTTTGTTACAATTTCAATCATTCTTGCAAGCTTCGTCTTTATAGGCGGAGCTCTCTTGCTTTTGGTTTCAAAGCTTTGGATGGATGAAAAAACCGAGCTGCTTATTGAAAACAGCATAAGCGTTGCACAAAATACAAGTGATGTTCTCGAATCGGATTATCTTGCCAACAGCGGAAGAGGCTCGGTTATAGTTATTTGTAACACTCTTTTGCAGATTTCCAATGCGGTTGATGCTGATATATTTATAACCAATGTTGACGGAGAGGTTGTTTATTGCAAGGAAATTCTTCAGTCGAATATGGCACTCATTACCGGAAACTGTATGGTTCATAATCAATATAAGGTTCCGAAAGATGTTATGAATGCCGCCGTTAACGGTTCGTACAGAGCAACGGGAGATCTCGACGGTTCACTAAGCGATATACATTTTATAGTAGGCACACCTGTTGTTGTTAACGGAAAAACGGTTGCCGTTGTTTTTGCAACTCAACCGATTGTCGATGGATTGGCACCTTATATTTTTGCTATATTCAGAATGTTTTTTACTGCCGCACTGGTAGCTGCCGTTATAACATTCATTTTGGTTTACCTTGTGTCCTACAGACTTACAAAGCCTTTGCGTGAAATGTCAACGGCAGTTAAGCAGTATGCAACCGGCGATTTTTCAAAGAGAATTGCCATAAAGCGTTCAAGATTCAAAATCTTCGGTCCGGACGAAACCGATGAGCTTATTCAAGCGTTTAACAGTATGGCACAGGCATTGGCAACGCTTGAAATGTCAAGAAGAAGCTTCGTTGCAAATGTTTCGCATGAGCTTAAAACGCCGATGACGACTATTGGAGGCTTTATTGACGGTATACTTGACGGCACTATCGAAAAAGAAAAAGAATCGCAATATCTTAAAATTGTTTCCGATGAGGTTAAAAGACTTTCGAGGCTTGTTACCGGAATGCTGAATATGAGCAAATATGAAGCGGGAGAGCTTGACCTTAAACCGGTTAATTTTGATATATCCGAAATGATTTTCAGAACTCTGATAGGCTTTGAACAAATAATAGATAAAAAGCATATCGAAATTCGAGGACTTGATTCGATGAATCCCAACAGCCTGACAGCCGATAAGGATATGATAAATCAGGTGGTGTATAATCTTGTTGATAACGCTGTTAAGTTTACACCCGACGGCGGATATATTGAGGTCAGCTCAAAATCCGATCCCGAAAAGGTTATTGTTAAAATCCGTAACAGCGGAAAGGGTATTCCCAGCGAAGAAATCGACAAGATTTTCGAGAGATTCTATAAAATAGATAAATCACGAAGCTACGATGTTAAGGGTGCGGGAATGGGACTTTATCTTTGCAAAATGATAGTGGAATTTCACGGCGGCCAAATCGTTGCAAGGAGTGAGGTCGGAGAATATACGGAATTTATTTTTCAGCTTCCTCTTAATTGACAGTTTTATCTTTTTTGACACTTTATTAAATCTGTGTTCAAACAGACTTAACAAAAGGACTTTACAATATACCCATCACATAATCGGAGGCAATATTATGAACGAAGAATTTGAAAGAAATACTAACGGCGAGGAAAATACTGTTCCTCAACCCGAAAACACCGTTATTGATGACAATGTGCAAAACGACTTCACACAAGAAAAATCATATGAAGCCGAACCGGTGAAAGAGGAGGACGGTGACGTTCCCGTTGTTGAGGCACATAAGGTTGAAGAACCCTCAAGCTCGGCAAGCGATTACGCTTCACATCAAACCTGCTATGGCTATACACAGAGCAGCAATCAGTATTACGGACAACCGAACCGAAACACATCGCAGCAGAATTACTACGCTTATCCTCAAACACAGACAAACAATTCAAATACAGGCAAATCCAAAAAGGGTATGAAAGCCTTCCTTTCCGTTATTGCGATAATTCTTGTATTTTCGCTTGGCTTCGGAGTGTCATCGTTTTTGAGAGCCTCCGACAGCGACAGCGGTACAGCTTCAACCGAAAATAAAAAGAACGAGGACGGACCGGAGCTTAAAATAAACGAATCTCCCACCTCTGCGGCAAATATTTCAACCGGCAAGGAGCTTACTCCGGCACAAATACACGCAAAGCTCAGAAAGAGCAATGTCGGCATAGTTGTTTATACCAAAAATTCCAATTCCTCCGCAGGCGAGGGTTCGGGAATTATTATGGGTGAAGATTCAACGGGAAGCTATACCTATATTATCACCTGTGCACACGTTATAAGCGATGCCGGAGTCAGCGTAAGAGTACAAACGGAGGACGGCACGACCTATGATGCGGAAATAGTCGGATTTGATACAAGAACCGATCTCGGAGTTCTTAAAATCAAAGCGAAAGGTCTTCCTGCGGCAGAATTCGGTGATTCAAGCAAGCTTGTTGTCGGTGATCCCGTTTACGCAATCGGAAATCCCGGCGGTGTTGAATTTTTCGGTTCGCTTACGGGCGGCTTTGTTTCCGCTATTGACAGACCGGTTAACAGTGAAATCGGATATACAATGAAGTGCGTTCAGCATAGTGCCGCCATAAATCCCGGCAACTCAGGCGGTATGCTTGTTAATGCTTACGGTCAGGTCATCGGCATTAATTCCCAAAAAATTGCCGCAACGGATTATGAGGGTATGGGCTTTGCCATTCCCATTACATCGGCAAAGGAAATTATCGAGGACCTTATCAATTACAGCTATGTTCCCAACAGAGCGAAGCTCGGAATAACCTATTATCCCGTCAGTGCAAGTGCTCAATACAGTATGATTGCACAGATTAAAGGTTTGCCTGCCGGCACCCTTATAATCAATGAAATCAACAGTGACGGTTCTCTTGCAAACACCGATGCAAGGCAGTATGATATGATTATTGCCGTTGACGGCAAACCGCTCACAACGGCAGATGTACTTTTGGAGAAAATCGATGACGGTAAGGTCGGCGACAAAATGACGCTTACGCTTTGCAGAGTAAACAGCAATTATTCCATAGATGAATTTGATGTTGAGATAACTCTTGTTGAAGATAAGGGCGGCTCCGAGCCGATAACAACTACTCAGGCATATTATATCGATCCGTTTGAATATTTTAATCAGTTCGGATTCTGATAATCAAACCCGAAAATCAAATATGAACTGCAATAAAGGCTTGTACGGACAGTGAATCCATACAAGCCTTTTGCTTTTATCAAACATCAAAAAATCGATAATTTTACCTTCTTATATATTGTCATAAAGAACACAAGCTGTTATAATAAACTCATAAGCTGTAAAAGGAGTGAGCTTTGTGAAAAAAGTCAGAATAGGCGTTTTAGGCGGCTATCGTGGTTCGAGTATGATAAATTATTGCAAGCGAGCCAATAATGCGGAAGTTGTTGCCATTTGCGATAAATCATCGGAGGTTTTGGAAACTCAACGCGAAAATGCCAAAGGTCTTAATATTGCTTTTTACGATAATTTTGATGAGTTTATACAGCATGATATGGATGCGGTTGTTTTGGCAAATTATGCAAATGAACACGCACCGTTTGCGATAAAAGCGATGAAAAGAGGATTGCACGTTTTCTCGGAGGTTTTGCCTGTACAAACTATGAAGGAAGCGGTTGAGCTTATAGAAACGGTTGAAGAAACAGGTAAAATATATGCCTACGGTGAAAACTATTGCTATATGCCGGCACCGTATGAAATGAGAAAGCTTTATAATGAGGGCAAAATCGGCGAGTTTGAATATGGCGAGTGTGAGTATATCCACAACTGTGAGCCGATTTGGCACGATATTACTTACGGAGAAAAAGACCATTGGCGTAATAATATGTATTCAACATTTTATTGCACCCACTCATTAGGGCCTATTATTCATACAACACACCTGCGTCCTGTTTCGGTCGTAGGCTTTGAAGGTACAAACAACGAAAGAAATCTGCGAAGCGGTGCTAAAGGCGGTCAATTCGGCATAGAAATGGTTACACTTGAAAACGGAGGAATAGTAAAAAGTATTCACGGAAATCTTTACAAAGATTCCATTTGGTACTGTATGTACGGCTCAAAGGGCAGAATGGAATGTGGCAGAGAAGATGCGAAAGATGGGCACATCAATAAAATTTATGTGAACAGCGACAGCTTTTCCGGTGATTACGGAAAAGGAAAATCAGAAAGCTATGAGCCGAAAAATGATATTGTCGGCGATATTGAGGGATTCGGTCACGGAGGCTCCGATTTTTATTCAATGTATTTCTTTATTGAAAAAATCTTAGGAGACGAAAATGCAGACACCGTTGATGTCTATGAAGCTTTGGATATGTTTTTACCGGGTATGTTTGCTTACCGTTCGATACTGAACGGCGGAGTTCCTATGGAAATACCGAATCTGAGAAATAAATCAGTCAGAGATAATTGGAGAAACGATACCGCTTGCACAGATCCGAAAACCGCAGGTGATATGCTTCTGCCCACCTTTTCAAAGGGCACGCCCGATATTGACGATGAAGTGTATGAATATATAAAATCACTCTGGAACAAGGATAAAAGCAGCTCGGAAACAAGCTACATCAATGTCGCATTTAATCAGGGAAATAAAAACAGTAATTAATAAGAAAACCAAAACAGACAAGCAAAAAGAAAGGCGAGCATTCATCACACAAATGAATACTCACCATGGTCCGAGTGACAGGGATCGAACCTGCGGCCTGATGGTCCCAAACCACCCGCGCTCCCAGCTGCGCCACACCCGGATTTTTGATTTTGAATTACGATAATTTTATGATATTTTTGAGATAAAGTCAATGCTTTTCCGAAATTTTGCGGCATTCGGTTTGAATGCCGCAGTTTTTTATGTATTATACGATAGGAACCGTATGGTTATAAACGGGATACCATTTTGATGAACCGAGGTTTCTTGCCCTGAAAAGGACTTCGTTATCGTAAACCTCCATTTGGAAACCCATACCGCCCCAGGGAACTCCGTAGCGATTGACTATCATATAGGTGGGGAGGTTGATATAGTTAACTCCGTTTATTGTTTCAACACAGGAAAATCCGAAAACATTTTCAACAAGAGGGCCGTTGATACCGGTATGAACATGACCGCTTATGAAAAAGACATTTTTATATTTTTCGAGAATGGATTGCACTCTGTCGCTACAGTCGCCCAGTCCGCCGTTTTCCCAAATTACATCCTGACCGTTAACTCCCTCAACGGGAACGTGGCAGATAACAAACATGGGAAGATTTCGGTCTGCCGCTTCGGCAAGCGAGTTATCGAGAAATTGATATTGTTCTTCAGCCATATCGGGGTGATCCCATGTATCTTCGCCGTCGTCAACGAGCACAACAAAGCGATAACCGTTTATATCGATTTTGTAATACGCCTTGTCGATTTTATGTCCCGAAGGATTAAGCGAATTATAAAGGTCAACAAAACGCTGACGGGCACCCTCCTGCGTTGTATCTTCAACATGACCGACATCGTGGTTGCCCATTGCCGTTACCCAATTTTCGGCACAGCGGCTTGCCGCCATAATGTTAAAAAAGCTTTCAATCGAAGCTCCGTCGCCGTAATTGGTAAGGTCGCCGGTGACTATCAAGGCATCGATTGTATCTTTTGAACGTTCAAGGTCGTTAAGTCCGTTAGCCCATATCCATTCGCCTATCGGCCAATCAACATCTATATGGACGTCCGAAACGATAGATGCATTCAAACGGCAGTTATCCGCTTTTGTTGCAAGCTCCAGTGCATCGAACGATGCGAGAAATTCGCTCGAAGGGAAAACCGTTGTAAGAAGTGAAACGATAAGAGCGATAATTTGTTTTATTGCGAGCCACATATTATTGTCTCCTTGTTATTCCGCAAACTCTGCTTTTTCGATTAAATCGCATATATACACATCGACCTGCGAAAAAATGCGTCCGCCGAGTGAGATGAGGTATTCGTCATCGTCTTTATCGCAAAGCATAGCATAATTTTTGCCGATGTTTTCGATGATGTCTTTGTTTTTTCTGACGGTCAAATAATAGAAGGTGAATGACGAACCGTCTGAAATATTTGCGAAAAATCCTGCGGCGGTTTCACTTAGCTTTGAATACATTGAATTAATAGCTTGTGACGAAAGAACTGCGTGGGGCAAATATTTATGGAGTGCGATTTGTGCGGAAAAAAGCATCAACGCACGGAGCTGACGCACTTCGTTGGTTTTGAGCCTTGCGGCATCGTCGGGGCAAAAGATTTCGGGAGTAAGCTGTGCAAGCTCCTCACCCAAGTCGGTTGCCTTTTGAGTATTGCCGTTGCTTCGATAAAAATCGATAAGCAGAGCAAGCTCCGTAAGCTCCGCTCCTGCAGAATCCGATTTTTTCGGATGGAAGATTTTAATGTCATCATCGTTAGGTTTCATTTTTATTTATTCTCCGCTGCTGTTTTTTTCTTTTTCATTTTTGCTTTGTAGTTTATAAGGGCTTTAACATCGGCATCAGGTGTTGAGCAGTCGCCGACACAGATTGTGTTTTTGGTATACATTCCTTTAAAATCTGTTCCGCCGACAGCAAGAATTTTTTTGCTTCGGACAAATTTAAGAAGCTCGTCCGTTTGAGCGGGAGAGTTTTCGGGATGCCAAACCTCAATGCCGTCAATGCCGTTTGCCGCAAGGCTGTCAAGCAGCTCGAAGCAATCGGAAGCACCCGGATGAGCAAGCACGGCAATGCCGCCGGCTTCGTGGATGGCATCTATAATTTCGGTCGGTTCGGGATATGTAACATTAACAAGAATATTTTGTTCACTCTCCGGAGAGAAAAGTTCGTGATAAATCTCACCGTAGATTCTGTCGGTTATTCCGCATTCAAGGAGAGCGTGCATAATATGCTGCTCAAAAACGGCAGTTGAGCCTGTTGCACATTTAAGGACAAGCTCAGGCGAAATGGGATATTTACGGGCAATTTTAAGCGTCATAAGCTGGCTGGCTTTTTTGCGTGAAACAACATTTCGATGGCAAAGTCCCTCAAGCCTGTCCGGACTGTCGCAAAGATAGCCGAGAATCTCAATGTATTTACCTGTTTTTGAGTCGAACGCCGAAAGCTCTACGCCGGGGATAACATTAATCCCTCTGCGTTCGCCTATAATTTTTGCACGCACTGTTCCTGCTTGACAGTCGCGGTCGGTAATGGCAATGGTTGTTATTCCTTTTTTCTGGGCAAGAACAATAAGGTCGTCAATACCCATTGAACTGTCGGAAAGCTTTGTGTGGCAATGCAAATCTGCTGGCATAATCTTTACCTCTTTCAAAAAATCGCACAATCTCCTAATATACTACAATTATACAACAGTTAAGAATTTTGTGCAAGCGTTTTTTAAATTTACCGTGCATTTTTTGCATAGAGGTTTGATTTTTGTGTTATATGTGTTATAATGTACTTTACGAAACACAATTAAAATTGCAGCTTTGGAAATTACGGTTTACATATCGGCAGGTTACGAAATTTTAGTTTGGCGAACGGGGGACTTGAAATGAAAAAAATTGCCGTCGGACTCAGCGGAGGTGTTGACAGCGGCACGGCAGCTTTGCTTTTGCTTGAGCAAGGCTACGATGTTACGGGAATCATACTACGCTTAAAACTCGAAAACGATGCCGATTTTGACATTGCCGATGCCCGAAAAATCGCAAATCACCTTGGAATCAAGCTTGAGGTTCTCGACAGGCGTGATTTTTTCAAGAAAAATGTTATTGATGTTTTTACCGCCGAGTATCTCGCTGCCCGTACTCCGAATCCGTGCGTTGAGTGCAATGCCGCCGTTAAATTCGGCACGATGCTTGACTATGCGGTTGAAATTGGCTGTGACGGTATTGCTACCGGTCATTATGCCAAAACAGAAGAAAAAGACGGGAGATTTTTGCTAAAACGCTCCGCAAGCACAAAGGATCAAAGCTATTTTCTTTATCGACTTAATCAATATCAGCTTTCAAAAACCGTTTTTCCGCTCGAAAGTATGAGCAAGGATGAGATTCGTCTTAAAGCCGAAAAAGCAGGACTTCCCGTTGCCCGAAAAAAGGACAGTCAGGAAATCTGCTTTGTTCCCGATGATGATTACATTTCGTATCTTTCATCTCTCGGCATCACTTCCCCCAAGGGAAGCTTTATTGATAAATTCGGGAATATTCTCGGTGAACATAGCGGAATAATCAACTATACGGTCGGTCAGCGTAAAGGACTCGGAGCATTCGGGAAACCGATGTTTGTTACCGCAATGAATGCCGAAGATAATACAATAACCATAGGTGAAAACGGCGAACAGTACAGTAAAGGCTTCATTGCCGACAGGCTGAATTTTATTTCTGTTGAAAATCCTGTTTCTCCGATAAGAGCGAATGTCAAAATTCGTTTTAAGGCAAAGGAACAGCCGGCACTGATAATACCGAACGGCAACGGTACCGTTACCGTTGAGTTTGACGAACCGCAGCGTTCGGTAACTCCGGGTCAGAGTGCGGTTTTTTATGACGGAGATATTGTTATCGGCGGCGGCAGAATAATAGCCGCAAAATGATTATGCGGTTCGGAAATCCGATTCTATCGTTTTTTCGCTGTCGCAGGGTGAATAAGTCCAGCGGTCAATATGTCCTTCTCGAATAAAATATTCGGGAGACTCAACGGGATAGTCCGCACTGAAGCTGTCAACGATTATCAGCTTGATTTTCATTTTTGACGGAATAATACTTTTAATGTAAACGCTTGCGTGGCAGCCGGCTTCAACGCCTTGCGAAAATTCGGCAAGACCTGCAAGGTTCGGTGTAAGCTCAACAAAAATACCGTATTTTTCAACGGAACGAACGATGCCGGGCACTGTTTCTCCGACCGAAAAACGAGATGCGTTTTCTTCCCAAGTGCCTAAAAGCTCTTTGTGGCTTAATGTTATGCGTCCGTTTTCGTCAATGCCTTTCACAACGGCAAAAATATTTTGACCGGCAGTAAATCTTGCACTCGGATGAGGAATCCTCGAAACGGAGATGCTGTCAATCGGCATAAGTGCACTGATTCCGGCTCCTATATCGCAAAAAACTCCGAAGCCCTCTATGTGTGAAACGGTTGCGGGAATAATATCGCCCGCCTTGAGCGATGAAATGTATTCACGGGAGCAGTCGTTTTGAACCTGTTTTCTGCTTAACATAGCAAGAGTTCCTCCGCTGCCGTCCGAGCGAAAGCCGGTAATAACAAAGGTAACGGGTTTGTTAACTCTTGAAATCAGTGCGATATCTCTTACGGAGCCGTCATCAATACCGACTGCACCCTCGTTTCTCGGAATTATCCCTTTCATACACCCCAAATCAACGTGGAGGTTGTGTTCGCTGTCACACCGAGTAACCCTGCCTTCAAGAGTTGCTTCGGAATAAAAAGCATCCCTAAGTGCAAAGGGACTTGAAAGGAAACGCTTGTTTTCGTCTGTTGTTATGATTTGACCTTCGGGTTTGAATATTCTCATTATGACCACCATTCCGCCGTTACGGCTGTTTTTCGGATAGTTTAGTATATGGGAGTTTTCGGCAGATAATTCCAAAAAAATCATATGATTAAACTAAAGCTTGATTTATATATTTAAAATGATTCGGAGTGATTAGTATGGATGTCAGAGTCGGCGATGTTCTGCTGATGAAAAAGCCTCATCCCTGCGGTGAGAATAGGTTTGCGGTTCTGCGAATCGGTGCGGATTTTCGCATCAGATGCATAGGCTGCGGCAGAGAGGTTATGCTCGAAAGAGTAAAGGTTGAAAAAAATATAAAAAAAATAATTCGTGACAATGAGGAATAATCGATGCTTGATAAGCTTGCTAAAGTTGAAGAAAGATTTGAAGATATAAATAAAAAGCTCTGCGAGGCGGATGTTGTTGCGGATATTGCACAATATAAAAAGCTTATGCAGGAGCTTAAAGTGTTAACGCCGATTGTCGAAAAATACCGTGAGCTTAAACAGGCTCAGGCAACGTTTGATGAAGCGAAGGAAATGCTTGATGCGGGCGGTATGGAAAAAGACTTTCGAGAAATGGTTCAAGAGGAGCTTGAGGAATCGGGCGAACGGGTGGAGCGTTGCCGCGAGGAGCTTAAAATTTTGCTTCTTCCCCGTGAACCGAATGATGATAAGAATGTTATTGTTGAAATCAGAGGCGGAGCCGGAGGCGAAGAAGCATCGCTGTTTGCGGGAGTGCTTTTCAGAATGTATTCCATGTACGGCGAGGCGAAAGGCTGGCGAAGTGAAATTCTCAACTCAAATCCCACGGAGCTGGGAGGATTTAAGGAAATCAGCTTTATGATTGAAGGAGAGGGCGCGTACTCCAGATTTAAGTTTGAAAGCGGAGTGCACCGTGTTCAGCGAGTGCCCGAAACCGAAAGTCAGGGCAGAATCCATACCTCAACCGTAACCGTTGCGGTGCTTCCCGAAGCGGAGGAGGTTGATGTTGAAATCAATCCTGCGGATTTGCAGATAGATACGTTTCGTTCCGGCGGTGCGGGAGGTCAGCACGTTAATAAAACCGAGAGTGCAATCAGAATAACGCATATTCCGACGGGCACGGTTGTTGAGTGTCAGGACGAACGCAGTCAATATAAAAATAAGGACAGAGCAATGAAGATTCTTCGCTCGAAGATTCTTGAAGCGGAAAGAGAAAAGCAGCACGATGCCATTGCCGGAGAGCGAAAGGCACAGGTCGGCACGGGTGACAGAAGCGAAAGGATAAGAACCTATAACTATCCGCAGGGCAGAGTCAGTGACCACAGAATCAATCTAACTTTATATAAAATCGAGGCTATACTTAACGGGGATCTTGATGAAATTATTGACGCTTTAATCACCGCCGATACAGCCGAAAAATTAAAAAGCGAATAATGCTTTTATTTTCACTTGAAAAATGAATCGAGTATAAATTATGAAAACTTTACATTTAAAATCAGAAGAAAAAGATTCGGTTAGCGTTGCCGCCGAAATATTGAAAAAGGGCGGTCTGGTTGCAATACCGACCGAAACGGTTTACGGACTTGCCGCAAACGCTCTTGACGGAGCGGCGGTCAAAAAAATTTTTGAGGCGAAGGGCAGACCGCAGGATAATCCGCTGATAGTTCACATAGCTTCTCTTGATGAGCTTGTTCCGCTTGTCGAAAAGGTGGATTCGAGAATATACAAGCTTGCGGAAAAATATTGGCCCGGCCCGTT
The DNA here is from genome assembly GCA_964571095.1 of uncultured Clostridium sp. Classification (GTDB taxonomy): domain Bacteria; phylum Bacillota; class Clostridia; order Oscillospirales; family Acutalibacteraceae; genus CAG-177. The sequence continues at coordinate 41,702 of CAZNAC010000009.1, read as the reverse complement.
AACCGTAATAATGAAAAAATCCGAGCTGATTCCGAATGAGGTCAGTGCCGGTTTGGATACGGTTGCAATAAGAATGCCGTCGCACGAATGTGCACGGAAAATCATAAAGGCGTGCGGACTTCCTCTTGCCGCTCCGAGTGCAAATGCATCGGGTAAGCCCAGTCCCACAAAAGCCGCTCACGTTATCGAGGATCTTGACGGGAAAATAGATGCGGTTATCGACGGTGGAGAGTCGGCTGTCGGTGTTGAATCAACGGTTGTTACTCTTGCCACTGAACCGCCGACTTTGCTTCGACCGGGCGGCATTACTCCGGAGCAGCTTGAAGAAGTGCTCGGTGCGATTCGGATTTCTCCGGCGGTTTTTGAGAAACTGCGTGAGGGAGAAATCGCCGCCTCTCCGGGTATGAAATATAAGCATTACGCTCCCGCCGCTCAGGTCACAATAATAAAAGGCAGCTTTGAGCAATACAAAAATTTTCTCCTTGCACAAAAAGATACGGTTTGTGCCGTTTGCTTTGAGGGAGAGGGACAATTCTTTGAGTACTCAATAGAATACGGAAAAGAAAACGATGACATTTCGCAGGCACATAAAATATTTGATGCGTTACGAGAGGTTGATGCAATCGGATGCAAAAAAGCTTTTGTGCGTTGCCCGGATTCAACGGGAGTGGGGCTTGCTGTCTATAACAGACTTCTGCGGTCTGCCGCTTTTCGGGTTGTTGACCTTGATATAAAAATTCCGGTTATCGGTCTTACGGGACAAACGGGTGCGGGAAAAACAACGGTTTCGCAAATGCTTGCAAAAAACGGGTATCATATTGTTGATGCGGATTTTCTTGCAAAAAAAGCGGTTGAAAGCTCCGAGGTTTTAAACAGCCTTTGCGAACGCTTCGGAGCGGATATTGCTCCGAACGGTGTGCTTGACCGCCGAGAACTTGCAAGGAGAGCCTTTGCTTCCGGAGAGGGCACAAGAGCGTTGAGCAGCCTAACTCATCCCGAAATAACCCGCCTTGCAATAGAAGAAATTCATTCTGCCGAAAAAAGCGGTGCAAAAGCGGTGGTTATCGATGCGGCACTTTTGTTTGACAGTCCCCTTATTGCCTTGTGCAAAAAATGTGTGAGCGTTATTGCCGATGAAGATGTTCGCTTGAAACGAATTATGCACAGGGATTCGATTTCTCTCGAAGATGCAAAAATGAGAATGAATGCTCAACCTTCGGCGGAATATTATATTGAAAAATCGGATAATATTATTAATAATAATCCCGATTCGGATTTTGAAGGGCAGGTAAACGAGTGCTTTTTTCGGAGAGAAATAATATGAATCGCAAAATTAAAATATCGTTGTTGATAATAATTTCTGCGGCGGTTTTGTTTGCGGCATTTTCGATTACAGCGAAAACAGCTTTGAAAGTAATTTATCCGATGAAATATAATGAATTTGTCGAAAAATACAGCGATGAATACGGACTTGAACCGGAGCTTGTTTATGCTGTGATAAAAACCGAAAGCTCCTTCGATTCACGTGCCGTTTCAAGTGCAGATGCAATCGGACTTACTCAAATAACGCCGGAAACCTTTGAATGGATAAGCGGAAAGCTCGGAGAAAGCGGTGAGGTTGAGAGTCTTTATGATCCCGAAACCTCCATAAAATACGGAGCGTTTTTGCTCGGATATCTTGTTGACGAATTTGAAAATACCGACGTTGCTCTTGCCGCTTATCACGCCGGCAGGGGGCGGGTTAATTCGTGGCTTAAAGATAAAGACCTTTCGCCGGACGGTAAAAAGCTTAACAGAATACCCATTCCGGAAACATCGCATTATGTTAAAAAAGTTAACAAAGCAATAAATATATATACCAATCTTTATTAAGGAAGGATGACACTTATGTGCGAAAAATCACAGGCGGAATTATTGAAAGAAAAGCTTTTTGCGAAGCAGCAGCACGCATCGTTTACCTGCAAGGAAAATGAAATTGCGGTTGCGGATGAATTTTGCGAGGGATATAAGGATTTCCTCAACAGATGCAAGACGGAGCGTGAAGCGGCGGCATATATCAAGGAGCTTGCAATTAATCAAGGTTATGCGGAATTTGATTCCAAATCAAGCTATAAAGCAGGTGACAAGGTTTTTTGCAGCATTCATTCCAAGGCACTTATTCTTTGCACCTTCGGTACGGAAAGTCTTGCGAGCGGTGCGAAAATAGTTGCATCTCATATCGATTCTCCCAGACTTGACCTCAAACCGAATCCGCTTTATGAGGATTCGGAGCTGGCTCTTTTTAAAACGCATTACTACGGCGGAATCAAAAAGTATCAATGGACGGCGATACCTCTTGCCCTGCATGGTGTTGTTTATTGTCGTGACGGTAGCTGCGTAAATATCAGGCTCGGAGAAGATGAGGGAGATCCCGCTTTTGTTGTCACCGATTTGCTTCCGCATCTTGATAAGAAGCAGGCAAACAGACCTCTTGACGAAGCGATTGAGGGCGAAAATCTTAACATTCTCGTCGGAAGCCGCCCGTTCGGGACAGATAAGGAAAGTGAGCTTGTTAAGCTCAATATTATGAAGCTTATTAACGAAAAATACGGTATTGTTGAGGATGATTTTCTTTCGGCAGAGCTTGAAATGGTTCCGGCATTTAAGGCGGTTGATATCGGCTTTGACCGCAGTATGATAGGCTCATACGGTCATGATGACAGAGTGTGTGCGTATCCTTCGATTATTGCCGCATTTGAGGCGAAAACGCCCAAATATACAAGTGTAACCGTTGTCACCGATAAAGAGGAAGTCGGTTCCGATGGCAATACAGGACTTAATTCGGCATATTTAAAACATTTCATTGCCGATATTGCCGCAACTCAAGGCGTTGAGGGCAGAGACGCAATCAGAGCTTCGGAATGCCTTTCGGCGGATGTTAACGCGGGCTTTGATCCGACCTATCCCTCCGTGCACGATAAGAAAAATGCGGCATTTCTTAATAGGGGTATCGTTGTTACAAAATACACCGGCTCAAGAGGAAAGAGCGGCACGAACGATGCCAATGCAGAATTTATGGCGAAAATCAGAAGCATTTTTGACACAGCCGAGGTTGCTTGGCAGACGGGCGAGCTTGGTAAGGTTGATGAGGGCGGCGGAGGAACCGTTGCAAAGTATGTTGCAAATCTCGGCGTGGAGGTTGTTGATGTGGGAGTTCCCGTTCTTTCAATGCACGCACCGTTTGAGGTTGTTGCAAAGCTTGATGTGTATATGGCGTTTAAAGGATTTAAAGCATTTTTGGAGCAGTAATAAGGGAAAAGAACGAAAAAAGAGCTTTGTTTACAGTTTGTTAACATTTCTATAACAAAACTAAAGCATTCGTACAATATTATACAAATAGGCACTGAATTTGTATTTTAATCGATAATATGATAACTTCTTTTTTCATTTTTATTTTCTCTTTCCCCAACGTACTGTCGAATGCTGCACACATTCGGCAGTACATCTTTTTTGGAGAACAATCTATGAATATAAAAAAATTACAGTTAAAGCTAAATGACGGTGAAGCGTATTTGATTTCATCGCCCGAAAACCGTCGATATTTTACCGGCTTTTCGTCATTGGACGGATATCTTTTGATAACAAAAAGCGAAGCGGTATTTATGACCGACAGTCGATACATTGAAGCGGCACAAAAAGAAATTACCGATTGCACCGAAGTTGCTCTTTTTACCTCGCTGTCGGTTCAGCTTCCGGAATATGTTAAAAAGCTTTCGATACAAACGTTGTTTACGCAGGCGGAAAGGCTCAGCGTTGCAGAGTTCAACGGCATCAAAAAAGCGGCAGGCTGTGCCTGCTTTGCACAAAATACAGACGAGACGGTCAATTCACTGCGTCGTCAAAAGAATTGCGAAGAAAAGCAGAAAATCATTGCGGCACAGAGAATTGCGGAAAAAGCATTTGATTATATACTCGGCTTCATCAAGGAGGGTGTAACAGAGCGTGAAATTGCTCTTGCTTTGGATTTCTTTATGCTGAAAAACGGAGCGGAGAGTGTTTCGTTTGAAACAATTGCGGTCAGCGGAAAAAATTCGTCAATGCCTCACGGCGTGCCTTGCGATAAAAAAATCGAAAATGGCGATTTTATCACAATGGATTTCGGTGCGGTTGTTGACGGATATCACAGCGATATGACTCGCACCGTTGCCGTCGGAGAGGTTTCATCAAAGCAAGCCGAGGTATACGAAACCGTGCTCACGGCACAAAAAAAGAGTCTCGATATTCTTTGCACGGGAGTTTCGTGTGCGGCGGCGGATGCGGCGGCAAGAGATGTTATCGCAAGTGCCGGCTTCGGTGAATTTTTCGGTCACGGAACAGGTCACGGTGTCGGAATAGAGATTCACGAGGAGCCGAGAGTATCGCCGAAAAGCGGCAGTATTTTGCAGGTGGGCGATGTTGTAACGGTTGAACCCGGCATATATATTCCGTCAAAATTCGGAGTCAGAATCGAAGATATGGCATATATAACGGAAAAAGGTTGCGAAAATCTTACAAAATCACCGAAAAATCTCATAATTCTTTAAATGTAATGCGATAAATATTAAAAAAGACTTGAAAAATAGTAATGAATAGTATAAAATATCTGTGAAAACATATAAACAATTATAAGGAGAAAAATTTTTATGGTATCAGCAGGCGATTTCAGAAACGGCGTAACCTTCGAGATGGAAGGTCAGGTCTATCAGATTATCGAATTTCAGCACGTAAAGCCCGGCAAAGGTGCGGCTTTCGTAAGAACAAAGATAAGAAATGTTATCGGCGGTGCGGTTGTTGAACGTACTTTCAACCCCACCGATAAGTTCCCCACCGCTTACATTGAGCGTAAGGAAATGGAGTATTCATATGAGGATGGCGGTCTTTATTACTTTATGGATCCCGAAACCTATGATATGGTGCCCATCGGTGCAGACACTCTTCCCGACAGCTTTAAGTTTGTTAAAGAAAACGAAACCTGCCGTATTCTTTCATATAAGGGCAGCGTTTTCGGCGTTGAGCCGCCCAACTCGGTTACTTTGCAGGTAACAAAAACCGATCCCGGCTTTGCGGGCAATACCGCAACAAACGCAACAAAACCCGCAACTCTTGAAACGGGAGCAGAGGTTAAGGTTCCTCTCTTTATCGATGAGGGCGAAATGATTGTTGTTGACACTCGCACAGGCGAATATCTCAGCCGTGCATAATTAAGTGCATAAAATTATTTTTTAACGGAGGAAAATAAAATGACCATTACTGAAAAGGTTGCCTACCTCAAGGGACTTGCAGCGGGACTTACTCTTGACGAGTCAAAGCCCGAAACCAAGGTTATCAATGCTATGATGGATGTTCTCGATGATATCGCTCTTTCGGTAAGTGATCTTGAGGACGGTATGGATCTTATCAGCGAGCAGCTTGACGCTGTAGATGAGGATCTCGACGAGCTTGAAGGCTATGTTTATGAGGATCTTGATGACTGCTGCTGTGACGATTGCTGTGACGATGAAGAAGAATATTACGATGTTGAATGCCCCAGTTGCGGCGGCGTAATCAGTGTTGACAGAGATATTCTTGAAGAAGGAAGCATTAATTGCCCCAAGTGCAATGAGCTTCTTGAGTTTGAAATCGATTGCGATTGTGATGATTGCGACGATTGCGACGACTGATTAAGACATTAAATCAAACGGCTTTGTCCAATTAATATGACAAAATCCCCTCGAAGTGATTGACTTCGGGGGGATTATTTATGTTCGATTGATGATAAAAGCCGATTTATCTTGCGTAATCGCCGACCATCATCATATAGTTGCCGATTTCCGCACCAAATTCGGGAGCACCGTCCATAATGAGCTTACCGGTTTTGGTGAACTCAAGCATATCGGCTGTTCCCATAAGTATTCCGAGAGCACTGTCAAGGCTGTCAAATCTCATTGTAAAGAAGGGGAGAGCACGTTTATAAACGCCTCTGCCGGCTTTAGATTTACCTGCCTTAATGCGTATATAAGCGGAAATATCGGGATGACCGTCAACTGCCCAAGCGTAAACTCTGTCGGGGCTTTTGAGAGTCCATTTATGAATTTCCTCATGACCGTTCTTGTTAAGAGTGCTTATTCCGCTTGAGAGCAGATAGAAATAGCATTTAACAAGAAGCTTTTTCGCATCTTCGTCTGCCGGAGCTTCGGTAGCGGTAAGAAGCGAGGACATTTTGAGGAGAGTCATCATAAACGCCGCAAAGACTGCGGGCTTTTTTGCAATGCCCTTCATTGCGGGAAATGTTGAGGGGGCAATTTTTCCTTTAAAGAATGCGTTCATACTTTCTATGCTCTTAAATTCAAGCTCGATATGAGCGTTTGTTGCAACCTTATTGGTGTGGCAAGTCCATTCGCCGCTGTTAACAACAAAATGCGTTGCAAATTTGCCGTCGGGCGATTCGGAATCTTTTGCACTAACTTGAATAACAGCGTGAGCGTGTTCAAATTTCTTTGCAAGATTGGGATCATCGGTTGCAATGGTTTTGATGAGGGGCAGAACCGCACAAAGGAAAATTTTATTGGTCAAATAGTCTTCTCTTGAAGGCATATCTATCATTCCTTTCGCTATCTTTTATGCTTCGTCGTCCCAGTCATCATCAAGCTCGAAGTCCTTACCCATAACCTCACGAACTGCGGCAATAATACCGTTTTGATCGATGCCGAGAGTTGACATAATATCTTCGTGCAGACCGATGGGTGCAAACTTATCGGGGATACCGAGCTGCTTGAATGCACAGCCTTTACCGGCTTCAACTATAACTTCGGCAACGGCTGAACCCAAGCCACCGAGAATATTGTGGTCTTCGGCGGTGATGATGCGGCGTGTATCCATAACTGCCTTGATAATTGCTTCCTTATCGATAGGCTTAATGGTGTGCATATTAAGAACTCTTACTTTAAGTCCGTCGTTAACCTCAAGGAACTTTGCAGCCTGATATGCCTGGAATACGCAGGAGCCGCAAGCGATGATGGTTATATCCGAGCCTTCGTTAATCGTTACCGCTTTACCTACTTCAAAGCCGTAATCGCTTGTTTCGTAAAGAACACGGTCAAAGCCTCTGTTGATACGGATATAATAGGGGCCGAAGTTATCATATGCAGCATGAACAGCATTGTATGTTTCAAGGCCGTCCGCAGGGCAGATAACGGTGAGGTTGGGAATCGAACGGGCAACCGCCATATCGCAGATTGCGTGGTGAGTTGAGCCTGCCTGACCGAATGATGTACCTGCGTGAGTTGCAATGATTTTTGCGTTAACGTTTTGATAGCAAATGTCGGTGTGAAGCTGGTCGGCACTTCTGAGCGATGCGAATACCGAGAAGGTTGAAAGGAACGGAACAAGTCCTGCTCTTGCCATACCTGCCGCCATGCCGAACATATTCTGCTCTGCAATACCTACGTTAAAATATCTGTCGGGGAATTTTTCACCGAACATACCGATTTTTGTTGATTTGCCAAGGTCAGCCGTGAGAGCAACAACCTCCGGATGCTTTTCACCAAGCTCGCAAAGAGCCTTACCGTAAATTTCAGCCGTTGAAAAAGCGGTTGATTCGGTAGCGGTATAAGTCAGTCCTCCTGCCATAATCAGATGCCCTCCTTTTCTGCACGAGCAACACGCTGTGCATAATATTTTTCAAGGCTTGCCTTTGCAAGCTCATATTTTTCTTCGTTAAGTGCACCGTAATGCCACTTATAGTCGCCTTCCATATAATCAACGCCGGCACCCTTAACCGTATCGGCAATAATCATAGTGGGCTTTCCTTTGATTGTAAGAGCTGTGTCGATAGCTTCCGAAAGCTCATTCATATTGTTTCCGTCAACCTCAATAACCTCAAAGCCGAACGAACGCCATTTGTCTGCAAGAGGCTCAAGCTTCATAACCTCTTCCGTCGGGCCGTCGATCATACACTTGTTACGGTCAACAAATGCAATAAGATTGTCTGCCTTAAAATGTGCGGCAGCCATACCTGCTTCCCAGTTGGAGCCTTCGTCGCATTCGCCGTCGCCGAGGATACAATATGTCATATAATCCTTGCCGAGAACCTTTGCCGCAAGAGCGGTACCGAGAGCGATTGAAAGTCCATGACCGAGAGAGCCTGTTGAAGCATCAATACCCTTAACCTTATTTGAATCAAGGTGAATGCCCATTGTTGAGTTGCTCAAATTGAATGTTTTAAGCTTCTCTTTGTCGTCAAATCCCAAATGACAAACAAGGCTTGCAAGAGCTACGCCTGCGTGACCTTTACTGAGAATGAAACGGTCTCTGTCTTCCCACTTGGGGTTTGCAACGTCATACTTCATGTACTTGTAATAAAGAATGGTGAGCATATCCATAACGCTCAGACCGCCGCCTATGTGTGCACTTCCTGCCCAATAGGTGGTGTCAAGGCAAAGCTTACGAAGCTCGTTTGCCTGCTTTTCAAGCTCAAGCCATTCCTGCTTGGTTAATGCCATGGTAGATTCCTCCTTAATAATTTATAAATCAGCCGAGCTCAGGATGGTTTTTGCGTACAGCCTTGAATGCGTCCTCCGCAACCTCGATTGTATGCTTAACATCCTCGTCGGTAAGCGATGCGTTGATAAAGTGATTGTGATGGTTTGTCATATAGACTCCCCTCTTAACGATTTCGGCTATCCATTCCTGATGAAGCATAAGAGAATCGTCATCTTTAAGCATCAGATAGAAAAGAGCCGGTTCGCCGGAAACGCTGAGATTGAAGCCGTTATTTGCCGCAGCAGCTTTCAAGCCATCGGTCAGCATAGTTCCTTTTTCAAGGCAGATTTTGGGAAGATCGATTTGCTTCATTTTATTGATACAGGCGATTGCCGCCGCAAAGGGTACGGCACTCATCCAATAGCTGCCCGTGTATGAAAGACCGCTGATTGAGCTTTTGAGCCATTCCTTACCGCAGAGAGCCGAAACATTCCAGCCGTTTGCAAGAGCCTTGCAGAAGCAGATAAGGTCGGCTTCGATTCCGTAGAAATGGTCGGAGCCGGCAAGGTCAAGTCTGAAGCCGCAACGAACATCATCTATGATAAGCACGATGCCCTTTTCGGTGCAAAGCTTGCGAACCTTTTGCCAATATCCCTCGGCGGGAAGAACATTATCGATAAAGTTGCCGTGCATATAGGGAGTTGAAATGAAAGCGGCAATTTCGCCCTCATTTTCGGCAACGATTCTTTCAAGTCCTTCATAGTCGTTCCAATCAACGAAAAGATTGTTTGCAACATCCTCCGGCAAAACACCCGGATAGTCGATTTTCTGACACCAGGGAGCAACGCCGTGATAGTAGCCGTTAACGAAAATTATTTTTTTCTTATGGGTTGCCGCTCTTGCGGTCATAATTGCGGCAGTTGTTGTATCACCGCCGTTTTTTGCAAAGAATGCCCAGTCTGCGGATGCAACGGTATCAACCATAAGCTCTGCAAACTCAATGATTTTTGTTGAGGGAGCGGTAACGCAGTTTTCGATTTTCATCTGCTCCATAACCGCCTTGTCAACATCGGGATCATTGTAGCCGAGAACATTGGGGCCGTATGCACACATATAGTCTATGTATTTGTTTCCGTCAACATCCCAAAAATATGAACCCTGTGCTTTTTGGCTGAAAAGGGGATATGCCGAAACGGGAATGCAGCAGCCCTCGGCAGGTCCCTGATGACCGTAAAGGCCGGAGGGAATAACCTTTGCCGCTCTTTGGAAAAGCTCAGCACTCTTTGCGTGTGTGTTAATTTTCATGCTCATTTCCTTTCCTCCTTATGCAAGATACAGAGCAACTCTGTCAAGAATTCTGTTAAGGTTATCAAGCATTGAAATCATACCTTTCATAACGATTTCGCCGCTGCCTACGCACGCTATTGCGTTAACCTTGCCGTCAAACAGGCTTCTTGCAAGCTCAATGCTTGCAAATTCCATAACGGCACGGGGATTTTCACAAGGCTTTTTAATACCGAGAAGTCTGTGATTTTTAACTCTGATTGTTGACGAGGGGCCGTCCTTGATGCTGAATGAAATTTCGCCGTCAACCATATGGTCTGCCGAGAATTTGCCGATATCATCGTTGTTGCCTATTTGAGCGATGGCAACGGTGATTGTATAAAGCAGCAAAGAGGTGCTGATTCTGAAGAAATCGGGATCCTCAAGGTCGGCGGGATCGGGACGCAAATACTTATTGAGCAAATCCGTAAGCTTTAAGAAGTCTTTGAGAAGGAAACCGATGTGAAGATATCCTTTTGAGGGAATGGGAGTGACGGTTCCGTCAATAAGTCCGTTAAATTTTTCACATGAGCCGAACGGAAGCTTAACATCGCATTTTGCACAACCCTGTTCCATTCTGCACTTGCCGTTTTTGAAGGTGATGGTGGCACTCGGACCGCCCTTTACTTCAAAACCGATTGAGATGGGTTTCTTGTTTGTGAGAATACTCTTTGCCTCCGGAGCAAGCTCACAGAGATTTTCAAGAGTTCCCAGCACGCCGTACAGGTTAATGTACGCCAGTGTTTTTTGGTCAATCATTTTGATTTCCTCCTTAATTAATTTGCGAATGAGAAACTTTAAATGTATTTATCTTATTTTAGCAAATCATTTGTAAATTGTCAACAAAATAAATTGTTTATTTTTCAGAAAAGACGATATTTTGCATAACGAAGAAAAAACGGGTACAAAAGTACCCGTTAAAGCTGTTGTTATTCGCATTCCGCAACGAAATATTCTATCAATTTTGCCGCATTTGCGGCGGCAAGAGGAAGAAATTCACCGTAGTCCATATGAGATGAACCGTCCGCACAATCGGAAACGGCACGCACAACGCCGAAAGGCACGCCGTTTGTATAACAAACCTGTGCGATGCTTGCACCCTCCATTTCACAGACGATGCCGTTAAAATTATCCGTTATAAACTTTTTCTTTTCTTCACTTGCGACAAATTGGTCACCCGATGCGATAACGCCTTTCAGAGCCTTAATGCCGTCAAGTTTTTCAATGCATTTGATAAGAGTCTCAACAACGGCGGTATCTGCCGGAATATTGACAATGTTTATGCCCGAAATAAGTCCTATCGGATCACCGAGCGGCGAGGTATCCATATCGTGCTGAACAAGGCTTTCGGCAACGGCAATATCTCCGATGGCAAGCTTTGAGCTTAGGCTTCCGCCGACACCCGTGTTAATAATTCTGTCGGGCGAATATTTCAGTATCATCGTTTGAGTACACATTGCGGCGGCAACCTTGCCTATTCCGCAGGCGGCAATAACGATTTCTTTGCCGTTAAGAGTACCTTTTATATACTCAACTCCGCTCACGGTTTCACACGATTTGTTTTCCATAAGCGATTTTATTGTTTCAACTTCAATTTGCATTGCACCGATTATTCCCGTCATAAATAAAGAATCCTCCCGTGATTTTTTAAGTATTTTATCACAGAAGGACTGAAAATTCAACTGTTTAGCTGTGGTTGGGATTAGTTGTTGTCGAAAATTTATTCTACAATAATTTACGGCTTTACGCAGCAAATAATGCAATAATCGGCGAACCGACAATGCAAAGCAGACCAATAAATGTAGAAAGAAGACCAACAATCGGAACAAAAGGAGATGCAACGCCTACGTAAGGAATCATAAGGATTATTAACAAAGTAGCTACTCCGGTGGACATTATATCCGCACCGGTCAAAGCAACGGATTTAACAAGCTCTGCATAGGTAGGCTCATATTCCTCAAACTCATCATCCCAACCGTCGTCCGCATCGGATGGCGTGGCGGGAAGGGCATCTGAAGGAGTGGCGATAATTTCATCAAGCGGGATTTCGGGAATCGCATCGGAGGGTGTTGAGTTGAGAACACTGTCCAAGCTGAAATTGTCAAAGTCGAAATTGTCAAAAGAAAAATTTGATAAATCGAAGTCGGATAAATCATATTCGTCCGGCAAAAAATCGGTTATGCTGTTTTTGATATCCGATAAGAACGAATCATCTTGCGTATCATCGGCGGCATATGCCGGCGAGCCGATGAGCATCGTCGTTGTCAGACACAGAGTAATTGCGGTTGCTTTCTTGAATAAGTTTTTCATGGTTTTCTCCTCAAATATACATAAATTTTGACGGTTTAAGCAATGGCTTGATTGCGGTTTTCCGCCCGACAACACAATTATACGCTGCAAAAATTCGCTGTCAACGAGATTAATCATTTCTTAGATAAGTCTTGTGAAAGCTTAAGCTTTTGTTTTGCATTTCTTAATAATCTTAAAAAATTCTTAACAAATTGTTTCTTTTACTCTTGCTAATCGTGCTTGCTTATGATATTATATACAATATATATTATAATGGAGGACTGCTGTTTGGAATATTACATAATAATCGCACTGCTTGCTGTGATAATCATTATGCTTGTGTTGCTGTCGGTAAAGCAAAAGAAAAGCAATAACGATGAGCTTAACCGCAAACTGGATTCTGTTGCCGAAAAGACGGCGGAGTTTTCTCATTCGCTCGGTGCCGAGTTTGAACGAAACAGGAGAGAAACTCATTCCGCACAGCAGGAAATGAGAACAGAAACATCAAAAATTCTCGGCGATATGAGTGAAAAAATCGAAAAGCTGAGAATCGATAACACCGAGTATCAGGGCAGAACGGAAAAAGCACTTTCCGAATCGCTCAACGCAATAAGGCTTAATAATATCGAGCAAAACGAAAAACAGAGCAGAGCCGTTACCGAAGCGGTTGAAAAAATGCGTGAAAGCAACGAAAAGAAGCTTGAGCAAATGCGTTTAACCGTTGACGAAAAGCTTAATGAAACGCTCGCCCAGAGGCTTGACAGCTCATTCAAAACCGTTTCCGACAGGCTTGAAAATGTTTATAAATCTCTCGGAGAGATGAAAGAGCTTTCAAATGGCGTAACCGCAAATGTTACCTCACTTAACCGCGTTCTGACAAATGTTAAGGCAAGGGGAACGTGGGCGGAGGTTCAGCTCGGTGCCATTCTCGACCAAACCATTCCGGGAATGTACGAAACAAATTTTGCCTGTGTTGACGGTTCGAGGGACAGGGTGGAATTTGCCGTACGTATTCCTTCATCCGACGGTGAAAAAACAACCTATCTTCCGATTGACTCCAAATTTCCCATGGAGGATTATATTCGCCTTTGCGATGCTGCGGATTCGGCAGATGCCGAGGCTCTTGCCGCCGCAAGAAAAGCTCTTGAAGCAAGAGTACTTTCGGAGGCGAAAACAATCACAAAATATATCAATGTTCCGTTTACAACTCCGTTTGCCATAATGTATCTTGCAACGGAGGGGCTTTATGCCGAAATAACCTCCTCCCGTTCCGGAATTGCCGAAAAGATTCAAGGAGAATACAATGTTATGATTGCAGGCCCGTCAACCGTAACGGCATTGCTCAATTCGCTTTCGCTCGGCTTCAGAGCGGTTGCGATTAATGAAAAGGCAAATGAGGTCAGAGTTCTGCTTGCCGCCGCCAAGGTTCAGTATGATAAGTTCGGCGTTGTGCTTCAAAAGGCACGGCAAAAAATCGATGAGGCGGGCAAATCTCTCGATGAAGCGGGCAAGCGTAACGAAATTATTCGCAAGAAGCTTCGCTCCGTTGAAGAAATCGACGGTTCAACAGCCGATGAAATATTAAAAATAGAAGATAATTCAGATATATAAGGAGGATATCCCAATGAAAAACCCAAAAGAAATTCTCGCACAAATGACGCTTGAAGAAAAAGCGGCTGTCTGTGACGGTGCGGATTTCTGGCATCTCAAGGGAATGGAAAAATACGGCTTCCCTTCAATTATGGTTTGCGACGGCCCTCACGGACTTCGTAAAAAGGATTACAGCAAGAAGGGTGACAGCCTTTCAAACAGTGTTCCCGCAATAAGCTATCCCACTGCGGCAACTACCGCCGCCTCATGGGATCCGGAGCTTCTTTACGAAATGGGCGTTGCTTTGGGCAAAAAATGTCTTAAAGAAGAAGTCGGCGTTCTGCTCGGCCCCGGAATAAATATGAAGCGTTCTCCTCTTTGCGGCAGAAACTTTGAATATTTCTCGGAGGATCCCGTTCTTGCGGGAGAGCTTTCCGCAGGCTTTATTAACGGCGTTCAGTCGATGGGAGTCGGAACTTCATTAAAGCATTTTTGTGCTAACAGTCAGGAAACACGCAGAATGACCTGCGATTCGGTTGTTGATGAGAGAACACTCCGTGAAATTTATCTTACCGCATTTGAAATTGCCGTCAAAAAGGGTAAGCCGTGGACGGTTATGAATTCTTATAACAAAATCAACGGAGCACACGGCTCGGAAAATAAACATACTCAAATCGAAATTCTCCGCAATGAATGGGGCTTCGACGGTGTTGTTGTCAGCGACTGGGGTGCTGTTAATAACAGAGTTCTCGGACTTAAAAACGGCAATGACCTTGAAATGCCGTCGTCATCGGGTTCGGGTGCAAAGAAAATCGTAGATGCCGTAAGAAGCGGTGAGCTTGACGAGGCTGTTGTTGACGAAAGAGCACTCAATGTTTTGAACCTTATCAAAAAAGCCGCCGACGGTTCAAGAGCCGGCTATGCTTATAATGATGAGGATGACCAGCCGTTTGCAAGACGAGTTGCGGCAAGCTCGATGGTTCTTCTTAAAAATAACGGTATTCTTCCTCTTAAAAAGAGCGGCAAGGTTGCGGTTATCGGTGAGCTTGCAAGAAAGCCGAGATATCAAGGTGCGGGCAGCTCACATATAAATCCCACAAGGCTCGATAACGCTCTTGATGAGCTTAAAAATGCGGGCTATAATGTTGAATTTGCACAGGGATATGAGCTTTCGGCAAAGAAAGCAAAGAAAAACGATACACATATTGCACAGGCTGTTGAGCTTGCAAGAAATTGCGATACGGCAATTGTTTTTGTCGGCCTTACCGATGAATATGAGGCAGAGGGCTTTGACAGAACGCATATGAATCTTCCCGATGCACACGATAAGCTTGTTGCGGAAATCCTTAAAGTGAATAAAAATGCAATTGTTGTTCTTGCCGGCGGTTCACCCGTGGAGATGCCTTGGAATGACGGCGTTGCGGCAATTCTCAATTCGTATCTCGGAGGACAGGCGGGTGCAGGTGCGGTTGCCGATATTATTTCCGGTGCGGTTAATCCGAGCGGAAAGCTTCCCGAAACATATCCGATGTTTTATGCCGACACACCGGCAAAGAATAATTTCCCCGGTAATCCGGCTTCAGTTGAATACCGTGAAAGCGTTTATATCGGCTACAGATATTATGAAAAAGCAAAAAAGGCGGTCAGATATCCTTTCGGCTTCGGTCTGTCTTACACAACGTTTGAATATTCCGATATAAAGCTTTCGAGCAAGACAATCAAAGACACCGATACTCTGAATGTATCGGTTAAGGTTAAAAATACCGGTGCAGTTTCCGGCTATGAGATTATTCAGCTTTATGTTGCCGACAAAGAAAGCACGATCTACAGACCGGAAAAGGAGCTTAAAGGCTTCAAAAAAATCTGGCTCAATCCCGACGAAGAAAAGGAAGTTGTTTTTGAGCTTTCAAAAAGAGCGTTTGCTTTCTATAATGTAAACATAAACGATTGGTGCGTTGAAAGCGGTGAATTTGATATTCTCGTTGGCACTTCAAGTGCGGATATCAGACTTTCCGCAACTGTTAAAGTTAAAGCCGAAGATGTTGATATTCCCGATTATTCGGCAACGGCTCCCGTTTATTATACCGGCGATATTCAGAATGTTCCCGAAGAACAGTTTGTTGCCGTTCTCGGCAGAGAGCTTCCTCCGGCAAACTATGATCCCAACAGACCGCTCAGCATTGCCGATACATTTGAAAGTTGCAGCCACACAAAGAACGGTGCCAGATTCTATAAGCTTCTCGGCACTCTTGTTCCCGCAGGCTTTGCACAGGCAATTGCCCTTCAAACTCCGTTCCGTGATTTTATCAGCATGAGCGGCGGAGTGTTCAGCGAGCAGATGGCGGACGGTCTTGTTAAATGGCTCAGCGGCGAAAAGGGCGGTATCAGAAAGATTCTCAAAGGAATCCCCAAGGCGATTGCCGGAGTGGGACCGCTTCTTAAAAACATATAATTTAACGGGAGGAAAGAAAAGTGAAGGAAAAAAAGATTTCATTTAAGCTGTTAAGCTTGCTGTTGGCAGTCGCAATGCTTATTTCGTGCATTCCGATGTCCGTAAGTGCAAACACTTCATCAATTCGTTTCGGAGTTCTCTCCGATGTTCATTATTATCCCAATTCGCTCAAGGGCGACAGGGGTGAGGCGTGGCAAACATTTCTCAAAAACAAGCATAAGCAGTATGATGAGAATAATTCTCTGCTCGAAAATGCACTTGACGGCGTTATGAGAAACGCAGCGGAAAACGGAGCAACATATCTTCTTGTTCCGGGCGATTTGACAAAGGACGGCGAGCTTGAAGCACATAAGGCACTTGCCGAAAAATTCAGAACCTTTGAAAGAGAAACCGAAATCCCCGTTTATGTTATCCCCGGCAACCACGATGTAAACAATACCAAAGCGTGCACCTTTGAAAACGGAGTGAAGGAGGCGGCACAGCCGACTTCACCCGAACAATTCCGTGAAATCTATGCGGACTTCGGATATGATGAAGCGGACAGCGTTTTTGTTCCTGCGGATGGCAATAAGGGCGGTATGCTCTCATATGCCATCACCCTCGGCGAATACAAACTTATTGCCATTGACAGTTGTATGTACAGTGAGGATAACGGAGCAGAGGACAATGAGCATATGACCGACGGCAGAATCGGTGATGACCTTCTTAAATGGGTTCTTGATGAGTGCAAAAAGGCAAATGAGCAGGGACTTACCATTATCGGTATGCAGCATCATAACCTTATTCCTCATATGGATATTGAGGAGGCAACATTCTGGGCGTTTGTTGCTCAGGATTGGGAAAGAATCGCAGATGCGTATGCCGATGCCGGAATGCATTATCTTTTCACGGGCCATCTTCATTCAAACGATGTTGCTTCATATGTTTCCGATAACGGCGAAACGATTTATGATATTCTTACTCCCACGCTTACCGGCTTCCCCAACAACTACAGAATAGTTGATTTTAAGTCCGACGGTAAAAATGTTAAGCTTGATATGAAGCTTAAAGAGATCGATGAATATCGCAATGTTGTTTCCGACAGCGGAAAGGTTTATGAGAAGCCTTTTAAATTTACTTATTCATTTGAAAGAACCTTCGGTGAGGGCGGAATTAAAACACTTGTTATGGATTCCGTTGCACCTTTGATTACGGATATTTTTGCGGAAATATCCGAGGCGGGCGGACTTGTTGATTATCTTTCGCTCAAGGGGCTTGACCTTGAAGCGATTATCGCAGGTGCTCTCGGCACAAACGGTCTTGCACTCGGCCCTGTCGATATTTTGACGGTCAGCGGCAATGTTATGAGCTTTATAAATGACTTGAGCAATCAAATCGATTCGGTTTATATAGAGCAGCCCGAGTTGACGGTTGAAAAGGTTGAGGCGATTATCGATAAGCTTCTTTCCTTTAAGGTTAGCGATAAACCCGCAACTCGCAATGCCGAGCTTCTCGGAATCGAAATAAACGAGGATTACTGCACTCTCGGTGATGTTGCGGTTTCGGTAATGCTCAATTTCTATCTCGGCGATGAAAATATCAAGGATTATCCTTGGATTTCCGATGCCCTTAAAGGCTTTGACAGTGGCGTTCTCACTCAAGAGTTTTTCGAGCTTCTTCTTGAGGTGGTAAGAGATGACCTTGTTAAGAACGAAATTCTCGCAAACCTTGATTTTAATCCAGGAAAGCTTTTCCCCGAGGGAACTCTCTTTTATGTTTTCGGTGCGATTCTTCAAAGTGGCACAGAGCTTCTTCTCGGCGGCAACAACAGCTTCCTTAATCTTGTTGAATCGGTGCTTTCGATTCCTCTTGTTCCCGAAGATTACAGCTCGATAGATTCGATTATCGATACGCTTCTCGGAGAATATCTGACATTCAGCCAGTATGAAGCGTGGGGCAGCACGATTGCATGGATGGTAGGTTCTCTCTGCATAGACAGCAACCCCGGCGAAGAAATGGACAGCAATGTTGTTCTTCCGTATAACGGAGAGACCGAGGTTGAAGCGACACAGGATAATTATCGCTTGCCGTCACAGATTGCGGTTACTCTCAGTGAGGATTCCTCAACCGAGGCAAGCATAACTTGGCTTAGCAAATACAGCCTTACCGATACCGACATTCAAATTGTTCCGTACAGCGAATCTCCGAAGTTTGACGATGAGGTTCCCGACGGAATAACCGTTACCGCAACGAGCGAAATCGTTGAAAGGTCATATCCGGGTGCGGATCTCGGAATTATCGGCATTCTTCCGTTCGGTAAAAATTATGCTCGACATACGGTTAAGCTCAGCGGACTTAAGCCCGCCTCAAAATACAGCTACCGTGTCGGAAATGCGGAATACGGCTGGTGGAGCGATGCCGGTGTTATTACCACGGCAGGTGGCAACGATGAAGCGTTCACATTCTTCTATCTTACCGATCCGCAGGCACAGAGAAAAGACCATTACGAAAGATTTTCACAGGTTGTTGATGCGGCGGTCAAGGCTTATCCCGACGGCAGATTCATTGTTTCCGCAGGCGATCAGGTTGATTTGGGAACAAACTTAAAGCATTGGAGATATTTCCTTAATTCAACCGACAGACTGCTCGACCTTCCCTTTATGCCGACAACGGGCAACCACGAGGATAAGGGTGCGGTTTTGAGCGAAAACTTTGAGCTTCCCAATGTTCCGGAACAGGATCTTGATTCGGGTGTATACTATTCATACGATTATAATAATGTGCATTTTACCGTTCTCAACACAAACGATGATGAAAACGATAAGCTCGGTGATGAGCAGATAAAGTGGATGAAAAACGATATCAAGTCGAGCGATGCAAAGTGGAAAATAGTTGTTCTTCACAAAGCTCCTTATTCAAACGGTTCTCATTATGATGACGGTGAGGTTGAGGGCATAAGAGAACAGCTTGCCACGCTTCTTCCCTATCTCGGCGTTGACCTTGTTCTTCAAGGACACGACCACGTTTATTTGAGAACCGATGTTCTCGGCGGCAATGTTGTTGTTCCGACCGAGGAAGGCACAAAGGCTTACAACGGTATGGATTATAACGTTAAATATAATCCGCTCGGCACTATCTATTCGATTTGCGGAACATCGGGCATAAAGGTTTATCACACCAAGGATGCCGCCGCAACCGATAAAAAGTTCCCGCGAGCCGAAGCGGTTGTTGATGTTGAAAATTCAATGTATTCGGCAATTACCGTTGACGGCGATACGCTTTATTACAACGCATATCAGGTTGATAACGGAGAATCGGTCAGAGTGGATAATTTTGCGATTGAAAAGACCGATAAACAGGCTCCTGCGGATAAGGTCAATAACGATAATATCGGCGAAATTCTCGAAGATTTTCTTGAAAGTTTCAGCTTCGGCAGCCTTTGGAGTGTTGTTAACTCCGCACTTGAAATGTTCGGCAGAGTAATGAAGCTCATTTGGAGCGTTATATAATAATCTTGCGAAATGCCGTTAAGATACTCTATGCTCCCCAAGACATTGTTTTAGCTTGAAATAAATAATCGTGGGACTGTTTCGGCAAGATGTGCGTGAAACAGTCCCCGCTTCCTTTCGGCTGTATGCCGCAATATATTATGTTTTAAAATAAAGGAATGGTGCGGATGAAATATATGATAGCCTCCGATATTCACGGCTCGGAGCTTTACTGCCGCAGGCTTATTGACGCTTATAAAAACGAAAAGGCAGACAGAATGATTCTTCTCGGAGATATTCTTTATCACGGGCCGAGAAATGATTTGCCCGATGGCTATGCACCGAAAAAAGTGATTGAATTGCTCAATGCGATGAAAAATGAAATTTTTTGCGTAAGGGGTAATTGTGATACCGAGGTTGACCAAATGGTGCTTGATTTTCCGATACTTGCGGATTATGCGATAATTACGGCGAATGAACGTCTTGTTTATTTGACACACGGGCATAATTATAACGAAAACAATTTGCCGCCGCTGAAAAAGGGCGATATTCTTCTCCACGGGCATACTCATATTCCGAAATGCACGGAGCACGAAAGCTATGTTTATCTCAACCCCGGTTCCGTTTCAATTCCGAAAGAAAATTCGTGGCACGGATATATTATTCTTGAAAACGGCAGCTTTGTTTGGAAGGATTTAAACGGAAATGAAATGATGCGTTATGATGCATAATGAGCCGTTCGTAAGTATGTAAAAAAATCCCCTCATCAACCTGATTGACAAGGGGAAAATACATTTTGGCTTATTAATTTTTAAGCTTGAAAGATAAAAGCTCTGACTTCATCGGTATTGTGGGCGATGTGGGTTGCTCCCGCATTGCTCAATTCTTTTTCGTCACCGTAGCCGTAGGTAACGCCGATGCTTTTTATGCCTGCACCGTTTGCACCGTTGATGTCAAAATATCTGTCGCCGACCATAACGGCTTCGTGTTTTTCGACTTCAAAGTGTTCGATGCATCGGTTAACAAGCACAACCTTGCTTTCGCTTGCTTTGTCGCTGAGCGGACAGGAAATAAAGTCAATCAGATCACCGAAATTAAGATAATCGATAATTCTCAAAATATAATTAAAAGGCTTAGAGCTTGCAACCGCCGTGCAGACTCCGCTGCTTTTCAGCTCACGCAAAAGCTCCTCCGTTCCGTCATAAAGAGTGAATCTGAAAATGCCGTTGCGACCGTATTCTTCACGGTATTTCATAACCGCAAAAGCACTTTGCTCATCGTTCATATTCAGCTCTCTTTTGAAAGAATCGAAAATAGGAGGGCCGATAAAGGTACGCAGCTTTGCATCGCTTATCGGCGGAAAATCGGATTCTTTTATCGCATATTTTACGGAATGAAAAATTCCGTCACCGGTATCGGCAATTGTGCCGTCAAAATCAAAAAATACCGCTTTATATTTTGGATTCATACAGTCGTCCTTTCGGTGTGGTTTTTGTGTGATTGCATACAAATAAAGGTTGACATAAAATTTCAGTAACCGCAACCGACGCATTTAAACGGTGTGTTTTCGGCTTTCGTCACCCTAAGTATTATAATGGATTGTCGAAAAAAAGTAAAGAAGATTTAAGCCGTGAATGTTGATGCCTGTTATATATTGTGCATCTCTGCGGCTGATTTTATGTATAAACAATCGGTGTTTGAAATAATGCGGTTAAAATCATTTACAACGGTATTTTTATGTGTTATAATTATTATCTTATAATGATCAAACCGGCTTTATTATGCCGAGATAACAAATTAGCTTCCCGAAAGGACTGAAAATAAATGGAATACAAATTCTCAAAGGGCATAGCATCTCTCAAGCCTTCTATTATCAGAGAAATTCTCAAAAGTTCGGGTAATTCTATTCCTCTTGCCGCAGGAAATCCCGCTCCGGATGCATTTCCCGTTGATGATATCAAAAAGCTTGTGGGAGAGGTTTTCGATGAGGATCCCGTGCTTGCACTTCAATACGGAATCAGCGAGGGCTACGCTCCTCTTGTTAATGAGCTTATAAAGCTTTCAAAAAACAGATACGGTGTCGGAACGGAGGACGACGGGCTTATCGTTGTCAGCGGTGCTCAACAGGTTATGAGTCTTATGAGCCAGTGCTTTATCAATTACGGCGATACGGTGCTTTGCGAAGAACCGTCGTTTATCGGTGCTCTCAATTGCTTCAGAAGCTACGGGGCAAATCTTGTAGGCGTTCCCATCGACAGTGACGGAATCAACATCGCTTCTCTCGAAGAAAAGCTTAAAACCGAAAAAAACGTTAAATTTATCTATACAATTCCCAATTTTCAAAATCCCGCAGGCACAACTATGTCGCTTGAAAAGAGAAAGGCGGTTTATGAGCTTGCGAAAAAATACGGCGTGCTTGTGCTTGAGGATAATCCTTACGGAGATCTCAGAGTTTCCGGTACGGATGTTGCCGCAATAAAGAGCTTTGATAAAGACGGAATTGTTGTTTATTCCGGCTCTTTCTCGAAAATCGTTGCACCCGGAATAAGAGTGGGATATGTTCTTGCTCCCAAAGCGGTTATCGCAAAGCTTACCGTCGCAAAGCAGACACAGGATGTCCACACTCCGCTGATTTCACAGCTTGTTGTTTATAAGTGGCTTACCGAATGTGATTTTGAAGGACACATTGAAAAGATTCGTGAAATTTATAAACGTAAGCTCAATCTTCTTTGCAATTGCATCGATAAGGAGCTTGGCGATTTTCTTACATATAACAAACCCGAAGGCGGTCTTTTTGTTTGGGCAAAGCTCAACGACGGAATCGATATGCTCGATTTTGTAAAAAAAGCAAGCGAAGCGGGAGTTTCTGTTGTTCCCGGCAACGCAATGATGGTTGACGGCGACAAAGAATGCAGCTTTATCCGAATGAATTTTTCAACACCCTCCGATGACGGAATTATTAAGGGCGTTAAGATTCTCGGTGAGGTTGCACGAGCATTATAAGCATTCGGAGGAATATCTTTATGGAAAATACAGCAAGTGAAAAAAAGCCGATAGTTTTAAGTATGATTCAGCCGACCTCTGTTCCGACTCTCGGCAACTATCTCGGTGCTCTCAAAAATTGGAAAGCCATGAGTGATGATTATAACTGCCTTTATGCCGTTGCGGATCTTCACGCTTTGACAATTCACCCGGAGCCGGCGAAGCTCCGTCAGCAGATTATAGAAATGTATGCGATTCTGCTTTCAATCGGACTTGATCCGGAAAAAAGCATTATCTTTATTCAAAGTCAGGTTGCCGCCCATGCGGAGCTTGCGTGGATTCTCGATTGCTATACCCAATTCGGAGAAGCATCGAGAATGACTCAATTTAAAGAAAAATCCCAAAAGCACGCCGATAATGTTAATGTCGGACTTTTTGCGTATCCCGTTCTTATGGCGGCAGATATTCTGCTTTATCAGGCGAATTTTGTTCCCATCGGAGCGGATCAAAAGCAGCATCTTGAGCTTGCAAGAGATATTGCAACTCGTTTTAATACTCTTAGGGGCAATACCTTCACTCTGCCCGAACCGTTCATCAAAAAAGTCGGTGCAAGAGTTATGAGCCTTCAAGATCCGACACAAAAAATGTCAAAAAGCGATCCGAATCCCAAGGCATCGATTTCCTTGCTCGATTCACCCGATGTTATACTTAAAAAGTTTAAATCCGCCGTTACCGACAGCGAGGCGTGCGTTCGCTATGCCGACGGTAAGGACGGAATAAACAACCTTATGTCAATCTATTCGTGCTGCACAGGTCTTGATTATGATGCGATTGAAAAGGATTTTGCCGGAAAGGGCTATGGAGATTTTAAGGTTAAGGTTGCCGAAGCGGTTATTGAGGAGCTGCGACCTGTTCAGGAGGAATACCGCCGTCTTATGTCGGATAAGCAGTATATTCTCGATACTGCCGCCGCCGGAGCGGAAAAAGCCGCAAGAATCGCAGGCAGAACCCTTACAAAAGCAAAGAAAAAAGTCGGACTTTTGCTCGGTTAACCGTAAAAATTCAAAGCTTTTTTGTTGAATACGCCAAAAATGCATAAATATTCAGAAAACGCTTGATTTTTTGAATATTTGTTGTATAATTAGTGCATAAAAATAAAAACGATTGGAGTAGTTACTATGAAAGAAATTAAAAAAGTAGTCCTTGCCTATTCGGGCGGCCTTGATACATCAATCATTATTCCTTGGCTTAAAGAAAATTATAACAACTGCGAGGTTATCGCCGTTTCCGGTGACGTCGGACAGGGTACCGAGCTTGACGGACTTGAAGAAAAAGCAATTAAAACGGGTGCATCAAAGCTTTATATCGAAAATCTTCAAGACGAATTTGTCAGTGATTATATTTTCCCCACACTCAAGGCGGGTGCCGTTTATGAGAAAGAATATCTTCTCGGAACCTCTTTCGCTCGTCCCATTATCGCAAAAAGAATCGTTGAAATCGCAAAGGCAGAGGGTGCCGATGCCATTTGCCACGGCTGTACGGGTAAGGGCAACGATCAGGTAAGATTCGAGCTTACAATTAAGGCGTTTGCTCCCGAAATGGAAATCATTGCTCCTTGGAGAATTTGGGATCTCAAATCTCGTGAAGAAGAAATCGAATATGCGGAGGCACACAACATTCCTCTCAAAATAAACAGAGAAACCAATTATTCAAAGGATAAGAACCTTTGGCATCTTTCTCACGAAGGTCTTGACCTTGAGGATCCCGCAAATGAGCCTCAATATAACAAGCCCGGCTTCCTTGAAATGGGCGTTTCTCCCGAAATGGCTCCCGATGAACCCACCTATATTACAATTCATTTTGAAAAGGGCGTTCCCACCGCAATTAACGGCAAAGAAATGGGCGGCGTTGAGCTTATCAAATATCTTAATGAGGTTGGCGGCAAAAACGGTATCGGTCTTAATGATATCGTTGAAAACCGTTTGGTTGGTATGAAGTCAAGAGGCGTTTACGAAAATCCCGCAGGCTCCATTCTCTTTAAGGCTCACGATGTTCTTGAAACCATCACTCTTGACAGAGATACTCAGCATTATAAGGAGCTTGTTGCTCATAAGTTTGCGGAGCTTGTTTATTTCGGACAGTGGTTTACTCCCTTGCGTGAATCTCTTTCAGCTTTTGTTGATAAAACGCAGGAAACCGTTACCGGTGATGTTAAGCTCAAGCTTTATAAGGGCAACATCATCAATGCCGGCGTAACCTCTCCCTACACGCTTTACAGCGAGGATTTTGCAACCTTCGATGCCGATGAGGTTTATGACCAAAAGGATTCGGCGGGATTCATCAATCTGTTCGGACTTCCCATTAAGGTTAAGGCAATTCTCGAAGCAGAAAGAAACAAATAATCAAAAATAACAGAGCCGCCGCAAAGACGGCTCTTTTCCCGTATAAGGAGGATAAACAAATGAAGCTTTGGGCAGGACGCTTTTCAAAAGAAGCGGATAAAAAAACCAATGATTTCAACTCGTCGATTGCGACCGATTCGCGAATGTATAATTATGATATAGAGGGCAGTATCGCACACGCAACAATGCTTGCGGCAAGAGGTATTATTTCCAAAGAGGACGGTGCTCTGATTTGTTCGGAGCTTGCAAAAATCAAGCGGGAAATTTCGGACGGAGAGCTTCTCATAGATCCGAATGCGGAGGATATACATACTTTTATCGAGCAAACCTTAACAGAGAGAATCGGTGATGCGGGTAAACGTCTTCATACCGGCAGAAGCCGTAACGATCAGGTTGCTCTTGATGTCAGATTGTTTTTGCGTAATCAATGCGACGAAACGCTTGTGCTTATTAAAAATCTTATAAAAGCTCTTGAAGAAAAGGGCGATGAATATGCAAATGCGATTATGCCCGGCTACACCCATCTTCAAAGAGCACAGCCGATAACCTTTAAGGCTCATCTGACGGCATATACCGAAATGCTTACCCGTGACCTCGGAAGAATTGAAGATGCTGCAAAAAGAATGAATTCTTCTCCTCTCGGCAGCGGTGCTCTTGCGGGAACGACGTATCCGATTGACAGAGCAATGACCGCTGAGCTTCTCGGCTTTGATTCATTTACCAAAAGCACGCTTGACGGCGTTGCCGACAGGGATTTTTGCATTGAGCTTGCATCGGCACTTTCAATCTGTATGGTTCATCTTTCAAGACTTTGCGAAGAAATAATTCTTTGGTGCTCTTGGGAATTTAAGTTTGTTGAGCTTGACGATGCGTTTTCAACCGGCTCAAGCATTATGCCGCAAAAGAAGAATCCGGATATTGCGGAGCTTGTAAGAGGCAAGAGCGGCAGAGTTTTCGGTGATCTTATGACCTTGCTTACTGTTATGAAAGGTTTGCCGCTTGCATATAATAAAGATATGCAGGAGGACAAGGATGCGATTTTCGATGCATTCGATACGGTTAAAATCTGCCTTGTTACTCTTGAGCCTATGATTCAAACAATGCGAGCCATTCCGGAAAATATGAGAAAAGCGGCGGCGGGCGGCTTCATTAACGCAACCGATTGTGCCGATTATCTTGTTTCAAAGGGACTTGCATTCAGAGATGCATATAAGGCAACCGGAGAGCTTGTTGCCCTTTGCATAAAAGAAAATAAAACCCTCGAAACGCTTTCGCTTGAAGAATATCAAGGTATATGTGAGCTTTTCGATGACGGTGTTTATGAAGCGATAAAGCTTGAAAATTGCGTGAAACGCAGAGGAATGTAATTAATAAGAACCAAAACTGCAAACCTGCTGAATTTTTTTGCGGGTTTGCAGTTTTTTTGATAAATTTTTGACTTTCCTTGCGATAATCTATTGGTGACGATAAATATTGAGCATAATAGCGAAAATAAACGAAAAATAAAGAAAAATCGAGAAAACAAGCGATAAACTCAAATTTTAAAATCAATTTTATTGAATTTGACCTTTTTTGACCTTTGACCTTTTGACCTTTCCTGACTATAATATAGTCAAAGGTCAAAGAAAGTCAAAGTCAAACAGCGAAAGGAATGATGATATGAGTTTAAGTAATGAAATAGCCGGCATTCTTCTTGAAATGCTTGAGGGTGACGGAACGACCGAAATACAGCGGAATGAGCTTGCACAAAGCATCGGTTGCGTGCCGAGTCAGATAAATTATGTTATTTCTTCGAGATTTACTCCGGAGCAGGGATATATTGTTGAGAGCAGGAGAGGCGGCGGAGGGTATATAAAAATTACCCGAATGAAGCTTGACAGACCTTCGCTTATAATGCATACGGTCAATTGCGTGGGCGATACAATCGATTATGCAACCTGTCGGGCGAACGTGCTGAATCTTCTCCACAACGGTGCGATGGATGCACAGTGTGCAAGGCTTTTGCTTGCCGCAACGGGTGAAAATTCGCTCAGAGCACTCCCGCCGGCAGTGAAAGACAGAATAAGAGCATCAATATTTAAGCAAATGCTGATTACAATAGATTCGGGAAAGGATGATTGATTATGTTATGTCAGAATTGCGGAAAAAATGAAGCAACAACCCACATCAAGCAAATAATTAACGGGGATATGGCAGAAAGCCATCTTTGTTCCGACTGTGCAACACATCTCGGATATTCGGACGTATTTTCGGGCTTTAGCCTTAATCTCTCGGAGCTTTTCGGAGGCTTTCTCGGAGATATGATGCCGTCCGTTACATCGGGAAAAACGGCGAGATGTCCTAAATGCGGAACATCATTTGAAGAAATTGCTCGTGACGGCAGAGTAGGCTGCTCCGATTGCTACAGAACCTTCTATGATAAGCTGCTTCCGTCGATTCAGAGAATTCACGGAAAAATCAAACACAGCGGTAAAACTGTTTCCGCTTCTACCGAGCATACGGAGAAAGAAACGGTTGAGAAAAAAATAGAAAAGCTCAAAGCAAGAATGAACGATGCCGTGGCAAAGCAGGATTTTGAAAATGCCGCAAAAATAAGAGATGAAATAAAGGCTCTTGAGGGAGGCGAAAACAAATGAGTAAATGGTATATAGATAAAGGCGATCAGGGCGATATTGTTTTAAGCACTCGCATTCGTCTTGCAAGAAATCTTGATGAATTTCCGTTCCCCGCAAAGCTTGATGTTGCGGGTAAAAACAAGGTGAACGAGCTTGTTAAAAGCGTGCTTTTTGAAAATGATGCAAAGGATTTCAGCTTTATTGAAATGAAAGACCTTTCAAGAACTCAAGCGGTTTCGCTTGCGGAGCGTCATCTTATCAGCCCCGAATTTGCCGCAAAGAAGGACGGCAGTGCATTGGTTTTGTCGGCTGATGAAAGCGTTGGAATTATGCTGTGCGAGGAAGACCATATAAGGCTACAGGTAATGAAAGCCGGTCTTGCACTTGAAGAAGCCTATGATATTGCGGATAAGCTTGATTCAATGCTTGATGCAAAGCTTAAATATGCCTTTGATGACAGGATAGGCTACCTTACCCAATGCCCGACTAATTTGGGAACGGCAATGCGTGCATCGGTTATGCTTCACCTTCCCGCATTGACAAGATGCGGTCAAATGAACAGGCTTGCAAGCACTGTTTCAAAGCTCGGTCTTACCGTGAGGGGTGCTTACGGCGAGGGTTCTCAGCCAAAGGGAGATATTTATCAGATAAGCAACCAGATAACTCTCGGAATTACCGAGGAAACGGCAATCGCAAATCTTAAATCGATAGTTTTACAGCTTATTTCACAAGAAAGAGCGGCGGCGGCGGAAATCATAAAAAAGCCTGCCGAGGAGGATAAAATTTTCCGTGCCTTCGGTGTTTTGAAGAATGCAAGGCTGTTGAGTACGGATGAATTTATGGAACTTATTTCGGTGGTAAGACTCGGAGCGGCGAGGGGACTTATTGATATTCCGATTGAGAAAATAAATGAGTTGATAGTCAGTATGCAGCCGGCAACCGTCAGTGCGGCAAATTCGCAGGCAACAAATGCTTCCGCAAGAGATGTTATCAGAGCCAAAACGGTAAGAGAAGCTCTTGCTTAGTTCGACTTGCGAAAGAAGAATTTTGATATAGGGGGATAATGTATGTACAGATTTACGGGCTTTACTCAAAAAGCCAATGATGCGCTTAACAGTGCGATAACGGCGGCGGAAAATCTCGGTCACACCTATGTTGGCAGCGAGCATATTTTGCTTGGTCTGCTTGCGGAAAGCGGAGGTATGGCACACACGGCGTTGACAGCGAAAAAGGTAACCTACAGCGAGGTTGAGTCGATTATAAAAAGCAGTATCGGTATAGGCTCACCCACTGTGCTTTCACCGAATGATTTTACTCCGAGATCAAAAAATATAATCGATACGGCGATTCTTCAAGGCAGAAGTATGGGACATTCCTATATCGGAACGGAGCATATTCTTATGGGAATAATCCGTGAGGGAAGCGGAGCGGCAACGGAAATTCTAAGCCGTCTGGGCGTTCAGCCGCAGGATTTATTGAATGACCTTACAAACGCACTCGGCAGCAGTTCACAGCCGTCGGCATCAAATAAGGACGCAAAGGAAAAAACCGATACGCCCACCCTCAGTCAGTTCGGCAGAGATTTGACCGTGCTTGCAATGCAAGGAAGAATCGATCCGGTTATCGGCAGACAGAATGAAATTGAAAGAGTAATTCAAATTCTCAGCAGAAGAACAAAGAATAATCCCTGCCTTATCGGTGAACCGGGTGTCGGTAAAACGGCGATAGCCGAGGGACTTGCACTTAAAATCGCAACGGGAGAGGTTCCCGAATTGCTTCGCAGCAAAAGGATAATTACCCTTGACTTAACGGGTATGGTTGCGGGAACAAAATACAGGGGCGATTTTGAAGAAAGAATCCGAAATGCTATCGAAGAAGTAAAAAAAGCGGGGGATATAATTCTTTTTATTGATGAGGTACACACGCTCATCGGTGCCGGCTCTGCGGAGGGTGCGGTTGATGCGGCAAATATTCTGAAGCCCTCTCTTGCAAGGGGAGAGCTACAGGTTATCGGTGCAACAACGCTTGAAGAATACAGAAAGCATATTGAAAAGGATGCGGCTCTCGAAAGAAGATTCCAGCCGGTAACGGTCGGAGAACCGTCCGAGGAGGAAGCGATCGAGATTTTAAGAGGAATCCGCGATAAATACGAAGCACATCATAAAGTTAAAATAACCGACAGTGCAATCATCGCCGCCGTCAAAATGTCATCGAGATATATCGGCGACAGATATTTGCCCGATAAGGCGATTGACCTTGTTGATGAAGCGGCATCGAGGGTAAGGCTTAAAGCGTTCACGGCTCCTCCGGATTTGAAAGCACTTGAAAATAAGCTGAAATCGCTTAATGAGGAAATGGAATCGGCGGTTAATTCTCAAGATTTTGAGAGGGCGGCAGAAATTCGAGATGAAAAGAATAAGGTCGCAGGTGAGCTTGACAGCGAAAGACAGCTTTGGAAAGAGAAAAGTAACCGTTCAACGGGCGAGGTCGGAGAACAGGAAATTGCTTCTATCGTTTCTCAGTGGACGGGAATCCCCGTTGTTCAGCTTACGCAGGAGGAGAGTCAAAGGCTGCTTCATATGGAGGAGGAGCTGCATAACAGAATAGTCGGTCAAAACGAGGCGGTAAGTGCCGTTGCAAGAGCTATACGCAGAGGCAGAGCGGGATTGAAAGATCCGAAAAGACCGACAGGCTCATTTATTTTCCTTGGCCCTACGGGTGTCGGAAAAACGGAGCTTTGCAAAACGCTTGCGGCATCGATGTTCGGCGATGAGAACGCAATGATAAGGCTTGATATGTCCGAATATATGGAGAAGCATACGGTTTCAAGGCTTGTTGGTTCGCCTCCGGGATATGTCGGCTATGAGGAGGGCGGTCAGCTTACGGAGAAGGTACGCCGCAGACCGTATTCCGTTGTACTGTTCGATGAAATCGAAAAAGCACATCCCGATGTGTTTAATATGCTTTTGCAAATTCTCGAAGACGGTATCCTTACCGATTCGCAGGGCAGAAAGGTCGATTTTAAAAACTGTATTATCATTATGACCTCAAATGTCGGTGCAAAGCTTATCGCACAGAGTGGAGGCGGCACACTCGGTTTTGCTCCGCAAAGCAGCGAAACGATGAGCGAAAAGAAAATTCGGGAATCGGTTATGGGCGAGCTGAAAAATGTTTTCAGACCGGAATTTCTTAACAGAGTTGATGATATTATTGTTTTTCATCAGCTCGGTAAGAATGATATTAACGAAATCGCCAAAAGAATGCTTTCCACTCTTTCAAAGAGAGTCAGAGAGCTTGAAATCGGTCTTGAATTTTCGCCGGAGGCTGTTGAAGAAATCGGAAAAGCCGGATTTGATCCCGTTTACGGTGCTCGTCCGCTCAGAAGGGCGATTCAGCAGCAGATAGAGGATAAGCTTTCCGAAGAAATGCTTGAGGGAAAGCTGAAAGCCGGTGAGAATTATGTTTGCCGCTATGAGGAAAACAGCTTTACTTTTTGCAAAAAATAAATAAAACAGAGAAAAGCGAGCTTTGTGCCCGCTTTTTTCTTTAACAAGATGTAAATTATTTCAAAAGTTCAAGTTATTCTATTGTTTTTTTTATTAAAATCTGTCATAATGCAAGAGTAAATTAATTTTACGGAGGATAAATTTATGAAAAAGAAAATAATAATTGCAGTTGCCGTTGTTGTTGTTGCCGCACTTGCGGTCGGAGGATATTTTGTTTTTTCGGGCAAGGATGAGCCGGAGCAGACGGAGCTTACCGTAATCAAGGATGATTTTGTTATTAACGATAATCTTCTCGGTGCTCTTATCAAAAATCCCGACAGATATCAGTCAAGGCTTGCAAATGAATATGCAATGGGCGACGCAACAGCCGCAAAGTTCTATGAAGCACCCGAAGAATGGCTTGCTTATGAGCAGATTATCGAGATTTCAAACAATAGTGAAGAAAATATTACCGTTTACGGCTTCGAGGTTGAAAACAACGGTAAAAACGGAGTTTATGTTAATACTAATCTCGGTACCGAGCTGGGAATTTCACCTACCGGAGTTGCTCCCGTATCGTTCAGCATTCTTTTCTCAGACGGTGAGCTTTCAACGGAGGAAGCGAAGGCTCTTGTTGATGAATTGAAAATAAAAGTTGTATATTCAAAAACGCCCGCCGAATATGATGACGGCAGTGAAAGCGTTGAAGAAACAAAAACCGTTCTTATCGAAAAAAATGAGGCTGCTTGAGGAATAATTTGAAATATGAGTTTTTTTAAGCGAAAATCGATTCCGTCGGGGCCGCCCGAATTTATCATTGTCGGTCTCGGCAATCCGGGCAAACAGTATGAGCTTACACGGCATAACGCAGGCTTTTTGTTTGCCGATTTACTTGCCGATAAATGCGATGTGAAAATTGATAAAATTCAATTTAAAGCCGTGACCGCCACGGTTGAGCTGGGCGGTCACAAATGTCTGCTTATGAAGCCTCAAACATTTATGAATAACAGCGGTGAGGCGGTTAAACAGGCGGCGGCGTTTTATAAAATACCGCCGGAAAGAATAATTATTGTTTTTGATGATATTTCTTTGCCCTGCGGCAGACTGCGTATCAGGCGTAAGGGCAGTGCAGGCGGTCATAACGGAATCAAAAGTATAATTTATTTGCTCAATTCCGATAATTTTCCTCGAATTAAGCTCGGTGTGGGCGAAAAGCCGCATCCGGATTATGAGCTTGCCGATTGGGTGCTTTCAAATTTCAAAAAAGATGAAATCCCCGCTTTGCGTGAAGCCGCCGAGAATGCCTGCAAAGCTGTTGAGCTGATGGTACAGGGCGAAACCGACAGGGCAATGAGCAGCTTTAACAGTTGATTATTTTGCCATACCGTTTAAAACGCTTTCCATACTTTTCATACATTTAATTGCGTTTTTTCTGCACGCTCTGCGGCTGCTCTTTGTCATCATTTTCGAGCCGACCATTGCGGCAGCCGTGCCGACGGCAAGACCGATACCCATACCTTTCATTACGGACATCTGTTTTGAAGATGCAAGCATCATATAATTCCCTCCAATCATTTTTTTCAATGATATTTTAACCCGATAAGAGGGGATAAAACATTTTTAAGGAAGTTATAAAATGTCAATTCTGAACATTGTTTTGATTGAACCTCAAATTCCGCAAAATACGGGCAATATAGCAAGAACCTGTGCCGCAACGGGTGCAAGGCTGCATCTTGTTGAGCCTATGGGCTTTAAGGTAGATGATGCCAAGCTCAAAAGAGCGGGACTTGATTATTGGCATTTGCTTGATATAACATACTATAAAAATCTTGATGATTTTTTTGAAAAAAACAGCAACGGCGAATTTTATTATTTTTCAACCAAGGCAACTGAAATCTATTCGCAGATAAAATACCCCGATAATTGTTATCTTGTTTTCGGAAAGGAAACCGCCGGTTTACCGGAGGAGCTTCTTTATAATAATAAAGAACATTGCGTCAGACTGCCTATGATAAACGACAGCTCCGCAAGAAGCCTTAATCTTTCAAATTCCGTTGCGATAGGAGCATATGAGGTTTTGAGGCAATGGAATTTTCCGGAATTATTAACAAAAGGAAAGCTTACCCGATTTGATTGGTCGGAATGAGCTTTTGCCGTAAGGAGGAAGAAAAAATGAAACCTGTTAATCTGCTTTACAAAATGCTTGATATGGCTTTGACGGCTCAGTCGAAGCATATCACTCCCCAAAAAGCCGCCTTGCCTGTTAAACAAGGTGAATTTATTTGCACTCCGAGAGCTAAGGGAACAACCTTTTCGCTCGGATATTCAAAAGAAAAAATTCTTCCCGATGATATTGACAAAAAGAAATATTATATTGCCGGATACGGGGAGAATAAGCCTGCCAAGGGTGTGCTTGATGCTCCGCAGACTCACGCAGTATGGCTGGACGATTTATCGGGAAAAGGCGGAATAGTTATCGTTTCAATCGATGATGTAGGTATGCTTTCCTCCGATGTTAATAAGCTCAGAGCACGACTTTCCGAGTTCGTGCGTTTCAGCGGATGCAGAAGCGTAAATATAGTCAGCACACATTCTCATGCGGGAATCGATACAATGGGCATATGGGGACCTCTCCCCTTGAGCGGAAAAAATCCGAAATATATGGAGCTTGTTTTTTCACAAACCGTAAAAGCGGTTAAGGCGGCATATGCCGGCAGAAAAAACGGCAGCCTTTATTTGGGTAAGATTGAAGTGCCGGATATGCAGGAGGATATACGAACTCCGATTGTTTACTCAAAAACTTTAACACGGCTTAGATTTGTGCCCGATGACGGCTCACGGCAAACATACATAATCAATTTTGCATCCCACTCCGAATCGCTTCAGGGCTGCAACGAGCTTGTCAGTGCCGATTTTCCGTGCTATCTCAGAGAAAGAATTTTTGAGCAAACGGGTGCGGAAACTCTTTATTGCGTAGGTGCTATCGGCGGAATGATAAGTATGGAAATTCCCGATGAGCAGGAGATACGCAAAAACGGCAGCGATTTTTCCGAGTCAACAAAAAGAATCGGCAGAAAGCTTGCGGATTATGCTCTTTCGATTAAGCCGGAGGACGAAACTTTGCTTAAAGCGAGAATCGGCTCGATAACCCAAGAGGTTTATTTTAAAGCGGAGAATACTCTTTTGCTGATTGCCGCCAAAGCGGGCATACTGTCGGTGAAGGAATACAGAATGGCGGATAAATCCGGCTTTGCAATGAAATCGGAAATCAGCTATTTTGAAATAGATACCCTTAAAATACTTATGCTTCCCTGCGAAATCTTTCCGGAGCTTGTATATGGCGGATATCTTTCGGCAGAGGAGTCGGGAACAGGCAAGGGCGGCGAGGTGAATCCGTTGCCGCTTAAAGAAATCGTCGGCGACGATGTTATGATAATCGGTCTTGCGAATGATGAGTTGGGTTATGTTGTTCCGCCGAATGATTTTGTTCTCAACCCCGAAGCACCGTATTTTGAAAACGGACGTGATGAGCACGGTCGCAGACATTATGAGGAAACAAATTCTCTCGGCCCCGAAACGTCGGTGAAAATTGCGGAAACCGTTACAAAAATCATTTCCGCTGTTGAAAAAGCCAAAAATATATGATATTATACATTGTATAATAAACAGAAAGGAATTGACCTTTATGAAATCAGCACTTTGTATATTCCTTGTTCTTGCAACAATTGCTCTTTGCTTCTTCGGCTGTTCCAATGTTCCCGAAGAACCCGCAACAACAAATACGGCAACAGTAACCTATGTTAATCCGTTCGGAGCAACCGCAGCTCCTCCGGTTAATGCCGATTCTGCTGACGGAGAAACGACCGCACCCGTTGTATATGTTGAAACAACAAATAATGTTGAATTTGTTTTGAGCAGCTATTATGTTTATAAAAATTCGGTAGCTAAAATTAACAATATTGTTATTGAAGATGACGGCTTTTCACTCAATGCCGACGGTTATGCCGATGTTGAAATGATTGCCGTAGGCTCAAGAAAAGAAAATATGAGAATTGCCTATATTGCTTATGATGCACAGGGCAATGTTGTTAAAAACAGCTATATTCTCACGAAGCTTGATGGCGTAAAGGACGGCGATGTTTGCACCGAACGCCGCTTTGAGGTTCCCAGAGAAACCGTAAAGATAGTTTTCGGCAACTATATCGAAAAATAAGAATTAAAAGCTTAAATCCGCAGGGAGCGAATCCTTGCGGATTTTTCATCGGCAAAAACGAAACAGACAAATACAAGCGGAATGCTGTGCCCAACGGTATATGTCATTTTGAAAAAATCAAGTCTGATTTTAATTTGGTCAACACTCACAAAAATGAGTTTCTTTTTTGGTGGAAAATGATGACTTTAAAATCTGCAACATAGATGATATAATAACAAAGAAGGCTTGCAATGAAGTAAGCTGTTAATTTTATAATAGGAGAAAAAATAATGAGTAACACCTTTTTCTGTGCAAAAGAAAACGGAAAGCTGAACTATAAGCATACTATTCTTACCGGTTTCGGCTTTATGGCAACCTCTATTGCATGGGCAATTTATGATCCTTACATCACCAAGATTCTCAACAAGCTTCTTGCAGGCTCGGATGCCATTACGCATTTGAGTAATGCTCTTGTTGAAAAAATGCCGCTTCTTGCCGATCTTTCCGCTGCACAAGGCGATGACATCGCACTTCCCGGCGGCGGCTTTACGCTTGTGCCGCTGTTTATCGGTATTATTATGACATTCGATAATATTTTCGGCGTTATATTCCAGCCTACCTTTGGCAAGCTTTCCGATCGCTGCCACTCAAAGCTCGGTAAACGTCGTCCGTTTATCGTTTACGGTGCACCGATCTCGGCAGTTCTCTTTTTGCTTATTCCCCTTATATTCTTAAAAGTCGGCAGCGTGCCTCTTACTATGCTCTTTATCATACTTTTTGTTTTCACGATGTCACTGTGGAGAGCACCCGTTGTTGCTCTTATGCCCGACTTAACTCCTCCCTCGCTACGCAGTGAGGGTAATGCGATAATCAACCTTATGGGCGGTATCGGTTCGGCAGTAGGTATGGTTGCCGGTACAATCGGTATTGCATTGTGCACAATCTTCACAGGCTACACCAAGGCTCAAATCAAAGCGGATGAAACCGTTTCGTTCCCGTATGTTTTTGCTATCGGCTCCGTTGTTATGATTGTCGGTATGCTTGTTGTTCTTTTCTTCGTTAAAGAGCCTGACAGCAGAATTAAGCTTCAGGGCGAAATGAACAACATCGCAGATGAAGCGGCAAGAAGAAAAGCGGAAAAAGAAGCCAAGAAAGCCGAAAAGGCGGCGAGAAAATCCGTTGCTCTTTCAAAGGGCGAAAGAAGAAGCCTTGCATTTATGCTCGGTTGCCTTTTCTTCCTTTTCTGCGGAACAAACGCAATCACCACATTCTTCTCGTTGTTCGCACAGGAAATTCTTCATATGATAACCTCCGAAGCAACGATTCTTATGACAATATTTGCTATATGTTCGGGCGTTGCGGCACTTCCCGCAGGCAAGCTCGGAAAGAAATACGGCAGAAAAAAGACCATTATGGCAGGCCTTGCGATTTTCCTTTCGGCATTTGTTATTTTCTTCGGAATATTCATTGTTATGCTCGGCAATCAGAATCTTTCAATTAAGAATTATGTTACCGTTAACAATGCATATATTGCCGTCAACGACCAGCTTAATGACTTCAATTCCGACAAATCGGATTTGGCAAGTGACGCAGGAATAAAGCTCTCCGAGGAAGATACTCTCGATATGGATAAATATATCGAATACAGAACCGCTGTTCAAAACGGCGATGATGTTTCCGCATACAGTGCAAATTATGCCGAGTTTGATGCGATTGTTATGGAGCAAACAGAGCTTTGCGATTCGCTTATTACAGTGAGCGGCAAGATTCTCGGTAAGAGCGTTTTGACAGTCGGAGAAGCATTGGCTGAAATCAGCAGCTCCGTTGCCGATATAACAAGAATCCTCGGAATTTTGATTTATCCCGTTCTTATTCTCGGCGGTGCGGCAAATATGTTTATCACCGTTAATACTCTTCCCCTTGTTCTTGAAATAGGCGGTGTTGACAAGGTTGGTACATTCACCGGCTATTACTATACGGCAACCTTCTCGGCACAGATTGCTTCACCCATTATCTACGGCTTTATCAGAATGTTTGCGGGC
Source organism: uncultured Clostridium sp. (assembly GCA_964571095.1). Taxonomy (GTDB): domain Bacteria; phylum Bacillota; class Clostridia; order Oscillospirales; family Acutalibacteraceae; genus CAG-177. Next base: position 4,385 of record CAZNAC010000009.1, on the reverse strand, counting down.
ACGTATATGTCGCTGTTCTATTACAGTCCGGTTGCGTTCCTGCTCTCGATTATTCTTATCGCTTTTGTAAAGCACGGCGAAGCAATTCCCGATGATATTGTTAAAAAGGCAGAAGAAGCAAACGACTAAGAATTCCTCAGCCGTTTTGCAAAACGGATCCCGCAACCGTTTTGCGAATTTTTCGGCTTTTCATTTACATCCTTCTATGACAAAAGTCGAGAGCACCGTTCAGCGGTGCTTTCGGCTTTTTACGCAGACAATTAACTGTAGTATATTGTTTTTTTCGACAGAATGTGATATTATAAACCGAACAGAGGAGGAGTGTTACGATGTTTGCTCGTATAAACAGTATGGGACTTTTCGGTATCGATAGCTATATGGTGGGCGTTGAGGTGGATTACGGTCAGGGCTTGCCGAGAGTGGATCTTGTCGGTTTGCCCGACGCTGCCGTTAATGAGTCACGTAACAGAGTTCGTTCCGCTATCAAAAACAGCGGCTATACCTTCCCGTCGAGCCGAATAACAATCAACCTTTCTCCTGCGGATATCCGTAAAGAGGGGCCTGTTTACGATTTGCCGATTTTAATTGCGGTGCTTAAAGCCGGTCAGCAGCTTAAATGTAATACAGATGAATGTGCATTCATTGGCGAGCTTTCGCTTGATGGTATTATCCGTCACGTAAACGGAGTTTTGCCGATGGTGATAAGAGCGAGAAAAAGCGGAATAAAGCGTGTTTTTGTTCCCGCATCGAATGCACTTGAAAGCTCGGTTGTTGAGGACATTGAGGTTTATGCAGTAGAAAATGTTCGTCAGGTCATCGGCTTTCTCAACGGAGAAGAAACACTTACTCCGGTGAAATATGATGCCGAAAATGAAACAAAAAATCATCTTCCTTTGCCGGATTTTAAAGATGTTAAGGGACAGCAGGAAGCAAAGTATGCACTTGAGATTGCAGCCGCCGGAGGCCACAATGTTCTTATGGTCGGGCCTCCCGGTTCGGGTAAAAGTATGCTTGCAAAACGTCTGCCGTCAATACTTCCTGATATGACCTTTGAAGAAAGCCTGCAAACAACGGAGCTTTATTCCATAGCGGGCGTTCTGCCGCAGGGAGTATCGCTTATAAACGAAAGACCGTTCAGAGCACCTCACCATACCGTTTCGCCGGCGGGACTTTCGGGCGGCGGAGCGATTCCGCGTCCCGGTGAAATATCGCTTTCGCATAACGGAGTGCTGTTTCTCGATGAGCTTCCGGAATTTTCCAGAATCGCAATGGAGGTTCTCCGTCAACCTATAGAGGACGGGAAGATAACGATTTCCCGTGCGAATGCATCAATAACTTATCCGTGTTCGGCTATGATTGTCTGTGCAATGAATCCGTGCCCGTGCGGATATTACGGTCATCCCAAGAGGGAGTGCACCTGCCCGCAGGGAGCGGCAAGACGCTATCTTTCAAGAGTTTCCGGCCCTATGCTGGACAGAATCGATATACATATTGAGGTTCCTCCGGTGGATTTTGAGAAGCTTTCAAGTAAAGTACCGTCCGAACCCTCATCGGAAATCAAAAAGAGAGTTAATGCGGCAAGAAAAATACAGCAGGAAAGACTTAAAGGAACGGGTGTTTCGTGCAACGCAAAAATGGATTCCGCATTGACACGTGAATTTTGCCGTCCGACGCCGCAGGCAATGGCGATGCTTGAAAATGTTTTTGAAAAGCTTGATTTTTCGGCAAGAGCCTATGATAAAATTCTTCGTGTTGCCCGAACCGCCGCAGACCTTGAGGGTACCGTAAACATTGAGCCTCGTCATATTGCACAGGCGATTCAATTCAGAAGTCTTGACAGAAAATTTTGGGGAAGATAACCGGATGTTGTGCAAATAAATATTGATATTGCAATTATTAAGGTATATAATAGATTAAAAAGGAAATTGGAGAATATATATGTTAAAACTCGAAAATGTATCGTTTAAGGTTGATACCAACGGTGAAGACCTTGAAATTATCGATAATATAAGCCTCGAAGTGCCGGACGGAGCATTCACCGTTATAACCGGCCCCAACGGAGGCGGAAAATCAACTCTTGCCCGATTGATTATGGGTATCGAGAAGCCGACAAGCGGTAAAATTTTCTTTAATGATATCGATATAACGGAGCTTTCCGTAACCGAAAGAGCAAGGCTCGGCATAGGCTATGCGTTTCAGCAGCCTCCGAGATTTAAAGGATTGACGGTTCGCAGACTTTTGTCGCTTGCGGCGGGAAGTGAGCTTCCGGTTGATGAATGCTGCGGATATCTGACAAGTGTTGGACTTTGCTCAAAGGATTATCTTAACCGAGAAATGGATACTTCTCTTTCGGGCGGAGAAGCAAAAAGAATCGAGATTGCAACTCTTATGGCAAGAAAGCTTGAGCTTGCGATTTTTGATGAACCGGAAGCCGGAATCGATCTTTGGAGCTTTTCAATGCTTGTTGAAAGCTTTAAGGCGATGAGCAAAGGAAGCCACAACGGAGTTATCATAATTTCTCATCAAGAAAGAATAATGCAGCTTGCGGATAAAATGATTATCATTGCCGACGGTAAGGTTAAGGAAAGCGGAGACAAGGAAGAAATTCTTCCGAAGCTTATGGGAGAATTTAACGAGAATTGCGGATTCAGAGGAAAGGAAGATTAATTGATGGATAAAATAGACAGCAGCCTTCTTGAATCTATTGCGGATTTACACGAAATTCCTGCGGGAGCATATAATATCAGAAAAAATGGTGAGGGTTTGTCACGCCGCTCAACCGCAAATATAGAAATAGTAACCAAAACGGATAAACCCGGAATAGACATTATTATTGCACCCAATACCAAAAACGAGAGTGTTCATATTCCTGTCATCATAACCGAAACCGGTGTGAATGACCTTGTATATAATGATTTTTATATAGGCGAAAATGCGGACGTTGTTATTGTTGCCGGCTGTGGAATCCACAACAGCGGAGACGAAAAATCGCAGCACGATGGTGTTCATACATTTCATATCGGAAAAAATGCCCACATTAAATATGTTGAAAAGCATTACGGCGAGGGCGACGGCAAGGGCGAAAGAATCCTCAACCCCGTAACCTATGTTGAACAGGATGAAAACTCGGTTTGCGAAATGGAAATGGTTCAGATTAGGGGCGTTGATTCAACGGTTCGTGACACCAAGGCACATCTTGCCGCCGGAGCGAAGCTGATTATAACCGAAAGACTTATGACTCACGGTAACCAGCACGCCCGCTCGGATATGGAGGTCAGTCTTGACGGAGAGGATGCATCATCGCAAATTATATCCCGTTCCGTTGCGAAGGATAATTCAAAGCAGGTTTTTCATCCGAATGCTATCGGTAATGCAAAATGCCGTGCACACGTAACGTGCGATTCGATAATTATGGACGAAGCAACTGTCAGCTCGATTCCGGCAATCACGGCAAATTCCGCCGATGCACAGATCGTCCACGAAGCGGCTATCGGAAGAATAAACAACGATCAGCTTGTTAAGCTTATGACCTTCGGTATGAGTGAATCCGAAGCGGAAGAAATAATTATTCAGGGATTTCTTAAATGATAAATATATGTAAAATGAATTGATATTTTACAGGGATAGAGTGTAGTTGTGTTCGTAATTATATTTGCGATAAATAATTATGAAAGAGGGGAAAATCATGAAAGAAATTTCAAAAAGATTCTTTCGATATTTGTTACCGGATTTGTGACAAACAGAGTAAGCTTTAAACAACAAATCAGGAGAAAAATATCGGAGGGAAAAATAATGCAAAATAAAATTAAAAGAATAATAGGTATAGTATTGTCGCTGATTATTGTTTTTTCATCATTGCCGTTCGCAATGGCTGCAAACAGTGATGCAACTGATTCACCTTTGGAAATCGGCATCAAAACGAATAAAGAAAGCTATAGTGCTTTTGAAATAGCCGAGTTTACCGTAACAATAACAAATATCGGTGACTACAAAATCGAAAACATCAGCACGGAGGTTTTGTTTGACAAAATAACACCTGTCGGTGCAAAAAGCGAAATTGTAAAGGAAATTGAAAGTCTTGATTCCGGCGAGAACATTGAGCTTAATTTCAGAGCTATGCTTGATACGGAAACCGCAAACATGGGATTTTTGGAGAAATTAATAATTAAAATCATCAAATTCTTCATCGGAACAATCAATGTTGCGGAGAATGATTTTGATGATGGTCGTAATTTAACGGAAGAAGAACTCGTTTTCAGATTCGGTGATAATGATGTGTCCGGAAATGTCAGAGTATGGTATGACACAGGACTTGATTCAAGCGATTTAGACGAAGTTCTTGCATATTATAATGCTGCTGTTGCAAAAACAAAGAAGATTACAAA
>CAZNAC010000008.1:0-91548 GCA_964571095.1 uncultured Clostridium sp. | reverse complement strand
GGCTGTAAGAAAGAGCTTTCAAAGTGTGCAGATGAAAACAATGACCACTTCTGCGATTATTCAGGTTGTAAGTTAGAAACTTCCGAGTGTGAAGATGCAAACGAAGACCACTACTGCGACTATGCAGGCTGCAAGAAAAAAACTTCCGAGTGCGAAGATGCAAACGAAGACCACTTCTGCGACTATGACGGTTGCAAGAAAGAGCTTTCAAAGTGTGCAGATGAAAACAATGACCACATCTGCGACTACGCCGGCTGTAAGAAAGAGCTTTCAAAATGCGTAGACGAAAACAATGACCACATCTGTGACTATGCAGGTTGCAAGAAAGAGCTTTCAAAATGCGTAGACGAAAACAATGACCACATCTGTGACTATGCAGGTTGCAAGAAAGAGCTTTCAAAATGCGTAGACGAAAACAAAGACCACATTTGTGATTACGTCGGCTGTAAGAAAAAGGTTTCAAAGTGTACAGATGAAAACAAAGACCACTACTGTGATTGCTGCGATAAGGTTCTTTCCGACCATAATATGAAGCATCACGACGCAACCGAACCCGAATGTGCCGTAAACGGCAATACGGAATATTACGAATGCGAATTTTGCGGTAAATACTATTCCGATGCGGACGGCAAAAATGAAATCACGCTCGAAAGCACCGTTATCCCCGCAACAGACCACAGCTACGATTGGGGCGAGTGCACGGAATGCGGCTCGGAGGATCCGAATGCTTCCTTCTTTATAAGACTTATCCGCTATATCATCAATTGGTTCCGCAGCTTTATGAAAATGCTGTAAATTTCGGATAAGCAAATCCGCAAATAACTAAAACAAAAGCTTGCACGAACGATTTTGTTACGTGCAAGCTTTTGTTTATCATCAAATTTGAGAAAATCAAAAATTCGGATTCTTTTATTAAATTTCCTATTTATCAACAACTATATATCCCATCGGGAAAGGCTCGACCTCCGGCGAATCGGTCAAGGTTTTGAGCACAAGATAAAAAACAAAATCTCTCGGCTCTTTGCCGTTTCTCGTCATCCAATCGCTTAAATGAACACAGCCCTTGAGCATCGTTATCAAATCACCGTTTTCATCGGCATAAGACTGAGTGTGAACATAATCAAAATCCGGCAGAGGATAAACCCGTGCGTATTCGTCAATCGTCATATCACGGGGCATACGCATACCGATATCGTTTTTTATTCGCCAACCGATAAGGCGTTTTTTAAATTCATATTCACTCAAAATTTCGGTGGCTGTCATCTTTTTATTCCGAGTTCACGGCAGCATTCATCAACTATAAGCTCCATCTGCTCCGCTTTATTTTCCATATCGGCAACAAGAGCAAATTGTGTTCGTGCTCTCACAAGATTATGCTCTGAATATTCCGTTTTAAAATAAACATCACCGTTAATGTAATCGCCGAGAAAACGCATTCCGCATTCAAGAGTCATCAGCTTTGATGAAAATGCAAGCTGATTGATTTCCTCCTGCGTTAAGCTTTCGCCCGCAGTCGAAAGATATCCGAGTGTATACGCCTTAAAATATTCAAGGCTCAAGGACACCTTGGAAACATTCTTTTCATCCTCGGCGGCTGTATTTGCACCAAAGCGTATGCTGTCGCCGAAATCATAGAGCGAAAGTCCCGGCATAACCGTATCAAGGTCAACAACGCAAATTCCCTCATCGGTTTCATTGTCAAACATAACATTGTTAAGCTTTGTGTCGTTATGAGTTACTCTCAAAGGCAGTTTTTCGGCATTAAGAAGGTCAAGAAGCACGGAGCAATCCTTCTCTCGGTCAAAAACAAATCTTATTTCGTCCTTAACGGATTCCGCTCTGCCCGAAAGGTTATCCGAAACCGCCTTTTTAAAATCGGCAAATCTTGAAACCGTATTATGAAAATTCGGTATCGTTTCATAAAGCGATGCTATGGGATAATCCGAAAGCATATTCTGAAATTTTCCAAACGCTTTTGCGGCATTGCCGAAAACCTGTGCACATTCAACGCTCTGATATGAATGTGCGTTACCAACAAAATTATAGCATCTCCAGCATCTGCCGTTTTCATCGATATAATAAGGCTTACCGTCAACAGCACCGATAACGGTGAGGCATTCTCTTTTGGGATCGCCTCCGTTTGCGATAATTTTCTTTTTCATAAAATCGGTAACACCGATAACATTTTTCATAAGACCTTCATAGTCCTTGAAAACAAATGTGTTGATTTCCTGAACAAGATATTCATTAATCGCCCCGTCGGCACCGCAAAATTCAAATTTATAAGTATTATTGATATGACCGTCATGAAGCTGCAAGGATTTTGTAAATTCTCCGTCAAAAGCAAAAGCGTTGAGCAGCTCATTAACATTGCCGAGTTCGTTTTCCAAAAGATTCACGCCTTTCTGAAAATAATTGTGCCGAAAAACTCCGGTCTGTGAAAATCCGGACTATCGGTTCTTACGGGAAAATGCGAGCCGTAATGCGGTCTGTCCGTCATATCGCCGCATTTATAAAAATTAGCTCTCATTTCGGTTTCCGAAACGGAATAATCTGTTTTATAAAGCTCCGAAATAAGCTTTTCGGGAATAATCAATTCATATCCCCACGCAAGCTTTCCGCCTTCCTCGATCTTGATGGGATAAACGGCAGGCTCCGTTTTTGTCAGCTCCTTTATGAACACCCTGTCGCTACGGCAGGCACCGATTTGAGAAAGATAAACGCCGTTGGGATTAACCTCAAAATTCAAATATCTTTTATCATTCTCAAAAGGCATAATAAAAAATTCAAGACAGCTATCGGTATAAACAGCGTCATCTCGTCTTTTGCATTCACAACGCACATTTTCTTCAAACGACCATAAAACAGCGTGGATTCCCTCGTTTTCAACGGCAAAAACCGCACCGTAGCTTTCCGGACGGAAGCCGTTTTCGTCCCACTCATATGAATCGATTGCCGCTACCGGAAAATTTTTCGCATCGGCGGCAGATTTATAAATCGGAGCAATGTATTCCAAAATATCCCTCCATATTTCTTCTGTCGGATATTATACATTAAGCCGTAAAAATAGTCAACCCGAAGCATGGCGTATGCCGAAAAATAAACAAAAACCGACCTTTTGAGCATCGAATCGAAATTCGATTTTCGCAAGTCGGTTTTAATTATAACAAATTTTATTTCTTGTTTATTCTTCCGGCATAGCTGAAAGCTTCGAGAACGGCAACCACGGAAATAAATCCGCTGCTGAATATCAGCGACCAGCCGAGATCTATTTCTCCGTATTTCATATTATCGAAAATAACTTCCCACGAAATAAGATAGAGTGCACATTCAAGGGCAATGAGCGACAAAATATGAAGTCCCTTGATTTTTTTGCCTCCTATAAGTGCAACATCGATCGAAATAAACGCCGCAGTTAATATCATCATCGGCAAAAGGAAGCCGGGCAGCCAAGCGAAAAAATTAGTTTTGCTCATTATATAGTAAACATAGCATACGATTGAGCCGAAGCAAATCATTGCCGTTACCGCCGGCGGTGTTATTTTAAGCACGGGAAGAACAATGATAATCCATGTTACGAGCAATGCACCCACAACGTAGCCGAACCAATAATCGTATTTATCAATCGCAAGGTCGAGAGCGGTGCAAATCGTGGCGGGGAAAACCAAAAGTGCGGTAAACAGAGCCGCAAAGCTTTTCGAGCCTTTTCCCGGTGATCTGAAAAAGTTCTTTTTTTCGTTTTCGGGATAAACCTGCGTAACAACAAGGTCACAATCGGGGCAGGTCGTTGTACCGTCGGGAAGCTTTTTTCCGCATTTGGAACAATACATAACAAAAATCCTCCTTTTATTTGTATGTTTATTATACATATACCAAAATAAAAAATCAACAATAAAATATAATAATTCGTAATATTGATATGTTTTTCTTGAAATGAAGCTTCATATGTGTTACTATATTTCTGAAGCGGGCATCGGAACGTAAGCAAGTTCCCGACAGCTTCACAACCGACAGAAAGGAAAGTTTTTACTATGGCAGTTTTCAAACCTTTTAAAGCGATCCGTCCCCTCCCCGAATATGCCGATAAAGTTGCAGCACTCCCTTATGACGTTATGAACAGCGAGGAAGCCGCAAAAATGGTTGAAGGAAATCCCTATTCATTTCTTCACGTTGACAAGGCGGAAATAGATTTACCCGCAGGCACAGACCTTTATTCCGAAACCGTATATCTTAAAGCAAGAGAAAATCTCGACAAGCTTGTTGCCGACGGAATCTGCAAGCAGGACAGTGAAGCTCAATTTTATATTTATCGCCAGATTATGAACGGTAGGAGCCAAACAGGTCTTGTCGGCTGCGTTTCAATCGATGACTATATCAACAACATCATTAAAAAACACGAGCTTACCAGAGCCGACAAGGAAGCCGACAGAATCAATCACGTTGATTACTGCGATGCAAATACAGGCCCCATATTTTTAACCTACCGTCCTCAAAACGAAATTTCCGCAATTGTTTCGGATTGGTGCAAAAATCATAAGCCCGATTGCGATTTTGTTACGGACGACGGAATTTCCAACACCGTTTGGGCTATCGATTGCGTCGAAACAAACGCAAAAATTTCCGATCTTTTCAATTCCGTTGATTACCTTTATATTGCCGATGGACATCACAGAGCGGCATCCGCCGTTAAAGTCGGTCTTAAACGCAGAGAGCAGTTCCCCGATTACAGCGGCAACGAAGAATTTAACTTTTTCTTGGCGGTTCTTTTTGCTTGCGATGAGCTTGAAATTATGGACTACAACCGTGTTATGAAGGATCTCGGCGGTAATTCGGAGAAAGAATTTATAAATAAAATCAGCGATAAGTTCAGCGTTGAGCTTGTCGGAGATAAGGCTTACAAGCCCGAAGCCGCACACACCTTCGGTATGCTCCTCGGCGGAAAGTGGTATAAGCTTACCGCAAAGGACGGTACCTTTGATGCAAAGGATCCCGTTGATTCGCTTGACGTTTCGATTCTTCAAAATAATCTTATATCTCCCATTCTCGATATTAACGATCCGAGAACCGACAAAAGAATAGATTTTGTCGGCGGAATCAGAGGACTCGGTGAGCTTGAACGCAGAGCAAACGAGGATATGTGCCTTGCATTCTCAATGTATCCCACAACGCTTAAAGAGCTTATGGACATTGCCGATGCAAATAAGATTATGCCTCCCAAATCAACTTGGTTTGAACCTAAACTTCTCAGTGGTCTGTTTATTCATAAGCTTAAATAATAAATGTATCCTTTCGGGAAAAACTACTCCCGAAAGGATGATTTTATGTATAAAGCCGCTTTTTTTGACACAAAAAACTACGATAAAATCTATTTTGATAAACTGAAAGGTCAGTTTGGAATAGAAATAGATTACTTTGAATCAAAGCTCAATCCGCGTTCCGCCATTATGGCAAAGGATGCAAGAGCAGTTATCGCATTTGTTAATGATGACATCGGAAAAGAAACCGTTTCGGTTCTTGCCGAAAACGGAGTTGAAATCATTGCACTCCGCTGTGCCGGGTATAATAATGTTGACCTTTCGGCAGCAAGAGATATCATAACGGTGGTACGTGTTCCGGAATATTCCCCGCACGCAATTGCCGAACACACTCTTGCACTTCTGTTAACACTTGTCAGAAAAACGCACAAGGCATATATCAGAACAAGAGATTATAATTTCAGCCTTAACGGTTTTGTCGGCTTTGATCTGCACGAAAAAACTCTCGGCGTTATCGGCACGGGAAAGATCGGCACTGCTTTTATTGAAATTTGTAAAGGAATCGGAATGAAGGTTATCGCCTACGATCCCTATCCGTCGCAAGGATATCTTGAATATGTCCCTCTCGAAGAGCTTTTTGAACGCTCCGATGTTATATCTCTCCACTGCCCTCTCACAAGCGAAACCTACCACACTATCAACAACTATTCTCTGAAGCTTATGAAAGATAAAGTTTATATTCTCAATACATCGAGAGGTGCACTTATAGACAGCGAGGCTCTTATCGACGGCATTAAAAGCGGAAAGGTCGGCGGTGCGGGGCTTGATGTTTACGAAGAAGAAAGCGAATTTTTCTATGAGGATTTGTCCGAAAGTATCCTTAAAGACGATATTCTTTCAAGACTTATTATGATGCCGAATGTTTTAATTACTTCGCATCAGGCTTTTTTAACGCACGAAGCTCTTGAAAGAATAGCAAAAACCACTCTCGGAAATCTCAAAAAATTTTTTGACGGTCAGCCGATAGAAAACGAAATCATTTCAAAGAAAAAGATTATAGTATAGGCTCTCTGCTATCATATTGCACAAAGTGAACGCAAAGTCAGCGAAATAATGTATATTATCTGCCGATTAATTGATTTTATGCATTATTCCCTTGACTTTATACATATAAAGTTGTATAATTATGCACATATTATTTTCGGAGGTACATAACCGTGAACAAGGTAAAAATTTTCATTGACGGCAAGGAAGGCACAACCGGACTCAGAATATTTGAACGACTTTCAAGCCGAACCGATATTGAAATAATAACTCTCTCCGAGGAGCTTCGCAAGGATACCTCCGCAAGGAAACAGGCTCTAAACAGTTGCAACATCGCTTTTCTCTGTCTTCCGGATGCTGCCGCTGTTGAAGCGGTTTCATTAATAGACAACCCCGATGTTAAGGTCATTGACGCTTCAACTGCTCACCGCACTCTGCCCGAATGGGCATACGGCTTTCCCGAACTCTCACAGGCTCATTTTGATAAAATAAAAAATTCAAATCGCATTGCCGTTCCGGGTTGCCACGCAAGCGGCTTTATCGCTCTTGTTTATCCCCTTGTTTCAGCCGGAATCATCTCCGCTGATGCACTTCTTACCTGCCATTCGATAACAGGCTACAGCGGCGGCGGCAAAAAAATGATAACGCAATATGAAAACGGTGCAAGAGAGAGCTTTCTCAATTCTCCCCGTCAATATGCTCTCACCCAAAATCACAAGCATCTTAAAGAAATGAAAGCAATAACCGGAATTGACAATGCACCGATTTTCAGTCCCATTGTTGCGGACTATTACAGCGGAATGGCAGTAACCGTTCCCCTTTTCAAAGAAAACCTTTGCAAAGGTAAAACGGTTTGTGATATAATTAATATTTATAAAAACACATATAATTCGGATTTCGTTAAATATGTTGACGAAACAGGAATCGACGCTATGTTTTGCTCCGAAAAAATGAGCGGAAACGACGGTATGGAAATTCTTGTTAAAGGTAACGAAGAACGCATTCTTCTTCTTGCCCGCTACGATAATCTCGGCAAGGGTGCTTCGGGTGCCGCCATTGAATGTATGAATATTCTGATGGGAATCGATCCTAAAACGGGATTGAACCTCTGATTTTGAAAGGATAAAGTAAGTATGAAACAGATTTCCGGCGGCATCTGTGCCGCAAAAGGCTTTACCGCAAGCGGTGTTCATTGCGGAATCAGAAAAAACAAAACCAAAAAGGATTTGGCTCTCATTTTCAGCGAAAAAAGGGCGGCAGCAGCCTGCGTTTACACAACCAACCTTGTTAAAGGTGCTCCGATAACCGTAACGAAAAATAATGTTTCCGACGGCTTTGCCCAAGCGGTTATTTGCAACAGCGGAAACGCCAACACCTGCAACGCAAACGGAATCGAAATTGCCGAGGAAATGTGTGCTTTGGTTTCAAAGGAGCTTAACATATCATCATCGGATATCATTGTTGCATCAACCGGAGTTATCGGTCAGACTCTTGATATTGCACCGATTGCCGAGGGAATCCCCTCACTTGTCAAGGAATTGAAAAAAGGTAGTGAGGATGCCGCAGCCGCAATTATGACAACCGATACGGTTGAAAAAATCATTTCTTTCTCCTTTGAAGTCGGCGGAAAGGAATGCAGAATCGGCGGAATTGCAAAAGGCTCCGGTATGATTCATCCCAATATGGCAACGATGCTTGTTTTTGTTACAACCGACTGTGCAATTTCCTCCGAAATGCTTCAAAAAGCGTTGATCGAGGACGTTAAAGCTTCGTTTAATATGGTCAGCGTTGACGGCGATACTTCAACAAACGATATGGTTTCGGTTATGGCTAACGGTATGGCAGACAACGAAGAAATCACCTGTGAGGGCGAGGATTTCAACGAATTTTGTAAGGCTCTTAACGCCGTTACAACCTATCTTTGCCGAATGATTGCCGGTGACGGTGAGGGAGCAACAAAGCTTCTTGAATGCATTGTAACGGGTGCGGCAACAAAGGAAACGGCAGTTACCGTTTCAAAATCCGTCATCTGTTCATCTCTTTTTAAAGCGGCTATGTTCGGTGCCGATGCCAACTGGGGACGGGTTCTCTGTGCCATAGGCTACAGCGGTGCCGATGTTGACGTTAATAAAATCGATGTTTCGTTCAAATCCTCGGCAGGCAGAGTTGATGTTTGCAAGAACGGTGCGGGAATTGATTTTTCCGAAGAAGCCGCAAAGGATATCCTTTCCGAAAAGGAAATTCAAGTTCTTGTTGAGCTTAACAGCGGCAGCTTTGATGCAACGGCATGGGGCTGTGACCTGACATATGACTATGTTAAAATTAACGGAGATTACAGAACATAAGGGTGATTTATATGGAAATTACTAATAACCTCAGAGGGCAAGTGCTCGTTGAAGCCTTGCCGTATATTCAAACATATTCAAATAAAATCGTTGTTATCAAATACGGCGGCAACGCTATGATTAACGAAGAACTTAAAAACTCCGTTATGGGCGATATTGCTCTGCTTTCTCTTATCGGAGTTAAGGTCGTTCTTGTTCACGGCGGCGGTCCCGAAATCAATGATATGCTCGGTAAAATCGGCAAAAAAAGCGAGTGGATAGACGGTCTGCGTGTTACCGATAAAGAAACCATCGATGTTGTTCAAATGGTTCTTGCGGGAAAGGTTAATAAAGGACTCGTTGCACTTCTCGGAACGCTCGGCTGCAAGGCGGTAGGTCTTTGCGGTGCAGACGGTCAGCTTATCAAGGCAACCGCAAAAAACGAAAAGCTCGGCTACGTCGGTGAAATCACAGACATAAATCCGGAGCCGATTCTCGACCTTCTCGAAAAAGGCTACATTCCCGTTATTTCAACAACTGCGTGCGATGATGACGGCAACATTTACAATATTAACGCCGATACTGCCGCCGCAAAAATCGCCGGCACGCTCAAAGCCGAAAGCTTTATTTCAATGACTGATATTGCGGGTATTCTCCGTGACAAGGATGATCCCTCAACTCTTATTCCGAAAATTTATGTCAGCGATATTGCACAGCTTGTTAATGAGGGCATTATTTCCGGCGGTATGATTCCCAAAATCGATTGTTGCCGTGAAGCTATTCGCAGAGGCGTAAAAAAAGTATTTATTCTCGACGGCAGAGTTCCGCATTCACTGCTTATTGAAACCTTAACGGATGAAGGTCTCGGAACGATGTTTGTTCAGGGGTAAGGAGCGATTATTATGAGCATTTTTGAAACAGACAAGCAGTATGTTGCCAATACATATGCACGTTTTCCCGTTGAGCTTGTTGAGGGCAACGGCTCCCTGCTCTACGGCGAAGATGATAAGGAATACATTGATTTGGGCAGCGGCATTGCCGTTAACACCTTCGGTGCAGCCGATGATGAATGGCTGGAAGCAATTACCGTTCAGGCATCGTTGCTCGGTCACACTTCAAATCTTTATTATACAAAGCCCTGTGCACAGCTTGCTCAAATGCTATGCGAAAGAACCGGTATGAAAAAAGTATTCTTTTCAAATTCCGGTGCAGAAGCCAATGAATGTGCAATCAAGACGGCTCGACTTTGGGCATTAAAAAACAAAGGCGAGGGTAATTCAACGATAATCACCCTCAAAAACAGCTTTCACGGAAGAACAATAACAACACTTGCCGCAACAGGTCAGGATAATTTTCATAAGGATTTCGGACCTTTCACCGAGGGCTTTGTTTATGCAGAAGCCAACAATCTCGATTCGGTAAAAGAGCTTGCAGATGCAAACGGATGTGCGGCAATAATGATGGAAACGATTCAAGGTGAGGGCGGTGTTTTGCCTTTGACCGATGAATTTGTTAAAGGCGTTTTCGATATTGCGAAAGAAAAAAATATGCTTGTTATCATCGATGAGGTTCAAACAGGCAACGGCAGAACCGGAAAGCTTTACAGCTATATGCACTATGATGTTATGCCCGATATCGTTTCAACCGCAAAAGGTCTTGCGGGCGGTCTGCCTCTCGGATGCACAATGCTCGGCGAAAGGGTTAAGGATGTGCTCACCGCAGGTTCACACGGTTCAACCTTCGGAGGAAATCCGATCTGCTGTGCCGGTGCAATAAGCGTTCTTTCGCGAATCGACGATGAATTACTTGAAGATGTTTGCGAAAAAAGCAAATATATTATCTCCAGACTTTCGGAATGCAAAAAAGTAAAGAGCGTTTCCGGCAAAGGTCTTATGCTCGGCATTGAATGCGAAAAGCCGGCAAAGGAAGTTATCGCTTCTGCAATGGAAAAAGGCGTTCTTGTTCTCAGTGCAAAAACCAAGGTCAGACTTCTTCCTCCTCTCAATATTCCTTTCTGTCTGCTTGAAATGGCAATGGATAAGCTGATTGAAGCAATTGAGGAATAACGATTTTCGGCAAATACGCTCTGCTTTTTATGCTTTTGGCAGACTATGTTCACTATTAACTCATTTATTATAAAGCCTGAATAATCAACACGGCAGTCACAATTACGATGACTGCCGTGTTTACTTTTTTGACTGTTTTTCAATAGCTTCACCATCAAATTTCGCCGAAAAATAAACACATGAATGGAGCGAAAAGCGGCGAGGAAGCGGCGAAAAACGGCTGATTTTTCCGGTTTCGCACTTTTGTGGCATAAAAAAAGGCTTGCAACAAGGCGTAAGCCCTGTAAGCAAGCCGTTTTTCGATAAAATTGTTATCTCTTTGATAATTTTAAATGCCCTATTTACAAGGCTTTTTAACGATTTTGTGTCATATAAGTGACATACCCACAAATTCTGTTATCAAGAATAAAGTTCAATTATTGTGCTTTTATACCGCAGAAATAAGTTTTAAAGCATAAGAATTATAACACAGAAGCGGTTATTTTTCAATAGGTTTACAGTCTTTTCTTTCTCTGCTCTGTGCAAGATTTGATGTTGCATAAACCAATCTTATATCCGGTTGATTAAGCAACTTTACAAGGTCTGATTTGGTCAGGAATGCGGTTATCTGTACCGGATGCCGATTTAGTCTGTTATACCATTGATAAACTACTTTATATTTGAAATCATTCACTTTATATCCTTTCTGTAAGGCTTATATTTGCCCTACAAGACGGTTTAATTTTTAGGGGTATAAATCCCCAACGGAAGAAATCTTCCCCTGTGGTCACTCTGCTCCTGATGGCATAATGAAATTATAGATTGTTTTTAAATTCTTCTTCTGCCATCTTTTTTATGTTTTCTTTTTGCGTTTCAAAAGCATTGAAAAGTGTTCGTTTTGGCTTTTTACCATTTGTTTTGTAAAATGCTTTTCCGCCTTTGCCGTATACAATAACTACTTTTCCATTAAATGTTGGTTTTTTCTTACCAACATATCCTTCAACCGGAACATACCAAGGTGTGTTTCTTCCGTTCTTTTCTAAAGCATATTCACCTGTTCCGAATTCTTCCCAAATAGCATTTTCAAGCGGTGAACCAATTTTTGACTCAAGGTTTCCTTCATCAACAATATAATCCCAAGAACCTTTTAATTGACCTTCCCTTTGGCGGTTAATATATCAGCAATAGAATCCAAAGCCGTTGAATGAATTCTATAAACTGATTTCAGAGAATAACCCATCTTTTCTGCTATATCTTCCCACTTCATAAAGTCAATATATCGATAACGCAAAACCAATATTTGCTTTGCATCATCAATTTGGCTGATTGTTTCCCTGATTTCCATTCTTAAATCAAGTAATTCTGCCATTTTCGCATCTGTTGATTTTTCAAGGTCAACCAACTTGTTCACCGCATTAACAAATGCCGCTTCGGAACTTTTTGTCTTGCCGACCTTCTCTTTGGTCAAGTCCGGTGAAGCAATACTTGTTGACATAACACGAAGATTTTCCATTTCTTCAAGATTTTCTTGAATCAGTTCGTTGCAGCGGTAAATTTGTTGCAGATATTGTTTAGCTGCCGTTTGTTTGGAATTTAACACATACATCCCTCTTTCATCCTAATTTATCCCAAAAAATCAAGCTGCACTGCAAAATATCACAATGCAGCTTGAATGTGCTTTATCCGTTCCCTCTTCCTTTATGTTTATAAATCCTTCCCAATTCTCTGTCCATAGCAGGTGCAGTTGCACCCACCAAGGCACCGATATCAAGAACAATTTGGTGTTGCATTCTCTCTGCAAATTCAGGGAAGAATTCACCCATAATTTCAATTATTTTATCAATTTTATCATTTAAGATATTTATAATTGAAATTTGTTCGTATTGCGTTGCTTCAACTTTCTGTCCTGAAACATTACCTGCAATATCCTTTGAAGTATCTTTTGTTTCAATAACAAAGTTGTGAATTTGATTTGCAACTTTGCGAATCCAACCGGTGTTTTCTTCAAGCGGAACAACTGCTTCTGCACCGTCACCTTCAAGCAAACCAACCTGACCTTTTTTAAGGACACCACCTTTTTTAAGTTCAGGGATTTGCGGTGTATTGATTGTAGAAATCCAACCAAAAGGTTCAACACCTAAAATGCTGATACCTTTGATTTTGTTCAATGCCCAATTGATACCGTCGAAAGGTACTTTGATAACTTTGTTAATACCTCTGATGATTGCATTTACAACCGCTTTGAATGCTTTAACAATACCGTCTTTGATACCGTCAAAAATCTTTCCACCTGTACTGAATACATTCTTCACTGCTTGCCATGCTTTACTGAATATGTTCTTGAACCAATCAGCAACAGAACCAAATACATTTTTAATTCCGTTCCAAGCATCAGAAGCACCGTTTTTCAACTTGTTCCAAATACCTGTGAAGATGTTTTTGATAGGGTCTGCAATGTTGGTTGTAAACCAATTTGAAACCACACTGAACACACCAACAATATCATTCCAAAGGTTCACAAAGAAATCTTTAATCGGAACAATAATGTTATCATAAACGATTGTTGCAGCTCTCTTGACAATTTCAATCCAAGGGTCAATAACCGTATGGAAGGCACTGACAATATCATTCCAAAGTTCAGTGAAGAAGTTTGCTACCGGTGCAATGATGTTGTCATACACCCAAGTTCCAACAGTGGAAAACACACTGACAATTGCATCCCAAATTGTACTGAACAGATTACCAAACCATTCAACAACAGGTGCAAAAATGTTCTTAATGCTTTCCCAAAGACTACCAAACCATTCACCAAGAGTGGTGAAGAAACCTGCAAGTATATCCCAAATTGCAATTCCGATTTCACCAACTATGCTGATGATACCTTCAAGCAGAACAGGAAGTGAATTCCAAAGTCCTTCAAGGATAGATGCAATAATGGTTGGTAATGCTTCAATCAATGACAAGATAATCTGCGGTATAGCCTGAACTATACCAATTACCAACTGAACACAACCTTCAATCAATGCAGGAAGGTTGTTCATCAGAGCATCCACAATTGAAATAATGATTTCCGGAAGATTATCAATCAAGGGTTGAATGATTTCAATAATATGGGTAGTCAAATAAACCACCATATTGATGATACCATCAATCAACTGTGGAATGAGAACCGGCAATGCTTCACAAATTACAGTCATCAACTGTGGAAGGGCATCCACAATAGCATAAAATACTTGTTCAATGCCACTAATCAGAGTGGGCAAGGCATTCAAAAGTGAAGTTACCAACTGCGGAAGCACCGACACAATAGCATTCAAAAGTGAAACTGCACCTTCCACCACAACAGGAAGAAGTGTGTCACTCCTTTCTGATGGTAGAACTATATAGTCCACCTTCAAGTTTAACCTTTGGAACTTCACCGTTCATTTCATAAACCAAAGAATCATACAAGCTGCGGTCAGAATTATACAATTCTACTCTTTCCGCATAAGTCATCTTTCTGAACTTCTCAACAGTGATTCTCTCATTTTTTTCCGGATAATAAGTAATTTTCCCGGTCTTTGCATCCGTCAACTTAATCATTTGAATACCCCATTACTGAGCAACAAAAGGGTTCATAAAGTCATTAAATTTGGTTTCTAATGTAGTGAATCGGTTATCTTCATCCTTAACCAATGAACCTTCTGCCATAATCAAAATCCATTGTACCTTCGGATGAATTAAGAAAATTAACAATATCACTTTTCAGTGTGTTAAGGTCACAAATAATATCATCATCTGTGATATAGGTGAATGGAATTCCATTCTTTTCAGCAACCTTGTTAAGCAGTCGCAATGCCTTGTATTTACCGGCAAACTTCTTTGCATAAGCATTGATTTCAAATTCCGATACCGTCATATCACATAGCATTTGAAATTCAGCAATTGTTTCCTGACCGATTTCTGCGGTGATAGAATTTTCAAGTTTTGTAAAAATTACCGCAAAGGCATTATCAAGGTCTGCTTTGCTCTGATGAATCAGGGCAATACGATTTGCATTATACTTTTCTTTTGCTTCCGCAAACTGTTTGTCCTTGCCGGACATAGTAAAATCATTGCTTTTATATATGCTTTTCTTCTGTTCAGCAAGGGCATTTTTCATTGTGTCAATCTGCTTTGCATGATTGACAATAATTTTCTTTACCTCTGTAAACATATTGTTTTTACCTCTTTCATAGTTAAATTTTGTTTGTGGGTGTTCCATTATCCCCAAAGGTGAAGGTATAACCTTTGGGAATAACAGAACGGTTTTAGATGATACAAAAATGACATCAGGCATCAAATATTTGATATAGTAATTATACCATATATTGTGCCTAATGTCATTATGTAAACGCTATATGTTGTAGTTTTTGACAAAAATTATTCTATATCTTGTGTTTTGTCATAAGCTGCTTTTGTAATTTGGTCTATTCTTGCAACAGATAAACCGTATTTTTTCGCCAAACCCCTTCTGTCATATTGCCCGGAATAGAAATCATCAAGTAATTCTTTGTTCCGCTGCTCTGTACTGATGAAATCCCTTCGCATATAGAATTTATCACCGGGGAAGACTTCAAGCATCTTTTGAACATTTTCTTCACCAATGACTTCTGCCAAATCTTTTAATGGTCTGTGTGCCATTTTATTCTCACCATCCTTTGTAAATTATCAGTTAGATAATTGAAATTCCTTGTAAAATCAATGTTTTCAAGTGTTTTTGTGTCATATAAGTGTAATTCCCTTGTCAAAATCATAAAAATATCTTTCCAATAGTGGCAATGGATATAGCAAGTATTTATTTTTCTTTCGTTCAACACTCTGAATTGTTTTTGAATTCCAAATTCTTTGAAAAAGTATTGATTGTGAACGCATATTTTCAAGGCATTGCATTATTGCAAGATTTGTGTTCCACTTCTTTCTGTGCTTTCCTTTCGGTCTTGGATGTTTACGAAAGTCAAACGGATATTCAAATTGACCTATACCACAACGCATTGCAAAGCGTTCCATCTTATATTCCAAATAGGCTTCACCACCTTTTGTTGTATTCTGAATTCCTTTGTAGGTGTTGAGAGAACAACATTCGGAACACCGGAACAAATTATTTTCATAATACAGAGTATATTTGTTTTTGCCACATATCGGACAAGATAAAAACAGTTTTTCACCATATCCAACTTTGACTGCGGAAAATGATATTTTTTGCTTTGTGTTGCCATACTCAACAACCGCACATTTTGAACCCTTTTCAATCATTTTTGAAAAATTCTTGATGTCTATTTTTACCATGCAATCACCTGAACCCATATATATAGTTAAAACCCTAAAATCATTGATAAAATTAAACATTCCAAATTAAGCCTTCACACAACCAATCAAGACCATGTGAAGGCTGCCTTTGTTATTGAAGTTTATCTACTTCTTGCATTATTTCATCAAAATCTTTATTTTGTTCAGTCGCAACATTAGAAATGGTATCAAGTAAAGATTCTAACCACCCGGAATAATTATTGTTGATTTCATCATTTTCGGAAACACAACCGTCACAAATATTGATTTTGCTCATCATATATGTAGCAAGATGTACTAATTCCATCAGCCTTTCTTCGTTCACAGAATGTTCCGTCATTTTTTCCATAAGTTCATTTTTGATGTTTTTCATTTTCAAATCATCCTTTCAATATTCAATGTGTGTGAAGGGATAAACCTTCATCAGTTCGTTTGCCAATTCAGCAGGGTTATAAAACCAAGCATAATCAACATCAATATCTTTTTCCGCTAATGCCTTCATACAGGCAAGTGTAAAGGCAACAGAATCTTCATAACAACCTTTTTCCTTATCAAAGAAACAAAGAATAGGGTTATCAAGATAAAAATGATTGCTTTTATACTTCACATTCCAAGGTGCGAAAGTATATTCCTTCACTCTGCCGGGTGTAGTGTTTTCACATTCAAAGGTTACTGTGATTCCATCTGTTTTCAGCGTGTGAATCACTCTAATTCTTTTGACATTGCAGAATTCCTTTATCCTTTCAATGTCAGTTAGAAGGTTTTCTGATGCAAATGGCGGTTTGTAGTTCATAATAAAAATCCTTTCATTGTTTGATTATTCTCTTTTAATTTGCGGTGTTGCAGCACCGGTTTTGTCTTTTTGTCTTTCTTAATATATCATTTTTATTTTTTTCTTATAGTTTAAAAAATTTTCTATAAAAAATTTTCCCTTATAAGAAAAAATAAATATAGGGCAATAAGCAAGACAAAAAGACAGTTTATTTTTTTACAAAGAAATACGGTCTAAAACCTGATTTATAAGGTTTCGGAATTCTTCTTTGCTTTGAAACATATCCGTATTCTGAACAAATTATTGTTGTAAATTCTCTTTGTGATTTTTCCTTTTCACCCATACTTTCACAACATCTGACATATTCAGGATATAAACCTTCCAAACCGTTTTTTATAGGTTCAGATTCCAAGCGGTCAAGAACATCTTCTGAATCGTGAATCCATTTTAAAACAGTATTATTTTCAAGCCGGAATTCTTCTGATGCAGCTTGGGTTTCTTCCGTTTCAACAAACCCCTTGTTCTGCATAAGTGTCATATATCCCTTGATTGCTCTGTTCAAAAGTGCAGACATACATTCATCACTTGATAATTCATCATCAAT
The DNA here is from genome assembly GCA_964571095.1 of uncultured Clostridium sp. Classification (GTDB taxonomy): domain Bacteria; phylum Bacillota; class Clostridia; order Oscillospirales; family Acutalibacteraceae; genus CAG-177. The sequence continues at coordinate 74,197 of CAZNAC010000008.1, read as the reverse complement.
ATGTGGATTATAATCGGCATCCGTTTTCTTAAAGACATGGTTAAAAGGAATAAATATAATTCTTCTTTGAACACCATTAAAATCATTGCTGAAATCAGGAGCTTGGTTCATACCAAAGAAAAATTTAGCAGTGCAGCGGTAATCAACTGTACTTTTATGTTTCCGCTTGACCTGTATTTCATCACCAGTTGAAAGTTTTTTAAACAAGTCTGATGATAAAACTTTGATTTTTCCCATATCTGCATCAACATTGATGGTTTTACCAATGATGTTTTCAAGACCGAAAGTTTCATTCATTGTTGACAAAGTGATTGATGATGTATTTCCTTCACCGCAAAAATGAATTATCATATTCAAAATACTTGATTTTCCGGAACTTGGCAAACCAATCAAGAAGAACACTTTCCCATATCTGACATGATTCATCAGAATGTATCCAATCACCTGATTGAACAGTTCAATTTGCTTTGAATTTCCGTTAAACACTTTTTCCAAAACATTATCAAGTGGTTTATATTCGGCATTTTTGACATAAACCGCATTAAATTGTGTGAACCTGATTTCTTGTTTATCATGGGGAAGAAGTTCAACTTTATCACCGACAATTTTCAAAAAACCGTTTTTAACATTTATCAGTGCATTTGGGGTTGTAGTTATGTTCTGATAAGTCTGACCTTTAACATAATCAATTACTTCTCTTTTGGCATTGATTTTGATTGTCGGATGTTGCTTTCTGATAAATGAATCCACTTCTTTTTCTTGAATCCGTTTATAAACCCCGGATTCATAGATATAAAATTCATCGTTCACTGTTATCATCTGAAAGTGCTTTATTACTTCATTACCAATATCAACATGGGAAAGAGATTTTTCCGCTTTTTCTTGTTCTATGGTTTTTAATTTTTCAAGCGTTTCTTCTCTTAAAATGATATTGATTTCATCATCTGAAAGAGGTTCTTCCAATACATACCGATTCATCAGTTTAATTGCCTTAAACGCACCTTCGGTTGATAAATTACATTTTTGAACCAAGTGGAACGCATAAGCAGAAAGTGAATTGTTTCTGTCACCGGTCAAAATATTCAGGTCAAATGGTTTCATTCTTGATTTTTGCATTGGATAAAGCCATTCAGGAAGGTAATCAACATCATAGTTATATAAATCACCTTTGACCCATTCAAGCATTTTACCTTGCCTTTTTACTGCAATATGGTCATCTGATGTTGGAAGTTTCCATTCCATTTGAATTCCTATTGGTGTAAACCAATTGATTTTATTGCTTGACAACAATCCATCCGGAACCTTAAAATATAAATGCTTACCGTTTGCGGTCTGAACTGCATTATATTTGATACCTTCTGCATCAAGCATAAGACAAACAACATCACTTTTGCATTTTCCATTTACAGGGTCTTTTATTGCACCGCTGTTGTGGTCATAGTCATCAATATCAACTTTGAGATATGGCGGTTCATATCTTGCACAACAAGCATCCCAAGAAGATTTAATTTCAGAACAGTATTTTCTATTGTCTTTTGTTCCTTTGGGATGCTTTCCGTCAGCTTCAACAAACGGTTTATTATTAGCATCTATCATTTGCCATCACCGCCCTTGATTTTTTTTTTTTGCATTTTCTTCTTCCTTTCACTTTTAGTTTTGATTATTCTCTGAACCCTTGTCAAACTGATTAGATGTTGCAGCATCCGTTTCAATCAGTTCTTCAGCCTTGACATTCAATGCCTTTGCAATTTTACCGACAGTTGCCGGTCTTGCATTCTGAATGCCATTCTTAATGCGTGTAATGGTAATACTTGAAATACCGGTTATTTTGGAAAGTTCTTCCGCAGTAATACACGCATTAGCCATAGCAAGTTCAAAATTGGATTTTGCAATCTTCATTCCTTTCACCCTTTCAATTAGATTTAGTCTAATGACTATGATAATTATATCAGAGCATATCTAATTTGTCAAGCGTTTTCTTAAATAAAATTAAATTAGATTAGATTAAATTAGATTAAATTTAATTTTCTTATTGACTTTTATCGTTTTGTATGTTAAAATACAAACACATAATCTAATTAGGGGGTGTTTAAGTGAAAGAAAAAGATGAATATTGTATCAAAGTTGGAAAAAACATAGTTGAAGCAAGACAGAAAAAGAAAATCAGTCAAAAAGAATTAGCTGAAAAACTTCAAATTTCACCAACAAGATTGAATTATTGGGAAAAAGGAAAGGCAAAACCTGACATTAAAATGGTTCAACAAATTGCAGCTATTCTTGATGTTTCCCCAGCTTCACTTTTGGGATGGGATGAATTTGATAAAAAGAATCCCAATATTGGAAAAGAGGTCAAACAATTTGAATCCTTCCTTTTGTATCTCAAATCTCTTGGGTATTCAGTAGATTCAGAAGTTATTAAATGGCATTATGAAGATGTGATTGAAAATGGTGTTATTGTTGGTCAAGGTCAAGTTGAAGATGAAAGTTGTATTATTGTAAACAGTAAAAGTAGCAATGTTAAAGCAACCTTTACAGAAGAAGAATTTCAAGCCTTACAAGATAAAAATAAAGAAACGCTTGAAGGTGCTATTCTTCTACAAAGTCAGAAAAACAAAAAAGAACCATCATCTGCTGCAACAGACAATGGTTCTGACAATGAAAGCACGATAAAATAAATCACCGCTGCAACGGTGAAAAAGAAAGAACCCCGACACTGCAATGTCAGGGTTCAGAGAATAATCAAACCAAATATGAAAACCGTCAAGCATTCAAGGATGATTTGATTACTATTATTGTATCATTTTTTCCTTGAAAATGCAATAGGAAAGGATGATATTTTTATGAGATTGCCAAACGGATTCGGAAATGTTTCTAAATTACCGGGTAAAAGAAGAAAACCTTGGAGAGCAAGAAAAACAGTTGGATGGGAAACTGATAATGTCACAATGACAGTTAAACAGAAATATATAACTATTGGTTATTATGAATCAAGGCAAGAAGCACTTCAAGCACTTGCACAGTACAACGCTAATCCCTTTGATATTCCTTCTGAAATAACCTTTGCGGAAGTTTATGAAAAGTGGTCTGAAAAGAAATTTGAAGAAATCAGCCGTTCCAATGTGAATGGTTATCAGGCATCTTATAAACTCTGCTCTGCAATATATGATAAACAGTTTGCAGAACTGAAACTTCCGCATTTACAAGGTGTTGTTGATTCTTCCGGAAGGAACTATCCAACATTGAAGAAACTGAAAATTCTGTTCAATCAACTATTTGATTATGCGGTGATGAATGATATAATAAGCAAGGATAAACATATTGTTGAATACTTGAATATAGGTCAAGCGGAAAAGAGTGATAAACATTACCGCTTTACTGATGCAGAAATAGAAACCATGTGGAATTGGTCAAAGGGTAATGAATACATTCAAGTGATTCTGATGCTTATTTATTCCGGTGTCAGACCAGGTGAATTATTCAATGTAAAGAAAAGCAATGTAAATCTTGAAGAAAGATATTTCTATATTGAAAAAGGCAAAACCGCCAATGCAGCAAGAAAAGTTCCTATTCACGATAAAGTTTTTCTTTTCTATGAACAATGGATGCAGAAAGCAGATACAGAATATCTTATAACCCTTTTGAACGGAAAGAAAATTCAGTTTGATACAAATCATGGTCAATATACTGATACTTATTGGAAACCCCTTCTGACTAATATGGGCATTCTTCAATATACCAATGACAAAGGGGAAGTCAGAGAACACACCCCTGATGACACTCGGCATACTTTCACAACTATGTGGAAGGAAAAGAAATTAGATGAAGCTATGCGAAGAAAAATTCAAGGTCATTCCGGCAAAGGAATTGGTGAAATGGTTTATACCCATTTTGACCTTGAAAAAATGCGTGAAGAACTAAATAAATTGTAAGGTGGTAAGTAACAATGATTAGTGTTGGAAAAGCCTGTGAAATAGCAACCAAAGAACGAAAAGAACCTTTTGTGGAATCCATTATTGATGTTGGATATGGTTTTGTCATTAGCACCGCTGATGAAAACGGTATGATTGAAGAATGCTTTCCAACTTTGATTCACAAAGAAAATGGTAATGTAGAACCTTTTCGTATTCCTGAATATATTGATGATATAAAAAACGGAAAGAATATTAGAATTCCGGTAAAATACAAAATACCAAAGGTGGTGTTGTAATTTGAGGTTGCCGGAAATATGGGATGATTGGGTTGTTTATGATGACAAAGGTATATCAGGCATCAGAGATGATGCACCTGATGATGTGAAAAAGGCTTTTGAAGAATGGCAAAACAAACAAAAAGAACTTGAATCACAACATTTGAAAATTTAATTTATTGATTTAAGCATCCGCAAGGGTGCTTTTTTCATACTTGTTTTTGTGTCATACTTGTGTCATATATGTGTCATACCGTCCAAAATTTACAAGGTTTCTGACAGTCTTAAAATAGAACAAAACCCCAAAAACACAGGGGTTTTGGGGTTTTGAAAATTGAACTTGATTATCTCTTTGAGAACTGGGGAGCACGACGTGCACCTTTGAGTCCGTATTTCTTTCTCTCTTTCATTCTGGGATCTCTGGTAAGGAATCCGGCTTTCTTGAGAGCGGGACGAAGATTTTCGTCATACTGGAGCAGAGCACGAGCGATACCGTGACGGATAGCACCTGCCTGACCTGTTACACCGCCGCCGCCTACACGGCAGATGATGTCGAACTTCTCAGCTGTATCTGTAAGAGCGAGAGGCTGACGAACGATGAGCTTGAGTGTTTCAAGACCGAAATAATCGTCGATCTCTCTGTCATTGATTATAATCTTGCCTGTACCTGCATAAAGACGTACTCTGGCAACCGAACTTTTTCTGCGGCCTGTACCGTAGAAATAAGGATTTGAATCGTACATTATTTATAGCCTCCCTTTCTTAAAATTCCCATACTGCGGGTTTTTGAGCAGCGTGTGTGTGTTCCGCACCCTTGAATACGCGAAGTCTGGTAAGAGCCTTGCGACCGATAACCGTATCGGGAACCATACCCTTAACGGCAAGAGTCATTGCAAAATCGGCTCTGGTCTTCATAAGAGTGCTGTATTTAACCTCTTTAAGATGACCGATATAGCCTGTGTGATGATAATACATCTTTTGATCAAGCTTGTTGCCTGTGAGAACTGCTTTCTCAGCATTGATGATAATAACGTGATCGCCGCAGTCTGCATGAGGAGTGAAGGTGGGCTTATGCTTGCCGCGAAGAAGCTTTGCAGCTTCAACGGCAACCTTACCCATAGGCTTACCTGCTGCATCGATCACATACCAATTGCGGGTAATTTCGCCCGCTTTAGGCATATAAGTAGACATAACTTTTCCTCCGTTTAATTTTTTCGTGCTTGCATATATTATCACAAGGTTTTGATTATGTCAATAGGTTTTTTTGAATTTTTTAATTTATATTTTGTAAGCTCTTGTTTTCTCGTTTTTTCTTTCATTTTCATATCAAAATCTCACTTATGATTTTTAAAATCATTCTCGATTTCAGAGCGTTTTTTCGTGCATTCAAGACATTCTGTTATAATCCCTCTCTTGAAAAAATCTTGCGATAGTGATAGAATACAGAAAAAGATTTAAAGAAGTGATAACTTGGAAAAACTGATTGATTTGCATACGCATTCGCTTAAATCCGACGGCTCGATGACACCCGCCGAGGTTGTGTGTGAAGCAAAAAAAGCCGGACTTGCGGCAATTGCACTTTCCGATCACGATACAATTGACGGAATCGAGGAAGCCGTTGCGCAAGGAAACAAAATCGGAATCGAGGTTGTTCCCGCAATTGAATTTTCGGTTATTTCAAAAACGGAAACTCATATTCTCGGCTATTTTATCGATATCAACAATCCCGAATTGCGTGAAGTACTTAAAGAGGTTGTTGAACTGCGTATACAGCGTAATCTTGTCACCTGTCAAAAACTCAATGAGCTTGGCTTCGACATTACAATTGATGAAGTCCGTGCTCTTGCACCGAATAATTTTGTCGGCAGAGCACATTTTGCAAGAGTTCTTATGGATAAAGGATATATCAAAAGTGTTAAAGAGGGTTTTGACAAATATATGTCTGCCGGTCGCTACGCCTACTGTGAAAAACAAAAGCTGACCGCCAAAGCCGCAATTGAGCTTATCAAAAAATGCGGTGGTCTTTCATTTCTTGCACATCCCCATTTAACACAGCTTAACGATGATGAGCTGATAATTTTTCTTAAAGAGCTTCGTGGGTACGGTCTTAACGGACTTGAGGGTTACTATACCGATTACACTCCCGAAATGCAGGAAAAATATCAAGCTATGGCAAAAGAGCTTGGACTTATGATTTCCGGCGGAACCGATTTTCACGCAAAAATGAAGCCGCACATATCCATCGGCACCGGCTTGGGCAATATGAGAATCCCGTATTCGCTGCTTGAAGAAATGAAAAAATTCAACAACCGCTAAAGGCTTGTACAGGCAACCGACCTGTACAAGCCTTTTTAACTTAAATATATTAATAACCGTTGATTTCTTTTCGCTGCATTGCACCGAGAATCTTGCTTCTCACATCGCCGTACTTTTTTTCAAGCGAACTGAGCATTTCTTTGACCTCTTGCCTTTCGGTGTTTCCGTCGGCAGGGCATTTACTTTTAACAACCGGCAAATTCTCCTTGCGAACAACTCTTGCACAGTCGCTCTCTCTTGCAAAAATCATCGGTCTTATCATATATATATCTTTGCGTGAAAGATATGTAACGGGCATAAAGCAGTCAAGCGTTCCGCCGTTAAAAAGATTCATAATAAATGTTTCCGCAAGGTCATCAAGATGATGTCCGAGTGCAATTTTATTGCAGTTTGCCTCTTTTGCGGCATCGTGAAGTGCACCTCGACGCATTCTTGCACAAAGGCTGCATGGATTGCTTTCTTTTCGTATATCAAAAATAACCTGTGCAAGCTGCGTTCTCTTTATAATATATTCAACCCCCAGCTTGCGGCAAAGTTTTTCTATCTCGGAATAATCGCCTTCAACACCGCCGAATTGAGGATCGAGCGTTATGGCAACTATATCGAATTTTTCGGGATAAAACCTGCGAAGATTGGCCATACCCGCAAGAAGTGCAAGCGAATCCTTTCCGCCGGAAACGCCGATTGCAATACGATCACCGCTTTTAATCATTTCATACTGCTGACAGGCAGAACGCATATAGCTTAAAAGTTTTTGCATAAATCAACACCCTATTTCGCAAATCAGGTTAATGAAACAGGTTCAACGCTCAAAGCCTTACCCGTTTTATCGTCAAATTCAAAAATACAGCCGTTCAGCATACATTCTCCATCCGCCGTATCAAACCTTGCGGGCATTCCCGTGCGTAACCATTCAATTGAGATTTCCGGTTTTACGCCGAGAACCGAATTTTTGGGACCTGTCATACCCAAATCCGTAATATATGCCGTACCGGCAGGCAAAAGCTGTGCATCATTCGTCATAACGTGAGTATGCGTACCGAAAACAGCGGAAACCCTGCCGTCAAGATAGAATCCCATAGCTCGTTTTTCGGCGGTTGCCTCTGCGTGAAAATCAACCAAAATAATTTTGCAATCGGTAAGCTTTTGAAGAATCTCATCAACAGTCGCAAACGGATTCCCACAGTTATCCATATAAACACAACCCGACAGATTGATTATTCCCACCTTTAAAAAGCCCATATCAACCGTTGAATAACCCAAACCGGGATTACCCTTATAAAAATTGGCGGGGCGAATAATATCATTGCGTTCATCAAGCATTTCATAAAATTCACGGCGGCGAAAGGCGTGGTTGCCCGTTGTAATAAAATCGACTCCGCTATCGAAAAGATACTGTGCCGAAAAAGGCGTTATTCCGTTGCCGACAGCAGAGTTTTCTCCGTTTGCAATGCACAAATCTATGCTTTTCAATTTTTTATATGCCGGTAATACACTTCGGAGAAATTCGCATCCTTTTGCGGAAACAACATCGCCGACAGCCAAAATATTCATTGTCAATCACCTTTAAAAAAAGGGACTGTAAAAGCACAGTCCCTTTGAGAATCTTTGTTATCGCTTATGATTTCGATTATTTAGCGAAATCAACAGCTCTGCTTTCTCTTATGATGTTAACCTTAATCTGACCGGGGTACTCCATACCCTCCTCAATCTTTTTGGCAACATCTCTTGCAAGAAGAACCATCTTATCATCGTTGATAACTTCGGGCTTAACCATAATACGAACCTCACGGCCCGCTTGAATTGCAAAGGAGCGTTCAACTCCTTCAAAGGATTCCGCAATTTCTTCAAGTTTTTGAAGGCGTTTAATGTAGTTTTGAATATCTTCTCGTCTCGCACCGGGTCTTGCTGCCGAAATAGCATCAGCCGCCTGAACAAGAATGGCGGTAATGGTTTTCGCCTCAACATCACCGTGATGAGCTTTAATTGCGTGAATGATATTATCGTTTTCTTTGTATTTTTTCGCAAAGTCAACTCCGAGGTCAACGTGTGAGCCTTCCATCTCGTGGTCAAGTGCCTTACCTATATCGTGGAGCAAGCCGGCTCTTTTTGCGGTTTTAACATCGGTGCCAAGTTCCGACGCCATAAGACCTGCTATATAAGAAACCTCAAGCGAATGGTTAAGAACATTTTGACCGTAGCTTGTGCGGTATTTGAGTTTACCGAGAAGCTTAACGATTTCGGGATGAACACTATTTACACCCGCATCAATAAGTGCACGCTCACCCGTCTGCTTAATGGTTGCTTCAACCTCACGCTTCGATTTATCATACATTTCTTCGATTCTTGCGGGGTGAATTCTGCCATCGGCAACAAGCTTTTCGAGAGTAAGCCTTGCTATTTCTCTGCGAACGGGATCAAAGCTTGAAACAGTAATAGCTTCGGGGGTATCGTCGATAATAAGGTCAACGCCCGTTATCATTTCAAGAGTTCTGACATTTCTGCCCTCACGACCGATAATTCTGCCCTTCATCTCATCGTTGGGGAGAGCAACAACAGAAACAGTCGCTTCCGAAACATGGTCTGCCGCACAGCGCTGAATGGCTGTAGTAATAATCTCTCTTGCAAGAGAATCGGCCTCATCCTTTGTTTTTTGCTCGATTTCCTGAATTTTAACGGCTTTTTCGTGATTAAGCTCTTCATCAAGAACGCTGATAATATAGTCTTTCGCCTGTTCTTTGGTGAAACCTGAAATTCTTTCGAGCATATCGAACTGACTTCTTTTTATGCTCTCGATTTCCTCAAGGCGTTCGTCTGCCGTTTTGATTTTTTCGTTAAGAATCTCGTCTTTTTTCTCAAGGTTATCGCTCTTTTTGTCAAGTGCTTCTTCCTTTTGATTTAAGCGACGCTCCGATCTCTGAATTTCGTTACGTCTTTCACGAAGCTCTTTTTCGGTTTCGGTTCTTTGCTTATGGATTTCGTCCTTCGCTTCAAGAACCATTTCTTTTTTCTTTGCTTCCGCGGCAGCAATGGCATCGCTGACAATTTTATTCGCTTCCTGCTCAGCAGAGCCAATAGCCGCTTCGGCAACCTTTTTCCTATGTAAACCGCCGAGTATAAAGCCGAGAGCAATACCTACGGCAAGTGCAACAACAGCGGCAATAAGAATTATGATCCATTTGTCCAAATTCATTTTTCCTCCTTTTCTTTAATAAATTCGGTGACATTCCCGTTGGAAAAGTCAATATTTAATATTTACCGAAAAATCAACTAATGGTGTATCAGAGCTTAAAATCGGCTCATCTTGGCACAAAATAACACCATTGTATTAATAGTATACTTTTAGGAGGACATTGTCAAGTTTTTTATAAATATTTCATTATTTTTTCTATTGACTTTAATGTTTCGGAGTGATAATATAATGATAATATCAAAAATCGTTGAAGCAGAAGGCTGTTTGCAACGGAGCTTTTATCAGAGAGCCGCCTCCTCGGCTGAAAGGGCGGTAAAGGCTTTGCATTCGGCTACCGCCTGCCGAGTGCCTCCGAAATAAGGTGAGCCGTATCAGCCGCGTTAAGGCTGCCGAGAGCCGATTTATTTCGGAACAACGGGTGGAACCGTGGAGCATTTTTTAAGCTTCATCCTGTTTTTGCGGGATGGGGTTTTTTATTTTGTAAATTTTTGAAAGGAAAGATATATTATGATTAATGTTACCCTCAAGGGCGGCGTTGTAAAGGAATTTGAAAGCGGTATAACCGCAATGGAAATTGCCAAAAGCCTCGGAATGGGACTTTACAAGGCTGCGTGTGTTTGCAAAATCAACGGCGTTGTTTGCGATTTGAGAACTTCGATTGAAAATGACTGTGAGCTTGAAATCCTTACATTTGATGATGCGGACGGCAAATGGGCACTTCGTCATACCGCCTCGCATATTCTCGCACAGGCTGTAAAAAGACTCTATCCGGAGGCAAAGCTTGCAATCGGTCCCGCCATCGATAACGGCTTCTATTATGATTTTGATGTTGATGTCCCCTTTACTCCGGAAGTACTTGAAAAAATCGAAGCCGAAATGAAAAAAATCGTCAAGGAAGGTCTGCCCCTTGAAAAATACGAGCTTGATCCCGACGATGCCATCAAAATGATGGAAGAAAAGGGCGAAAGCTTTAAGGTTGAGCTTATCAAAGAGCACTCCGGCAAGGGCGAAAAAATTTCATTCTATAAGCAAGGCGAATTTGATGAGCTTTGTGCAGGCCCTCATATTCCCGACACAAGCAGAGTTAAAGCCTTTAAGCTTACCTCCTGCACCGGTGCATATTGGAGAGGCGATGCAAAAAACAAAATGCTCCAGAGAATTTACGGCACCGCATTTACAAAGAAAGAGGATTTGGAAGCATATCTTACCGCCATTGAAGAAGCCAAAAAGCGTGACCACAGAAAGCTCGGCAAAGAGCTTGGTCTGTTTACGATTATGGAGGAAGGCCCCGGATTCCCGTTCTTCCTGCCCAACGGTATGACCTTGCGTAACACTCTTATCGACTATTGGCGTGAGGTTCACAAGCGTTACGGCTATGTTGAAATCTCAACTCCCATGATGCTCAACCGTGCTCTTTGGGAGCGTAGCGGTCACTGGGACCACTATAAAGAAAATATGTATACAACGGTTATCGACGAAACCGATTTTGCCATAAAGCCTATGAACTGCCCCGGCGGAATGCTCGTTTATAAGCTTCAACCGCATTCCTACCGTGACCTTCCCCTCAGATGCGGAGAGCTTGGTCTTGTTCACCGTCACGAGCTGAGCGGTGCACTTCACGGCTTGTTCAGAGTTCGCTGCTTCACTCAAGACGATGCCCACATTTTTATGACTTGGGATCAGATGAAGGACGAAATCAAAAATGTTGTTCGTCTTTTTGATGAGGTTTATTCGGTATTCGGTCTTACCTATCAAATTGAAGTTTCAACTATGCCCGATGACCATATGGGTGACGAAAAGGATTGGGACTTTGCAACCGAAACCCTTAAAGCTGCAGTCAGCGAAATGGGTAAGGACTATGTTATAAATGAGGGTGACGGAGCGTTCTACGGGCCTAAGCTCGACTTCCACCTTGCCGATTCGCTCGGACGCACATGGCAGTGCGGAACAATTCAGCTCGATATGCAGCTTCCCGAACGCTTTGAGCTTGAATATACCGGTGCCGACGGCGAAAAACACCGTCCCGTTATGATTCACAGAGTTGTTCTCGGCTCTATTGAACGCTTTATAGGTGTAATCACAGAGCACTTTGCCGGTGCATTCCCCATCTGGCTCGCTCCCGAACAGGTTAGATTGCTCCCCATTGCCGACCGTCATCACGAATACGCAAAATCCATTTGCGAAAAACTTACCGCACTCGGCATCAGAGCTACCGTTGATGAAAGAAGCGAAAAAATCGGATATAAGATTCGTGAAGCACAGCTTCAAAAAATACCCTATATGCTTCTTGTCGGCGACAAAGAGATTGAGGACGGCACCGTTTCCGTTCGTAAGAGAGGTGAAGGAGATATCGGTGCGAAGAACATCGATGAATTTGTTGAATCCGCTCTCGCCGATATCGCAAGCAAAAAGATTTGGTAAGCCGTCAATAAACCGATATAAATAAATTTCAAGACCTGCACACCGGTTTTATCCGAGCTGTGCAGGTCTTTTGCACTATTCATTTGTTACCGACTCACCTGCGGTATTATTCATAACATAGTCATAACCGGCATCCTGTCCGAGATTGCAGGTATATATCCATTCCACCGTATCTCCGTCGCAAAGCTCGTATTTCGAGCAGCCGTAATTCGGAAATTCTCCGTTGACCTTATACACCCAGCCCGAGGTGCTTCCGCACGAAAACTCATACAGATAGCTTATTCCTTGAATATACGCACTTCCGAAAGGATTATCCCTTGCTCCCTGATATTCAAACTGAATTTTATTGTATCTTACAGCACGATACAGAATATCGAAAACGGTATCGCCGTCACGCAAAACATAGGTTGTTTTCGGTAAAACCACTCCGTCATCGGGAATATAATCGGAAGCCTTTAATGCTTCGTCAAGCTTATCGTAATTGTCGTATATATTGCCGCAATCGATTGAAACGGTTACGGTTTTTGAATCCGGCTTTATATCATCAATGTGAGTTAAATAGTATTCATCGACTGTTTGAAACTCCGTTCCCAACAGCAGCAATGCTCCGAGCAAAAACACGGAAAATGCAATTAAAATATCCTTTTTCATTTTGACGCTCCTTATCAATAAAGATATCGAATGCGTTTATCGAGAAATCTTTGCCATCGTGAACGGCTGTTGCAAAACTTTTTAACGGCTTCATCGGCAAACTTTTTAACCACAGCTCTCTCGTTATCCGAAACAGCCTGTGCTCCGAACCTTGCCTTTTCATATATTTCAAAAGCTTCGGCGTCGGTTTCATCTTTTTGCGAAAAACATACCGTATTATAAGTGCAATCATCTTTATATATAAAGCCTGCCGCATATCCGTAAAGTCCGATAACGGCTTTGTCGGAACTTTCGCAAGCAAACAAAGCTTTAAGCTTCATAAGCTTTTTTCTGTTAAGAAACGCAAAAATCAAAGTTGCAATTGCTGCGGCAAAAATGCCGAATGCCGCCGTAACTGCGGCAACGGTAAGCACAGTACGCTTTGTCTTTTGACGTTTCATATCCCGACTTCCTTCGATATGCCGTTCATTCTCGTCTTCATCGTGCTTTTCTTGCGGCAAAACGGTTTTGTCGATTTTCGAGCCGATACTGTTAAGGTCGTCCGCTTTTTCCATTATATTAAGGTATACGGGTGTTGTTTCAAAAGGAATCCAGCCTATCCCGTCCTGATAAAACTCAACCCACGCATGGGCACGGCTTTCATCAAGCGTTATCGCCGAATCGGGAATAACATTTTTTATATCCTCCGGAGTTATGAGATACCCCTCAACATACCTTGCCGGTATTCCGTAATAGCGAAACATCAGTGCTGCGGCGGTTGCAAAGTGAACGCTGTAGCCCTTTCTCGTTACTTGAAGAAAGCTTTCGGCAAAATCGCCGTCAACAGGCTCGGCATCGGTTGAATAGGTCATATTTGCCGTTAAAAAAGCAAGTATTCTTTGCTTCGCCTCGCCATATTCCATATGTGAATTTTCGGTCGTATATTTTCCGAGCAGGTTTTCGAGCAAGGCACGGGTTCCTTCGGGAATATCCGTAAAATTCTCATAAACAAAAGAATTGTAATGTGCTTCGTTTTTTAAGTATTTTCCCGTTTCCGCATTGCCCGATTTTTCCTTTTCGTAAAGCTCCGCCGCAATGGTTGTGTAAAGTTTAACCTGATTTGATGCGGCTGTCAGCGTGTAACCGTTGCATCCCGAAAATCCGCTCGACTTGAAGCCTTCATCGCCGATTTGAGCTTCATACGATATATCGGCAACGGATTTTGCTTCGTAAGGAGCATAAATATATTTTCGTGATGCATTGATATTGCGGATAATAATGCGGTTTTCCGTTTCGTTCCTGCCAACGGTATCGGCAACGGCGGCAAGCTGTGTTTGACCGTAAAATCCGGATTGATGAAGCCAATAAAACAAATCGGAATACTCATAAAGGCTTTCGCTTTTTGTTTCGCTCCAGCCGTTTCCGTTATATTCGGTGCCGACAAAGCCTCTTAAATAATAAGAATCCGGTTTGCTCATAACGACCTCAAGCCGTGCATCGCTTGACGGTTCAAAATTTCCGATTTCGGAAAAATCGCCCTGTGGGAGCACATTTTTTCCGTAACGCAAAACCTCAAGCTTATCGCCTATGCTTGCCTTGGCTTGTATTATAAATCCAACATTTTCACTCGGCAATGCCGAAACACACAAAATCGCAAGGCAAACGGCAACAGCCGCCACACGGCGAAAAAACTCTCCGTAATTTTTTGCCGACTGCGTTTGCACCGACAAAATCAGCATCACCGCACCTGTTACGGTTAAAGAAAAACCGATTTTATCCGCACCGTCCGAAAGGCAGAGCAAAGCGAATGCCGCAACGGGAAAAACCGATAAGCAAACCGCAAGTCTGCTTTTTCCCGACAACATAAAAGCAAGCAATACAACAGACACCGCAAGTGCCGAAAATGCGGCAATATCAGCGTTTTCAACAGGCTTTATCGGCTCCGCCAACGGCATAATTCTTCCCGTATTTCTTCCGAAAATTTCAAGAATATGATTGTAAAAAACTATCGCTCCGTTTGCTGCTTCCGATGAAAACACAATTAACATAATCAGCACAGCGGCAGTCGGGAAAGCATAAAGCAAAAACAATGCCGAAAAAGCAGATGAAGTCGCAAGTGTAACTATCGGCAATACAAAGGCAAAAATTGCGGAAAACACTTTTGCAGATAAAAAATCCGCCATAGTATTCATCATAAGCAGCATTCCGCAAAGCATCATTCCCAAGGCAGCTCCCATATAAAGGGCTTCCGTGAATGTTGCCTTTGATTTTTTTATATTAACTTTGATTTTCAAACCGCTTGTTTGCTTCATTGCGTTTTTTTCCTTTCAAAGCTCTGTTTCAAACAAATCCTCCGACGGCTTTTTTGATGAAAAGCATATTATTCCGTCACTCGGCTTACCATCCGCAAGAAAAACACAAGCACCTAACCGATTGTAATACCTTGCCTTTTTTTCATCATCGGTAATACAGACGGTACAGCTCGGCATTGCCGTGTTTTCGTCAAGCAAATCCCCGTGTGGCGATACCGAAAGAAGCTTCGGTAAAAAAGCTGCCAAATCATCCTCGTTTTCTATCTCACATTCTGAAAATTCATCGCCGTCTTTTATCATCAGCTTACAGCTTATGCCCGCCTCACAAAACGAATCGGCAAGTGAGACCGTCGCCTCCGCCACCGCAGAGGCTCTTTCGGGATTTGCAAACGAATGTGTCATAATAAGCATCACGGACTTTTCAATAGGCATACTGCCCCTGCGAACAATCAAATTCCCGTGCTTTTGAGAAAGCTTCCATTGAATCCGGTGCAGACTGTCCCCCGATTTGTATTCGGCAAATTCATAAACCTCGCTCAAATCATTGCCGGAACGGTCTGCGGCGTAATCCTCAACATTATCCGCTCCGAAGCTTCCCGTAAGCTTAACCTCAATGGGAAACACCTCCGGCAAAACGGTAACGGCACCAATAACATCGGGCTTTATTCTTTTGAAAGTCAGCCCGAAAAAATCATACAGCCGAACCTCGCTCAAAAGAATTTCAACCATTCCGCAATATTTTGCTTTAAAGCAAACATCAACTGAGGTCTTTTCTTTTGCTCCGACGAAAACGGAAACCGAATCTTCAAGCTTCTCCTGTGTCAGCCTGTTTTTCAATTTTAAAACATTCCGCACCCTGCGATAGCCGATAAGAGAACCGTTTTTTATTTCAACTGTTCCGCAGGCTTCCTCTTTCTTTTCGCATTGCTTCGGGAAATGAAGCTCAAATGTTATTTGAGGCTTATGAAGCATATTTATTAACGCCGCAGTTGTCGGAATCAATATAATCGATAAAAGCAACAATAACGCTCCCGCATCGGCACAGGCAAAGCATAAAATCGCCGCTGCCGAAAAAATCAGCAGCCATAATATTCGGGCACTTTTCATCGCTTATCCACCATCGGCACAACAGGTGCAGGAGTAATCTCTTTAAGAATTTTTTCAAGCTCCGTTTCAGCCGTTATTCCCGCAATTCTCGCTTTTCGGCTCATAACGATTCTGTGGGCACAAACCGAAGTGAAAATTTCATATATATCCTGCGGTACAACAAAATCCCGACCGTGAATATAAGCACAAGCCTTTGCGTAGCGACAAACCGCAAGTGCACCTCTCGGACTTAATCCAAGCTCAATCATCTCATCATTCCTTGTCGCCTGAGCAAGCCTTGTTATGTATTCGTAAATCTCATCGCCGATAAAAACCGCCGATGTTTCCTTTTGCATTTCGATAAGAGAACCGACATCGGCTACCGCCACGATGGAATCCAAAGGATTTTCCGTATGACGATCCTTGAGTATGCTGATTTGACTTTCAAAATCGGGATATCCCATTTTAAGCCGCACCGTAAATCGATCAAGCTGTGATGCAGGCAGCATTTGCGTTCCCGCCGAGCCGACCGGATTTTGCGTTGCAATAACCGAAAACGGTTCGGGCAACGTGTGCGTTTCACCGTCAACGGTAACATTCTTTTCTTCCATAACCTCAAGAAGTGCCGCCTGCGTTTTGGACGATGTTCGGTTAATTTCATCCGCCAAAAGAAGATTTGTCATAACCGGACCGGACTGGTATTCAAATCGGCTTGTTGCTTTGTTATAAATTGAAAATCCCGTAACATCAGACGGCATAGTGTCCGATGTAAACTGTATTCGCTTATAGGAAATTCCAAGGGCTTTGCTGAACGCAACGGCAAGCGTGGTTTTCCCGACTCCCGGAACATCCTCCAAAAGTATATGTCCGCCCGACAAAATCGCCATAAGAACCTTTTTGATAACATCGTCTTTACCGGTAACCGCTTTTTTAATTTCATTGATTATTTTGTCTGTTTTACCATTCATCGTTTTCCATCCATTCGTTACGCTCTCTTTTTTTCTGTCTGCCTTTACGGATTCTGACGGCAGCCGCAATAAGCAGCACCGCAATCAGCAAAGCCGCCGAAGTGCCGATAATAACGCTCCTCACCGCACTGTCCGTTTTAGCTTTTGCACGAACAAGGTCATCATATCCGAGAATTTGAGAGCGGTCATATTCACTCAAAGCCTCCGCCCTGCCGATAAGCTCGTTTATAAGCTTCTTATCCGAAAGCTCGATTTTTTCAAACGGATACAGATTTTCCGCAACGGAATTATTGATATCTGCAATTTCCGCCCGTATCGCTTCAACCTTTTCTTTTTTTGCTTCAAGCTCCGCCGCAACCGCCGAATAATCTTCTGAATTATCGGCATTTTTCAGTTTTTCGTAAAGCTTGATTATAATCGTATAATGCTCGCTTGTCGGCTCATCGGGCAAAGCTTTGTATTCTCCGAAATCATTTTCGTTGAAAATTATACCCGAATCAGCTTCTTTAAGACTGAAAATATCAACAACACAGCCGTTTCCTCCGTTGCCATCGCCCATACAGCTCCAAAGCTCGGATTGCTCATATGTTATTTTATATTTTGCAAGTGCATCACTCAAATTGCGGTAATTATATACATAGCTCCGTTCACTTGCGGGGATTTCGAGATATTCATCAAGAAAAGCTCTCGCCGTTTTTTCGCTGTCGGGTACGGTTTTCAGTCCCGCATTCAATTCGCTTATTCGTCTTTTCAGGCTTTCGTCCTGCTCCGCTCTGAAATCATAAAACGAACGAAGTCCGGTTCTGAATCTGTATAAAGCTGAAAGTGCACACAAAGCCTGTTCTCCGGCAATTGAATTTGACTCTGCTTCGGCACCGCTCGAAGTCGAAGCACTGTGAGCAAACCCGCCGTCTTTATTGCGGAATTTCATCAGCCCGTCAAGCGTGCTTTTTCCGTTTTTGATAAATCGATTGTCATTAACGGGATCTATTCCGAGAGCACACAGAGCCAAAATAACTTGCGAACAGCTTTCGCTGTTTTCCTGTCCCCACGAAGAAAATCCACCGTTTTCGTTTTGATTTTTCGACAGCCACAAAACCGCCTCATCAACAGTTTTACGCACGGTCACGGTACGGCTTTCACCGTTTGAAGTCTCATATGTAAAAACTTCTTCGCTGTTATAATAGGGTGCCAACGCTTGAAGTGCCATTGCCGTTATGTCAATATCGGGTTCCCCTCCGTTCAAAGAAAAGCCGCCGTTGCGGAATCCCGAAAGAATTGCGGAAATTATTGTTTTTCTGTTATCGCAGGCATTAGCAGGAACATTATAACGCATTGAATCAAGAGCAATAAGCCCCCATATCAAACCGTTAATGCCCTGTGCACCGAGAGCTTTGATTTTTCCCCTGTCATAAACGCCGTCTTTGATTAAGTCAATATCGTTTTCACCGCCGATATCGGTCGGATCTCCGCCGAGTGCCAAAACGGCAAGCGATATTCTGTGCCATTCGGTCGCCTTTTGAGAATCAAGCAATTCCTTCGTTTTGTATCTTTGACGAATCTCGTTTTTCAAAACCGCCAAATATGAAAAGCCGTCCTCATCACAGCCGATTCTGCCCAAAGCGATTGCATACCAATCTCCGGAGGATTTGCCCGCATTTTGTATGAAATCGGATGCAAACAGCTTCTTTCCGTTTGTACTTTCGAGCTTTTTCTTCCATTCAACGGTTTCTTCGATTATTTTTTTCAAGCTTTCATTGCTCTGCCCGTTATCGGAAGCATAAGCAAAAGGAAATGCCGAAAAAACAATCAGCAAAGCGATTACCGCACAAAAAATTCTTTTACCAAGTTTTCTCGTAGTTTCCATTTTGACCTCCAGTATCTGCAAATTGTCCGCCTGCTGCGGAATATCCGTTTATATCCTTTCCGTAAGCCAAGGTGAATCTGATTCTGACAACATCTCCATCCTTGAACATAGCATCGGAAAGCCCGTGATTCGGGAACGATTGGTTAATCGAATACATCCAGCCCGAACCTTGAGTATAATCAAATTCGCCGAGACTGTTATCATCTCTTTGCTCTTTCCATTCGATTCCGTCGGCATTTATATATTCAGTCAGCTTTTCGGGAATAGACACACCCTTACCGATTCCGTTTTTGCCGATTCTCGAAAGATAAAAACCGGTATCAACAGTACCGTCATATTCATATGTAAACCCTTTTTCTTCAAGAAAACGAGTAATCGTATCCGCACCGTTTTCGCCTTGATAAATCGGTATCTCCGTTGGCGGAACAATATATCCCAAGCCGAGAACATTGGCGTCCACGCTGACGGTAATCGTGCCCGTTTGAGCACCCTCTTCAAATACTTCACAATTAATCTTATAAGAATAATCGGTATATCTGCCGTCTTTGTCGGTGATTCTTATCTCAAGCTTATTTTCTCCGCCGACAAACCACAGCTTGTAGCTTGTATATTCGGACTGCCATTCATATTTATAAATATTATCATTAAGCTTAACGGTTATTCCGTTGGAATATATTCTGTTTCCTTTGTAGTCAACAGGATCAAGATCAAGCTTAAAATCATTGCCTTTAACGGTCATACCGTCCGTGACATTTGCATATCTGAGGTACGGTGCGGTACCCTCCTGCGAAAGCGGAACTATTTTAACCGTAAAGCTCTTATCGACAGTAACATTTTCGCCGCCGACCTTATCGGTAGCCTTAAGCCTTATTCTGTTATCGCCGATTTTAAGCTTTGCCGTAAACAGACCTTCGGAATCACATTTTATCGGATTGCCGTTGAGCGTTGCGGAAAGTCTTGCCCTCTCCGTTCCGTTAAGGATATATGCGGTAAAACCGAGACTTTCGTCATTGACGGTTTTATCCGTCAAATCCGTATAAATATCAAGTGTTTTTTGAGCGGTACAATTAATATTGAACAGCTTGCTCTCAAACATTTTTCCGCTTTCGGCACAAATAATCACCGTATTTTCTCCGCTCATCAGCTCTGCGGAATACTTTCCGTTTTCACCGCCGAGAATCTCACCGTTCAAAGTTACCTTAACGGGTATTTTTTTGCCGTCAAGAACAGCCGATGCGGTAAAATCAAGCCTTGCTTCGGATACCGTTCCGCTTTCAAGATTCGTTTGGATTTCTATTTTTCCGAGCCTTGCCGTAACTTTATAATCACGGTAAACGGATATTATTTTCCCGCTTTCGTCTTTATATTCAACGGCAACACGGATAACGTTTTGCCCCTCCGTTAAAAGAACATTTCCTTTAAATTGATTAACCTGCGTACCGTTAACATAAACCCTTACCGATTCAACGATAAGCTCGGAATAATTATGATAAATTTCAAAATAATAATCGCTTTTCTCAACCGTTTCGCCATCGACAATTGAGGTTGTGAAATATATTTTGTCCGTTTGCTCATCGTTCGGCTTTTGAGCCTCTCCCGGAATTTCTTCTTCCGTCTCGCCGTCGGAAGCGATTGTTGTTTCCGGCTGTGCGGTCGTTTCGACAAAAGCCTCCGTTGTTTTTTCGCTGACAACTTCACCCGTGGCTTCCTCATCCGCATTCTCATCGTGCAAACCGTTTTCGGAATCGGCTTTTGAGCTGTTATGTCTTGTCGGCTTCACCCGACTCTCGGTAGCTAAGGCGGTTGGCGGCTCATACCTCGTTTCGCTTTGATTTTTATTGTCGGCTTTTGTCGGCTTCGGTGCCTGAGTTTGCGTTTTTGATTCTTTCTCCGTTTGTTCCTGCGTTGTTTTTTCTTTCGGAGCTTCATCGGCTTCACCGTTTTGCGATTCCTCGGTCACTTCTTCAAAAAAATCAAGCTCACCGCCGAACGATAAAAGCATATGCGAATTTTCGGCATTTTCAAGCAATGGATTTTTCGGTTCTGCCTGTTTCATACTGCCGAAAAAGAAAATTGATACAGCGGAAATCAATGCAATAATCAGCACGGGCAAAACCGTGATTATTGCTTTCTTTAATCTGTTCATTTTCCTTTCCTCCTTAAAAACAGGCATAGCGATAGCCGCTTCGGCAGCTATCGCACAAACCTATAAGTTAAAATATCAAGAGAGATTTTTCAAAAATCGATGCAAAAAATTCAAAAATCGCTATTATCCAGCCGAAAAGCATATCAAGAATATTGTAAACTCTCTCTGCTTTTTCAAGGACCTCATAGTTTGAAACAAGCTCTTTTGCATCGTTATCAAGGCTGTCATAAGCCTCTCTTGCCGCCTTGATTTTGTCTTTTTTGCCGAGAGTAACCGTTCCGATAGCATCGATTTTCTTTTCTGTATCGGCTATCGAATTATTGATTTCGTCATATTTTGCTTCTGCCGCAACAAGAGCATCATAGTTTGCAACCGCCGATTTAAGCTCCTCCGACAACGAATCATAGCCGGCTCTTGCCGCTTCGATAGCATTCTTTTTTCCTGCGGTAACTTCGCCTATTGCATCGATAAGATTTTCTATCTCCGCAATATCGCCCTTCATTCCTGCAATCGTTGCCTCTGCCGACGTAAGCTTGCCGATATTAGTTACTCCCTGCTTTGATTTTTCGGGAAGTGCATTATAAGCCTCTCTTGCCGCCGTAATCTTCGATTCGCTCGACAATGCTATTTTGCCGATTGAATCAATTTGCTTTATAACATTATTTATATCGGCAATAAGCAGATCAAGGCTTGCTTTCGCATCGGAAAGCTTATCCGAATTTGTGATTTTTGCTTTTTGCTCATTGCTTAACGCATCATAAGCCTTTTTCGACTTTTCGATTTGCTCCGCTTTTTCATACGTTACCTCACCGATACCCTCAATCATATCGTAAACATTTTTTATTGTTTGGTACTCGGCTTCGGCATCGGTAAGCACCGATATATCTTCAACCAAATCAAAAACAACGGGATCAAGTGCATCCAGCTCGGCTCTTGCGGCGGCAATTTCGGAGCCGCTTTCAAGAGTGACCTCACCGATAGCCGATATTTTTTCGGTAACGGAATCAAGAGCCGATTTTTGCTCTGCGGTAATTACCGTAATGGGAATATATGCTTCGCACGGAGTCATCGCAACATTTGATACATTTCCGTTTTCCGCATCGAATTTGTCACCGTAAAGCATTCCGTAATAAACCGTAACATCGGTATCATCAACGGTAAGGCTTGCGGAGGATTCGTTAAAGGTCACATAATCGGTAACATCTCTTTGCGTTCCGTTTGCGAATTTTGCAGTCACCTTTACTGCCGCCGTATCATAAGCTTCACCGACAACATATAATGATTTTTTCGAACTCTGCTTAACCTCGATACCGACAGGCTTACTGCCGACCGCCATCATATACGCCGAATCATTTTTGAAATACAGCGTTCCGTTTTCATCGCAGATTGGACTGCAAATCGCATACTGTGCCTGCTCGCCCGACGGAGTAAACAAAACGGGAGCACAGGTAACGGTAACAACCTCACCCTTATTCATATAGCTTTCTTTTACTCCGCCGACAGCCTCGGTTATACCCGGCTTATCCTTAATAACACGAACCTGACCGGGGGTGTAGTTGTCGATAAAGTAAATATATGCATATCCGTCCTCGCTCTCATAGGCGGTGGTAAGCAAGCCGCTTGTTTGCGGATAGCCTTTGGTTTGCACCGTATAAGCAATCGAACGGCTCGCCAGGTCGATAACCGTTATGTTATGTCCGCTGTAAGCACCGAACTGGGCAACGCCCGAAACACCTATATAAGCTCTGCCGTTATGAATAACCGGTGTACAGGTGCTCATCGGAGGCGTTTTTTCATTGTCGGAATAATTATAAAGTGATATTCTCCAAAAATCATAGCCTTGGATTCCGTTTTCATCTTTTTTGAATGTTCCGTCTGAGTTTACCGCAATGCCGTAAAAGCTTCCGCCCTTCGTTGTAAAGTAATAGCGGTCGGTCACTTCATCATAAGAAACAGATGAGCGGATATCGCCGTCAAGGTTTTCAATTTTATCGATAAGCTCTCCGGTTTTTGTATTAAAAGCAAGAAGATTTGAAGTGTCCTTCAGATAGCTGCTGTCACCGTCATCGGTGCCGACAAGGATAAAGCTATCGCAAACATACGCACCTGCCCAATAGAAGCCGCCGAGCTGAGTATAAGTCCAGCTTGCCGTTTTGGCTTCATCGGTCTTGTCGGGTTCTTCATCTGTTACCGAAACACAAACAAAATTTGCCTTTTTCGTTTCACCAACCCAGAAGCCCGTATAAACATATCCGTTATTATAAACAATCGGACTGTTCGGCTGACCGCCGAGAGCATCCTTGTAAATCCAAAGAGATTCAAAGGTTTCAGCATTGAACGCCTGAATCGTACCGTTGGAAAGTGCAACAAAAATCATACCGTCCGCATAGGTCGGAGGAATAATGTTGAAATTTGATTTTGCAACCATCGTTCCCTTGAGCTTGTCAACCTCGCCCGTATGACGGTTCATTCTGTGAAGCTCATTACCCGTGCAATAAACAAGATAATCATTAACTATAATAGGACAGCTTATCGCATCGGAATCATAACCCTCGCCATCCTTTGTTGCCCAATAAAGAACAGCTTCGTCTGCGGTTTTGGGTGTTTTGGAAGCAACCGTACCGTTATTTGTGTTATCGCCTCTGAACATCGGCCACGCCGCACCGATATTCTTATTTATCTCGGCATTTTCGGGAGCTTTTGCCAAAGTAATATTAAGCTCGCCGTCTGCGGAAACTGTAAATGTTCCGCTTTGAGGTATATATCCATTACAGCTTACAGTATAATCGTACTCCGCACCGTCAAGCATTTTATATGTGCCGTTCTCTTGCCTGTTAACTCTTGCACCGGTGTTATCGGTTATAAATACAATCGCCTCGGCAGGCTCGACCTTTACGGGAATATCGAGAGCGGGAAGCTTATTTATTTTTATTTTATATGTTTTTTCCGTTCCCACAGCACTTTTTGCGGTAATGAGAATGGTATCATTCTTGATATCCGCCATTGAAACGGCAACGGCTTCCTCGGAAGCGGCAAGCACTCCGTTGACCGAAAGCTTATTTGATTTTCGGCTGACCTTTGCCGTTACGGTAAATACCTTCGTCAGCTCCGAAGCGGAAATCGTATATTCAAGCACATCTTTGTTGAATTTCGGTGTGAGAGTAAGCTCGGCACCGTCCGCCTTAATCGAAACGGAGGATAAATCGGGATAAACAATCGGATTAATGCTGTATACCTGCATATAGGTTTTGCCGCCTGCGGTTGAGCTTACGCGAATTTCAAAAGGCTGAATATCGCCGTACTTGCCGTTAAGATTTGAAAGCTTTGTGCCGTTGGTTTGACCGGATTTCACCGTAACGGAAGTAATTTCCTCCGTTCCAATGTAATATTCCGAGCTTGGAAGCTTTGTATATACGGCGGTAATTGTTTTTGATGTTGAGGGGAAAACGGCATCGGCATTAACCGTTGCCCAAACATAGGGAGTTGAGGTTGAATCCGGTATAACAGCCGTATAGCTGTGGGTTTTTGAAGCGAAAGACGGAGAAATGCTTACACTTCCCTTTGATGAGGAGGACGATAATTTGCCGAATGCCAAATCCGAAAGCCAATTATCTTCTTCAAGAACCTTTAAGGTTATTTCTTTTCCGATTTCAAATTGCGGGTTTGAAATATGCTCTGCCGGAAATATGCAAACGGTGCGGTTAACTCCCTTGCTTGCCGTGCAGGTGTAGGTTGTACCCGTTGCAAGCTGATATGTATAAACATTTCCCGTAACCTTTTCCGGAGTAATAACACTGCCTACAGCGTTTGTCATAACAAGCGTTGTGCCCTCGGTTTCAAGCGTTACAACCGATTGATATGCCGCCGCTTTTGTTATTTTTACGGTATACTCATTCGATGAGCCGCCGAGATAAGAAACAACAACAGGAACCGTTGTTGTTTCCTCTTGTGAAAGAGGAACCTCGGCAAAGCCGTTTTCTTCACAGACTTTTCCGTTAATACTTACGGAATATCCGCTCTCATATGTTCCCCCGATTGACGGGTAAAGCTTAACGGACTGCGTGCTGTCGATAACGGTCGCCGAATAAAGCTGTGTACCGTCGGTATGCTTAACGCTCAACGCTCCGTTACCGTCGTGAATCTCAAGGGAAGAAAGCGTGCGTATGCGTTCAACCGTTATATAGTAAGACTGTATTTGAACATAGCCGTTTTCGTCAGTAACCTCGTGCGTAAGTCGAACCTGTCCGCTCGTTCCGTAAGCGGTAAGCACGCCGGCAATGGTACCGCCCAATCTTTCGACTATCTTCTTTCCGCTTTTGAAAAATCCTTCCGTACCGTATTTGTATGTGGGATTATTGATAGTATAGTATACAAAATATTCATCTCGGTTAAGCAAATCCCAGCCGTCCTCATTTGAAGAATGGAGATACGGATTCAATGATTCTTCATCGGTATAATATACCGTATATTCGTGAACGTTCGATGCAAAATCCGTGCTGAGCTTTTGATTCTCGGTATCGGCTGCAAGCTCGGTTGATACGCCGTATCCCGAAGTCAGAAATATGTTATTTTCAAAATGATGTCCCGACGGAAGCTCCGGCGAAACCGTTACATCTTTATCCGTTACGGCAACGGTTCCGTAAACGGCATTATATCCTTTTGAAATTTCAAAGCTGTATGTACCCGCAAGAAGCTCATATGTTCCGTCGGCTTTTGCTTTCATTTCGGTGTCCTTGCTGTTTTTTACGGAAATTTCATATCCCGTAGCAGCAACATCCGCTTGAGTAACATTAAATTGCACTGTAAATCTTTCGGCAGTGTCGAGCTTTGCCATTGCCGCACGAATCGCATCGGTATGATACTGTGCACGCTCGTTGCCGATACCTATATACTCGGCTTTTGCCGCATTATATGCCGCCGAAACGTCATCGCTGTCACGGTATTCCCTGCTTGCGTTATAATCCGCCATTGCAAGCATCAAATCAACAAGCTCTCTGCTCGGAACGCCGTCGGAAGTGCCGAATCTGAAAACATTGGCTATTTCCGAAGCTTCCTTTTGAAGCTGATAAACACCGTTATCGCTCGTTACATAAGGCGTATATATCACGCCGTCAATGCTGTAAATAAAGCCCTGCTCGATTCCGTCAAAGGTGTGTGCGGTCGCTTTGAGAGCTTCAAGAATGGTTTGACCGTCTTTATATTTAACCCATTCCGGTTCAATAATAAGCTTATCCTCACTCTCCGCAACAAGGCAGAATGCTCCCGCATATTCCTCCTCGGCGGATTTTTCGGCAACAACTACCTTTGAAACCGCCGGCGCAATTCGTGATGCGGTGCTGCCGGCAGACGGATTTGATACGGGCAGATTTTCATCGAGTGCAACAACATAAAACGTACCGGCCTTATTAAATGTATAAGAGAAAGCACCGTTGCTTTTTGAGCTGTCAATGCTGTCAAC
This sequence comes from uncultured Clostridium sp., assembly GCA_964571095.1. Taxonomy (GTDB): domain Bacteria; phylum Bacillota; class Clostridia; order Oscillospirales; family Acutalibacteraceae; genus CAG-177. The sequence continues at coordinate 47,614 of CAZNAC010000008.1, read as the reverse complement.
CGTTTTGAAATCCGAATCGAGAATCAAGGTCGTCAAAAAATCACAGGGGTTCTTCAGCGTAACTCCGTAATTTGACATATCCTGAGCGGTTTTCATTGTTTGAAAATCAACCTTATCACCGACACTGATATTATGTTGAGAATCATCAAAATAGGCAAAGCCGCTGTTTGTGTCGGAGAAGAAATTATAGTTGCCGAATGCGGCAATATCAATTTCCGCATTATCCTCAAGTATGATATAATCGGCTGTTGCTCCGAACCCATCGGTCATAAGAGGATATTCGTGGTTAACATAATAGTTGATATTATAGCCGTAACCCCAAAATTCATTGAAAAACATTGATGTTGCGTTACCGCTGATATTAAGCACCGCACTGTCGGTTTCCGAATCGTACTTTCTTCCGTTCAGCATATAAAGCTCGGTTGCTTTGATAATCAAATGGAGCAAGGTCGGTTTTTCGACAATATTTTCGTTTATATATTTACCGCCGTCCTCAAAGCTTTCGGTTTCATAGCGGTTATACTGCTCCAGCCCGTAATCGGAAAGCGGAAAATACTCAACCTCAATGGGTACTCTCGCAAGGGTTGTCGCTTTGCTGTCTTTACCCTTAACAAACCATCCGTCATTGCTTACGGTAAGATATACCGTAACCGATGAGCTTTCCTCATTCTGCGTTGCAATTGAAATGACGGGTACCATAACGGTGAGCATCAAAACAACGGCAAGAACGCAAGCAAGTATTCTTTTTCCTGTATTTCTCATACTTTTTTCCTCCTTGATATGTTATATCGTCGGTTGCCGCCGATTTCGGCAACAAAAAAAACCCTTTCAGCCGAATCAGGTTGAAAGAGTACAACGGATTTATCAAAAAGAGCATAAGGGTGCAGCAGGTATTTTAACACAACGTTCGCCTCATTTATGCCTAAGACACAAAAGCTCCGCCGCAAAGGAATACAATCACCTTTTCGGGCAACAAAAAAAGAATGCACGATTCATTTGCCCAAAATGGCTTTGATAAATCGGTTGCACTCTTCTCACCAAAGTTGTGTTAACCTTATAGATACGGCAGGTGTTCTGACTTACGAAGCAGTAAAACTGCATAAAGCACAATATTTGTGCTTTTTTTGACGATAACAGTAATGGCGGTTGTTCAGGATTTGAACCTGATTTCCCTTTTGATTTACTCAGCGTACAACTTTTCAAACCGTATCTTGTCGAATATTGAATTTTGTCTTATTATAAATGCTTTTTGAGGTAAAGTCAAGATGCGAAAAATTTTTTCGTTTATATTTCTTAAATCCAAATAAAATTTGTAAAAAAAATAAACCGTCTGTAGGTGACAATTCAAAAAAACTGTGATATACTTTATTTAGATATATCCGGTTATCAACGGTATATCAAAGAAAGAAGGATGATACGAATGAAATATGCAGTTGTTTTGTATGACGGAATGGCGGATTATCCCGTGCCCGCATTGGGCGGCAAAACACCGATGGAGCTTGCAAAAAAACCTAACTTCGATTCGCTCGCTCAAAAAGGTCGTGTCGGTCTTGTCAGAACGGTTGCACAGGGACTAAAGCCCGGAAGCGATGTTGCGAATCTAAGCGTTCTCGGCTATGATCCGAAAATATGCTACACAGGGCGTTCGCCTCTCGAAGCAGTCAGCATCGGAGTTAAAATGAAAGATACGGATATTGCTTTAAGATGCAATGTTGTTACTCTAAGCGATGAAGAAAACTATGCCGACAAAACAATGCTCGATTATTCGGCAGGTGATATTTCAAGCGAAGAAGCTGCGGAAATAATAAAAACAGTTCAAGAGCATTTCGGAAACGACGAATTTAAATTTTACAGCGGAGTCAGCTACCGTCATTGCCTTATTTGGAACAACGGAACCACAGACCTCGGAAAAATGACTCCTCCCCACGATATTTCCGGCAGAGTTATCGGCGAGCATCTTTCAACCTCTCCCAACGCACAAAAGCTTGTTGCGATGATGAAAGAAAGCTATGAGCTGCTCAAGGAGCATCCGATAAACAAAAAAAGAATTGCTCAGGGAAAAGCTCCGGCAAATTCAATTTGGCTTTGGGGCGAAGGCAGCAAGCCCGCTCTCGGCGATTTTGAAAAAACCTACGGTATTAAGGGCAGCATTGTTTCGGCGGTTGACCTACTTAAAGGTATTGCCATCTGTGCCGGTATGGGTGTTCCCGATGTTGAGGGAGCAACCGGATATATCGATACGAACTTTGAGGGCAAGGCTCAAGCGGCAATCAATGAATGGAAAAACGGCAAGGACTTGGTTTATATTCACATCGAAGCTCCCGATGAATGCGGTCATCGCAATGAGCCCGAAAACAAAGTCAGAGCAATCGAGCTTATCGATGAGCGTGTTTTGCCGATTATTCTCGACTATCTCAACGGTTGCGGAGAGGACTATAAAATTATGATTCTCCCCGACCATCCCACGCCTATCGTTACTAAAACTCACGCTTCCGATCCCGTTCCGTTTATGATTTATCATAAAAACGGCGAAATAAACAGCGGCGTTGAATCGATAAACGAAAACACGGCAAAATCCACGGGCGATTTCGTTGAAATCGGTTGCGGTCTTATGAAAGAATTTTTGGAGGTATAAAAATATGAGCTATAAAATTAACACCAAATGCATTTTGAGCGGTTATTCACCCAAAAACGGCGAACCCAGACAGGTCCCCGTTTATCAAAGCACTACTTATAAATACGATTCAAGCGTTGAAATGGGCAAGCTTTTTGATTTGGAAGCTTCGGGTTATTTCTACACTCGTCTTGCCAACCCGACAAACGATGCCGTTGCCGCAAAAATCGCCGACCTTGAAGGCGGTGTCGGTGCTATGCTTACTTCATCCGGTCAAGCGGCATCCTTCTATTCGATTTTCAACATTGCGGGTGCGGGCGATCACGTTGTAAGCGCATCAACAATCTACGGCGGAACCTTTAATCTTTTTAATGTTACTATGAGAAAGCTCGGTATCGATTTCACCTTTGTCAGCCCTCAAGCTACGGAAGAAGAAATCTGTGCTGCCATAAAGCCCAACACGAAAGCCGTTTTTGCCGAATCACTTTCAAATCCCGCTCTCGAAGTGCTTGATTTTGAAAAATTCGCAAATGCCGCACATTCAAACGGTATTCCACTTATTGTTGACAACACCTTCCCAACACCGGTCAACTGCCGTCCTTTCGAGCTTGGTGCAGATATAGTTATTCACTCAACAACAAAATATATGGATGGTCACGCAACAAGTGTCGGCGGCGTAATCGTTGACGGAGGAACCTTCGATTGGGCACAAAACGATAAGTTCCCCGGATTAACAACACCCGATGCATCGTATCACGGCATAACCTACACCGAACGCTTCGGTAAAGCCGCTTACATAACAAAATGTATGGCACAGCTTATGCGTGATCTCGGCTCGATTCCCTCTCCGTTCAACGCATTTTTACTCAACATCGGTCTTGAAACGCTTCCGCTCAGAGTTGAAAGACATTGTTCAAACGCACTTAAAGCAGCGGAATTTATTCGTGACAGCGGATATGCAATTGATGTTAACTATCCCGGTATGAAGGGCAGCAAGGGCTATGAGCTTGCTCAAAAATATATGCCGAACGGAACAAGCGGCGTTATTTCGTTCAGAATCAAGGGTGGCAGAGATGCCGCAACGAAATTTATGGACAGCCTGCAAATTGCGGAAATCGCAACACACGTTGCCGATGCAAGAACCTGCTGTCTGCATCCCGCAAGCACAACCCACCGCCAGCTTACCGCTCAAGAGCTTATCGATTGCGGAATTTCCGATGACCTCATCCGTCTTTCGGTCGGCATTGAGCACATCGACGATATCATTGCCGATATCAAGCAGGCTCTTGAAAAATCTCAAGCATAACAATTTTTGTGAAATATGATCGGAGTAATTTCTTAACTTTTCAGCGAGGTGGCTATTCGTGTTCTCGAAAAATTATAATACCGAGATAAAAATCGATTTCAACTCAACCGACGGCTTTAACCGATATCCGGCGGATTTAATGAGCGAATACAGGCAGTCTTTTGAAGAAGGACTTGATATTGAAAAATACAAAAGTCTATTTGAGGCCGTTGCCGCTCTCGATAATGATGAACGCAAGGCACGAATAAGCGATATCATTTATGAAACCGTAATGACCGCCGAGCAACGCATCGATTATAAATATACCGAGCCTTCAACGCTCGATGAAATCAAGGCTTTAAGAAAGCCTCATTCGTTCGCCGCCGTTATGCCGAAAAAGGAAATTTTTCGCAAAAAGCTTATCGGTGCTTGGACGGGCAGAGCCTGCGGCTGTCTTTTGGGCAAGCCGGTTGAATGCATAAGAAGCGATGAGCTGATTCCGTTTCTCAAAGAAACGGGAAACTATCCGATGCACAGATATATTTTAAGCTCCGATATAACCGATGAGGTCTGTTCGCATTATAAATTCGGTTTAAAAAATAAGGATTATGCCGACATCGTTGACGGTATGCCCGTTGACGATGACACCAACTATGTTGCATTGGCACAGAAAATCGTTGAGGAATACGGCAGAAATTTTACCTCGGAGGATGTTGCGAAGGCGTGGATGAAATATCAATCGGTTTTTGCGTATTTTACTGCGGAAAGAATCGCTTTTGTTAATTTTGTCAACGGCATTCGTCCTCCCGCCTCGGCGATATATAAAAACGTTTGCCGTGAATGGATAGGTGCTCAAATTCGCGGAGATTATTTCGGATATGTAAATCCGGGCAATCCGGAGACCGCTGCGGAAATGGCTTTCCGTGACGCAAGAATTTCCCATATCAAAAACGGCATATACGGTGAAATGTTTGTTGCCGCAATGCTTGCGTGTGCAGCCGTTACCGACAGCATAGACGATATTATTCTCGGCGGACTTGCACAAATTCCGAGCACATCAAGGCTTTACGAAGCGGTTATGAAAATTTTCAGCGGCTATAAAAAAGGCGTTACGGTTGATGAATGCTTTGATATTATTCACGCCGACTATGATGAACACACCGACCACGGCTGGTGCCACACCATTTCAAACGCTATGATAGTTACCGCAGCTCTTCTTTACGGTGGCGGAGATTTCGGCAAATCCATCTGCTGTGCAGTCGGTATGGCTTTTGATACAGACTGCAACGGAGCAACGGTCGGTTCCGTTTTGGGTATGAGAAATTCGATTGACGGTATTGACAAATACTGGAGAAAACCCGTAAACGGAAAAATTCACACTTCGATTTTTGGTGTCGGAACACTTGACATTGAAAAAGCGGTTGAAAAAACGCTTGAGCATATTCAAGCGGAACACACTCAAGCGTAAATCACTTGTATTATACACAGTCTGCGGATAAGGCTATCCGTTGACTGTGTTTTTTTATTAAATATTTTTCGTTGAAAATCAGCCGAGCTTTGAGAAGCCATGGCAATTAATAAGAGCATCAAGCTTTTTGCCCTCTTTGCAAAGCGGACATTCGTGCGATGGCAGAGCAAAATAATCCGGCAAATCCTTGGGATTGAAAACGGAATTAACCGTGTAACCGTCACATTCGCTTGCGGTTGCGAAAATAGATGCGATTCCGACAACCTCTCCGCCGTAATACTTAACAGCCTCCATTGCGGCTCTGACAGTACCGCCCGTTGCAACGGAAACGGCAAGCACAAGAACGTGCTTTCCCTTAATCATCGGAACAATATTATCTCTGAACATAAGCTGAGAGCTGTTGGTTGTTTCGGGCGTAACAACATAAACCGTTTGATGAGCATTGATATTCATCCAATGATTCTTTGTAAGCTCATCGGCAAGGCACGCACCGATAACCTCCGTACCGTCAAGGCAGAGAATAGTGTCAATAATATTAACCGCATAATTGCTGTTTCCGCAAAGCTCCTGTGCAACGGCTTTCGCTTCCGAAAGTCGCGATTTTTGAGCGGCAACATCTATATAATAATTGCTATGTGAATGATTTGAAGCAAAGTGACCTTTTGCAACACGAAGATAGAGATTACTGCGTTTTGTTTTGATTTTGGAAATACTCGATGTAGGCATAATAAACCTCCCATAAAAAGATTACACACATATTTTACAATAAAAGCAACACAATTACAAGAAAATTTTTATCCGATTTCATTTTCTTCATTAAGATTATCGAGTGCAACTCTCTCGGCTTCAACCATAAATGCGGTAAATGTGCATTGCTTGCCCCTCAATTGCTCGCCCAACTTCTTCAATTATATTATTGGAAAATCTTATACATTTATCGGTAGTCGGTGAGAACTGCCGGTATTATTTTGATCAAATCATCTCTACAATAGTATCTCAAGCCGTCAATAATTCATTGCTCTTGACATCGTCCTATGATAGAATTATAATATTAGAAAAGTTTATCAGGAGGACAAGAAATATGAAAATGTCATTCCGCTGGTACGGCGAATCCGATCCCGTTTCACTCGAATACATTCGTCAAATTCCAAATATGCACAGCATTGTCAGTGCTGTTTACGATGTTAAGCCCGGAGAGGTTTGGCCGGAAGAAAGCCTTGCAAAAATGAAAAGCCAATGCGAGGATAACGGTCTTGTTTTCGATGTTGTTGAATCCATTCCGGTTCATGAGGACATAAAGCTCGGCAGAGGCGATGTTGACCGTCTTATTGAAGTTTACTGTGAAAATATTCGCCGCTGTGCAAAATACGGCGTCAAATGCGTAACATATAACTTTATGCCCGTTTTCGATTGGACACGCACTCAGCTTGACAAAAAAGCTCCCGACGGTTCAACAAGTCTTGTTATGTATTGGGAGCAAATGAAAGGACTTGATCCTCTCAAAGATGATATCCACCTCCCCGGCTGGGATTCCAGCTATTCGCAGGAGGAGGTCAGAGAGCTTATTTCAGCCTATGGTGAAATAGGTGAAAACGGTCTTTGGGAAAATCTTGAACGCTTTTTGAAAAAGGTTATTCCCGTTGCCGAGGAATGCGATGTAAGAATGGCAATTCACCCCGATGATCCTCCGTACCCCATCTTCGGCTTGCCGAGAATAATCACCAACGAAGAAAATCTTGACAGAATGCTTGCCGTTGTTGACAGCCCCGCAAACAGTCTTTGCCTGTGCACAGGTTCGCTCGGCTGTGCGAAAACAAACGATGTTGTTGCTATGGTTCGCAAATACAGTGCGGCAAACAGAATTGCTTTTATGCATATGAGAAATATCCTTATTATGCCTGACGGAAGCTTTGAGGAAAGCGGTCATCTTTCGGATTGTGGCAGTCTCGATATGTACGAAATAACAAAGGCACTTGTTGAAACCGGCTTTGACGGATATGTTCGTCCCGACCACGGCAGAATGATTTGGGGCGAAACGGGTAAGCCCGGCTACGGTCTTTTTGACCGTGCTCTCGGAGCAACATATATCAACGGACTTTTTGAAGCCTGCGAAAAAGCAAATAAATAAACATATGTATATACGGTATGTAATCAGGAGGTCAATATGAACGCAATTTCAGAAAAAATAATGTCTATCGGCGTTGTGCCGGTAATTAAGCTTAATCACCCTGAAAGGGATTCCGTTGCTCTCGCAAAGGCTCTTGTTGAGGGCGGCGTTCCCGTTGCGGAGGTAACCTTCCGTGCGGCAGGTGCGGCAAAAGCCATAAAGCTTATGAGCGAAAACGTTCCCGAAATGCTTGTAGGTGCAGGCACGGTGCTTGAAACGGCACAGGTTGACGAAGCCATTGCGGCGGGTGCAAAATTCATCGTAACCCCCGGACTTGATGAGGAAATAGTAAAATACTGTCAGCAGAAGAATATCCCCATATATGCCGGCTGTACCACTCCGACGGATTATCACACGGCGTACAGACTCGGACTTGACGTGCTTAAATTCTTCCCCGCAGAGCAGAGCGGCGGTCTTGCAAAAATCAAGTCGATGAGTGCTCCGTTCCCGATGTTCAAGGTTATGCCCACCGGCGGTATTTCCCTCAAAAATCTTAAAGAATATCTTTCCTGCCCCGTTATTGCTGCGTGCGGCGGTTCGTATATGGTAACTGCCGACCTCATCGACAATCAAAAGTGGGACGAAATAATCGAGCTTTGCAAAAAGTCGGTTGAAATAGTTAAGGAGGCACGTTCAAATGGCTAAGGTGGTCACATTCGGTGAAATTATGCTCCGTCTTGCACCGAACGGCTATTACCGTTTCTTTCAAGACGATCAGCTTCAGGCAACCTTCGGCGGCGGCGAAGCGAATGTTTCGGTTTCACTTGCCAATTACGGCATGGATTCCGTGTATGTAACAAAGCTTCCCTCCCACGCAATAGGTCAGGCGGCAGTGGATTCACTGCGTTACTTCGGCGTTGACACCTCCGAAATCGTTCGCGGTGGCGACAGAGTGGGAATATATTTCCTTGAAAAAGGTGCTTCACAGAGAGGAAGCGTCTGTATTTACGACAGAGCACATTCTGCAATTCAAGAGGCACAGCCGGAGGATTTTGATTGGGATTCGATTTTCGATGGTGCAGATTGGTTCCACTTTACGGGAATTACCCCCGCACTCGGCAAAAATCTTGTTGAAATATGCAAGCAGGCGTGCATTGCGGCAAAAGCAAAGGGCGTAAAAATTTCCTGCGACCTCAACTACAGGGGTAAGCTTTGGACGAGAGCCGAAGCAAGAGAGGCGATGACGGAGCTTTGCAAATATGTTGATGTCTGCATTTCCAACGAGGAGGACGCCAAGGATGTTTTCGGCATTGAAGCGGAAAACACGGATATCTACGGCGGAAAGCTCAACAAGGACGGCTACAAGTCGGTTGCAAAACAGCTTGCAGACAAATTCGGCTTTGAAAAGGTCGCAATAACGCTGCGAACCTCGATTTCCGCAAGTGACAACGACTGGGCGGGAATGCTTTATGACGGCGAAAATTATTGCTTCTCAAAGGAATATCATCTTCATATCGTTGACCGTGTCGGCGGCGGTGACAGCTTCGGCGGCGGTCTTATATATGCACTTCTCAGCGGTAAGGATTCGCAATCGGCAATTGAATTTGCGGTTGCGGCATCGGCACTCAAGCATTCGATTGAGGGCGATTTCAACAGAGTAAGCGTTGCCGAGGTTGAAAAGCTCGCAGGCGGCGACGGCTCCGGCAGAGTGCAGAGATAAAGCCGTTCGGTATAACAAGTTTATAACACAGCACACCCGCCGATTCCTTGTGAACCGACGGGTGATGGTATTTTTATCCTTTATTGCATATTAAACCGATTATCTTTTAAATCAAGAGTGCAAAAGCAAAACCTGATTTGCCAAACTGACAAATCAGGTTTTGTTGGTGACCCGGACGGGAATTGAACCCGTGTTACCGCCGTGAAAGGGCGGTGTCTTAACCGCTTGACCACCGGGCCGTAAATATGGTAGCGGCAGTTGGATTTGAACCCACGACCTACCGGGTATGAACCGGTTGCTCTAGCCTCTGAGCTATGCCGCCATTTAACTGCCCTAACCAAAGAGCTTGTTTATTATATTATATGATTCTGCTTTTGTCAACACTTTTTTGAAAAAATTTTTAATTTTTTGTTCTCGGTTGCAGTTGATGAATCAAAACAGCTTAGCTGCAACTTGCATTATTCACTTTATTGTGGTATTATTAATATAATGGCAGCTGACGATGTTTTTGAAAAATCGGCATGGTGTTCGGTTTTCAAGATTAGGCTTCATCTGTTTGTTAACAGGAGAGTGATATAAATGAAAAAAAGAAATGCGATTATAGGTGCGGGTGCAATCGGCACAATCGGTGCGGTCGGCTTCCTTTCACTCGGTGCAAGCGGCTTTAAAACGGCTTGCATCGCAAACAGAAACAAAAAACCGCCTACCGATCCAAAACGAATGCTCAGAACCGAAATAAGAAAAAAGAACAATGCCTATCTTTTCTCTCACAATCCGGAGGATCTTGAATTAATCACTCCCGATAAGCTTCGGCTGAAGGCTTGGTTTGTTCCCGCCGAAAAAGAAACAAAGCGTTTCGTTATCGCCGTTCACGGTCACAACTGCAACGGTCCGGACGAATGCGGTCATCTTTTTCCGTTTTACCATTATGAAATGGGCTTTAACTATCTTCTGCCCGATTTGAGAGGTCACGGAAGAAGCGACGGCAAATTCATCGGCTTCGGTGCTCTTGATTATAAAGATATCAATCTTTGGATAGATTATCTTATTGAGCGTTTCGGCGAGGATATCGAAATAATGCTTCACGGAATTTCTATGGGTGCCGCAACATCAATGCTTGTCAACAACAATAATCCACGCAATCAAGTTAAGCTTATTGTCGAGGACTGCGGTTATACGGATGCATATGAGGAGGTCGGTGCGGTTGTTTCAAATGCAATTGGGTTTAAGAGCAGAATCACTCCCATTGCTTCAAATGTTTTTTGCCGCAAGCTTGCCAAATATGACTTGAAGAAGGATGCCTCCCCTCTCGGCACAATGAAAAACGCAAAAAATCCCGTTTTATTCATTCACGGAGAGGACGACACCTTTGTTCCGTTCGCTATGTGTCAAAGGCTTTACGATGCCTGCCCCACTCCAAAAGAAATTTTTACTGTTCCGGGGGCGGTTCACGCTTATTGCTATTATGACGCAAAAGAAGAATATGATGCAAAAGTTAAGGCTTTTATCGAAAAATATATGTAGTGTAAATTTCGCTTAAACCCGTATTACTCGGTATAAAAGGAGAATTACCATGAAAGAAATCAACATCAGAGAAATAAAGAAAAGTCCCGTTGAGCTTATTTCGGACGGTTGGGGACTTGTTACCGCCGGCAGCAAGGATAAATTTAACACGATGACCGTAAGCTGGGGTGCTATCGGTGAAATATGGGGCAAGGATGCCGCTTTTATATTCATTCGTCCTCAGCGTTACACCTATGAATTTATCGAAAACAACGATATTTTCACCATAACGTTTTTCGGTGAAGAATTTAAGGACGCACTGCGTATCTGCGGTTCAAAAAGCGGCAGAGATATAAATAAAGCAGAGGTATGCGGACTTACTCCGATATTCACGGACGGCGGCGTTACCTTTGAGCAGGCGGAATATACCGTTGTATGCCGTAAAATGGCTTCGCAATTTATAGATCCCGCAGGCTTTGAGGATAAATCAATCGAAAGCAATTATCCAAAAAAGGATTATCACAAAATCTATATAGGTGAAATTATTAAAGTTTATAAAAAATAAAAATTTTTGTCACCTTTTGCACTTTAACTGCGTTTATCTTTTGAAGGGCGAAAGGTGATTTTTTATTCGACCTTTAAAAATTAAATAAATTGAGAGAGGGGGCATACGCTTGCCTTCCGAAACGAAAAAAATCGCCCCCGATGCCGAAAGAGCATTGAGGGAATACGGCGACAGTCTTTACCGCCTCTGTTCTGTTATGACGGGAAATCGCGAGGATGCTCAAGATGCCGTGCAGGATTGCTTTTTGCGTTATATGACAAAGGCTCCGAATTTTAACAGCCTTGAGCACGAAAAGGCTTGGCTCATACGAGTTGCATCAAACATATGTCACGACGTTCAAAGAAGCCGAAAGCATACCGACTTTGTCAGTCTTGATGAAATCCGCAATCTCGGTGTTAGCGAGGATAATGTACAAATCCTCGGTACGCTGATGATGCTTGAAGAAAAATACAGAATCATTATGCATCTTTATTATGTTGAGGGTTACAAAATAAATGAGCTTTCGACTATGCTCGGCGTGTCCTGTGCGGCGATAAAAAAGCGTCTGCAAAGAGGGCGTGATATGCTGCGTGAAATCTACGAGAAGGAGGAGAGCCGATGAACGATTATTATAAGCTCAAGCAGGCGGCAGAGGAAATCAAGCTTGACGATTTGCAAAAGCAAAAAATTCTCAATGCCTGTCAAGGAAAAAAACGCCGAAAAATCAGATATCCCGCAATCGCCTCGGCGGCGGTGATAATAATTGTTGTTGCCGTATTGGTTTCTCCCGGCTTCATTTTAAGGGCGGGTTCACCGGCAGACAATGAGTATGCCGATTCCGTTTATACGGAAAATTTGCAGGAAGACATTTTGGATGCCGCTCAAGAAGATAACAAAGCGTACAATTCAAGCAGCGGTTTAAATCAAGCTCAAACTTATTATATTTTTGACGCTCCGAATTTCAGAAGTATTTACTCGGCTATTCCCGTCTATTTCGTGAATCTGGTTGATTATAACGAATTTATCGAATGGTCGGCTCAAGCCGATGCGGATAACGGTATGGCAATAGTTCAATTTATCGAATACTTTAAGATTCCCGAAGAAGATTTTGAAATTGCAAACCGAGCCTTTGCCGAATTTATTGTTGATTATTACGGTAAAACGCCCCTTTACAGAGCGGCGAAAAAAGCTTGTGAGGCTTACGAAATATTCAATACAAGCCTGATTTATTCCTCCGACAGAGAAAAAATCGATACCTACTACTCAACCTATGCGGAGGAAATCACCGTTCCCGAAAATTACCGCAATTAAAAAGGGCAGCAAATGCCGCCCTCAAATTATTTAACCATTCTTACCGCATCTTCCTCAAAGGTCATATCAACAAAGTAATCATAAAGCTGTTCATATGTGTTTCTTTCTTCAACATCATAATCGCTCTCAAAGGCAACCATTCTTGCCTCCGGATCACTCTTGATTTTTTTCTGGCGGGTTTTTTCCTTTGAATCCTCGTTTCTGATGTTGAACGCTTCAATGGAATCGTAGAAATAATAGTCAATAAGCTTATTACAAATTCCTTTTCTGTTAAAAACATATACCTGATAATGCTGACCGTCTATGCCTAATCTTTCAATAACAATCTGCTTATTCTTTTCGGTTTTTCCGATATATTCAATATTTTCATCGATTTTTTCAAAGCGTTTTGTTTCGGCTTGAATCGATGCCTCGATAGCCTGAGATCTTTCCGCCTCTGCCTCCGAAACCCGCTCGGCAGTTGTTTTATTGTTTTCCATCTTACACGATGCGAGCGAAATAACCGTTGCAAAAGCGGCAATAACTGCCAATATTTTCTTCATATACGATACCTCCGTATTTCTTTTTTCTATATATATTAGTGCCACAAAAACGGATAAATGTCAATGGTTTTGCAGAAATTTAACATTTCCGCAAATCAAATACAATAATTCAAAATCTGAAAGGAACGATGATTAAAATGAAAAAAACATTAGCGATTATTCTTTGTCTGCTTCTTGCCGTTTCACTTGCGGCGTGCGGTGCATCATCAAAAGGTGCTGCCGATATTAACCACGCCTATACCGTATCCACAGCGGCAGGTCAGACAAACGACAGCCTTTTTTCGGACGAAAAGCTTGCTTTTGAAGATTCTGCCGAAGTTGGTGAACCCGAATCCAAAACCGAAGAAAAAATCATTAAAACGGTTGAACTGTCCGTACAAACCAAAGAATATGATGCGTATATTTCCGCTATGGTATCAAATGTTACGACCTTGGGCGGCTACATCGAAAACTCCACAAACAATATGGGAAGCTATTATTCCTCAAGCGCAAACAGAAACTCAACTTACATCGTGCGTATTCCCGCCGATAAGCTTGATGAATTTCTTGCCGGTGCACAGGAAAAGGGTAAAATAACACGCAAAACAGAAAATCAGCAAAATGTTACCCTTGAATATGTTGACCTTGAAAGCCGCATATCCGCTTATACAACCGAGAGAGCAACCCTTACCGGTCTTCTCGAAAAAGCAGAATCTCTTGAAGATGTTCTCTCAATTCAGGAAAGACTTTCAGAGGTTAATTATCAAATAGAATCCTACACCGCACAAATGAGGGTTCTGGAAAACAGAATCGGCTACAGCACGGTTACGATTTACATCGATGAGGTTGACAGAGTCAGCGAGGGAGAAAATTCAATCGGCAGCAGAATCAAGGATAATTTCCTCAACAACCTTGATAATCTCGGCGAATGGATAAGCGATTTTATCGTTAATTTCATCGGCGGATTACCGATATTACTGCCCATTGCCGTTCTTGCGGTCATTGCAATTATCATAATCGTAAAATTAATCAAAAAGAGAAAATCCAAATAAATTTGTTTAGCCGCATCGTTTTTGATGCGGCATTCTTATTGTATTGGTAATAATATTTTCAATAAATTTACATAAATTCTAAATAAAAAAATAAAAATGCGTGGTTTTTGGTATTATATATTTTGGAAAAATATTAATATCGGCGATTGGAGTGAGTGTTTTGTCAAAAACTCTCGTTTTAACCGAAAAACCCTCCGTTGCAAAGGATATTGCACGGGTTCTCGGCTGTAAAAGAAACGGCAACGGCTGTATAATCGGAGAAAAATATATTGTCACTTGGGCACTCGGTCATCTTGTTACCCTTGCCGATCCCGAAGCTTACGACAATAAATATAAAACGTGGCGTATGGAAGACCTGCCCATGCTACCCGAAAGAATGAAGCTTGTTGTTATCGGTCAAACGGCAAAGCAGTTTAAAGCGGTAAGCTCTCTGCTCAGCAGCAATGAGGTTGATAAAATCGTTATCGCAACCGATGCGGGACGTGAGGGCGAGCTTGTTGCACGGTGGATAATTCAAAAATCAAATTGCAAAAAGCCGATGCTTCGTCTTTGGATATCCTCACAGACCGACAAGGCGATTAAAGAAGGCTTTGCTTCTCTCAAACCGGCTTCGCAATACGATAATCTTTACCGCAGTGCTCAATGCCGAGCGGAGGCGGACTGGCTTATAGGGCTGAACGTCAGCCGTGCATTAACCTGCAAGCATAACGCTCAGCTTTCCGCAGGCAGAGTTCAAACGCCCACTCTTGCTATGATAGTTAAGCGTGAAGAAGAAATTCTTAAATTCAGACCTAAGGATTATTTTACCGTCAAAGCGGATTTCGATGGATTTTCTGCCGTTTACAAAGACAAAAACGGAAAAACGGGATTTTTCGATCCTGCCGCCGCTCAAGCCGTTGCAGAGGGCACCAAAGGAAAAAGAGGTATTCTTTCCGAAGTTAAAAAGGTTTATAAATTCAAAGCGCCTCCCGCCGCATACGACCTTACGGAGCTGCAAAGAGATGCCAATAAAAAATACGGATATTCCGCAAAGCAAACTCTTTCACTTATGCAAAGCCTTTATGAAACCCATAAGCTCCTGACCTATCCGAGAACAGATTCTCGCTATATAACAAAGGATGTTGCCGCAACGCTTCCCGAACGGCTCAAAGCAATTGCCGTCGGACCATACAAGGATTTTGCGAACGCGGTGCTCCGTGCCAAAACCATTCCGACAAAATATATTGTTAACGATGCCAAGGTCACCGATCATCACGCAATTATTCCGACCGAGCAATATGTTGACCTCAACAAGCTGACAAAGGACGAACGACACATATATGACCTTGTTGTTCGCCGTTTCATCGCAGTATTAAGTGCACCGTTTGAATATGACGAAATGCAGGTAACGATAACAATAGGCAATTACAAGTTCTATACCAAAGGTCAATCGGTAAAATCCGCCGGTTGGAAATCACTTTATGATTCATCTCTTTCCGACGATGATGACGATGACGGCGATGATATAACCTCATATCGGCTTCCGGCTCTTTCGCAGGGCTCGCCCGTATTCCCGAAAGAGATTCGCATTTGTGCAAAAAAGACCGCTCCGCCGTCAAGATATACCGAAGCCACTCTGCTCTCCGCAATGGAAAATCCAACCGGTCAGGTCGAGGACAGCTCGTTAAAAGATGCCCTTAAAACAGCGGGCGGTTTGGGTACACCAGCAACAAGAGCAGACATAATAGAAAAGCTGTTCGATTCATTTTGCGTTGAACGCAGAGGCAAGGAAATTGTTCCGACCTCAAAGGGCAAACAGCTTATTGAAATCGTTCCCGCCGACCTCAAATCCGCCGAGCTTACCGCAAAATGGGAGCAACGTCTCTCGCTCATTGCCAAAGGCAACGCAGACAGCAAAAAATTCATTGCCGAGATGCGTGAATACGCACGCTCGCTTACAAGCTCCGTAAAATCGAGCGAAGCAAAATACAGACACGACAATATGACACGTGAGCCTTGCCCCGAATGCGGAAAATATCTGCTTGAGGTCAACGGCAAAAAGGGCAAAATGCTTGTTTGTCAAGACAGAGAATGCGGATATCGCAAAAGCATAACGGTTATCACGAATGCCCGTTGTCCCGAATGCCACAAAAAGCTCGAAATGAGAGGCGAAGGCGATAAAAAAGCCTTTTTCTGCGTTTGCGGATACAGAGAAAAGCTCTCCGATTTTGAAAAGCGAAAAGAAAGTGCCGGTGCGGGCAAAAAGGACGTTGCTCGCTATATGCAGCAGCAAGCGAAGCAAAAAGCCTCCGTTAATCCGCTTGCCGAGCAGCTTGCAAAATGGATGGAGGAAAACAAATGAAGCGTTTTCTTTCTGTAATTATAATCGTTGCGATTCTGTTTTCTCTCACCTCCTGTTCGGGCAGAGGTGACAACGGAACCATCTATTATTCTCTATCAAAATCACCGTCAACGCTCGATCCGCAGTATGCGGGCGAAACGGAAGCTCAAGTAATAATAAACAACGTTTTTGAAGGACTGGTACGCCGTTCGGCAAACGGAGATGTAATTTCCGGAATAGCACAAAGCTGGTCTGCCTCCGCCGACGGCTTAACATACACCTTCAGCCTGAATCCCGACACCGAATGGTACTGTCCGATTGCGATAAAAAACGAATTCGGTGAGGAATTTTACAATAAGTTTTCAAGCGAAAAAATCACCGCAAACGATTTTGTTTTTGCAATGAAGCGTGCGATTTCACCGGAAACCGATTCGCCAATGGCTCACAGGCTTTTTGTTATCGAAAATGCCGCCGAAATCCATACCGGTAATGCAGATATTTCCACCCTCGGAGTATCCGCACCTGATGCAAGCACATTGATAATAAAGCTTGCGGAGGAGTGCCCCAACTTTACCGATAGACTGACCGAAAGCGTTTTTATGCCGTGCAACGAAGAATTTTTCAATGCCACCGGCGGTCGCTACGGATTAAGCCATAAGTATATGCTCTGCAACGGGCCGTTTTATGTCAGCTCCTGGGATTTTGAAACCACGCTGACGGTAAGACGCAACAAGTACTATGCGGGTGGGCAAGAGGTAATCCCCTCTCTTGTAAACTTTTCTTTCAACTACAATGAAAATACGATTGGCAACAATATTTCTCTCGGAAATATCAGTGCCGCATTTTTGCCCCCCGACACCCCGATTCCCGAAAATGTTATAACGGTAAAAAGTAACCCAAATTCCGTTTTCGGATTCTTTTTCAATTGTTCCGATTCAAGCCTAAAAAACGCAAATCTTCGTCTTGCTCTTTGCAGCTCCATTGATCGAAGCGTTTTTGCCAATGCGTTTGAGGATTCTGAACCGATGGACGGCTTTATTCCGAAAAACTGCTCTGCCGGAGGTCTGAATTACCGTGATGCCGTCGGAGTGCAAACACCGAAAATCAATTATGACTCCTCTGCCGCTGTGGAGTTTTGGAAAGCGGCGACCGGTGAACTCGGCACAGACAAAATTCAGCTCACCGTTCTTTGCCCCGAATCACTCACGCCCGCATTGAAAAACCAATTGCAGATATGGCAAAAAACAATCGGCATCGGTCTTGCGGTTACAATCGAAACCAAAACGCCAGCCGAAATTCGTTCCGATGTTGCCGCCGGTAATTATCAAATCGCACTCACCGGAACGGAATCCGCCTACAGCAGTGCCGTTGATTATCTTTCTTCATTCAAAAGCGGCAGTGTTTTTCGATTTAACGGTGATGATTACGGCTCGATTATCGACCGGCTTATGACGGTTGAGGGCGACGATGAGCTTCTCGGCGGCTGCTACACAGCGGAAAACTATATTCTTCAGCAAGCGATTTGCTACCCTCTCTACTCACGCTCAAGCCGCTTTGTAACTGCCGAGGACATTGAAGATATAACGGTTTTCGATTCCGAAAGCAGTGTGTGCTTTATAAGCACCAGGAGATTTGATTGATGAAAAAGAAAACTCTTTTTGCTGTTATTTCTTGGGCGGCGGTTGCCGTTTGTATGGGAATCATCTTTTTTCTCTCGACTCAAAACGGCAGTGAATCGAGCAGCACAAGCGGCAAATTAATGCAGCTTATTGAGTTAATGAAGCTTCCTCTGACTGAAAGCTTTGTTCGTAATGCGGCACACTTTTCGGAATTTGCTTTGCTTGCCGTGCTCATATTCAACGCCGTTTATCAAAGCTGCTCACGCCGCAGACCGTTTTTATCGCTTACGCTCACCGCAGCATATGCCGCAGCAGATGAATTTCATCAGCTTTTTGTTGAGGAACGGGTTTGCTCTCCGCTCGATTGGCTCACAGACTGTTTGGGTGCGGCTTGCGGAATCATTATAGGAATATTAATAATGTATATTTTATCTTATCTGAAAAGGGGGAAAACAAATTGACAGAAACCGAAAAAATTATGCTTACCGGCTGTGCGGCAGGTGCTGCGGCGGCAATTGTTCCCACCGTTTACGGCTTCCTTAAAGCATCGGCGGCGGCAAAGCCGATTTGCGAAACGGATTTTCTCCATACGGAAAATGCCGCCTTTGTTAATGAAAACGGCATAGCCGCCCCCTTGAGAGGAATCAACCTCAACGATGA
Source organism: uncultured Clostridium sp. (assembly GCA_964571095.1). Lineage (GTDB taxonomy): Bacteria > Bacillota > Clostridia > Oscillospirales > Acutalibacteraceae > CAG-177. The sequence continues at coordinate 28,890 of CAZNAC010000008.1, read as the reverse complement.
TATTTTCTATTTCCGCAAGGACGATATCGAATCCCCCAAAGGCTACGATGTTTTTTATGCCCTTGAAAAAAGGTTTGGCACTTACGGTGCAAGACAGCTTGTTCAAAAATACTATGAGAATTTTATCTCTCCGTCGGATATCAAATATATTGCAAAGCTCGGTGCAAACTGTGTCAGGATTCCGCTAAGATATCGCTATCTTTGCAAAAACGAAAATTGCAAGGATAAAATAAGCTTCGACAAACTTGATGAAATTATAAAAAAATGCAAAAAATCAGGGCTTTACGTTATACTTGAGCTTCATTCCGCATCGGGATTTCAAAACACCGATTCTGCGTGCGGAAGCAACGACAAAAGCGTACTTTTCAATTCCGGCAAGGAAGGCTTTGAGGCCCGAAATGCCGTTATCCGATTCTGGACACAGGTTGCCTCCCACTACAAGGATGAGCCTGCGGTTGCCGCCTATGACCTTCTTAACAGACCTCTTAACAGAATTGCCGATTGGGAAAAGAGCGTTGATATGCTCAATAAATTCCACAAAAGAATCTGCAAGGCAATAAGGACAGTTGATGAACGCCACATTATCATTATCGAAGCGGCGGGTACGCCCGACAGTCTGCCCGAAAAAATCGATCTTGAAAACATCGCTTACGGGTTTTATTCCCATTTCAGAACGGTTTTTGAAATTCAGGCACTTACAAAGCAGCTCAACCGCTTCAGAAGCAACGGTATTCCCTGCATAGTATGCAAAATCAGAACGGAAGAAAATCTTTGCGACTCTCTGACCACTCTCAACGATTGCGGAGCATCTTGGCTTTTCGGAGATTTTAAAGGCTCCGGACTGAAATCCGCTTTTATCTTCGGCGGAAATATTCCGGAAGCCGATTTGGTTTCCGACAGCTACGATATCATAGGCGAAAAATGGTCAAAGCCGCTTGCCACAAAGAATTTTACGGAAAACAAAGAAATCTCCGCCGTGCTCAAGGACGCATTCGGCTACGGTAAAATCCGTATTCTACCCGAAGCAAAGGCGAAGAAAAGTCCTCAATTTAAAGTAAAAATAGGTTCTAAGCTCATAGTCGGAAATGTTTAAATTCGATAATATCGATTTTTCGTTGACAAAAGCAAGGTTATATTGTAAAATTTAGATATCAAATTAATTGGAGGTAATAACATATGGTTTTAGCTGCTGTCGGAAAAAACGGCACAGGCAAGGATTTCTTCCTTGAATATGTTGCAAAAACTTACGGATTCCCTATGATTTCAATCGGTGATGTTGTCAGAGAGCTTGCCGCTCAGGACGGTCTTGAGCTTACAAGAGATAATCTCCACGCAACCTCAAAAAAGTATATGACAGCTAACGGTCAAACATTTTTCCCCGAAATGATTGTTAAGAAAATCAAAGAGTCGGATAGCCCCAACTTCCTTGTTTCCGGCATTCGTCCTCCCTCGGACATCGAGGTTTTCAAAAAGGCATTCGGTGACAAATTCGTTCTCGTTGATGTTGTTATCAGCGACGATGAGGTTCGCTATCAGAGAATGCTTGCCAGAGGCTCGGAGCGTGACGGCAAGAGCGTTGAAAAGCTTCGTGAAAACGATATCCACGAAGAAGAAATTTTCCACACAAGCGAATCCGAAAAAATGGCTGATTATATTATGAAAAACGATGGCACCGTTGATGATTTCTATGCCGGTGTTAAAGATTTTTATGATAATTATCTCAAGGCTAAGCTTGATTGATAAGAATATAAGCCAAACGTAATTATATCATCAGAGCGTGCAGACCGTTTCGGCTTGCACGCTGCTTATTGTTCTCCGATACGCCGATTTTCAGCCGATATTGCCGAGCCTCGGCATTTTTTTATTGTAATCCGGATTTTTTCACAATATCGAAAAATTTTTCTTGACAATCGGCGGTTATTCTGATAAAATTATAATCCGCTGCAAAAAGTGTAGCAGGATTAATCTGATTTTTATCCTTGCCGCAGATGCACTGCGGCCAAAGACCAAAAGGAGGTGCTTTAAGAATGTCAGCAAACATCAGCTATGAGACAATGATGGTTTTTTCAGTTGCCAACGGCGAAGAAGCTGTTCAGCCTCTCATGGAGAAATTCAAGGGAATGATTGAAGCTAACGGCACTCTTGAGAGCGTTGAAGAATGGGGCAAGCGTAAGCTCGCATACCTCATCAACGACGAAGCAGAGGGCTATTATGTTCTTTTCAATTACCAGTCATCACCCGAATTTCCCGCAGAGCTTGACCGTATTGTAAAGATTACAGACGGCGTGCTTCGTTCACTCATTGTTAAGAAGAACTAAGGAGGTCGCAAGATGTTAAATAATGCCGTTATTATGGGCAGACTCGTTGCAGACCCCGAGCTTCGCACCACAACAAGCGGAATTCCCGTATCATCGTTCACCGTAGCCGTTGACAGACGTTTTGTTCGTCAGGGTGAAGAACGCCAGGCAGATTTTATCGATATCATTGCGTGGAGGCAAACTGCCGATTTTGTTTGCAAGTATTTCCGCAAAGGCTCGATGATCGCCATTCAGGGCTACATTCAAACAAGAACATATGAGGATAAAAACGGCAACAAGAGAAAAGCCGTTGAAATCGTTGCGGAAAACGTCAGCTTTTGCGGCTCAAAGGCAGAGAGCAATACCGGCTCTTATGCAAGAGATAACAGCTATGCAAATGCTCAGCCTGCACCCTCATATTCAACTGCGGACGAAGGCGATTTTAAAGAAATTCCCGAAGATGATCTCCCGTTTTGAGATCTGAAAACCGAAACTGAAAAGGAGGTTTAATCCATGGCTTACGACAGAAGCGAAAGAAGACCTAACAAAAAAGGTCGCAGAAAGGTTTGTGCTTTCTGTGTAGATAAAGTTGAATACATCGACTATAAGGATGTTAACAGACTTAATAAATTTACTTCAGACAGAGCAAAAATCCTTCCCCGCCGTGTTACCGGCACCTGTGCAAAGCATCAGCGTGAACTGACAACCGCTATCAAGCGTGCTCGTCAGATTGCACTTCTTCCTTACACAAGCGACTGATTCCGTTTTTTCGGAATCCTCTTGCGGAGAAAAAGGATTTTATATTAAATATTTCGGACTTGCAAGGAAAGTTTTCCCTGCAAGTCTTTTTTTGCGGAATTTTATTCTGTTTCCGCACTTTCTTCTATTTGCATTTTTCTTTCCTCTCCGATATTTTCAATACATACGAACTTTCCGCCGAAGGAGCAGGCGGATTCACTTTTTGTAAATGATACATTCTCCTTTTCAACCCTCAAATGCCTAAATTCTTCGGAGCATTTTTCATAAAATCTAAGTGCCGCAAGCAGCTCCGTTTGTTCTGCCGAAAGCGTAACAGTGCTCTCCGTGTATTCGGTTTCAACGCATTCGGTAATGCTCATAGGCAAGGTTACTTCGTTAACGGAAATTTCACTCTTTTCCTTGTAAGAATAATCCGACGTCTTGCCCAGAGGTATCGAAAAAGACAAAAATTCAACAATATAGCTCTTTTTTATGTTTGCGGGAATACGAACCTTGACCTCACTGCTTTGAGAAATGCCGACGGCACGGTTGGTTCTTGCAACAACATATCCCTTTGCTCTGCAAAAGCTGACCGTTAAATCCTTATTTTCCTCAATTCCGCTGATAAGCAAATCTCCCTTGAGAACAGGATTCCCGATTTTTTGCTCCTGCGTTCCGTTGAACGGTCGCAAAATCACAATTTGACCGTCCCTTGCCGCAATAATATCCGACGGCTCGTTATTTCCATCATCTTCTGTTAATTCATTTCTTTCTCTGACCTCTATAAGTGCCGCACTTCCGCTAATATTAATATTAAGCCAGGTTAGACCGTCAAGCCTCGCAAGAGCGGAATTTTCAACCGCCGATATGTTTATTTTATCTGCTGCCGTCCCCTTTTTTACGCCAAGCTGTTCAAACACCTCGATAATTTCTTCCGTCGGCACACGGACATTTCCGATAACATCTACGCTCCATATTCTTGTTGAAAGTATGCATAAAGATGCCACGAAAAAACAGACACCTATCAACAAGCCGATTCGCCTGCTGTAACGGTTAAGAAGAAACGGTAAGCCGTGCTTCTTTTTAATTCTGACTTTCATTCCGGATTTTTTTGCAACGGAACGAATTTTTTTGTATCCTGTGCAATCGGTTTGAGCGGTTATAATCCCGTTTCTGCAACGAAGCTCCCAAAGCCGAATCCCCCTAAGTCTGCACAGATTAAGAAAACGCTCCGAAAATCCGCCCTCTGCCGCAAAGCTTACATAGCCGAAAATGAATCTTATTAGCCTGAGAACAAGCATACGTTCCTCCTAATTGCAATAATCAACGCCGGTTATCGTTCCCTTTATTATCGCCTGACCGTTTTGCATTGAAACTATCGTTAAACCGCAGCCGAAAATTCTGACCGTCAATCTGCCCGTATTAAGAGCTATAACATTTTCGCCGTACTCAAGAACTCCGCAGCAGCCCTCAATAATCGCTTCTTTATTTCCGCTAATCTCCACGTGAGCATAGCCGGAAATAACATCCTGCGGCAAATCAAGGTTACGGGCAATGGAATCCATTAAATTTTCGGCTCTTGTGCTGCCTTTTTTTCTTCTTTTCACGCACTTTCCTCCTTTGACCGCCGAATCCTTAATATTCTATGAATTAAAAGCATTAAAAATAACTTTCAGCTCATAGAATAAACAGAGGTGTGTTAATTGAAAAAAAGAGCGTTTATTTTTATTTCCGGTATTGTAATTTTTACATTTATATTTCTGTTTTCGGAGGAATTTACCGTCGGATTTTCCGCAGGACTTTCAAACTGTGCCAACATTGTTATACCTTCGCTGTTTCCTTTTATTGCAGCTTCAACGCTCATAGGCTACGGCAAGCTTCCGACAATAATAACTCGTATCCTAAAACCGTTGACGGAGCATGTTTTTCGTCTGCCGCCCGACAGCTTCCCGGCAATAATTCTCGGTCAGCTCGGCGGATATCTTGTCGGTGCATCTTCTGCCGCTTCGCTGTGTTCCTCCGGCAGTATCAGCCGAAGCCAAGCTCAAAAGCTTGTGCTTTTTTGCGTTAATTCGGGAATAGGCTTTTCCGTTAATGCGGTCGGAAGCTCTTTGCTCGGCTCAAGAGAAGCCGGAAGAATACTACTGTTCTCTCTTTGCATATCCTCCGTTACGGTGGGAATATGCACACGTTTTATTCCTGAAAAAGAAGAAACAACGCAAAAAGCAATTGTCAATAACATCGGCTTTTCATCCGCCACTGTAATGAGCGTTTACAGTGCATCGTCGGCTATGCTGAACTGCTGCGGCTTTGTCTGCCTTTTTTCGGGTTTAAGCTCCGCCTTGAGCAGTATTATTCGCAACCCCGTCATAAGCATTGCGGCAGCTTGCATTCTTGAGGTTACAAGCGGCTGTGCCGCCGCAGTCGGTAAAGTATCCTTACCGGTTATTGCCGCAATTTGCGCATTCGGCGGATTGTGCGTTCATATGCAAATCTTTTCTTTAACCGAAAGCATCGGAATCAACATACCGACTTTTTATTTTTTCAGGCTCCTGCATACCGTACTTGCATATATGTTTTGCAGAATTATTCTGTATTTTCACCCGATTCGCGAAGAAGTATTCATTTCGATTTCAAGCAATGTGCGGCTTTGGTCATTTTCGGCACCGGCGGCAATATCTTTGCTTCTTATGTGTGCTCTTTTAATATTAGACCTTGATAACGGGAAGAAAATATGTTAAAATTTCTTGTGTGAAAAGAAAGGTTGATGAAGATGAAGAAAAAGCTTTTTGAAAAGAAAAAACATCCGCCTATGTGCGAACATTGCATTCACGGTCGGCTCTCACCCGATGAGCAGTCGGTTCTTTGCATCAAAAAGGGAATCGTTGCCGCCGACGGAAAATGCATTAAATATTCTTATGATCCGCTCAAACGCCGACCGGCAAAACCGCTTATGCCCGCAAAAGCCGATCCAGCCGAATTTGAACTTTGAGGTGACACTCTAATGAAAATAATAAAAGAATTTGTTTGTAATCCACTGCCCACCGCCAATTGCCACGCTTCAACCGTTCTTCCCCTGCCCGATGGCAGCGTTCTTTCGGCTTGGTTCGGCGGAACAAAAGAGGGAACAACAGATGTTGATATTTGGTACTCCCGCAGAACCGAAAACGGCTGGGACAAGCCGAAAAGAATATCCTATAACAGCCGTATTCCCCATTGGAATCCCGTTCTTTTCCTTCGTCAAAACGGTGAAGTCGTTTTGTTTTTCAAGGTCGGACGGCACATACCTTCATGGCGTACCTTCTTTTGCGTTTCTAAGGATAACGGAATAAGCTTTGATAAGCCACGTGAGCTTGTTGACGGAGACAGAAGCGGCGGCAGAGGCCCCGTTAAAAATAAATGTATTCGTCTCTCTGACGGACGCATTCTCGCTCCCGCATCAACCGAAAACAGAGGTTGGAACTGCTTTGTTGACACTTCGTTTGATGACGGTCAAACATGGCATAAGGGAGCAAAAATCAAGACTGAACAGACCGCACCCATTCTTAACAGTCAAAACAACTATACCTCAAATCTTATCCCTATGATTCAGCCGACACTTTGGGAATCCTCCTGCGGCAAGGTGCATATGCTCACAAGAACCGCAGTAGGCAAAGCATACAGGAGCGATTCCGATGACTTCGGTGAAAGCTGGTGCCGTGCGTACGAAACAAATCTTCTTAACAACAACAGCGGTCTTGATGTTGTTAAAACTCCCGACGGTTGCCTTTGGCTTCTTTCAAATCCCGTTGGCGAAAATTGGGGAGAGCGTTCTCCGCTTACCCTGCAAAAATCCTCGGATAACGGAATAAGCTGGGAAACCGTGTTGGTTCTTGAAGAAGAAAAAATTGACAGTGAATTTTCTTATCCCGCAATCGAATACTTTAACGGGGCACTCTATATTGCGTATACCTATGAAAGACTTAATGTTGCGTTCGTAAAAATAGAATTATAATCGGTCATTAACAATTTATTAACCGACAATTAATACAAAACACTTGTCAATTGCGGTATTAGCTGATATAATCATTTGGCATTGCAAAAAACAACACAAGGAGAATTTTTTAATGAAGAAAATTATTTGCATTTTGCTCGCACTCTCAATGTTACTCGCTTTCGCCGGATGCGGCGGCAACAGCGGCAACGACGAAACAACAAATTCAACAACGGAAGCTGCTCCGGCAGAGCTTACGGGAACTCTCGAAGAAATCGCCTCCGAAATCTACAGCCACACAACAAAGGTTGAAATGGATCTTTCGGAGCCTATGGAAGTTGACCTTACCGATGAATATGCGGTCAGCTCATTCCTCGGTGTTTCCGCATCGATCGGTTCAATTGAAAGAGCCGTTGTTTCCGAGCCTCCGATCAGTGCTATTGCATATTCGATGTGCCTTGTTAAAGCTAAGGACGGCACCGATATCGAAGCTCTCAAAAAAGAGATTCTCGAAGGCGTTAATTACAGAAAGTGGCTCTGCGTTGCAGCGGAAAAAGTTCTTGTTGCAAACTGCGGAAACGTTATTATGATGGTTATGGCATCGGAAGAAACAGTTGATGATGTTTACAATGCATTCAACACCGTTTCAAACGGCACCGCAGCCAATCCTCTCACAAAAGCCGGAGAAATTCAAGAGGAAATATCCCTTGAAGACGAAATTCTTGCCGATCCGAACGCTCCTGCGGCAATGCCCGATGATGATGTTATTCTCGGATAACATCTGTCCGGTGATTTATTAAATTTTAAAAGCCGTTTTTTTCGATTTGACGTATCGAATTACGCCATTCATCGGACAAAACGGCTTGTTTTATCTTCGACAAATTGTAAAAGGAGTTGCTCATGCTTTTTTCAAGCTTAACATTTCTTTTTGTTTTTCTGCCGACCGTTTTGGCAGTATACTATATTTTGCCTGCAAAAGCAAAAAACATCTGGCTTTTGGCAGCAAGTCTTGCGTTTTATTTTTACGGTGAACCGAAATATCTGCCGCTTATGCTTGCGGTCATAACCGTTAGCTATGTTTTCGGAATCCTGACGGAAAAAGCAACCGGAGCACTGCGGAAGCTTGCACTTGCGGTTTCGGTTATACTCAGCCTTTCGGCTTTAATTTATTTTAAGTATACCGACTTTTTTATATCTGCCGTCAACTCCGTTTTCGCTGCGGATATAGACCTTCTCGGAATTGCTCTGCCAATCGGCATCAGCTTTTTCACTTTTCAATCAATCAGCTACAACATCGATGTTTATCGCGGCGATGTTCCCGCACAGAAAAATCCGATAAACCTTGCACTTTATGTTTCACTTTTTCCGCAGCTTGTTGCGGGGCCTATAGTCCGTTATTCCGATGTTGAGCGTGAGCTTCGTTTAAGAAAGCATTCTCTTGAAGATTTTTCTTATGGCGTAAGACGTTTTACGGTCGGCTTGGCAAAGAAAATTTTGCTTGCCAACTCTTTCGGCAGCTTTTGCGAGACTTTCAGAGAAACAGACGAAAAATCCACCCTGTTTTTTTGGATATACGCCGTCGCCTATTCATTGCAGGTTTACTTTGATTTTTCCGGCTACAGCGATATGGCGATAGGTCTCGGCAGTATGTTCGGCTTCAAATTTCCCGAAAACTTCAAATATCCCTATATCTCCGAATCGGTTACGGAATTTTGGAGAAGGTGGCATATCTCACTGGGAAGCTGGTTCAGGGACTATGTTTATATTCCGATGGGCGGCAACCGTGTTTCAAAGCCGAGATTCTTCTTTAATATTCTGACCGTTTGGTTTCTTACCGGATTTTGGCACGGTGCGGATTGGACATTTATTATTTGGGGACTGTATTTTGCCGTGCTTTTGATGGCGGAAAAAAGTATACCGCAAAAAATCAAGAGCAAAGTTCCGGTAATCTTCCGTCATATTTATCTTATATTTGTTGTTGTTATAGGCTTTGTTATTTTTAATGCCAACGGCATTGACGGAATGATTTCCGATTTTAAAGGAATGTTTACCTCGGCATATCCGCTGTGTACCGAAACAACGCTTTATTATCTGCGTAGCTTCGCAATTCTGTTTGCAGTGGGCATAATAGGTGCCGCACCGACAGTTAAAATCGCCGCTGAAAAGCTCGGTTCCACTCGAACAGGCGAAAACATCCGTAACATTGCAGAACCGATTATCATTCTTCTATTGCTCGTCGCCGTTACCGCATATCTCATTGACGGCTCATATAATCCGTTCCTTTATTTCCGATTCTGACAGGAGGGTGGCTGCTTATGAAAAAAATAAAAAATCTTATTTGCACAATCATCTTTTTTGCTTTTATCGTTATTTTCGGTGCAGCATGCCTTTTGAGAGAGCCTGTTGAAATTCTTGCTTCGGAAAGGCGAAAAGCCGAGCAAATGCCGAATGCCACAGTTGAATCCGTTCTCGACAAAAGTTTTTTTGACAAATTTGAAAGCTATTTAACAGACCAATTTCCCCTGCGTGACGGCTTTCGCACGCTAAATGCCGCAATAAAAATGAAGCTTCTTCGTCAAACGGATAACAGCAAGGTTTATCTTGCCGACGGTCATATTTCCGAATTTCAAACAACACTTATTGAAGCTTCGATAAAAAATGCCGCAAAAAAATTCAATTCGGTTTATGACAAATATATCGACGGCACCGATGCAAGGGTATATTATTCGGTTGTTCCCGATAAAAACTATTATATTGCAAAAAAGAACGGTTTCCCGTCCTTAGATTATAAAAAAATGCTTGAAATCTATCATTCGGAAATCAAGCATATGGAATATATTGACATTTTTGACTGTCTGACAGCGGATGATTATTACGCAACCGATTCTCATTGGAAACAGGAAAAGCTCGGTGCGGTTATTGACAGACTCAGCGAGAAGATGGACTTTCACGCAAAGCCCATCAACGAATACAAAGCTCAAAAAATTACGGATTTTGAGGGCGTTTACGCTCCGAGGCTTGCCATCGGAAAAATGAAAGATGAAATTGTCGCTCTTTCGTCCAATGCAACCGATAAGTCCACGGTATTTAATCTCGAAACAAACCAAACCACCGAAGGCGTTTATGACAGCTCAAAGCTTAACGGCTACGACAAATACGAATATTTTCTTTCGGGTGCCACCGCTTTTTTGACTATCGACAATCCGCTTGCCGAAAGTAAAAAAGAGCTTGTTGTGTTCAGAGATTCCTTCGGCTCATCGCTCGTTCCTCTTATGCTTGAGGGCTACAGCAAAATCACCGTTATCGACCTGCGATATATTTCATCGCAAATTTTGGACAAATATGTTGATTTTTCAAGCTGCGATGTTCTTTTTATATATAACACACAGCTTCTTAACCAAAGCTATATACTGAAATAAGCTTCACTCAAGATGCTTTTTTAAACTGCCGATTATATCCGCAAACGCGGGGAAATCGGCAATTGTTTTGCTGTAATATGAAAAAACGACCTTTTTATTTTCGTCAACACCGATAAACGCAAAAAGCTGAAGCGGTCGGAACGATTTTTCGTCGGTCGGTGCAAAGACCTTTGACTCCGAGATTTTTTTCGTATCGGAGCCAACCGCTTTCTCAAACAATTTATCGCCCGCAACGGCATAAACAGTGCTGTCCGCTTCAAAGACATTATATTTTTTATAAAGCTTTGCCTGCGAATCGGTAATTATTTCAAAGGGGTAGTCTCGTTTCGCCGATGATGACGGAACAATAAATTTAATATCGATTCCCTCGGAAGCGAATTTTTCATATTCCGATTTGAGAGCGTTAAGCATTTTTTCGGTAAGTCGGCAATCAGCCGCTCTGCCGAAAACAACAAGCGTTGGTTTTTGAGCATTTATTTCTTCAAAATAATCTCCGATTTCAAGAGCTTTTCCACAAGGCTTTTTCTGTGCTTTTTCAGCTTCAACGGCTTTTTTAAATCGCTCAAGCATTCCTTCAATCGTTGATTTTGCACAGGCGAGATTAATCCTTTGAAAGCCTCGTCCGAGAGGCCCGAACATTTCACCGTTATCGAGATATATGCCCGCATTTTCGAGCATTTCACGCAACTCAATATGTGTCATTCCGAGCGAACGCATATCGAGCCATTGAAGATAAGTTCCCTCAAGAGGATAAACCTTGATTTCAGGGAAATTATTCTCCATAAATGTCTCGACGCATTTTGCGTTATCAGAAATAACTTCAATCAATTCATCAAGCCATTCCTCGCATTCGTTATAGGCGGCTGTACAAGCGGCATAAGCAAAAATATTAAGATGCATCTGCATATTCATCTTGTTGCGAATTAAAGCCCGTGTCCTAATCTCATCATTCGGAATTATGATATTTGAACACTGAACGCCCGCAAGGTTAAAGGTCTTGCTCGGTGCGGTACAAACGGCAATATTGTTTTTAACCCTTTCGCCGATATTCGCCATAACCGTATGCCTGCATTCCGGCATAATCAAATCATTGTGAATTTCATCATCGATAATAAAAACGCCGTTATTACAGCAAATTTCCGCAACCCTCGCAAGCTCCTCGGCACTCCAAACTCTGCCTACCGGATTATGCGGATTGCAAAAAAGAACAGCGGTATTTTTGGTATCCCTTGCCTTTTCCTCAAGAAGCTTGTAATCGATTTCGTACCTGCCACCGTTTTCGATAAGCGGACAAAAAACGCTGTGCCGTCCGGTTGCGGTTATGGTCATATCAAACGGATAATAAACCGGAGGCATAACAATAACACCGTCACTCGGTGCAGTCACGGTTTCTATCAACATAGAAAGAGCGTTTATAATACCCGGAGTTTGAAGAAGCCATTCCTTTTTTATTTCAAAATTATGTCTGCGTTTCATCCAAGAAACGACCGCATTATAATACTCCTCCGTCGGATTTGTATATCCGAGTATTTGCGTTTCGGCAACATTTTTTACTGCTTCAACTATCGGTCTTGCCGTGGGAAATTCCATATCGGCAACCGAGAGCGGAACAAATTCGGTTGATGCGTTTTTTGCCGAATCCCATTTTGCCGAGCCTTTTCCGCTGCGGTCGGGAATGCTTGTAAAATCATATTTCATTTTGTACACCTGATTCCTTACTGTCGGTTCTTTTCTTTTCCTTTCGCTTTTTTGAACGGTATCTCATAATAAACCAAAGTATTACCAATACTTGAAAGATTCCCGCCGTGATTACAACGGAAATAATCTTTTCGTTCTCAAACGCAAGGAACAGGAACAGCACAATCGACCAAACAAGAGCCGTTACGCACAAAAAACGCTGCGGCAAATCCCACCACAGGGTTGAAAAAACAATCAAAGGTATGCAGGCAACAGGAAGTGCAAGCACAAAAATAAGCCAAGTTCTCGGAAAATTAAATTCAAAAATATTCATCACCGCAAAAACAAGAGAAAAAACAAGAAAAACAAGTCCGACGCTTAGCAACGGAATTATGATTCTGTTTGTAAGATGCGGCTTTTTGCTTTTTTCTTTAATTACAACTTCATCGCAAATAATATCATTGACCGTAACCTCAAAAATTTCGGCAATTTTATAAATAACAAGAATATCGGGGATTCCCTCTCCCCTTTCCCATTTTGAAACGGATTTATCCGAATAATTGAGTGCTTCAGCAAGCTCTGCCTGAGTGATGCCCTTTTCTTTTCGCAGAGAAGCAATATTTTTTGAAATATTTTCTTTGAGCTTTTCTTCCGTCATTCAAAAAATCCCCTTTCAATCCGGATATTTAAATTATAACACGCAATTATGTAAAAATCAAGCAAAACCGTTGATATTATTGGATTCTACTCGCAGTAGAGTGGCGTTTTACGGTGAGTAGAGTGTGAAATCTGGTTGGTAGGGTGACATTTTAAGTAAAAAGTGTTAAGCTTTGTGTTGCACGGCACTAACTCCGAAGCACCGTTTCGGACACTATGCCGAAAAATAATACGGAAGGTGACAGAATGATTAATCCCCTTATCAAATACTATGATGTTAAACCCATAAACAGCATTGCGGATATGATGAATCAGGCAATCAACGAAGCTCCGACAAGTATTGTCTACAAATATAAATGCGGTGAAGATGTTAAATCTCTTACCTTTGAAGAATTTATTAATATCGTCGGCTCCCTCGGTGCATTTCTTACCGCCAAGGGATTTAAGAAAATGCGTGCCGCCTGCCTCGGCAGAAATTGCATTGAATGGATAATTTCTTATTTTACCGTTCTTCGCAGTGACGGTGCATTTGTTCCCATTGACAAGGAGCTGCCCGAAAACGATATCATTTATCTTCTCAACGACAGCGAAAGTGAAATCGTTTTCTACGACGAAAGATTTGAAGAGCTTATTCGTTCACGTCGTGATGAGCTGAAGTATGCAAAACTGTTTGTCGGATTTGACCGCAGCGAAAACGACGGTGAATTTATTTCGCTCAAATATGCGATTTCCGAAGGCGAAAAGCTTGATAAAACGGAATATTTTTCGTGCAAAAATTCACCCGATGATATGAAAATGCTGGTCTACACTTCGGGAACAACCGGAATTGCAAAGGGTGTTATGCTTTCGGAAAAAAATATTGTTTCCTGCATCTATTACGGACTTCAGGTTTCAACGATTTATTCATGCGGTCTTTCCGTTCTTCCCTATAATCATACTTACGAGAGCATTGTTGATATTCTTGTTTCTTTCCATCACCATTCAACGCTCTGCATCAACGAAGCCCTGCCCGCAATACTTAAAAATCTTCAATTATATAAACCCGATTATGTCTATATTGTTCCCGCAATTGCAGAAATGTTCTACACAAGAATTATACGTGACCTTGCCGCAAAAGGAATGAGCGAAGCTTTCGCCGGACTTGTTGCCAAAAGTGCGGCATTACGTCAGCAGGGCATTGATAAGAGAAAAGAAATTTTCTCTTTCCTGCACGAAATGTTCGGCGGAAATCTTATCAAAATCGTTTGCGGCGGTGCTCCCATTCGTCCCGAAGTAGGCGAGTTCTTTGATAATATCGGCATAACTCTTGTTAACGGCTACGGAATTACCGAATGCTCACCTCTTGTATGCTGCAACCACGATGATTACAATGATATTCGCACCGCAGGTATCAGACTCCCGTGCCTTGAATGGAGAATCGACAGTCCCAACGAAGAAGGTATCGGCGAAATCTGCGTAAAAAGTCCCACCGTTATGCTCGGTTACTTTAAGCAGCCGGAGCTTACCGCAGAGGTAATCGTCGATGGCTGGTTCCATACCGGTGACTTCGGAAAAATTACCGATGACGATCAGCTTATTATTTCCGGAAGAAAGAAAAACATTATCGTTCTCAGTAACGGAAAAAATGTTTATCCCGAAGAAATCGAAAATTATATTCAAAATATAGAAAATGTTGCAGAAGTTATCGTAAGCGGCGTTATCGATGAGAAGGGCAACGAAACCACGCTTAAAGCCGAAGTATTCCTCAATGAGCCTATGGACGCGGATGCACTTCTTCTTGCCGTGCGTGAGCAATGCAAGGATTTGCCCGCATACAAGCAGATTTCATCAATCGTTATCCGTGAAACTCCCTTTGCAAAAACAGGCTCAAACAAAATCAAACGCAGCTATTGTTGCTGATAACGGCAATCCGAAAACGATTTTTTAATGCGGTTCAACCCCGACAGATGTTAAATTATCACATATGAGCCGCCGCAAATCAGCTCATATTTGTTGAATAATAACGGTTGACAAGTTTTTTTCAATTTGCTATAATTCACGGTGAAGACCTGGCTTTTATGGAAAGTCTGAAAGAGAAGGTACGTCACGGGCTGAAAGCGTACCGCAGATGAGTAGTAAGCACAGTAACACTTCAACGGTTCCCACAATCAAATATAAAGAGCGGATATATTTTATTATTTAATGTATCAATACGGGTGGCACCGCGGGTAAAATAACTCGTCCCGAGAATTTCATTGTAAATTCTCGGGACTTTTTGTATTATTCGTGTATTTATACATTATATAATATGATTAACCACCTAATGGAGGTATGATAAAATGTACAGAACTCATCGATGCAACGACATAAGAGAAAGCCATATCGGCAGCCGTATCGAGCTTGCCGGATGGGTTGATGTTATCCGTGACCACGGCGGTGTTCTTTTTGTTGATCTTCGTGACGAAACGGGCATTACTCAGGTTGTTATTCACGACGAGAGCCTTGTTAAAGGCGTTGGCAAAGAGACGGTCATCTCCGTTTCCGGCGTTGTTACAAAGCGTGACGAATCCACCGTTAACCCCAAGCTCGAAACAGGTCTTGTTGAGCTTGCTGCCGATAAGCTCGAAATCCTCGGTGTATGCAGTAAAGACCTTCCCTTTGAAATCGGTTCAAACGATACAAACGAAAATCTCAGGCTTAAACACAGATTTCTTGATTTGAGAAATCCCGCTCTTCATAATAATATTATTTTGCGTTCCAAGGTTATCGGTCATATGCGTAAGCTTATGGACGAAAGAGGCTTTCTCGATATTCAAACTCCGATTCTTACCGCCTCCTCGCCGGAGGGTGCAAGAGATTTCCTTGTTCCAAGCCGTAAGCATCCCGGAAAGTTTTACGCACTCCCGCAGGCTCCCCAACAGTTCAAACAGCTTCTTATGGTTTCGGGCTTTGATAAATATTACCAAATCGCACCCTGTTTCAGAGATGAGGATGCCCGTGCAGACCGTTCACCCGGCGAATTTTATCAGCTCGACTTTGAAATGGCTTTTTCAACTCAAGAAGAAGTGCTTGAAGTATGTGAAAGCGTTGTAAGCGATATTTTTAAAACATTCTCCGATAAAAAAGTTACTCAATCACCTTTCAGACGCATTCCGTATGCCGAAGCTATGGCAAAATACGGTTCGGATAAACCCGATTTGCGTAACCCGCTTATTATCTGCGATGTTACGGATATGTTTAAAAGGGTAAAATTCAAGCCCTTTATGAATAAATATGTCAGAGCAATCGTCGCACCCTGCAAAAATGAAAGATGGTTCTTCGATAAATCACTTGCATTCGCAACAAAGCAGGCAAAAATGGCAGGTCTTGCTCACATCACTCTGCTTGAAGCGGACGGCTGCGTCTTCAAAGACGATCCCATTACCAAGGTTATGACCGATGAGGAAAAGAAAGAAATCGTTGAGCTGACCGGCGTTAAAGAGGGCGAAACCATCTTCTTTATTTGCGACGGCATATCGGATATCGCCGATAAAAATGCAGGCGTTATCCGTAACTGGCTCGGCAATGAGCTGGAGCTTATCAACAACGATTCGTTTGAATTTTGCTTTGTTGTTGACTTCCCGATGTATGAGCGTGATGAAACAACAGATAAAATCATATTCACTCATAACCCGTTCTCAATGCCTCAGGGCGGTCTTGATGCTCTTGAAAATTCGGATCCCACCGAAATTCTCGCATATCAATATGACCTTGTTTGCAACGGCATAGAGCTTGCTTCCGGTGCTGTCAGAAACCACAGTCCCGAAATAATGCGTAAAGCCTTTGAAATTGCCGGCTACAGTGAGGACGAAGTTAAAAAACGTTTCAGTGCACTTTACAATGCATTTCAGTTCGGTGCACCTCCACACGCAGGTATGGCTCCCGGCGTTGACAGAATCGTTATGCTTCTTGCAGACACCGAAACCATCAGAGACGTTATCGCATTCCCGCTTGACGGCACAGCACAGGATCAGATGCTCGGTGCTCCCGGAGAGGTTACGGAGCTTCAACTGTTTGAAGCAAATGTCAGCATAAGAGGCAAGGGCGGCAGTGTTGAGGTTTCGGACACAGATGGCGACAGCTCGGCTTTCACCACTGCGGTCAACTCCGCAAAGGGCGGTGCAGTCACAAAAGAAAAGTGGCTTAATGACCTTGAAAGTGTTAATGAGCTTGCCTTTGATTCTGCCGAAAAGAAAAAAATGCAAAAAATCCTCGATGCTATGGGCAAAAAAGAGGCAGAGCTTGACAAAATCAACACAGACAACATCGAATCAATGGTTTACGTTATGCCGATGAACAATGTTTTGAGAGATGACGGCAGAAGCCAGCCTTTCGCTCGCAAGGATCTGCTTGAAGGTGCTCCTCAGAGCACAGAGGATAGCTGGCAGGTTCCCAGACTCGTTAAGTGAGGTGCAGACAAATGATTTACATTAATGAAATAAACACGGCAGGTAAAATTGCCGTTGATGATACGATACTTGTAAAAGACGTTCCGGCAACCGCAGGCTCGAAAATGCTTGAAAACTTCAAGCCCCTTTTCAGTGCGGAGGTCGTTGAAAGACTTGAAAAATCGGGATATAATGTTTCGGGAAAAACAAATGTCGGTGAGTTCGGTCTTGACCTTCTCGGTGAAACCTCATTTTTTGCTCCCGAAACCAAGGACGGTAATCTTGTCGGCTCGGCGGCAGAGCTTGTAGCATCGGGCAAGGTTAAGGCAGCCCTCAACGTTGACCTCAACGGTGCGCCGAGGAGAGCGGCGGCTGTTTCGGGCGTCGATTTTATCAAGCCTACCTACGGAACCGTTTCACGTTACGGAATAATCGCCTGTGCCTGCTCCGGTGAACAAATCGGTGTAACCGCCGCAAATGCAGACGATGCAAAAGAAATTCTTTCGGTTATTGCGGGACACGACAGCAAGGACGGCACAAGCCTTCCCGCCGAAAAATACGAATATTCCGCAGACGAAAGCATCGCCGATATGAAAATCTGCATTATTAAGGAGCTTTATGACGCCGCAAGTGATGAAACAAAAGCCCGCATTGATGCTTTTTCCGAAAAAATACAAGAAAAAGGTGCATCGGTTGAAACGGTTTCGCTTGATATCGCTTCGCAGGCACAAACCGCATGGCAAATTCTTATGGCAGCCGAAACAACCAACAATCTTTCAAGATTTGACGGTGTTAAATTCGGATACAGAACTCCCGAATACAAAAACATCGATGAGCTTTATGTTAAAAGCCGTTCTGAAGCGATGTGCTTCTTAACAAAGGCAACAATCATCTATGGCTCGGATGTTCTCGCAAAGGCAAAATACGAAAAATGCTACGATAAGTCTCTCCGTATACGCCGCATAGTCTGCGACAAAGCAAGAGAGCTTCTCTCAAAATATGATGCGATTCTTGCTCCCGCCTGTTCTCAAACAAGCTACAGACCGTATGATATTTCCGAAGCGTTCGAGAAGGTTTTTGAAGAAAGCTTTTTTACGGCGATTCCCTCGATTACGGGTATGCCGGCAATGGTAACAAAAGGCGTTCAGCTTATTTCGGATTCATACAAAGAGAGCGTGCTTCTCAGCATCGCCAAAAGTGCGGAGGTGTAAACAATGAAATACGAACTCGTTATAGGATTGGAAACGCACGTTGAGCTTTCCACCGAATCAAAGCTTTTCTGCTCCTGCGGCGGCCATTCAAGTGCCAAAGAGCCTAACGATTGCGTCTGCCCCGCTTGCAGCGGTATGCCGGGAATGCTTCCCGTAACAAACAAACACGCAATTGAGCTTGCAGTTAAAGCCGGATTTATGCTCAACTGCCACATCAATCAATACACAACTTTCGATAAGAAAAGCTACTACTATCCCGACCTCCCCTGTGCATACCAGATAACGCAGTGGTTTCATCCCATATGCGTTAACGGAAGTGTTCAGATTGGCGACAGAACAATCGGCATAAAGCAAATCCACGTTGAAGAAGATGCCGGAAAGCTTGTTCACGATGAAGCAACCAACACCTCATTCGTTGATTTTAACCGCACAAGCGTTCCTCTTATTGAAATTGTCAGCAGACCTGATTTCCGTTCCTCGGATGAAGTTATCGCCTATCTTAAAAAGCTTAAATCGAGTCTTCAATTCGCCGGTATTTCCGAGTGCGAAGAAGGTGCGATGAGATGCGATGTCAATATCTCCGTTCGTCCCGAGGGTTCAACGGAGCTTGGTGTTCGTTCCGAAATCAAAAATATGAGCTCTCTTTCCGAAATCAAAGATGCAATTGAATTTGAAAAGGTACGCCATATTGATGCGATTGAACGTCATACCGAAATGCTCGTTCAGGAAACACGCCGCTGGGATGATGTTAAAAGACGAACTTTCCCTATGAGAAACAAAGAAACTGCGGCAGATTACAGATATTTCCCCGATCCTAACCTTATGCCCATCGTTATTGATGACGAATGGCTTGCCGAAATCAAGGCGAGTATGCCCGCAACGGCAGAGGAAAAAAGCGGATACTATGAAGAAATGGGCATTGCGGCTAAAGAAGCCAGCGTTCTTTCTTCCGACAGAAAGCTTTCGGATATGTTCGATGCCGTTGTTGCTATGGGAAGAAGTCCCAAAACCGTTGCAAGCTGGATTCTTACCGAATGTATGGGACAGATGAAGCGTTTGGAGCTTGTTTCTCTTGAAATCGCTCCCGAAAAGCTCGGCAGAATCATCGAGCTTGTTGAAAAAGGCGAAATCACCCGTGCGACAGGCAAGAAAATCCTTTCGGCGGTTTTTGAAAACGATGTTGATGTTGACAAATACTGTCAGGATAACGAACTTAACTCCAAAATCGATGACAGCTTTATTCTTGAAACCGTTCGCCGTGTTATCAAGGAAAACGACAAAGCGGTTGCCGACTACAGAAGCGGCAAGGTTAAAGCAATGCAATCGATTTTCGGCAGCATAATGAAGGAGCTTAAAGGCAACGGTGATCCCGCCGTTATCAGAGCTACACTCGAAAAGGAATTGAATAAATAATTTGCAAAGCCGTTTTTCGATTTGAGATATTAAAATATGTCATTTCGGAAAACGGTGCTTTATTAAAAATGCAAACGGTATTGTAAATTCGTTAAGGCATATGCTATAATCTTTTAAAAAACTCGGAGAAAGAATATGAACTCAAAAAATTACAAACGCACAAAGCTTGCGTGCTATTCGGCATATTTCACTATGTCATCGGTTTTCAGCCTTCCCCCCCTGCTTTTTGCTCCGTTGCGGGATATGTACGGCATTTCTTACACACTTCTCGGAACCTTGGTTCTGACGAATTTTTGCACGCAGCTTACCATTGACCTTATTTTTACCGCTTTTTCCAAGCACTTCAATGTTAAAAAAATTGTCAAAATAATGCCGCTGATAACCTCGGCAGGTTTGATTATATACGCACTCGTGCCGAACCTTTTCCCACGGTACGCCTATATAGGCCTTGTCATCGGAACGATTCTTTTTTCCGTTTCCGCAGGTCTGTCCGAGGTACTGCTAAGTCCGGTTATTGCCGCTATCCCCTCGGATAATCCTCAAAAAGATATGAGTTTGCTTCACTCGCTCTATGCATTCGGCGTTTTCACGGTCGTTGTTATCAGCACCCTGTTTCTTAAATTTTTCGGCAACGAAAATTGGATGTATCTCACGCTGTTTTGGGCAGTCCTTCCGATTGCGGCATCGGTTCTGTTTATGCTTTCTCCGATCCCCGATTTGAATGCTTCGGAATCCAAAACCGCTTCCGCCAAAACTCAACATAAATATCTTTTGCTTGCCATCTGTGCCGGTACGATTTTCTTCGGTAGCTGTGCGGAAAACGCAATGTCAAACTGGATTTCAACCTATATGGAAAATGCACTGCAAATCAACAAGGCTTTGGGAGATATTCTCGGAATGGCAGTGTTTGCGATTCTTCTCGGTGTTACAAGAATCTGCTACGCAAAATTCGGCAAGAACATTATGAAAGTCCTTTTAATCGGTATGCTCGGTTCCGTTGCCTGCTACCTTGTTGCAGGTCTTTCTCCAAATATTATCTTCGCATTTTCGGCTTGTATTTTAACAGGCCTTTTCACGGCGATGCTTTGGCCCGGAACGCTGATAATGATGGAGCAGGACATTACCGCACCGAGCGTTGCCGCATTCGCACTTATGGCAGCAAGCGGAGATTTGGGTGCCGCCGTTGCACCGCAGCTTCTCGGAATAATTGTCGATAAGGTTGCTGAAAGTGCTGTCGGTAATGAGCTGAGTGTTTCGCTCGGTCTTACTCCGGATCAAGTTGGTCTGAAAGCGGGAATGCTCATAACGGCAATTTTTCCGATTCTCGGTTCTGCGTTGCTCATATTTAAAGCTTTGCATTTCAAAAAAGCCAAGAGGTGTTGATTATGGATTACTTCTCGGAAAGATTCAAAATAAACTGCTCACCGGTTACACCGGTCAATCAAACCGTTATAAGAGGAAAAACAAGATTCGGTATACTTTCGCCTTGCCTTTTGCGAGTTGAGGTTTGTGACGGTGAGGATTTCTGCGATGAGCCGACACAAAGCGTATGGTTTCGAGATTTTTGCAAAACGGATTTTGAATTAAATGAATCACACGGCATAATTGAAATCAAAACCTCCGAAGCAAAGTTCGTTTATTCCGTAAAGTCAAATAAGATGCTGCGAATAGAGCTTAGCGATGGCAGAATCGTTAAAAATTACAAATCGGGCAACCTTAAAGGTACTTGCAGAACGCTTGATGTTTCTGCGGGTATCATAAAAGTAGGTAACGGCGTTTGCTCAAAAAACGGAGTTGCCGTGCTTGATGACAGCCGAACCCTTGCCATAAAGCCGGATGGTTCCGTGCTTCCGAAAAGCAGCAGCGGAACCGATCGCTATTATTTCGCATACGGAAACAATTACATCGGTGCAACTGCGGATCTATATAACCTTACGGGAAAAGCTCCGCTTATTCCGAGATATGCCCTTTCAAATTGGTGGAGCAGATACAAAGATTATTCGCAAAACGAATACCTTGAGCTGATGGATAAGTTTAAGGAAAAAGAAATCCCTATCACGGTTGCAACAGTTGATATGGATTGGCATTGGGTAAAAATCAAAGAGAAATTCGGCAAGGATGCCCACAAAATTTCAAAACACCTTAATTTTATGGAGTACGTATACGATATATGGTCTGTCGGCTGGACAGGCTACAGCTTTAACACCGACCTTTTCCCAAATCCCGATGCCTTTATCAAAAAGCTTAAAGATGATAACTATCACGTAACCTTTAATGTTCATCCGTCAATGGGTGTGCGTTGGTTTGAAAATCGGTATGGTGATATGTGCAGGGCAATGAAACAAAATCCCAATGAAAAAAAGCCGGTAAAATTCGATATTACCAATAAAAACTTTGTTGAAAGCTATTTTGACATTCTCCATCATCCGTATGAAGAAAAGGGCGTTGATTTTTGGTGGATAGACTGGCAGCAGGGAAAAAGAACCTCCGTACCTCATCTTGATCCGCTCTGGGCACTCAATCATTATCATTTTCTTGACAACGCAAGAGATAATCACCGTCCGCTTATTCTTTCACGTTTCAGCGGTGCGGGCAGTCAAAGATATCCGCTCGGCTTCAGCGGTGACACCACACAAACGTGGAAAAGTCTTGATTTTCAGCCTGCATTTACCGCCACATCATCAAATGTTGCTTATCCTTGGTGGAGCCACGATATCGGCGGTCACTGTATGGGAAAAAGAGATGATGAGCTTTATCTTCGTTGGGTTCAGCTCGGAGTGTTCAGTCCGATTATGCGTCTGCATTCCACCAACAATGAGTTTTCGGGCAAGGAGCCGTGGAAATTCAGCGGCACAACCGAAAAAATCGCAACAGAAATGCTTCGTCTTCGCCACAAGCTTCTTCCCTACATCTACTCTATGAATTACCGCACACACACGCAATGCAGAGCTATCTGCGAGCCGATGTATTATACTTATCCGAAAAACGAGGATTCCTATAAGCAAAAAAACGAATACTTTTTCGGCAGCGAGCTGATTGTTGCCCCGATAACCGAGCACACATCACCGAAAACCAACCTTGCCGGTGTTAATGTTTGGCTTCCCGATGGACGATATACGGATATTTTCAACGGCAGAATATACACCGGCGGCCGCTTTGTTAAAATGTTCCGTGATGTTGAATCGATTCCCGTTTTGGCAAAAGAGGGTTCGATAATTCCCATGAGCAAAAACAGCAAAACCAACGACTGCTCAAACCCCGAATGCCTTGAGATTTGGGTTTACAGAGGCAACGGCAGTTTTTCTCTGTATGAGGACGACGGAACAACTCTTTCATACCAAAAAGGCGACTATCTGAAAACCGCCCTCACCGTTTCCGAGGATTCTGACAATGTTTCTTTTTCAATTAACAAGTCAGAGGGAACCGTTGATGTTGTGCCGCCCAAACGAACCTACACGGTCAAATTCAAGGATATTACCGATGCAAAGGTTTCCGTTACCGTTAACGGAAAGCCGATTGAAGCAGCAATAAAATCAAACAAAACTCTTGAGGTTACCGTTACGGCGGAAAGCTCCGCAAGGGTTGAGGTGTTTGCAACAGACTGCAAATATCTTGTCAACCGCAGCAAAAAAGACGAGCTGACCGATTTGATTTCAAAATTTCAAATGTCAACCGACCGAAAAGGAATGCTCTTTACGGGATTTCTGAAAAACGGGAAAGCCTTACCGAATGTTTCAAAAGCTTTAAAAGAACCGATTGAAGAAATTTTGCAGCTTTATAAATAAAAATTAAGGAAAGACCGACAAAGTGAGGCACACCCTGTGCTCCGTCGATCTTTCCTTTTTATTTAATGTCCGTTTTAAGGTACATCGATATTATTATAATGTTTATACGGCATAAGCTCTTTCCGGTTTGACTAAAATTCCCTGCTTGAGCAAAGAAAGAAGCTTTATGTTTTGATTTGCGGTTCCGGCGTAATTTTCAATTCCGTTTGCGGCGGCAATTGCTTTTCGTGCGGAATAGCTGCTGTTTTCACCTATCGATTTCAAAGCATCAACAATCGAAGCTTCGTTTTTTTGACATTTTTCAAAATATCTTGACCTTGCCGGATATTTAATCCAAGGGCATTTCCCCCAAGTTTCCCAAGGTCTTGCACTAAGCTTTGTTTCAACAACGCCGTAATTAAAGCCTCTTGCCTCGATAACCTTACCCCCGCCGATATAAACTCCGACGTGACCGGGCATAAAAACCAAGGTACCCGCAATTTCAGGCAGGGAATAGATCCGTCCCCTCTCCTTGCATTTAAGAAGCATTCCGTTTGCCGAAACATCCTGCGATGAATTGTAAATCGGCTTTGCTTCGCTGTTTTCGCTCCAAAGATAGCCTTTAATAAGTCCCACGCAATCGTGAACCCTCTCTCCAAGCTCACTTCTGTATTTATTCATTCTTGCCTGCTGATAATGTGCCGGATACTGATTCCGTTTCATTTTAAGCAAGCTTTCATCGGCTGTATTGCCGAATGTCCCATACCAATAAGGCTTTCCGAGCTGTGCCTTGGCATATTCAACAAGTCCTTTGTTGGTTTTATTCACTGTGCTCCACCCCCAAGTGCTTTTGCTCCGGCATTCCATACCGCCGAAAAGCCTGCCGCAAGTGCCGCAACAAGCATTGAAAATCCGACCTTTTTAAATGCGTCAAAATCACCTACATCAAGCAGAGCATCTGCCGATATTGATGACAAAAACGCCTGAACAAAGGTTTTTGCCGCACGTTCGATTATGTCAATTATCATTTCTTTTGTTTTATTATTCATCTCATCCTCCTATAAAATACGCTACGGCAGCACTCGCCGCCGCACCTATAAGTGCAAAAATAAGCTTGTCCCAAAAGCTTGCGGGCCTTGACCGCAGGGCATCTATTGCCGCTTTTAATTCACCGACAAGAGCAAGCAGGTTATTAAGTGTCGTTGTTGTTGCAACAAGTGATTTGTCAATCCCGTTATATTTCCCGAAAAGCTCTTTTATGTTTTCCTCTGCCTGAATCAGACGGTGTTCGATTTCGGATATTGTTATCTCACTCATATCTGCTCCGGCGTATTCTCCGTATAAACTATTTTAATGCCGTTGAGACGATACGCATTTAATTCACGTACAATTGTATTTCCGCTGAACTCAAATACCATCGTGCATATTGCCACTCCGCCTAAATCATTGTCATAATACGGCGTATGATAGAAAATCGTATACGGAGAATTTTTATCATAAATAATTATATCTTTCAAATCAAGCCAAGTCGGATATGTATCTTTATTAATATTAAGCTTTACCGACTTAACATTCATATTCTCATATGATTTCAAATTCTCATATTCACCGTATAAAATCAAAGACATTTTTATACACTTTTCCGAATCAAACCAAGGCTCAATATATTCATCTTTTATCCACAGAATTTTCTCTTTTATAACTTCGCAATCACAAATCGGCTTGCCGTTATAAGCAATAGCACCGTTGCTCTGCGTTATACCGTTAAGAATTTCGGCATTCTGATGAGTATGTCTTGCATTTGTATTAAGCTCAACCTGTGTACCGAAAAGATAATCGTCGGCATTGCTCTCGGTTGCTTTGCCTGAAATCGATGGCATAAATTTGATCTTGCTTATCATCGGACTTTTGAAAACAAGCATATTTTCCTCCGAATATCCCTCAAGCTGCATTGATAAATAATGGTCACGTGTAAGATTTGCACCGAGCATTATTTCAAGCATTTCGGTAGGCTCAAACTGTTCGGAGCGAATAATTTCTCCCTTTGACAGAAAAACAGCAACCAAAAAAACACAGCCGCTGTTGAGCATTTCCTCCGACGGTCTGACAATAAGCTTCGTTGCGTTGTTTTCACCGATATATCCCGCCTGCGTATCGTCGGGCAAAGGCTCGCTAAGATTAAAATCAATCGTTATCTCTCTCATACATTTTTCTTTCCGAGAACAAAGCCCTCCTCAATAACATCGCACCAAAGTCCCGCCTGAAAAAGAAAATCAAGAATCATGGAAAGCTTCTTCTCAACGGTAACATATTCATACGCTTTAACCGTATTTTTTTCGCTCTTTCCGGCAAACATATTAAATAAATCTCCGCTTATGATTCTTGCATATTCGATTTGCTGTTTTAATTCGCCAACAGGTATTTCTCTGCTTGCGTCTGTAACTACATCCTGCATTTTTTTCTCCTTTCAGATTCAAATAATTGTTTCGTGTTCGACACATAATTGAATAAAAAAATTTCAATTACTCTCACCCTCTTATATTTGTGTCGCACTCGACACTATATATATTAGCCTGTTTTGTTGTCGTTGTCAACACTTTTCTCAAAAATTTTTGAAAAAATGTTGCGTTTTCAAAACATTTATGTTATTATCTTTACGAGGTGAGTGCAATGCTCGGAGAAAAAATCAAATATCTGAGAAAAAAGAATAATATGACTCAAACCGAGCTGTCCGAAATGCTCAACAGCCGATTTGGACTTAAAACAGACCGTGTTATGATAAGCAAATGGGAAACCGGCTTTCAAACGCCGATTGTTTCAACGCTGTCGTACCTTGCACAGCTTTTCAACGTTTCTCTTGATTATCTGAACGGAACGGAAACAAAAGAAAAAAATAAAGAAAGCAATATTGAGGCCGCAAAGGTTGCTCTTTTTTCGGGTGCGGGAGAAGTAACCGATGAAATGTGGCAAGAGGTTTGCGAATTTGCAAAATTCGTTGAAGCAAGGGAGGCGAAAAAAAACGAGAACAAGTGAGCTTTATGAAATTGCCGATAAAAACGGAATCGAAATCATCTGCTGCAATCTGCCGAAAACGCAATCGGCTTCTGTCAGAACCTCCAAAGGTAAGTGCTGCGTAGGAATCGATCCGTTTAAAATAGAAACAACAGCCGAAGAAAAGGTGCATCTCGCCCACGAAATCGGCCATTGTGAAACACTTGCATTTTATAACGCATATTCACCGCTTGAAATCCGCGAAAAGCAAGAAGCCAAAGCGGACAGATGGGCGGCTTTAAAGCTTGTTCCCGTTAGGGAACTGACCGAAGCTTTCAGGAACGGCATAAATGAGATTTGGGAGCTTGCCGATTATTTTAATGTCACGGAAGAATTTATGCTCAAAGCAATCGAAATTCACCGTGCTCGAGGCTCAATTGCGTAATGCTCCAATCGATAATAGTTCAAAAAAGCAAAATCGGCGGCATACTCAAATGTATACCGCTGATTTTTGATTTAAACAAACCGAGTTGCTTATTCCTCCATTTGCTTGCCGAGAAAGGAAGCCGCAATCTGTGCAAGCTTGGTTTCCGTTTGAGTGGGACAAGAACCGTTATCATTTAAAAGCATAACTATCGCTCCGGAAACATCACCGCTGCCTATGATCGGAAACGCAACCGCCGCTTCCCCGTCATACCCTTCAACCGGCTTCATTCTTTCGCTGTCAACACAGCAAATATAGTTTTCACGTCTTTCCATAATGCCCTCAAGACTGCTGCTTATTCTGCGATCGATAACCTCTTTTTTTGAAATCCCCGCACACGCAATAACGCTGTCACGGTCTGTAATAATAACCGCAAGTCCCGTTCCCCTCGCAAGCACATCGGCGTACTGCCCCGTAATCGAAGACAACTCACCTATGGGCGAATATTTCTTAAAAATAACTTCACCGTCCGCATCCGTGTAAATCTCCAACGGGTCGCCCTCACGGATACGCATTGTGCGGCGGATTTCTTTCGGAATGACAACTCTACCGAGGTCGTCTCGATGTGTCAAGAGAGGGGCAAAAAATTTTGGAGACGGTCAAAACCACTGATATTGCAAGGGTTTCGACCGTTTCCGACCCTGTTCGACAATCTTCTTCTCTTGGGGTGCTCGTGTAATAATAGGGGCAAAACTGCTTTTTTTGTTTCTATCACGCCTTAATCTTCCTTCTGAGCGAAGATGTCGGCAAATACCCACTTGATTTCAATTTCATTATTTCCGGTCACAATCACTCGGTCAATGGCTTCGTACAGATGCTCATGCAGACCGGCATCGTAATCGGCAATCACTTTTTCGGCTTGGTGGAACTCAGACCTTGCTTCGGCTTCATTCTTTTGCTTTTGGAGTAGGTCTCGGTAGTTCTGTTCCAGCCGTTCTTTTTTTGCGGATAATTCATCTGCCTGTACGGTTAATCTCTCTTTGATCTGGATAAAATCCTCTCGACTGATCTCGCCGGTACGATAGGCTTCGTATCGCTCAATCTTTCGGTTTTGAAGCTGGGCAAGCTCCTTTTCGACCTGGCCGATTGCCTTATAGCACTCGGCACTTGCTGAACACTGCTCCTTTTTTACGGTCGGCTCTGTCTGCTTCACAAAAGCTATTTGTGCTCGCAGGGCTTCAATGAGAATATCCTCCATCTCAGACCGCTTTAAGCGTATACTGGAGCACTCGCTGTTGTGCTGATATTTCGCTGATCCGCAAGAATAATACTGATCCGAGCCATAGGTCTTACGGAGCTTTCGTCCACAATGAGCACAGTAATACACTCTGTCGGGCTGTTCCAGAATAGCCTTGACCGCTTTCTTGGGGTTGCGAAGGGTCTCGTTGGCAAGCTCCCACGTCTCACGGGAAATGATAGCTTCATGGGCATCGGGAGTAATGATCCATTCACTTTGTGGAACACGCCGCTGGTTCTTGTCTCGGATGTGACGGCTCTCCCGTGTGTGGTTCGTCATCACGCCGGTGTACTTGATGTTTCGTATCATATACACGATACGAGGGTGCGTCCATTGAGGTTCCGTATCCTCTTTACGCCGAACACCCTTATACTCATTGGGCGTTGGTATGCCTCTTGTATTGAGGCCAGCGGCGATTTCGCTTGTACTCTTGCCGGCAATGACCGCATCAAAAATCTCTCTGACAATTTCGGCAGCAGGCTCGTCAATCACCATTCTGTGCTTATTGTCCGGCGAAACCTTATAGCCGTAGGTAACACAGGTGATGTATTCGCCCTTTTCCTGCTTGGAACGCATAGCGGTCTTGACCTTGGCTGAAAGGTCTTTGCTGTAATAGTCATAGA
>CAZNAC010000007.1:0-100159 GCA_964571095.1 uncultured Clostridium sp. | reverse complement strand
TCCTTTTTATAAAATATTAAGCAACCGGACATTTGCTCTGTACCGCTCGTCCTTCAAGTCCTTCCAAAACAAAAACACAAGCCACCCTGACGGATGGCTTGAATTTTGTGTCTTTGTAACGGAAATCAAACTGCAAATTAACTCTCAATTCTATAAGAAAATGGGTTTATGTTGTCATAGAGCTTGCTATATTTTTTTCGTTCATCAACTTTTCTATCTAAAACGCCATAAACTCCTGACATATATTCAACAAGTTCAGCAGACATTGTTTGCACTCCGATTATCACAACTTCATCAGCATCACACTCACTCCACAATAAATCTCAAAACGCATCTGGATTAGCTCCATACCATTCGGGAAAGTCAAAAGCAACTCTGATTCGTTCGTGAAGTTCACCCAAATACTTGCAGTCAGTCAAATCCAATGTAATTATTTTCCATTTCGTTCTCCTATATAATCTCATAAAAAATGGTATTTGAAAGAATCGCCGTATCTATCACAATTCATTTTGAACCTTTTTAACACTATTTCCATTTTTTCTTTTTCATTTTCAAAACTGGCAGGAAGCGTATCACTCCCGATTATTATTACTTCATCTGCATCAGATTCACTTCGTAAAAAATCCCAAAACGCATCCCAATTTGCCCCATACCATTCGGGAAAGTCAAAAGCAACTCTGATTCGTTCGTGAAGTTCACCCAAATACTTGCAGTCAGTCAAATCCAATGTAATTATTTTCTCGTTTTCCATTTCGTTCTCCTATATAATCTCATAAAAAGTTTGATTAGAAGTCAACCCTAAAAATTGCTCATAAAAAAGCTTGAAAACCCTTGACTTATCAAAGATTTTCAAGTGGGTTTGATTTCGTGGGATTTATATTTTTATCCATTGTGTTAACAGAAAAATTTTGCAGAGGTTGTGGTGTGCATTAAAATCACGGCGAAGCCGTGAAACTTCTTCACAATTCACTATTCGTTATTATCTGAAATTCCGTTCCCTTTTTATAAAAACATTATGTTATTTTCCAAATTCTTTGTCAATAATTTTTTCGGACAATCACCTCTTTTTGCACAATTCCAAAAAGCCTGCACGGGCAAATTTTTCCGTACAGGCTTTCTCTGTTACTGCGATACCGAATGCTCTATATTGAAGCTTTCGGCATATTCAATAACCTTTTTGCAATCCTCTTTTGTGTAAATCTTCACATTGGGTGATGCATCAAAGGCGAAGCGGTCAATATTTTCGGTATCGCCTTTAAAATTGACAACCTTCAGCTTCGGGCAATAGTGGAACGCTCTTTCACCGATTGTTTCAACGCTTCCGGAAAGAGTTGCCTGAACAAGATTCGGACATTCCGAGAACGCATACGGACGAATTTCGGTAAGTGCGGAGCATTTATGCATATAAGCCTTGGTTATCGAGCTGCCTTTAAATGCGTTTTCCTCAATAAGAGTTATCGTTTCGGGGAATGTTACGGCGGAAATCGTTTGTACTCCGCTGAAAGCACCCTCACCGATAACCGTCACCGTCATATCGTCAATCGATGACGGAATTTCAAGCTCCAAATAATTCTCGGAGCTGCTGTATTTTGTTATTTTTGCGGTATTGTCCTCAAGGGTAACATATGTATAATTCCCCGAAACAATAACCTTTTCTTTGCCGACCGAGCACGATGCAAAAAGCATCATAACCGATAACCCCGCAAGAATTACAGATAAAAGCTTTTTCATATTTAGTCCATTCCTTTCTTTACAGACCTGCGATATCGCAGTTTTTAATATGTTCGTCCCACGTTTCGGCATAATAATAAACACCGTTACTGTCGGTAACGAAAAAATAATAGTCCGTTTCCTCCGGATAAAGTGCCGCTTTAACAGCATCGATTCCGCTGTTTGTTATCGGCCCTGCCGGCAGTCCCTTGCACTTATATGTATTATACCGTTCACTCAACGCTTCCATACTCGCTTCGTCAACATACGGCTCAACATATTTTCTTAAATAGAATGTTGCCGCATCGCATTGCAGTCTCGGAAAATCATCGCTGTTAAGTCTGTTATGAATAACCGATGAAACCTTGCCCATCTCGGCAGGTACTCCCGCCTCCTCTTGAATTATCGATGCTATGGTCAGCACCTCATCAAGAGAAAGTCCCAGCTCGTTACACCTTGAAACGATTTCTCCGTCAAGCTTTGCCTTTGAATTTTTCAAAAACCTGCCTATCGCAGACTCTGCACTTTCGCCCCGATAAAACTCATATGTATCCGGGAAAAGATATCCCTCAAGCAAAAACGCTCTTTCGGCGGGATTCGGAATTTCAAAGCCGCAGCCCTCCAAATTGAGCGGTTCATTTGCCTGTGCCATAAAATCGGCAGCAGAGCAAACGCCGTTTTCTTCAAGCAACAACGCCATTTGGCTTACCGTTGAGCCTTCGGGAAAGGTTATTCTTACAACATTCGATGTTGTTGAAACATCCCTTTCGGAATTTCCGCTTTCGTTTCCCGAACAGCCGCTTACCGCAAGGATTACAAGCAAGAGTAAAACCGCTAATATTCTTTTTATTTTATTATCCTTATTTTTCATATCTCTGATTTTATCATATAGGTCAATGAAAATCAAGAGCGACTTTATTAAGTTCTTTTTGAATTTTTATTGCATTTTTTTGAGAATATGCTACAATGAAAGAGTGATTTCACCGAAATCCGAATTTATCAGATATTTTCAAAAGGAGATTTTATTATGCTGGACTTTCACTTACTCAATCCTATCTCTTGGGTTTGGGCAGTTATAACCGCCCTGTGTATGGTGATCACCGGAATTGTCGGTATCGGAACTCCAACCGCTTCCCCGAATGTTGAGCTTGTTAAAACCGATAATGTTATTCTCGAAAAAGCTATGTATACCGGTCAGGGCATAACCACCGACGGTAAATATTATTACACATCGGGTGCTATGACCGCCCTCGAAATGACCGGTCTTGCCAAATGGAACGCCGATGACTTTACTCTTGTTACAAAAAAACTCGGCGTTATCCCCGATGAATACTGCGAAAAGTACGACAGCAACCACGTTGGCGGAATCAGCTATTACAACGGTCTTATTTACGCCTCCGTTGAAAACAGCTCAAAGGATCATCCCCTCGTTATTACCTACGATTGCGAAACGCTCGAAGCCGTTAACGTTTATGAGCTTCCCGTTGAAATTTTGCCCAACGGCATTCCTTGGTGTGCTGTTGATGCGGAAAACGGTCTGCTCTACTGCTCCCCGTTCCGTGATGTTGAAAAAATTGCCGCATTCGATATCAACACAATGGAATTTGTTCGCTATATCAATCTTTCCGAGGGCGTAACAAGAATACAGGGCGGCGAAGTTTACCAAAACAAGCTCTATCTTTCGAGCGATAACGGAGAAAACACCGATACGGTTTATTGCATCGATGTTATCAGCGGCGAAACATCGCTTCTCTGCGAACGCACCCTGCCCGGACTCAACGGCAATGAAGCCGAGGGCTTAACCGTTTTCCCGATGTCCGACGGTACTCTTTTACACATTATTGATTATGACAGAATAGTCGGAATTTATATTAGGCATTATTCCGTCGTGGAATAATTTTGTACGAAAGCCAATAACTCCACACATAATAAATGTCCCTCCGAGCACGGCTCCGAGGGGCATTTTTATCAATCTGTAATATTTTCAACAGTAGTATTCGTATCCGGTGCGGCGGTGAACGCTTCCGAAATATCGGTCAGCATATCCTGCACTCCGGTCATTGCCTCCGAAATATCTTGGTGTGCATCGGTTATTTTTCCGCCGTCCGCTCCCTTGCAGCCCGCCAGCAAACAGGCGGCAACGATAACAACAGCCGATATTGCAAACATTATTTTTTTCATAAAAATACCGCTCCTTTTTACTTTTGCAATTATTTTGCACAAAAGGAGCGGTTTTATTCATTTTATTGCATAATCTTTTTCTATAAGCTTGAGGTCTTCATCAAAGGTTCCGTAAAGTGCAACGCCCGACCAATAAGAAATGTATCTGCTTTCATCTTCGATTTCGGTAACATACTTATTATTTTCCATTTCTTTTTTTGCTTTTTCATAGGAAATATCGCTTGTGTAAAACATATGCGTCACTTCATCAACCCTATGCCCGTCCTCATAGAACACAACAACATATTTAACATAGCTGTTTGTGCCCTCATAAGCAACTATGCGGCTGTCCTTCACGGTAACGCCGAGACTCGCTATGATTTTCCCCTGAGCTGTTTCAACCGGCCCTTGCTCAAATTCACCGGGTGCTGTCGGCTCATTGCACGAAGCAAGCGATAACAGAACAAGAAGCATTGAAATTACAGCAATTATTTTTTTCATAATGCCGCTCCTGTTTTTATTTTTTTGATGCATTTTCCTTAGGTTCACCGATTTCGATAATGTAAAATGCACCCGTCCAAACAATCAAAAATGCGAATGCAAACAGCAGACCGTTTTGGAATCCGGCAAGCGAAATTGCTTCGATTTTAACAAGGCTGCCCAAAATAGAGGTCAAAATGCCCGAAGAAAGAATATCTGAAATTCCGATAACTCCGGTTGTTATTACCGATGCCGCCGAATTAAAGCAGCATATCATAACTATCGTTGCGATAATGCCCATCGCATCTGCAATTATAATCGGAAGTCTTTTATTGCTGAATATCGACCAAATAATTATAAAAAGTGCCACAACAATAACCAACGCAAGGCAAACGCCGGCGGTTATAAGTCTGCCGTTTATGGTGTCAAACGCATCCGGCCAATGAAAATCGGAGTCAGCCGCAGCTT
Source organism: uncultured Clostridium sp. (assembly GCA_964571095.1). Taxonomy (GTDB): domain Bacteria; phylum Bacillota; class Clostridia; order Oscillospirales; family Acutalibacteraceae; genus CAG-177. The sequence goes on along the minus strand of CAZNAC010000007.1, from coordinate 95,341 downwards.
CATATATATATGAAAAATAGTGTTCGCCTCTGACAATATCAATCATATCCTTAACGGAAAGCGTTTCGTGAAGTCCCGCATCAACAACGGTTGTTCCGATACGGAAATAAACGAAATCCATCAGCAGGATTATCGGAAAAACGGTTGCGGCAAGAAGTGCATTGACTATTCGGTATAAATATTTCATTTTAACAGTCCTTTCATTATTTCCATGAGGATTTCAAGTCAACGGTTCTGTTGAAAATGAGCTTTTCATCGGTTGAGGTTTTGTCAACGCAGAAATAGCCCTGCCTCATAAACTGGAAAGTATCGCCGCATTTTGAATTTCCTATTCCGCCCTCAACAAGACAACCGCTGAGAATTTTAAGCGAATCGGGATTAAGATTATCAAGATAATCAACGCCCTCCTCACCTGCCGGATTTTCGGTATTAAAGAGTCTGTCGTAAAGTCTGATTTCGCAAGGAACACAATCCGCCGCACTTACCCAGTGCAGAGTTCCCCTAACCTTTCTGCCGTCGGGAGAATCGCCGCCCTTTGTTTCGGGATCATAGGTGCAGTGCAGGCAGGTAACGTTTCCGTCCTCATCGGTTTCCCAACTGTTGCAGGTAACAAAATACGCACTTTTAAGACGAACCTCGTTTCCGGGGAAAAGTCTGAAATACTTTTTGGGAGGTTCAATCATAAAGTCATCACGTTCAACAAAAATTTCCTTTGAAAAATGAACGGTTCTTGTTCCAAGCTCCGGCTTATCGGGATTGATTTCAACATCAATCGCTTCAACCTGACCATCGGGATAATTATCGATAACTACCTTCAGCGGCTTGAGAACAGCCATCGCTCTCGGAGCATTCGCATTAAGATTATCTCTTACGCAAGCCTCAAGCAAGCCGTAATCAACAACGCTGTAAGCCTTTGAAACGCCGATACGGTTGATAAATTCTCTGATAGCAGCCGCCGGATAACCTCTCCTTCTCATACCGCAAAGAGTTACCATTCTGGGATCGTCCCAACCGTCAACAATTCCCTTTTGCACCATTTCAAGGCATTTCCTTTTGCTTGTTACGCAATAGTTAATGTTAAGGCGGGCAAATTCAATCTGTCTGGGCGGCTCATCAAAGCCGATTTCCTTAATAAACCAATCATAAAGCGGTCTGTGATTTTCAAATTCGAGCGAACAGAGCGAATAGGTTACGCCCTCTTTTGCATCCGAAAGAGGATGTGCAAAATCGTACATCGGGTATACACACCACTTGTTGCCCGTTTGATGATGATTGATATGTGCGATTCTGTAAATAACGGGATCACGCATATTGATGTTGGGCGATGCCATATCGATTTTTGCACGGAGCGTTCTCTCTCCGTCGGCAAATTCACCCGCTGTCATTCTTGCGAAAAGATCAAGATTTTCTTCGATTGAACGCTCTCGGTAGGGACTGTTCTTTCCCGGCTCGGTAAGAGTTCCTCTGTATTCTCTTATTTCGTCCGCCGAAAGGTCACAGACATAAGCCTTACCCTTTTTGATGAGCTTTATCGCACATTCGTAAATAAAATCAAAGTAGCTTGAAGCATAGAGAACCTTATTCCACTTGTAGCCGAGCCATTCGATATCTTCTTTTATCGCATCAACATATTCAACATCCTCTTTTGACGGATTGGTATCGTCAAGACGAAGATTGCATTCTCCACCGTATTTTTCGGCAGTACTGAAGTCGATGCAAATAGCTTTTGCGTGACCGATATGAAGATATCCGTTCGGCTCCGGCGGAAAACGAGTTTGGATTCTCGTGTTAACTCCGTTTGCAAGATCCTCATCGATAAAATCATATATAAAATTTGAAGCGTTATTGATTTCGTCCATATTTCACAAGTCCTTTCTGTTAAGCGGCTTTCCTGCTTTAGTTCGTCTTATTTTAAGCTTTCAAGAGCATCGGAAAGCCTGGATTTGATTCTGTCCTCGCCGAGAAGCTGCATAATCGAATAAAGGTCCGGAGTATTTCTTCTTGACGTGAGTGCGATTCGGATAATCGTCGAAACATCACCGACATGACCTTTATATGCTTCGGGATTTTTCTTGTATTCTTTAACATTCGGTGTAAATCCGAGAGGCTCGCACATTTCCTTTATGCGTGCAAACCATTGGTCTTTATCATCTGTAAGTGAAAATTCCTCGAAATATTTCTTTATAACAGCCGATGCATCCTCTTTTGAAATGCTTTCGGGGAAGTCGTAGTCAGCTTTATAGAGTTCGTCGTAAAGATATGAGAAGTAATCCTTAACCTCATTCCACTTCGCAATATCCTTTCTGGGCTTGGGATTCTCTCTGTCAATATTTACGACAGCGGTTGAATATTCGGCATCGGCGGTGAAAATATTGTAAAATTCGGGATCATAGACCTTTGCCCATTCCGCAACATTGCCGTAAACCTCTTTTGCCGACATAACCGATATAACATTTTTGCTGACATCGTTGAGCTTTACAAGGTCGAACAGGCAGCCGCTCGAGCTCATCTTTTTGAGGTTGAACGGGAATTTTGAGATATCCTCTTTCGGATTTGCCCTTCTCCAGTCCTCAAAGCTCGAATTTATCAGCGTGAGCAAATATTCAAGCATGCTTTCTTTCGGGAAGCCCTGCTCAGCATAATATCCGACTGCCGCTTCGGGGTCTTTTCTTTTAGAGAGCTTTCTCTTATCGCCTGTTTCTTCATCGATTTTAAGCACCTGCGGAGTGTGGGCATATTTCGGGAGCTTGTAGCCGCAGACACGGAAAAGCTCAATGTGCTTCGGCACGGAGGATATCCACTCCTCAGCTCTGATAACATGGGTCGTTCTCATGAAATGGTCATCGCACGTATGAGCAAAATGATAGGTGGGGATGCCGTCCGATTTAAGCAGAACCTCATCTATTATGTTTTCGGGCATTTCTATTTTGCCTCGGATAACGTCATCAAACACGATTTTTTTATCCTCACTGCCGCTCGAGCGCAGACGAAGCACCCACGGCTTGCCCTCGGCAAGATTTTTTTCAATCTGCTCAAGCGTAAGGTCACGGCACCTTGTCCATTTTCCGTAATAGCCCCAAATGAGAGCATCGCCCTTTGTCTGCTCCTCGCGGATAGCCGTCAGCTCGTCCGCCGTGCAGAAGCAAGGATAGGCAAGTCCCTTTTCGACAAGGCTCTTTGCAACGGTTTGGTATATCTCGACACGTTGACTTTGCGTATACGGACCGTAATTTCCCTTTTCGGTGCCGAAGCCGGTAACGCCCTCATCGAATTTCACTCCGAAATAATCGAAGCCGTTGATTATGGCGGAAACACCGTCATCTATTTCACGCTTTTTATCGGTATCCTCAATTCTCAGATACGCAACGCCGTTTGTTGAGTGTGCGGTAAGTACGTCCGTAAGAGCACCGAAAAGTCCGCCGATATGAAGATAGCCGGTCGGGGAGGGTGGAAATCTTGTTACCCTCGCTCCTTCCGGAAGCTTTCTTTCGGGGTAAAGCTCCTCATAATAATCGGGGGTTTTGTCTATATGCGGAAAAAGAAGCTCCGCCAATCTTTTATTATCCAAAAATATACACCTCTGAAAATATTTATACTTTGTTATTATCGCAGAAAAATCTGCAAGTATCAAGATATATTTTAAAATTTTTTTATTTACGGCGATATTTTTTTCAATTTTACCCTTTTTCGGGAATAACAAACGCATAAAAAACCCAAAATAAAATTGAAACAATTCGGTTATCTCCGTTGTTTTTGAAATATGAACAAAAGAAGAAAGGATTTTCAGCTTGAAAAAGAGATTAAAAAAATATCCAAACATTTATCTTACGCTTTTTATCTGCCTTATCGCCGTCGGTGTGGGTTCGGTTGCCGGCATTGCGGGAATGAGAAATTCCGATGAGGAACCAACCGGCTTCAGCCGAATTACGGTTAACCGAAGCTTTGAAAACGAACCGCCGCTGACAGATGAAGCAAACATTGATATCAGCGGCGTTGCGGACGAAAGAATTTTCAGCATCCCCGAAACAACCGAAAAAATCGATGAAAACAAACCGTATTCCGGAAACTTCGCCCTGCCTATGGGTACCGACATCATTAAGGACTACAGCAACGGAGAAATGGTTCAATCAAAAACAATGGGCGACTGGAGAGTGCATAACGGCGTTGATTTCGGCGGCAGTGCGGGCAATGAGGTTGTTGCGGTCGGTGACGGAAAAATAATTTCGGTAACAGACGACAGCTTTTGGGGAACGATTGTTGAAATTGACCACGGCAACGGTATGACCGTGCGATACTGCGGTCTTAAAAGCGGAAGCTGTCTTTCGCAGGGCAGTGAAGTAAAAAAATATGATAAAATCGGCTCACTCGGTCATATTCCCGTTGAAATCAGCGATGAAGACCATCTGCATCTTGAGGTTCTTATCGACGGTGAATATGTTGATCCTTTGAAGGCTTTGAATAGGGTGAAGAAAGTCGAACACCATACGCCTAAAATTTAATCTTTTGGCGCATCAAGGCGATTTTCGCCTTGATATACGCCGGATTAGCGAGTATTTTAGCGCAGCAGTCGCTTCATTTATCCGAAACAAATCGAGTTCGGATTCGTCGGTTGTGGCTAAGGTCGGAGAAAACTGATTCAAAAGCATTATCTATAATTATGGCGGCTGCCACGCATCATCCGGCTCCCCATGGGCAATAAATGCCACCGCTGACGACAGCCGCCTTATTTTTGAGAGCAAACACCCTCAATCCATTCTATGCCGCACTTTGAAAATGGGTATTGACAAATACTCTGTCTGCAAATTTCTTTTTATCGAAAATATAATTAATTTTTTAAAAACCCTTTACATTTCGGTTTTGTTATGCTATAATCCCATTTGCACACGCCCGTTTCTCGGCTTGCGGAGTAAACCTCATCGAGGTAATCACCTGCCGCATTCTGGGTTCGAGGCGAATATATTAATGAGGTGAAAAAAATGACACAGGCAGAAAAAACCGCAATTATGCAGGAATATGCTCTCCACGAGGGTGACACAGGTTCTCCCGAAGTTCAGATCGCCGTTCTTACCAAAAGAATCAACGACCTTACAGAGCATCTTAAAATCCACAAGAAAGACCACCATTCAAGACGCGGACTTCTTATGATGGTCGGTCACAGAAGAAACCTTCTTGCATACCTTCAGAAGGTTGACATTGAGCGTTACCGTTCAATCATCGCAAGACTCGGTATCCGTAAATAATTTATCGGTAAAGCAGGCAGGAAGCATTTTATCTTGCCTGCTTTGTATCGTTTTAAAAGGCGAATCAGCCTGTTAAAACATTAACTTGATACAGCTTTAAAGCATTGTCGAAAATGCATCTTTCAGGCGGCTGATTTTCAAGGTTTTAGCGGTAAATCGAGAACCCGAACAGCTCGGATTCCGGATTTATTGCTAAACCCGAACCTGCCGCCTGTGGAAATAAAAATTTTACAGAGAGGTAAAAAAATTATGTTTTTTGAAGCTTTCAAAAAGTACGAAACAGAAATTGCGGGCAGACCTTTTGTTGTTGAAGTAGGCAAAATGGCTCAGCTTGCAGGCGGATCATGCCTTGTTCGTTACGGCGAAACAAACGTGCTCTGCACAGCTACAATGGCGGCGAAGCCCAGAGAGGGTGTTGATTTCTTCCCTCTTTCGGTTGACTATGAAGAAAAGCTTTATTCGGTAGGCAGAATCCCCGGTTCATTTCAAAGACGAGAGGGCAAGGCGAGCGAAAAGGCAACTCTTGCTTCCCGTGTTATCGACAGACCGATTCGTCCCCTTTTTCCCAAGGATATGAGAAACGATGTCGGCGTTGTTGCAACCGTTATGTCGGTTGATCCCGACTGCCAGCCCGAAATCGCAGCTATGCTCGGCGTTTCAATTGCCATTTCAATTTCCGAAATTCCGTGGGACGGCCCCATTTCCGGCGTTGTTGTGGGACTTGTTGACGGCGAATATGTTATCAACCCCACGCTTGAGCAGAGAGCAAAAAGCGATATGTATGTTACTGTTGCTTCAACAAGCGACCTTGTTGCAATGATTGAAGCCGGCGCAAACGAAGTTTCAAACGATGATATGTATGACGGTATTATGTTTGCGCACAAAGAAAACCAAAGAATCGTTGAATTTATCAATAAAATCAAAGAAGAATGCGGAAAAGAAAAGGTTGACTTCCCCTCAAACGATCCCGATCCCGAAATGTATGAAGCAATCAAGGATTTCTCGATTGAGGATATTCGTTACGCACTCGATACCGATGACAAGAGAATCCGTGACGAACGCCTTAAACCCGTTTACGAAAAGGTTCACGAAAAGTTTGACGAAATTTATCCCGAAATGGAAGTTAAAATTGAGGAATGCCTTTATAAAGTTCAAAAATACGTTGTTCGCCGCTGGCTTCTTGATGACGGCAAGCGTGTTGACGGCAGAGGAATTAACGAAATCCGTCCCCTCAATGCGGAAATCGATCTTCTTGACAGAGTTCACGGCTCCGGTATGTTTACCAGAGGTCAGACTCAGGTTCTCTCCGTAACAACTCTCGGCCCCATCAGCGATGCACAGCTTCTTGACGGACTTGACGAAGAAGACAGCAAGCGTTATATGCATCATTATAATTTCCCCTCATATTCCGTTGGCGAAACCAAGCCGAGCAGAGGCCCCGGAAGACGAGAAATCGGTCACGGTGCACTTGCGGAGCGTTCGCTTGTTCCCGTTCTTCCTTCTGTTGAAGAATTTCCGTATACGATTCGTGTTGTTTCGGAGGTTCTTTCATCAAACGGTTCAACCTCGCAAGGCTCTGTTTGCGGTTCAACTCTTTCGCTTATGGCAGCCGGCGTTCCCATCAAAGCACCCGTTGCAGGTATCTCCTGCGGTCTTATCACCGAGGGTGACCGCTTTATGACTATGGTTGACATTCAGGGACTTGAAGATTTCTTCGGCGATATGGACTTTAAGGTTGCGGGTACCAAAAAGGGTATCACATCAATCCAGATGGACCTCAAGGTTCACGGTCTTACTCCCGCTATCATCAGAGAAGCTCTCGACAAAACCTACAATGCAAGATGCTATATTCTTGATGAAATTATGCTTCCTGTTATTTCCGAGCCGAGAGCGGAGCTTTCAAAGTGGGCACCTAAGATGCTGACCACCAAAATCGATCCCGAAAAAATCGGTGACGTTATCGGCAAACAGGGCAAGGTTATTCAGAAAATCTGTGCGGAATGCAACTGTAAAATCGATGTTCAGGAGGACGGTAACATTTTTGTTTCCTCAACCGATATCGATGATGCACGCAGAGCAATCTCGATTGTTGAAACAATTGCAAACGATCCCGAGGTCGGTGCAATTTATAAGGGCATCGTAACCCGCCTTATGAGCTTCGGTGCATTCGTTGAAATCGCACCCGGCAAGGAAGGTATGGTTCACATCAGTCAGCTTGATGTTAAGAGAACCGAAAAGGTTGAAGATGTTGTTACCGTTGGTGATGAGGTTATCGTTAAGGTGCTTCCCAAGGACGATCAGGGCAGACTTAATTTCTCCCGCCGTGAGGCTCTTATAGAGGTTGAAGGACTTGTTCCCGAAAACACCGTTGCCGATACACCCAGAAAGCCCAGACGAGATTTCAAGGGCGACAGAGGTGGCAGAGCACCCAGAAGAAGCAACGATTAATTCGTTTTTGCAATTATTAAAACCGAATATAAAAAAGGCTTGTGCGGTTCATTTCCGTACAAGCCTTTTTAATGTTGTTTTTATTGTTTTTTAAGCTTTTCAATAATGCTTTCCGTCAATCCAACTAAGCTGAAATCCTTTCCGCCGGAAACGCTCCTTGCTTTAATGGCGGAATACAATTCGCTTCTGCCTATTTCCTTTGCGGAAATATGCTCGATTTTCTCTATAAGCCGTGCAAAGGTTTCGGTCTGCTCGGTCATAAGGTCAATGTCAAATTTTTCCATTTCGTGTGTATCACTGATAACGCAAAGATAATAAGGTGCGGGAACAAGACTTATTTCCGGAATACCCATTGTAAAGAAATTCTGTCCCTCGCCGAAGTGCAAGGCATTATGACCTCTGAGCGTCATTGTGCGAATATTTTTTCTGTCCTTAACTGTATCAATATAAAGCTTATCCATAAATTTGTTGCCGGTATACACAAGCTCAACCTCTTGCTCACCCGTGTATTTGTATTCCCCGTCAACCTCTCTCCATTCCTTGCAGCCGAGATGCTCAACGGTAAGATTGGCAACGCATTTAAAATGGTTTCCCTTGCCGTCCCACAAATCCCTGTGCATTGCAAGCCAGCGTGATGCCGACTGAAACGCTCCGGTGCGTATATCCTCAAAACGAGGCAAGCGAAAATGTCCCGTTGTGAAAACAAAAATATGCGTTCTTTCAAGCTCCTGATCCTTCATATTTTTCATAAGCTGTAAAAGTGCGACAGCTCCGTTTTCCTCAACACAGTTGGTACCATCGGTATGGGTGTTGACAATAACATTTTCTTTGGGATCCTTGCCGTTGAGAATGCAATAAAAGCTCTCGGTAAAAGCGTTTTCTTTCAGCTCAGCTTCAAGCACGAATTTTGCTTTTTTATGTTCATTTGCCGCCTCGATAACTCTTTGACCGTTTGTTTCGTTCACCCAAAGCATCGGCATTTTCTGATAATCCATTATGAACGAAAGATACTGACCTTTAACGCAATCATCGTGCAAGCCTTTCCAAATAAGAATAACCGCTTTTGCCTTTGAAAGCTTTGAAACGATTCCGTAGAAGCACTGTACAAAGCTTGTTATTACAGGTCCCTCATATTTTTTCGGAAGGACAACATCTTCGGGATAGCTCGAACGCTTATCAAATGCGATTTCGCTCGGAATAAAGTTGACATTCGACACTTCAAAAACGGCTATTTTCCCCGTCGTTTTCGGAATATCCGTCAAATCCTTAACATAAACCAGCTCCTCGGTTATTCCGTCGGCGGTCGTTTCGCCCGAATAAGGATATGCCGATGAAACGGGAATATCGATTTTCTCATCGCCGTCAAAAATCTCAATCGATGAGCGTTTTTCATCCCAACGTCTGAAATAAAACGGATCGCTGAAAATCTGTATACCCATATCGCTTATCTCTTTTTTCAGCCAATTGATAAACGCCGTATGGCCCTCGCTGCCCGTAAGCCTTGTGCCGAAAGAATTCATCGTATGCATTCCCTCAAGCATTTCATCCCTTGAAATATTAAATTCCATTTTTATTTTTCCTTTCCACCAATTTGCTCTGTTAAATCAAATTATTATAAATCGGTTCTGCACACAAGCCGATTTTTGCCAAATTATTATTTTTTAACTTTCGGAATAATCAAGCAACCTGCTATAACCGCAACTGCCGCAACAACGGCAATAACTACCCACAGCATAGGCTGACTTCCCGTGTTCGGTGCGACTGCCGCTTGAGTGTCGGCGGCAAAAGCCGAGATCGCCGCCGTTCCGACGCCGAGAACCATTATAGCACAAAGAATAACAGCAACTATTCTGACAATCAAATTTCTTTTATTCATAACATTTTTCACCTTTTCTTTATATTTTCAATAGTTTTTTCATTGCCTCGCCGAGATTTTCGGCAAGCCTTTCGGCTGAATCCCTGTCTTTTTCACAGCCTGTTATATACACCTTGATTTTCGGTTCCGTTCCCGACGGACGTACTATCGCAAAATTACCGTTGGGCAGGGAATACACCAAAACATTCGATTTCAGCAGCTCAATTGCGGTCTTTTTGTCCGTTTGCGTGTCGGTAATGCTGCCCGCCTCAAAATCATATACCTCAAGAACTCTGAGTCCGGCAAGCTCCGCAGGCGGTGACTTTCTTGTTTCGTCCACAATCTCCGCCGTTTTTTCGAGCCACAGCTCACAAAGCTTTCAGGCATCATTCATCGCATTACCCCCTTTTCGTAATATTATCCTATTTTATATATTAACCATTTTTTATTTTATTGTCAATCGCAGTAAAGCATTCTGCTAAAAATTCATTTTTATTTCATTTTTCGGTATTATTTCGGTTGACTAAATAATTCCCGCTTGATATAATATAAGGTAATTGCATATTAATGCATTGTGCGTTAATCTACATTTTGATTTTCAGGAGGAAATAACAATGAAAGGTAAGTCTTTAACGGCTGTTGTTGTGGCAGTTGCCGCCGCAATGATATGCATAGTTGCGATTCTTGCGGTCAAATTGAACGACAGCGGCAACAAAATACCCGTTGAAAGTGATATGTCCGATTTCTTTTCGGAATCAATTGAAACGGAAAACACGCTTCCCGTGTATCAGGAATCAAGCAACCCGTCATTCGCATATTATTCGCAATCGATATTTTCTCATTCGTTTCCCGAAGCTTCAACCGCTCCGAGCACCGAAAACACTGCTCCGACTGCCAATGAATCCTCAAGCACAGCTTCGAGCGAAACCACAACCGCAGCTTCAACCGTAACGGAAAAAATAACCGAGCTTGCAACCGTTATCAACTCCGCTTTTTCCGAGGTATTCACGCTTCCCAAGGCACCCAAATACATTCCGCCGCAATCAAAAATCGACTACGAAAGCGTTAATCTTGCCTCATACCGTTATGACGGCGAGGGAAATTTCTATTACACCGATGATAAAGACTGCTGGCAGAAAAACTTCGGCTTCAACGAGGTTTACGATAATCTTGCTCCCATCTCCGTTATGTATTACGATACGGTGCGTACCATTTTTCAATACGGCGGTAAGGAATGGATGATTCAGATGTGGAAAGGTCAGTACGGTATGGTCTTTGTCGGCGGCGAGGTCGGCGTTTACACACGAAGCATCGGTTCGAGCGGCACTCACTTTGTATGTGCAGACAAAGAGGACTGGCTCAATATGGAAATGGCTTTTATGTGGGACGAAAACTCCAACGGAAATTATAAGGCTATTTTCAACCGTAAATATGAAAAATATTGGTGGTGCACCGGCTTTGTTGTAGGCTTCCCCAACGGAAGTTTAAGGCAAACACTGAAAGAATTTCGTCTTGTTCATCACATAACCTTTAAGGATACCGCTATGGCAAATGCCTTTTGCGAGGCATTCGAGGCGAACGGCTTTACAAGAGTTGCCGTTCTCGATAACAATGTTCCCGACACCTTTGTTCAGGTTGGTGCAGATGTTGCTTTTGTATGGCAAAATATAAACCAGAAATAGACAGAGGTTCAATACTATGAGGTATGAAAAATCAAAAACAGAGCTTACCAATATGGTTATGATCGAGGATATTACAAACGGAACCGTGCTTGTTCAGGAAAGAGTTAAAAGCTGGACGGGACTTTCATTCCCCGGCGGTCACGTTGAGGTCGGAGAAAGCTTTGTTGATTCCGCTGTCCGTGAAATCAAAGAGGAAACCGGTCTTGAAATAAAAAATCTTAAACCCTGCGGTATTATTCATTGGACACACAAAATCCGAAAGGACAGATACATCGTTTTTCTTTATAAGACAACGGATTTCAGCGGTGAACTGCTCGATGCAACCGATGAGGGCAAAGTCTTTTGGATAAAACCCGATGAGCTTAAAAACCAAAAGCTTGCCGTTTGCTTCGATAAATATCTGCCTATGTTTTTGAGCAACGATTATTCGGAGATATACGCTGTGTGGTGCGAAAACGAACCGGATATTATTGAATATAAATAATACATAATAAATTAGAATATCCGACAGCGAAAAATCAAGCTTGTACGAATTATTCCGCACAAGCCGTAATAGTATTTGAAATAGTTTAACAGCCGTTTTGATTTGAGCAACAATAACGTGCAAAAGCAAGGCGGCTTTTTGATTTTATCAAATAACTTTCGGAAAAACAAGAAAATCCGCAACGCCCTTAACATTTATCAATTTGCAAAGAATATCCGAAATTTCTTCAACGGATTCAACCATTCCGTTGTCAAACCACTTCTTAAAAACGGCAAGCACCGCACCCACATAAAACTGAACCGCATATTTACCTGCCCGTGCTTCTATCGCAACGGGAAAATAATTATAAATTCTTTCTTCGAGCATATCGGTCAGCCTGTTGCCCAAGCCGGCATCGTAAATTGCCTGTATGACATCTGCATTTTCCTGAAAAAATCCGGAAAGAATCTTTATCATACCATGCAAATCATTTGCCTTGTGTCCGTGAAGACCTTCAAGAAGCTGCGTTTCACGGTCGATAAGATGATTAATGAGAATCTCATCCTTGCTTTTGTAGTTGCGATAATATGCCATTCTTGAAACACCGGCAAGATTGGTTATATCCGTTATTGAAATACTTGAATAATTGTTTGTTTCCATTAGTCTGAGCAAGGCGGTGACGATGCACTCCTTTGTCAGAGCATTAACTTCATTTACTTTTTGCATTACAAATCTCCTTGTTTTGTAACAATTGATAAAATAAAAACAATTTGTTGATAATTTATTCATAAACTAATGTTACAATCACCACTGTTACAAGTGTAACATTAACAGAATCTTTTGTCAAGAGGTATTTTTATGCTGAAATTAAAAAATATTGTTAAAGAATACCCAACGGGCGATAGCAAGGTTGTAGCTCTCAAGGGTATCAATGTTGAGTTCCGCAGAAACGAATTCGTTTCCATTCTCGGTCATTCGGGTTGCGGAAAAACTACCCTGCTCAACATTATCGGAGGTCTTGATCAATATACTTCGGGCGATTTGATTATCGAGGGAAAATCCACAAAAGATTTTAAAGACAGCGATTGGGATAACTACAGAAACCACTCCATCGGTTTTGTTTTCCAAAACTATAATCTTATCCCTCATCAAACCGTTCTTTCAAATGTTGAGCTTGCACTTACCCTTTCGGGTGTCACTAAAAGCGAAAGAAAGCAGCGAGCAAAGGAAGCTCTTGAAAAGGTAGGTCTCGGAGATCAGCTTAACAAAAAACCGAACCAAATGTCGGGCGGTCAAATGCAGAGAGTTGCAATAGCAAGAGCACTTGTCAATAACCCCGAAATTCTTCTTGCCGATGAGCCTACGGGTGCTCTCGATTCCGAAACAAGCGTTCAGATTATGGAGCTTCTCAAGGAAATCTCAAAAGAGAAGCTTGTTGTTATGGTTACTCACAATCCGGAGCTTGCCGATGAATATTCAACAAGAATAATCCGTCTGGTTGACGGTAACATTGTTGACGATACCGCACCTTATACCGCCGAAGAACCGGAAAAGCAAACAAAAGGCGAAACAAAAAAGGCAAAGAAGACGAAAAAGGTCAAAAAGCCCTCAATGTCTCTGTTCACCGCTCTTTCGCTTTCAACAAACAACCTTATGACCAAAAAGATGCGTACTTTTCTTACCTCGTTTGCAGGAAGCATCGGCATTATCGGCATTGCTCTTATTCTTTCTCTTTCAAACGGATTTCAGGCGTATATCGACTCGATTCAGCAGGAAACTCTTACCTCTTATCCAATGATGATTGAAAGCACGGCAATGGATATGAACGCAATGCTCGGCAGCGTAAGTGCAACCGCATCGGGTGAAATCAACCACGGCTTTGATAAAGTTTATTCAAATTCAATGGCTTCGAGTATGATGGAATCCTTCTCGTCGGAAATTTGGGCAAACGACCTTAAAGCCTTTAAAGAGTATCTTACCGACGATGCCTGCACCATTGATGAATACGCAAGCAGCATTCAATATACCTACGGCGGAAAACTCAATATATATTCATCTGACACCTCAAACGGACTTAATCAGGTTTTCCCCAGTCCGATGATTTCGATAATGAATTCGATGATAGGCAGCATCAACACGGGCGGAATGCAGATTGACACCTCTATGCTCTCAAGTATGGAAAAGACGATGAACTCTTGGCAGGAGCTTATTGACAATCAGGCTCTCCTTGATGACCAATACGAAATCGTTAAAGGCAAGTGGCCCGAAGCATATAATGAGGTCGTTCTCATCATTGATAAAAACAACGAAATCAGCGATATTGCCATTCAGGGACTCGGTCTTACTTCACAGGAAGAAATGATGCAGGCATTTATGGCTATGCAAAGCGGTGAAGAAATCAAACCCAAATCCTTTGAAATCGAATATGACGATATTCTTAACAAAACCTTTAAAATCGTTCTTGAACCCGATTATTTCAGCTATAACGAAGCCGACAAAACCTGGAACGATATGCGTGGAGATGAGGAGTATGTTAAAAACCTCATCAACAACGGCAGTGAAATCAAAATCGTCGGTATCGTAAAGCCGTCGAATGATTCGATTATGGTTACGGCAACCGGTGCAATCGGTTATACTACCGCCCTTACGGAATATGTAATAAACGCTACCAACGAATGCGAAATCGTCAAGCAGCAAAAGGCAAATCCCGACGTTGATGTTTTCACCGGCATACCGTTCGATAAAGCTGCCCGTGCCAATGCGAATTTACAGCCCTCCGCTCCCTCGGCATCGGGTGTTTCCGCCGCTCTTGATCCGCAAATAAATACCACTCAATTCAAATCCGCTTCCGATACGCCGAAAGCCTCCACGATGAAACTTACAAGCGAAAATGCTCCCTCCGCAACTTCAACGGCAACCTCCGGTATGCCTGATTTCAGCCAATATCCGGAGGTTACGGAAGACGAAGTTTATGCTTCAATCGACAGCACCTACAGCGGCGAGGAAGCCGAAATGATGAAGCGTACCGTTGAGCTTATGCTCAAATCAACTCTTTCTCTCAGCGAAAGAAAAGAGCTTTCGGGTTATTTGGATAAGCTGCTCGAAGGTCAGGAGATAGAAGGCATCGGTCAAATAAGCGGCGATCAGGCGTTGACCTTCCTCCAGATGATGGATAAATCGACCAAGCTCAAAATGCTTTCGGCTATTATGAACGGTGATTACGGCCCTGCCGCTCCCTCCGGAAACGAAGAACCCTCCGCACCGTCAGATTCGCCGGTTAATTCTCAAGCACCCGAAAATCCAAACAGTCCCGTCACCGAGCCTGCCCCCGAACCGGAACCTGAACCGGAGCCGGAACCTCTTGCATCAAGCTATGAGGAAGCTCTTTCATTGCTCGGTGTTGCCGACCTTGATAAACCCCAGTCTATCTATATTTATCCTCTTGACTTTGAAGCCAAAGATATTATTTCTGATGAAATATCGAAATATAACGAATCAAAGGCAGCCGAAGGAAACGAAGACGATGCGATAAAGTATACGGATTATATCGGTCTTCTTCTTTCATCGGTAACAACAATAATTAACATTATCTCTTATGTTCTTATCGCTTTTGTTGCAATTTCACTTGTTGTTTCATCAATTATGATAGGAATCATAACCTACATTTCCGTTCTTGAAAGAACAAAGGAAATCGGTATTCTCCGTGCAATCGGTGCATCAAAGAGAGATATTTCACGAGTATTCAATGCGGAAACATTGATTGTCGGCTTTGTTTCGGGTGCACTCGGCATTCTTTCAACGCTGCTGATGATAATTCCCATCAATGCATTGATTGAGCATCTGACCTCTTTGCCCAACATTGCCAAGCTTCCGACCGACGGTGCAATTGCTCTTGTCATTATCAGTATGACGCTCACCTTTATTTCAGGTCTTATTCCCTCGAAAATCGCTTCGAGAAAAGATCCCGTTGTTGCTCTCAGAACAGAATAATGCAAACCAAAAGGCTTGTGTGGAAATTTCAACCGCACAAGCCTTGATTTTTTCTGTTATTTATTTTTCATTATTCCGAAATCGGAGCGAAACCGTCCTTGCCCTGCATAAAATTTCCGTCAAATAGCCTTTTCCCGATTCTCATTGTCAATTTTTCTTTTATTTTATCAAATTCGGTATGAATAAAGTTTAAGGCTTTAATATTCCGGATTCAATTGAATCGTCAACAATTCCCTCAACCAGTTTCCAAAGCTCCGGAGCCGCCGTACGAACAATCTCATTGCGTTTGTAAATCTGCGGTGCGTGCACATCGCCCTCTTTCCAAGTATAACCGTCCGTCATATAATTATTGATAAGCGGCTGAACACGGTCAATTGCGTTTGCATACCTTGCTTCGGGAGTTTTCTTTTCTTCAAATTCATTCCACAGGTCACGGATTTCACCGCCCTGCTCCGGCTCAAGGATTTCAAACAGCTTTTGAGCCGCCTTTGTTTCCCGTTCAAGCTTATCCTCGTTGCCCTTTAGGTCATAAGCGAAAGTATCTCCGGCATAAACCTCAACAAGGTCGTGAACAAGAGCAATTTTCAACGTTTTTTCCATATCAACCTTTTCGGCACTGTATTCTTCAAAAAGCATAGCAAGCATTGCCAAGCTCCACGAATGCTCCGCATCGTTTTCACGTCTTGAGCCGTCCGCTAACAGATTTCGCCTGAAAATATTTTTCATATTGTCAATAACAAGAATAAATTTCAGTTGTTTTTTTAACTTTTCATCTTTAACAAAGCCGAATTTTTCCATTTTTTACCTCAAATATAATAATAGCGGGAACAAAGTCCCGCTATATTCTTATAAAACTCTTACTCTGATTGCACCCTCAACGCCGCTTGCATCAAACGGCCTATCGGTATCGATAACGGTGTAACCCATATCCTTCTTGTTCGCCGTGAAAATCGATGCAACCTCTGCTCCTGCCGCTTTTGCCGCCGACTCCGCTTTTACCGCAAAATCATCGGCATTCTCACGATGAATAAAGCAAGTACGCACCGTAAAGCTCTCTGCAAGGCAGGTGTTGGGAAGATTAACGGAATTTTTAATTTCTCCTCGGAGAAGATACGCCGAAACCTCGTCTGCCGCCATCATCGCACAGTTCTCCTCGCTTTCGGGAGTAGATGCACCGAGATGCGGAATCGCCGTTACACCGTCTGCACCGAGCTGTTCATCTGTCGGAAAATCGGTAACATATGCCGCCGCTTTGCCGCTTGCAAGGGCATCGATAATATCTTTCGATGCAACAAGCTCGCCCCTTGCAAAATTCAGGATTCTTACTCCGTCCTTCATTTTTGCAATTGATTCGGCATTGACCATTCCCCTTGTGCTGTCATTAAGGGGAGCGTGAAGGGTAATATAATCACTTTGAGCAAAAAGCTCATCAAGGGTAACAGCTTCAACATTTTTTTGCGATGCCGCATTGGGACTGTATGCGATAACACGCATTCCGAGTGCCTGAGCACTTTGGGCAACAAGAGTACCGATTGCACCGAGTCCGACTATGCCGAGCGTTTTTCCGAGAATTTCGGGGCCTGCAAAATTGCTTTTGCCTTTTTCTACCAGCTTTCCGACATTTTCTCCTTCGCCCTTGAGGGTTTTGCACCAATCAAGCGATGCCGCAACCTTTCTCGATGCAAGGAAAAGCGAACAAATAACAAGCTCTTTAACCGCATTTGCATTTGCTCCGGGGGTATTAAAAACAGCTATACCCTTTTCGCTGCAAACGGGGATGGGTATATTGTTGACACCGGCTCCCGCTCTTGCGATTGCAACGGTTTTTTCGCTGAATTCGGTTTCGTGCATTGAAGCGGAACGAACAAGAACAGCATCGGGATTTCCAACGCTGTCGGAACAGGTGAATTTTGCACCGTCAAGTCGGTCAAGACCGTTTTTTGAAATTTTGTTTAAAGTCAAAATATTAAACACGGCAAAATCCCCCTATCAGTTTTTCTTTTCAAATTCCGCCATAAAGTCAACAAGCTTCTCAACGCCCTCAATCGGCATAGCATTATAGATAGAGGCTCTCATACCGCCAACGGAACGGTGTCCTTTAAGATTAACAAAGCCTGCCTCTGCCGCTTCCTTAACAAATTTTGCGTTAAGCTCATCGCTCTCGGTAACAAAGGTAACATTCATCATTGAACGGTCACTCTTTTTTACGGGGTTGCTGAACATCTTACTGCTGTCAAGGAAATCATAAAGAATCGACGCTTTTTTCTCATTATGAAGCTTCATGGCTTCCAAACCGCCGAGTGTCTTAATCCATTCAAGAACAAGCTTGCACATATAAATCGAATAGCAGGGCGGAGTATTATACATTGAATCGTTATCCGCAAGCACCTTATAATCGAGCATAGTGGGAGTGTAATCTCTTGCCTTGCCGAGAAGGTCTTCACGAACGATAACAACCGTTAAGCCTGCGGGAGCAACGTTCTTTTGTGCTCCGCCGTAAATAACGCCGTACTTTGAAACATCCATCGGCTCCGCAAGGAAGCAGGATGAAACGTCCGAAATAAGAGGAACATTGCCGGTATCGGGAAGCTCCGTAAAGCGTGTTCCGTAAATCGTATTGTTTTGGCAAATATAGAAATAGTCCGCATCGGGAGTGAAATCCGCCTTATTAAGCTGCGGAATGCAGCTGAAATTCTGTTCCTTTGAAGAAGCAACGGCTTTAACATCACCGTATTTGAGAGCTTCTTTATATGCTTTTGTCGAGAACTGACCGGAAAGAACATAGTCGGCTTTTCCGGAACCGTTAAGGAAATTCAGGGGAATTGCAGCAAACTGAGTTGATGCACCGCCCTGACAGAAAATAATCTTATAATTATCGGGAATACCCATAATCTCTTTAAAGAGGTCACGAGCACCGAAAATGATTTCTTCATAAACCTTTGAGCGATGGCTCATCTCAAGAACAGACTGACCGCTGCCCTTGTAATCAAGCATTTCCGCCGCCGCTCTGTTGAGAACGCTTTCGGGAAGCATTGAAGGTCCTGCCGAGAAATTATAAACTCTTGCCATTATAATTCGTCCTTTCAAGAAAAAATTTTGTTATTATTATATTTATTCCTCTGCTGCGGTTATTGCAATTCCGAGGTCATCAAGCTGTATTCCGTCAACCGTTGCGGGACATTCGGTCATCGGCTCACTTGCATTTTGAACCTTGGGATAGGCGATAACATCTCTGAGAGATTCGCAGCCGAGCATTTGCATAACAAGTCTGTCAAGTCCTATGCCCATACCGCCGTGAGGGGGAGCACCGTACTTAAACGCATCAAGAAGATAGCCGAACTTATTGTGTGCTTCTTCATCGGAAAGTCCGAGAAGCGAGAAAATTCTTGCCTGAAGATCCGGATTCGTTATTCTGATTGAGCCGGAGCAAAGCTCAACACCGTTAAGAACAAGGTCATACGCCTTCGCACGGACGGAGCCTTTATCGCTTTCAAGATATTCAAGGCATTCATCCATAGGTGCGGTGAACGGGTGATGCATCGCAACATACTGCTGTGCATCCTCATCCCAATCAAAGAACGGAAATTCGGTTATCCAAAGCAAATTATATTGATTTTCAGGAATTATGTCGAGCTTTTTGGCAACTGTCTGGCGAAGTGCACCGAGAACGGAAAGAACCGTTGAATTTTTTCCGTCACCGATAATGAGCACAACATCGCCCGCCTTTGCATCCGCCTTTTCAAGCAGTGCACGCATCTCGTCCTCCGTAAGGAACTTTGCAAACGAAGAAGCAACCGCTCCGTCCTCGGCGATTCGTGCCCACGCAAGACCTTTTGCACCTATGCCTCTGACCATTTCGGTAAGCTTGTCGATTTCTTTTCTCGTAAGAGTGCCGAAAGCATTCTTTGCGGTAATTCCTCTAACGCTTCCGCCCGCTTCAAGTGCTCCGGTAAATACGCCGAAGCCACAATTCTTAACCGTTTCGCTCAGGTCGTAAATCTCCATACCATAGCGAGTATCCGGCTTATCGCTGCCGTAACGCTCCATAGCCTCTTTATATGTCAGCCTCGGCAAAGGAAGCTGAATATCAACTCCGAGTGCCTCCTTGAAAACTCTTGCCATATAGCCTTCACCGATAGCAAGAACATCTTCCATATCGACAAACGACATTTCAAGGTCTATTTGAGTAAATTCCGGCTGACGGTCGGCACGCAAATCCTCGTCACGGAAGCAACGGGCAATTTGCATATATCTGTCAAATCCGGCAACCATGGAAAGCTGCTTATAAAGCTGCGGAGATTGGGGAAGAGCATAAAACTTTCCCTTATGAATACGGCTCGGAACAAGATAATCTCTTGCACCCTCGGGAGTTGATTTTATTAAAATAGGTGTTTCAATCTCGATAAATCCGTTTTCATCAAAATAATCTCTTGTGATTTTGGTTATTTTGTGGCGAAGAAGAATATTCTTTTGAAGGTCGGGACGGCGAAGGTCGAGATAACGATATTTAAGCCTTGTAAGCTCCGCCGTTTGGCAATCCTCAATAATTTCAAACGGGGGAGTTTCGCTCTTTGCGAGAACTCTCAAATCCGTAACCTCAATTTCGATTTCGCCCGTAGGAATTTCAGTGTTCTTTGCGGAACGCTCTCTTACAATTCCCTGTGCCATAAGAACATATTCACTTCTTGCACAAGAAGCCTTTTCAAAAATATCCTTTGCGGTTGATTCGTCAAATGCAAGCTGAACAATACCCTCTCTGTCACGAAGGTCAATAAAAATAAGTGCACCGAGATCCCTTTGACGCTGAACCCAGCCCGCAACCGTTACCGTTTTGCCCGCATCCGAAAGGCGAAGATCGCCGCAATAATGCGTTCTTTTAAGTCCTGTCATAAAGTCCATATTAGTATCATCCTTTTTTATATACTGCCGAGAACAGCGGAAAGATCAACGCCGTCAAGATCAAGCGATTCACCGAGTAAGGCGGTTTCCTGCTTTAAAAGAAACTCCATAAAATTATCGGCTATTTCTTCAAGCTTCATTTCGGTTGATTCTCCGTTGCTCATATTCTTTACCTTTGCTTTCCCCTGTGCAATCTCATCGCCGCCGAGAACCATAGTGTACTTCGCACCGATTTTATCGGCATATTTCATCTGCGCTTTCAGCGAACGTCCGACAACATCCGTCTGTGCACAGATTCCGCCTTCGCGAAGCTCGGCAACAATTTTGGCTGCTTCAAAGGATTCGTCCGCTCCCATAGGTGCAATATAAATATCACAGCTATTGGGCTTCGGAAGCTCAATTCCCTGATTTTCAAGAAGCATAAGAAGTCTTCCCGTGCCCATTCCGAAACCGAGCGACGGAATATGCGGTCCGCCGAGTTCTTCAACAAGTCCGTCGTAACGACCGCCGCCGCAAACCGTTCCCTGTGCACCGATTTGAGTTGAAACAAACTCGAAAACGGTTCTTGTGTAATAATCAAGACCTCTTACGATTCGGGGGTTAACAACATATTCTATGTTCATTTTGTCAAGATATTTCTTCACGCTCTCAAAATGTTCCCTGCAATCATCGCAAATGTAGTCGAGAATTGCCGGTGCATTCTCGGCGATTTCCGAGCATATCGGACTTTTGCAGTCAAGGATTCTCATGGGATTCTTTTCGAGTCTGCCCAAACAGGTTCCGCAAAGACTTTCTTTTTTCGATTCAAAATATTCTTTAAGTGCCTCGTGATATTTTTTTCGGCATTCGGGACATCCGATGGAATTGATTTCAAGCTGAAGTCCCTCGACTCCGAGAAATGCGAATATTTCGTTGGCAAGCGAGATAACCTCGGCATCCGCCGCCGGTGCCGCCGCACCGAGCATTTCAACTCCGAACTGCTGAAACTCTCTCCATCTGCCCGCCTGCGGCTTTTCGTAACGATAGCAGTTGAGTATATAGCAGAGCTTTTGAGGCAAAGCTTCGTTAAAAAGTCCGTGCTCAAGGAAGGCTCTTACCGCACCTGCGGTACCCTCCGGACGCAGAGTTATCGAGCGACCGCCCTTATCCTCAAAGGTATACATTTCTTTTTGAACAACATCCGTTGTTTCGCCTACACCTCTTTGGAAAAGCTCGGTATGTTCAAAAACGGGTGTCCTTATTTCTCGAAATCCGAATTTATTTGCAATATCGAGCACTGTTTGCTCTATAAATTGAATTTTATAAACCTCATCGGGCATTGTGTCTTGAGTGCCCTTAACGGCTTTTGTAACAAGTGCCATTTTTATCATCCTTTTTAGGTAAAAATACAGGGCCGCCACTTTACAGACAGCCCCGATTAACTGAATTTATGCCCGTCAGGAGCGTCTTTTCAAAGATTTTATATCTTTGACGGATTGACGATTTCACGCCAATCAAGGTCTCCTCTGGAAAGCGAATGTATAAGTGCCTCAGCCGTTGCAATATTGGTTGCAACAGGAATGTTGTGAACATCGCAGAGTCTGAGAAGCGTTGCTTCATTAGGCTCGTGCGGTTTTGCTGTCAGGGGATCTCTGAAAAGCAGCAGAAGGTCAATTTCATTGCAGGCTATTCTTGATGCAATCTGTTGGTCACCGCCCTGAGAACCGCTCAAAAATCTGGTAATTTCAAGTCCGGTCGCCTCGGCAACCATTTTTCCCGTTGTTCCCGTTGCATAGAGATTATGTCTGCTGAGAATTCCGCAATAAGCAATGCAAAACTGAATCATAAGCTCTTTTTTTGCGTCATGGGCAATCAAAGCAACATTCATCATTTACGCCTCCTTCTGTATTTTAAACGAATTAATGCTTAACTTATACAAGTATAATATCAAATCAAAACCGATATGGCAAGTACCTGAAAAAATTTTTTTCGATTTTTGTCGGATTTTATTGCTCAACATCGGTAATTTCGGGTTCTGCGGCTTCTTCTGCGGGTACTTCATCGGAAGGCTCATCTTCTTCACGCTGAACCGATACGGCAGCTATGAGCTTTTCTCCCTCTGTCACTTTCATAACACGTACGCCCTTTGACGGTCTTGCACACAGTCTGATAGCTTCCATGGGAATCCTTATGATAATTCCGTCCGAAGAAATAAGCATAAGGTCATCTTCGGGATCAACAACCTCAATCGAAGCAACATCTCCGTATTTTGCAATATGATAGTTCGTAAGTCCCGAACCGCCTCTGTTCTGGATACGGTAATCGTCAATCTCGCTGAGTCTGCCGTAGCCTGTTTCGCTGACCGTCAGCACCTTTTTGCCCTCGCAGAGAACATCCATGCCGACAACGCAGTCGCCCTCTTTAAGCTTAATGGCACGCACACCTCTTGCGGTTCTGCCGATAACCCTCGCATCATCCTCTCGGAAAGCAATTGCCATACCTTTTTTGGTGGCAATGATAAGATTTTCGCCGCCCTCGGTAAGCTTTACCCAAGCAAGCTCATCATCATCATCAAGATTAATGGCAATAACGCCGTTTTTGCGAACATTTTTATATGCATCAAGCTCTGTACGCTTGATAATTCCGTTTTTCGTGAGCATACAAAGATAATAATTATCTTCGCCGAATTCGGGAACCTTTATCATTGCGGAAACCTTTTCGCCGTCTTCAACGGGAAGAAGATTAACAATATTCATTCCCTTGCTCTGCCTTGAGCCCTCGGGAATTTCATAGCCCTTGAGCCTGTAGGTTTTGCCCTTTGTGGTAAAGAACATAATATAGTCGTGAGTTGAGCAGGTAAACATTGTTTTAACAACGTCCTCATCACGCCTTGTTAAGCCTTTAACGCCTCTGCCGCCTCTGTTCTGCTGCTTATATTCCGCCATGGGAATACGCTTGATATAACCCATATTGGTTAAGGTATAAACGCAGGTTTCTTCGGGAATAAGGTCTTCGATATCCATTTCGCCGTAAACATCGGTTATCTCCGTGCGGCGTTCATCACCGTACTTATCTCTTATTGCGGCAAGCTCCTCTTTGAGAACGCCCTTAAGCAATTCCTCGCTTCCGAGAAGCTCTCTGTAGTAAGCAATGCGTTCTTCAAGCTCCTTATATTCCGCTTCGAGCTTTTCACGGTCAAGACCTTGAAGTGCTTTAAGACGCATATCGAGAATTGCCTGTGCCTGAACATCATCAAGCTCAAAGCGTTTCATCAAATTACCCTTCGCATCATCATAGCTGTTGCGAATAATACTGATGACCTCATCGATATTATCCTGTGCTATAATAAGTCCTTCAAGCAAATGTGCCCTTTCGAGAGCCTTACGCAAATCAAACTGTGTTCTGCGTTTGATTATTTCTTCTTGGAAATTAAGATATTCATCAAGAACGTGACGGAGCGAAAGTATCTTCGGCTGCTTCTGGTCATCAACCAAAGCAAGCATAATTATCGAAAACGTTGACTGCATTGCCGTCTGTGCAAACAGCTTGTTAAGTACAACCTGCGCATTGGCATCACGCTTCAATTCAATGACGATACGCATACCGTTTCTGTCCGTTTCGTCACGCAAATCGGATATGCCTTCAATACGCTTTTCTTTTACTTGATCGGCTATGGTTTTTATAAGCTGACGCTTTTTAACCATATAGGGAAGCTCGGTAACGATTATACGGGTACGGTTATCTCTGCCATACTCCTCAAAATCCGTTCTTGCACGTACTGTTACCTTGCCTCTGCCCGTAGCATACGCCGCTCTTATGCCGCTTCTGCCCATGATTATTCCCTTGGTGGGGAAATCGGGACCTTTTACGTGCTGCATCAAATCCTCAAGCGTTGCTTCGGGATTATCAAGCACGCAAATGCAAGCGTTTATTACCTCCTTGAGATTGTGCGGAGGAATGCTTGTTGCCATACCTACGGCAACACCCGATGAACCGTTTACAAGCAGATTCGGAAATCTTGACGGCAATACTCTCGGTTCCTTGCGGCTCTCGTCGAAGTTCGGGTCCCAATCAACCGTATCTTTGTTTATATCTCGGAGCATTTCATCGCACACCTTGCTCATACGAGCCTCGGTGTATCTGTATGCCGCCGGAGGATCGCCGTCAACCGAACCGAAGTTTCCGTGTCCGTCAACAAGCATATAACGCATGGAAAAATCCTGTGCAAGACGAACCATTGCATCGTATACGGAGGAGTCACCGTGGGGGTGGTATCTACCCAAAACGTCACCGACACAGGTTGCCGACTTTTTAAACGGCTTGTCCGCCGTTAAGCCGTCCTCATACATCGCATACAGGATGCGGCGGTGAACGGGCTTTAATCCGTCACGAACATCGGGCAGTGCTCTGCCGACGATGACGGACATGGCATACTCAAGGTAGCTTGATTGCATTTCGCTGACAAGACCGGATTCCGTTATCACCTGATTCGGGAATGCTATATCTTCCGGCTTATAATCTCTGTTGTGTCCCATTTTCCGTCACCTCCTTATATATCGAGATTTACAACGTATCTTGCGTTGCTCTCTATCCATTCACGGCGAGGCTCAACTTCCTCACCCATAAGAACATTAAATACCTGATCTGCCGCAACCGCATCCTCAAGAGTTATACGACGCAGCGAACGTGTTTCGGGATCCATAGTCGTTTCCCAAAGCTCGTGCGGATCCATTTCACCGAGACCTTTGAAGCGGTTTATCTCAACCTTAACATTCGGATTGTCGCCTCTCATCTCTGCCGAAATGCGGTCACGCTCCTCATCGGAATAAGCCACTCGTTGAGTTTTGCCTCTGCTCAGTTTATAAAGCGGCGGAACAGCCGAATAAACATAGCCGTGCTCAATGAGCGGACGCATATAGCGGAAGAAGAAGGTAAGAAGCAGAGTTCTGATATGTGCTCCGTCAACATCGGCATCCGCCATAATGATTATTTTGTGGTAACGCAGCTTCTCAATGTTAAATTCATCGCCGATACCCGCTCCGAGAGCGACTATCATCGGATAAAGCTTGTCGTTGCCGTATATTTTATCGGTTCTTGCTTTTTCGACATTAAGCATCTTGCCCCACATTGCAAGGATAGCCTGAAAGCGTGAATCCCTGCCCTGAATTGCCGAACCCGCAGCCGAATCACCCTCAACGATATATATTTCGCAAAGGGACGGATCTCTTTCGTTGCAGTCCTGAAGCTTATCCGGCATCTGACCGGATTCAAGTCCCGTTTTTCTGCGAACGGATTCTCTTGCTTTTCTTGCCGCTTCACGTGCTCTGTTTGCGGTAAGAGCCTTTTCGAGTATCGCCTTACCGGTAGCGGGATTTTCTTCGAGATACTGCTCCAAAGCATCGGAAACAACGGAATTAACAAGCGTTCTGATTTCACTGTTGCCGAGCTTCGCCTTTGTCTGTCCTTCAAACTGAGCATTGGTCAGCTTAACGGAAATAACGCAGGATATACCCTCACGGCAGTCCTCACCGGAAACCTTATCATCGCCCTTGAGAATGTTCATCTTTTTGCCGTATTTATTGAGTGCGGCGGTAAGGGCACGCTTAAAGCCGTCCTCATGCATACCGCCCTCCGGAGTGTGTACGTTGTTAGCAAAGGAAACAATAACCTCGTTGTAGGTGTCGGTATACTGCAAAGCGACCTCTGCCATTGCATCGTCCTTTTTGCCCGACATATAGATTACGCCCTCATGGACGGGGTTTTTGTTGGTGTTAAGGAACGTAACAAATTCTCTTATACCGCCCTCGTAGCAAAGAACCTCTTTTCTGTCCTTTTCTTCTTTTTCGGCGGAGCTTTGTCTGCGGTCCTCTATCGTTATTTTAAGACCTGCATTGAGGAATGCCTCCTCACGCAGACGCTTATGGAGCGTTTCGTAATCGTAAACGGTGGTATCCGTAAACATTTCGGGATCCGGCTTAAAACGAACGCAGGTACCCGTGCGGTCGGTATCGCCCACTATCGTCATCGGCTCGGTTATATAGCCTCTCGAAAACTTCATACGGTGTATCTTGCCGTTCTTATGAACGCTGACCTCCAGCCATTCCGAAAGGGCGTTTACAACGGAAGCACCAACACCGTGCAAACCGCCCGAAACCTTGTATCCTCCGCCGCCGAACTTACCGCCGGCATGAAGAACGGTGAATACAACCTCAAGTGCACTTTTGCCCGTTTGCTCCTGAATATCAACCGGAATACCTCTGCCGTTATCGGTGACGGATATGATATCCCCCTCCTCGATAACAACCTCTATGTGCGTACAGTAGCCCGCAAGAGCCTCATCTATCGAGTTATCGACTATTTCGTACACAAGATGGTGCAAGCCCGATGCACTTGTTGAGCCGATATACATACCGGGTCTTTTTCGAACGGCTTCAAGTCCTTCGAGAACCTGAATCTGACTTGCATCATATTCCTCGGTAACCACCGTATTCATTTCTTCCGAATCAGCTTCAATGGCAATCGCTTCTTCGTTTTCTGTTTTAACATTATCCAATTCTTTGTTTTCAATATCCATTTTATCACCTTACATTCCGTTTCCGAGGTTTGGCATTATGCTTTTTTTCTTGGCTTTTTTGGGCTTGTATTTAGGCGGATTTTCAAGACGCATTTTTGCACCCTTTCCGCTCGATGAAGCAAGATACTTGTTTATATTGATTACGGGACTCAACAAATCATCGCACATATAATCAACGCACGCGGCAAGCATTTCCTGATCGTTGTTCATCGCACCGAGAATCGTTACGGCAATGAGGCTCTGCGTTTCGTTTGTTCCGTCCTCATAAATCTCGTTGAGAAGATTGAAAAGCCTTTTCATCTTTACGGGATCGTTTTCTTTGATTGTTTTGAGAACGGCGGGAGTTCCGTAATTGATGAAAAATTCTTCGGGAAGAAACTGACCGTATTTTTCGCAGTTTGCTTTGTATTCTTCACGAAGCTCCGAATAAATAACGGTGAAGCGGTTTGCCAATGTATTGGGATCATACGAAACCGCACCGCTCTTTGCCGCCGCCTTTGAAACCGGCGTAGGAAGCTTTGACTTAATGGGTTTCGTGCTTTTTTGACCGAAGTGCTCCGTAATCGTTTCCGAAAATTCGTTGACGATATATTTAACATCCTTTGCGTCCGCCGTTTCCGCATCAAGGAGCGAAAGAGTAAGTTGAGAATAGTCACTGCTGAGAATTTCGCCTTCCTTAACGGCTCCGAGAAGTGAAATTTTATTGTTAAAATGTTCAAGCTTCAGCGCCTTGCCCTCGCCCTTATATTCGATTGTGATTCTTCCCGAAACCGTTGTTGCGGGAAGCTCCCCGCTTCCGACTCCGTTGGGAACAACGGCAGCGAAGCCGCACTCCTTGAGTGCTCCGCTCAAGCCGCTGTTGATGTCGGCAAGAACAGCATAAATATCAGCCATGACAAAAACTCCTTTTATAAATATAAATATATAGTTATAGATTATATTTTATTATAACATATATATATAAAAAGTCAACTGTTTAATATATTTAAATATATAGAATACATTATTTTGTGTGAAATGACGGTACTTAGATGGTTGACTATTTTATAATGCTGTGTTATCATAAATATAAAGATTATAATGGGATTGTATCGACCATTCAAGCAAGGAGAATGCAGATTTATGAAAAAGAAAGTTCTTGTTCTTTTCGGCGGCGTTTCAAGTGAGCACGATGTTTCGCTCAACTCTGCCTGTTCGGTGATAAAAAATATTCCTGATGATAAATATGAAATCATTACCATGGGCATCACGAAAGACGGCAAATGCTATATATATAACGGTTCGCCGGATATGCTTCCCAACGAAAAATGGCTTAAAGACACAAAGAATCTGGAGCCCGCCGTTATATCCTGCGACCGCTCCCATCACGGCATAATTCGTCTTGCGGACGGTGCGAAAATCGAAAGAATCGATGTTGCTTTTCCCGTGCTTCACGGAAAAAACGGTGAAGACGGAACCATGCAAGGTCTTCTCGAAATTTCCGGAATACCGTATGTCGGCTGCGGAACTGCGGCAAGTGCGATTTGTATGGATAAAGCGGTTACAAACGCCATAGCGGATTTTTCCGGCATTGCCCAGGCTAAATGGACTGCTTTTGATAAACACGCTTATTCCGCCGATAAAACGGCTTTATTGGCATCTGCCGCAGAAAAGCTCGGCTTTCCGATTTTTGTTAAACCCGCAAACGCAGGCTCCTCCGTGGGCATAAGCAAAGCAAAAAATCTTGCGGAGCTTGAAGCCGCCTGCGAAAAAGCATTTGAGCACGACAAAAAGGTTGTGCTTGAGGAAAACATTGTCGGTATGGAGGTTGAGGTTGCCGTTTTGGGCAACGAAAATCCGATAGCATCGGTAGTCGGCGAGGTTGTTCCCTGCAACGAATTTTATGATTACGATGCAAAATATCTTGCAAACGAAAGCGAGCTTCATATTCCCGCAAGACTTCCCGAAGAAAAGCTTAAAGCCATTCAAAATGCGGCAGTCAAGGCGTATCTGTCTCTCGGCTGCGAAGGCTTTACAAGAGTTGATTTCTTTGTTCGCAAAGCCGACGGTGAGATTATGCTCAACGAGCCGAACACCATTCCCGGCTTCACCTCAATCAGTATGTATCCCAAGCTTTTCGCCGCATCGGGCATTCCTTATTCCGAGCTGCTTGACAGATTGCTTACCCTTGCCTCGGAGAAATAAAAATGAAAAATGCGATTATAAAAATCACAGACCGTCACATTCAGGACGATGAAGAATACACGGGCGAGCTGACCACGGCAGGTAAATTCGATTTTAACAAAAACGACTGCAAAATCATCTATAATGAAACGGACGAGGAGCTGCGTGACTGCTCAACAACGCTCACCGTTATCGGCAACAACAAGGTCACTATGCTCCGTTCGGGCAGATACACTTCCGAAATCATTCTCGAGCCCGAACGCCGCCACAATTGTTACTATGCCACGCCCTACGGCGATATGCTTATGGGAATTTATTGCAAATATGTTGAAAGCCGAATGAGCGATACCGGCGGCACTCTCAAATTTGCATACACAATCGATTTCAACAACGTTCCGGCATCCGAAAATGAGCTTATCATTACCGTTGCCGAAAAAATACAGGAGGAATAAACAATGTCACTTTTAGTTAAGCAGACAATAAAAGAGCTTCGCACGGCGATTATGGAAGCTGCCGGCAGAGCTGTTGCGGACGGCGAATTTCCCGAAGCACCGCTCGGCGACTTCATTATCGAAGTTCCCTCAAACAGAGATAACGGAGATTATTCTTCAAACTGTGCTATGGTGTGGGCAAGAAGCCTTAAAAACGCACCGAGGAAAATCGCTCAAATCATTGCGGACAGGCTTGAGCTTTCCGACACTTTTTTTGACAGATGCGAAATTGCCGGCCCCGGCTTTATGAATTTTTATCTCAAAGAAAGCTTTAACGCTTGCATTATTCAGGATATTCTCGAAAAAGGTGAAAATTACGGTCGCTCCGATTACGGTAACGGCAAAAAAATCAACATAGAGTTCGTTTCCGCAAATCCGACGGGTCCTATGCATATGGGCAACGCAAGAGGCGGTGCTCTCGGCGATTGTCTTGCTTCCGTTATGGATTTTGCCGGCTATGATGTAAGCCGTGAATTTTATGTTAACGATGCCGGAAATCAAATTGAAAAATTCGGTCTTTCGCTCGACATCAGATATCAACAGCTTTTCAAGGGTGACGATGCTCCGAAGCTTCCCGAAGACAGCTATCACGGCGAGGATATCATCACCCGTGCAAAAGAATTTGCCGAAATAAACGGTGATAAATATATGGAAGCTTCGCAGGAGGAGCGTAGAAAGGCTCTTATCGACTATGCACTTCCCAAAAACATTGCCGCTATGAAAGAAAACCTTACCAAATACCGCATTGAATATGATACTTGGTTCCTTGAAAGCACTCTCCACAACAACGGAGAGCTTGCCGAAACTCTCGATATTATGAAAAGCAAGGGACTTACATACGAAAAAGACGGTGCTCTTTGGTATAAAAACAAAGAGGTTCTCGGTGAAAGACTTGCAAGAGAGGGTAAAACGCCCGAAGAAATCGACCGTCTTGAGCTTAAAGACGAGGTTCTTATCAGAACAAACGGCAACCCAACTTATTTTGCCGCAGACATTGCCTATCACCGCAACAAGCTTCAAAAAAGAGGCTTTGACAAGGCGATTGACGTTTGGGGTGCAGATCACCACGGCCACGTTGCAAGAATGAAGGGTGCTCTTGATGCCATAGGCTGCAACGGTGACGATCTTGATATTATTCTTATGCAGCTTGTTCGCCTCACAAGCAACGGAGAGGTTGTTCGTATGAGCAAGCGTTCGGGCAAGGCAATAACTCTTGTTGACCTGCTTGAAGAAATCCCCATAGATGCCGTTCGTTTTCTTTTCAATATGAGAGAACCGGGTTCGCAGATGGAATTTGATCTTGACCTTGCGGTTGAGCAAAGCTCCCAAAATCCCGTTTACTATTGCCAATATGCACACGCAAGAATATGCAGTATTATCAAAAAGCTTTCAAGCGAAGGAAAAGAACCCAGAGAATGCACCATTCCGGAGCTTGTTCTTCTCAACGCACCCGAAGAAAAAGAGCTTATCAAGCACCTTTCCTCTCTTACCGATGAAATCATAAACTCCGCCAAAAACTATGATCCCGCAAAAATAACACGCTATGCGGTTGACCTTGCAACGCTTTTCCATAAGTTTTATAACGCTTGCCGAGTTAATTGCGAAAACGAATCGCTTATGCAGGCAAGACTCAACCTCTGCCTTTGCGTTAAAACCGTTTTGAGAAACATTCTCACTATGTTCAGCATTACCGTTCCCGAAAGTATGTGAGTTTTAATGAGAAACATTGTTCTTATCGGTATGCCCGGTTCGGGCAAAAGCACTATCGGCGTTATTCTTGCCAAATCTCTCTTAATGGACTTTTCGGATACGGATTTGATGATTCAAAAGCACCATTCGTCATCTTTATGCGATATAATAGCAAGCTGCGGAATAAACGGCTTTCTTGAAATCGAAAACAGAGTTATTGCCGAAGCGGATTTTTCAAACTGCGTTGTGGCTACAGGCGGCAGTGCCGTATACGGTGCCTATGCAATGAAAAGGCTGAAAGAAAACGGTATCATAATTTATCTCGATGTTAAGCCCGCAGAGCTTGAAAGACGTATTAGCAACATTCACACTCGCGGAATCGCTATGAAAGACGGCACTTCTCTTGCCGAGCTTTATTCGGAAAGATACCCTATTTATAAGAATTATGCCGACATAACAATTGATTGCACTGACTTAACTCCGGAGCAATGCGTTGACGAAATAACAAAACATATATTATAAACCAAGCGGTTTGCATCAGGCTCAAGCAACCTGACGCAAACCGCTGTTCGTTTTATTCGGCTTCTGTTTTCGCTTCTTTTTTCCTTTCGGCAATTTTTCTTGTAATGACAACATTGGTATCCTTTTGAGTTTTATTTATAACCTTATCATCACGTTTTGCCTCATAATTCTTATCTATATCCTCTTGACTCATTTCAGCGGCTTCTTTTTCGCTCAATTCGGTTCTCATTTTTTGCTTCCACTCATAGTCGTCCTCATTTTCCTCCAAAAAGTACATCATAACACAACCGATATCGGAATCGATAAATGTATGATCTCCGTGCTTTCTGTCCGAATCAAAAATCCAATCTTCAAAGATATAGAAAAATACGCCGGACACAACATCATATTCGGAATATCCGCCGTTTTCATCGCAAAGAGCCTTGAAATCCGCCTCTTTTTCTCCGTTGGCTTTCCAGTTATTGTATTCTGTTTGCACGTTGGTACGAATTTCTTCGATTTCTTTGGAAGATATTCCGCTATAGTCATATGCACAAAACATAATTTTTCTGCTGACACCGAGATAAGGTGTTTTCTCAATATACACCAAGCATTTGGAATCCCTTCCATCAACAACCGCTATTTCTCCCGCTTTTCTTTCGTCGCTGAACAGCCATTGCGCAACCCCTTCGCCATATGCATCCGAAATTCTTTGTCGGGTTAAATAATTGCAGAGGGTTAACGAATCGGCATCATAATTTTCACTCGGATGATTGTTTTTTGCATATTCAAGAAATTCTTTTTCGTTGCTTATTTTTGAAACCTCGGCGGCATCATATTTGCCCTCAATGACATAAATTCTGCTTTTGACTATGGTATAAGCATTCACATCCTCGTCAAGCTTCTTTGAAAGCGTTTCTTCACTGTAGCCGTCATAAAGCTCCTGCTTTATCTCTTGCTGATATTTCTGCCGGCAATACACCATAATCAATCTCGATTTATACATCCACTCGGTATATCCCTCGCCGTAAATGGCGGAAAACATCTCTTCGTAAGTTTTGTTTTCCTCCTTGCTGAAGGTTTCGAGCATTTCATATTCACTGATAACCATATCGACATCATTATCGGTAAGCGTTATTTTCTTTTCAAGTGCTCTGTCAAAAGCTTCGTATTCCTCTCGAATGGCAGTAATGGCATTCCTTGTAAGCTCCTCTGCCCAGGTATATCCCTTGCCGGGGCAGTCCTGTTCGTCCGGCAAAACATCGGTTGCAAAGCCGATTGTATTTTCACCGTTCTGCTGTATCGAATCGCTGACTTCGTTCACCTTTTCGACGTATGCATCGTAGTAATATGACATAAATTCGGGCTTTGAAATGTCAATATCTCCCACCTCAAGTGCCTTGCCGTACTCTTGACACGCCTCGATTCTGTCGCTCTCCGCCCGATTGAGCACATCAACAAACTCCTGCGGAAGACTTGCACCCTTATATTCAACATAGGTATATCTTCCCGAATTGGAAGAAGTGCTTTGACTGTCGCTTGATGCGGTGGTTGTCTCGTTTTTCTTTTCCACCGCCGGCTTAACAACAAAAATCGCAGTAAGAATTATTGCCGCGACAAGAATAATTGCCGCCGCCGCTATAATTATACCTTTTATCGGCTTTTTTTGTTCGTTCGTTTTGCTTTTTACGTTCTTCTTTTTGGATTTCGTTTCAACCTTCGGTTGCTTTTTTTTATTCATTTTCCATTCACCTCAGTTTTGTTTTCTGACCACTTTATATTCATCATAAGGGTTAAAATACGGGCACTCCGTTTGACCGCCGCTCATAAATCTGTAAAGCTCGTCCTCATCAAGATTGACAAGGCATTCATAGCACTCATAATCCTCATTATAATCGTAATGTGCACAGTTTTCGCATATGTTGGAGCCTACCATTTAAAACACCTCTCAATAAATGGGAATTATTATCTCTTTTTCCGTTTTTCTTATACCGTCGGTGCCCAAATCTCGAAGCTTAGGGCCGAAAAACATTCCGGGTGCTCTACCTTCGGGATAAATCTCAAGCAGCGGTGCAAGCACAAACGCACGCTCAAGTGCCCTCGGATGCGGTAAGGTAAGCTCATAGCTTTCCGACTTAAAACCGTCGTAAAGAATAAGGTCAAGGTCGATTATTCTCGGCCCGTTTTTCTTTTCTCGGATTCGTCCCATCGCCGCCTCGATTCCCAAGCATTCGCCCAAAAGCAAGGCGGGTGACACGGAGGTTTCGACAAGCAGCACCGCATTATAAAATTTATCGTCTTCTTCACAGTCAACAGGCTCGGTTTCGTATACTCCCGAAGCCTTGAGAATCTTAACCCCTCCGAGCTTTGCAATCGCCCTTACTGCGGCGTTGATATTTTCGATTCTGTTGCCGAGATTGGTTCCCAGTGCAATAACAGCCTCACTCATTGTTATCCCCTCTGTTTCTGTGAATTTCAACTCCGACATAATCAAAATCCGCTTTTATCGGTGCTTCCGGCTTTTTGAGCAAAATGCGTAGACCGCAAATTTTATCAAACCTTTCAAAAAGACCGTCGGCAACCCTTTGTGCCGCTCTTTCAAGAAGATCGTCCTTGCGTGATGTGAATATTTCGGTTGTTACTTTAATGATTTTTGCATAGCTCACGGTATCGTCAACACAATCGGTTACGCACGGAACTCCGATATCCACATACGCATCGATATCGAAAATGAAGTTCTGTCCGTTAAGCTTTTCTTCCTCGTTAACTCCGTGATACGCAAATATTTTTAATCCTCTGACAATTATTTTATCCATTTTTCTCCCGACCTTTTCTGTAAACGGCATCTGCCACCCTTGCCCCCTGAACAGCCGCCGCAACATTGTGAACACGAATTATATCCGCACCGCCCGCAATAGCCGCCGTATGAGCCGCCACGGTACCTGCATCTCTTTCTCGGCAATCCTCTACACCGCTTGCGGCACCGATAAATCTTTTTCTCGAACCTGCAACAAGCAACGCAACGCCCTTGAATTTAAGCCATTCCGTTTCACGGAGAATTTCATAATTATCCCGCACCGTCTTGCTGAAGCCCAAGCCGGGATCAAGGCAAAGGCTGCTTTTCGGGAAACCGCATTCGCCCGCAAGTCTGAGTGCATCGAGAAAAAATTCACGTATTTCCGTAACAACGCCCTTTGGATATTCCGCCGTAACACCCGCTCCGCACGGGTTATGCATAACAACATATCCGGCTCCGTATTCTTTGGCAAGCATCGCTATTTCCGAATTGAAAACGCCGCTGACATCGTTGATAATATCTGCACCCGCTTCGAGTGCCGCCTTTGCACAGGTCGGATAAAACGTATCGACCGAAATCGCCGCCGTTGTTTTTTCTCTAACCGCTTCGAGAATCGGCAAAAGCCTTTTCTTTTCATCCTCTCCCGAAAGAATAATCGCATCGGGACGGGTTGAATTTGCACCGATGTCTATTATATCGGCTCCCTGCTCCCGCATCTCAACCGCATGCCTAACTGCCGCCTGCGGATTATCGTACAGTCCGCCGTCGGAAAACGAATCGGGTGTGCAGTTTAAAATTCCCATAATATAAGTTCGATTTCCGAGCGGAAATTCGTGCTTTCCGGCATTAAACATTTATCTTCCTCCGGTCAAGAGCGACATTGCCTCCGCTCTTGTTTTAGAATCGCTTCTCATTGCTCCCCTGAGTGCCGAGGTTCTTGTTTGAGCACCCGAAGCCCTTGCTCCTCTCATTGTCATACACAGATGCTCCGCCTCAACAACGACCGCAACACCCATCGGCTTTAAATTCTCATCGATAAAATCGGCGATTTGAGCCGTAAGCCTTTCTTGAAGCTGAGGTCTTTTGGCAAACGAATCAACTATTCTCGCAAGCTTTGAAAGTCCGATAACTCTGCCTTGCGACGGAATATAAGCAATGTGTGCCTTGCCGACAAAAGGAATCAAATGGTGCTCGCACATAGAATAAAGGGGTATGTCACGCACCACCACCATTTCCTCGTTTCCGTTTTCGTTAAAAAGCTTCAAATGTCTTTTCGGCTCATCCTCAAGTCCCGAAAATATTTCTTCATACATTCTCGCAACTCTTGCAGGCGTTTCAACAAGTCCCTCCCTGTCGGGATCCTCGCCGATGGCAATAAGAATTTCTCTTACCGCCGCCTCTATTCTCTGTTTATCCATAAAATTACCCTTTCGCCGGAACAAGAGTTAAAATAAGCTGTTCCGAATCCTTGTAATAAGATATCGTTTTATAGGAAATGCTTTCCTCGGTCAAATCATCTGCTCTTGAAAGAATCGAGTAAATCCTTTCGCCGTCGATAAGATCCTCAACCGCCTTGTCATATGCATCTCGATTCGCAAATTTAAGCTGCACCTCACGAAGTCCGCTGTTTAAATTCTTTGCGATAAGCTCCACAACGGCCTTCTCATCGGTTCTGCTGTAATTCTCAAAATAACTTCCGGTTTTAACATAATAGTTTGCCGCCGTTGCCGTGCACTCAAAATCATAAGAAAAGTCGGAATGCGTCACCGAAATCATTTCATTGTTTAAGTTAAAATACGAATAAAGCTTAACATCCTTTTTTTCATCATTAACGGGATCATCCCAAGTGCAGTCAAGATAATAAAATTCCCCGTCAATCTTAACGGCATTCCACATATGTGCACCCTCGTTGCCGTTGAAATTTTCGGAAACACCGCTGACAACGGCACATTCGATACCCGCCATATCAAGTAGCAGCTTTGCTGCCTTTGAATAGCCTTCACACGCCGCATAGCCGTTAACAAGTGCCCCATAGGAGGATGAGCACACAAGCTTCGGCTCCGAAAGCTCATATCTGCAATTTTCGATAATATAATCGTGAATTTCAAGCTCGGTCTGCCACGCATCATCGGGAGAGGTCAAACCGGCTATCACTTTTTCGGCAATCTCCGTAAGCTCCTCTTTTTGAGAAGTGTATTCTTCGGGACTCATAATATATTCGACCGAACAAAAGGTTTTGAGTCCGCTCGATGAAAGGGTGCATTTTCTGCCGACAAAAAACAAATCGGGATTATCATATAGCAATGCCGAAAAAATTCTGTCAAGCTGTTCCGCATTTATTGCGGGCACCTCTATGGTTTCCGGAAGCTCGTAAATATGAGAAATAATTTCATTGTAAGCGTGCTTTTCGATATTTTCAAGCTTGTGATAATAGTATTTATTCGGGCTGCCGTAAGCCGTAACCTCAACAGCCTCGGCACTGCTCCATTTTAATGCCGTTGAAGAATCCAACGCAACAATTCCGATAACCGAAATTGCCGCAATGCAGATAATTGTCGTCACTATTCCGAAAAACTTCGATATTACTTTTTTCATCCGCATCTCCTTTCGGTTTGCCGGTTATTCTTCCGTTCTGATTTTTTGAGGCGACTCAATAATATTTTTATCCTTTATGCCCTCTTGCATATATAATTCGATTTCCTGCTTTACGGCAAGAAAATCAACAATAGAAAGATTTGTTTCAAGCGTATTTGAAAGCTTCGAGAAATATCTGTCGGCTTTTCCGATGTTGTTTTCCTTAAAAACTTCGTCAAGCATTTCCATAAGTGCAGATGACTGAAGCTTCATTCCTCTCGGCCCGAGTGTTCCGAGATATCTCATATATTTAAACAGGCTGTCCGCCATAAGCTTCTGCTTGCCCTTAACCAAAATAACGGTATATTCGCTTCCTCTGTATTCGATTTGCTCCGGAACGGTTATACTCATACCGCCGAAATAATTTATCATTGCTTTAAAGCTCTCATCATTCGAGCCGATATAGCCGTCAATCGAAAAACCGAGATATTCTTCAAGTCTGCTCACTGTTGCGTTTTCGCCGTACTTTCTAAAAGCGGAGGAAAGCGTTTCCGTGCCGTCCGAAAGAATCATATCAAGAGGCAGAGTGCAAATCGATGCAGACATTTCCGGAACCGAAAAATCCGCAAGCCAAGCAAAGCGAAGCTCTCCGCTGTCGGAATCCGCACACCAGAAAAAATAAGTCTTTTCCCCCTCGCCGTGTGCAAGAGTTGTTTGCTGTGTTATCGACTGCGTTGTTTCCGGCTCACCGCCCATTGCCGTCCTGATATCAAAATCATATTTCTTCAAAATCGCAAAGCAGGAAACAACAAGTACTGCCGCAACGCACGATGCAAATATGACGGAGAACTTTTTAAAGCCTCTGTCCTCGCTCTGCTTGCGTGTGCGAAACATTATATTTTTAGGCGTTTTTGACATTTTCATCACCGTTTGATAATAATTGCCGCTGTTTCTTTTTCGATGCAAAGCTCTCTGCCGACAACAACGCCGCCCGTTAAAGCTTCATAACCCTCCTCGGGCAAAATATACACAATGGAATGGCTGTTTCGGTTTGCAACGGTCATTATTTTTTCGCCTCTGCCCCGTCTTTCGTATGCAACACAGCCCCAAACGGAGGAAATCGGAACAAACTCACCATCGATAAACACTTCGTGTTCTTTTCTCAGCTTGCCGAGAAAACGGTAATGCTCAATCAGCTCCGTATCTTCCTTTCCCCACGGATAGCAGCCTCGGTTATACGGATCCTCACCGCCGCCGAGACCTGCCTCATCTCCGTAATAAATGCACGGAATGCCGGGCAGAGTAAATTGCATAACGGAAATAAGCTTCAGTAAATTTTTTCCCGTTTTTCTCTGCTCCTGCGTCAGCTCACCCTTATAGCGTCTTAGATGCGTTCCGTGATAGCCTGCGGGATTTGCCAAGCGGCTCAAAATGCGGCAGGTATCGTGCGTTCCGATATGATTCATCAGACAATCGACGGCAGGCTTCGGATAATTTTCGCAAATCTCCGCTATCCTGTCGTTAAAGCCCTCGGCTTTTGCGGTTATCGCAAAATCAATAAGGCAGTCGGCAAACGGATAATTCATAACGCTGTCAAGCTGTTCGCCGCAAAGATAACGTCTTCTTTTGCCGTAACTGATTTTGTTGGAAGCATCCTCCCAAACCTCGCCGAGAATAAACGCATCTTCCTTTTCGGATTTAACCGCAGTTCGCAGTGCATCGAGGAATTTATCCGGCAGCTCATCGGCAACATCAAGTCTGCATCCTCTTGCTCCGGCTTTGAGCCATTTTCTCACTATTCCGTTTTTGCCTGCAATATATTCGATATATCCGTCGTTTTCTTCATTAACCTCCGGCAGAATGTCAACACCCCACCAGCTCGCATAGCAATCGGGATATTCGGCAAAGCTGTACCAATCAAAAAACGGTGACTCCTTGCTGTTATACGCACCGATATTTTTATATCTGCCGTTTTTGTTAAAGTAAATGCTGTCGGCTCCGGTGTGGCTGAAAACTCCGTCAAAAATAATGCTTATGCCTTTTTCCCTTGCCGCCTCGCAAAGATGCGAAAAATCCTTTGCCGTTCCGAGAAGCGAATCGATTTTCTCATAGTTCGCCGTATCGTAACGATGATTTGTATGTGCTTCAAATATGGGATTGAGGTATATACAGCCGACTCCGAGCGATTCAAGATAATCAAGCTTCTGCTCTATACCGTTCAAATCGCCGCCGAAATAATCATATTTTGTTATTCTTCCGTCGGAATCCGGTTCCCAAATCGGTTCTCCGCCCCAATCGGTACGCAGAATCCTGTCTTTTGGTACTCCCCTTTTCGTTTTTCCCGAATTGCAAAATCTATCGGGAAAAATCTGATAGATTACCGAACCCTTTATCCAATCCGGAGTTTTAAAATCTTTTGAATAAACCGTAAGCTGAAAAGCCGCTCCGTCCGACGAAAGCCTACCGGTGGAATTTTCAAATCTCGTTATAACATTTCCGCCGCTTTTTTCTGCAACAGCAAAATGATACCAATAAAGTCCCTCTTTTTCGGGAGTGAAGCTCACTCTCCACCATTCCTCGTTAAAGCCCTCCATACCGTCCCACTGCATCGAAATAATGCGTGAATTTCCGCTGTCATCGGCAATAACAAGGCTCGCACCCGTGCAGCAAATGCTTCTGGGCAAAACAATGCGAAAAACAACCTCCTCGCCCTGCCTTACCGCTCCGAAAGGACTTTTATGATAGTTGAGCCGTGAATTATAAGGTATAAATTCCATTTGTCATTTCCTTTAAGACGAATTTTATTGCCGCCGCTTGCTGTTCATACGGCATTTCGGTTATTTTTATTAATACATCTGCAGCAAAAAAGCCTATACCGATAAGTGCAAGTATTCCGGCTGTTACCAGTATTATCACGGCAATTCTTTTTCCTCTGACTCTTTCCTCATAGGTCGGCCCCGAACCGAAGCGTGCCGAAAATTCCGTTATGCTCTTTCTTTCGGAGGGCTTGAGAGTCTTTTCTATTTTTCCTGTTTTGGGCATAGCTTTTCCTTTCTCAACCGAAAATATTGGAATCCGTAAATCCCGCAAAAGCAAGAGAAAGCAGTGCAACATAAATAAACATTGACGGTGTTCCCTTGAATATTTCGGGAATATCCTCATTTTCGGCAAGCTTCTGATGTCCTTTGTTAATGAGTGCCGCCGCAAGCACAAAAGCAATTCCGGCACCGAGTCCCGAACCTATGCTTCCGGCAAACGAATATGCCGCAGAGTGGTTAATATACGGAACGGCAAAAACAAGCGTATTGAGAGCCGCAATGCCGAGCGTTCCGAGAAATTTTGACGATTTGCCGAAAACAAACCGTAAGACAACGGCAGCTATAAGATAAACGCACGCAAGCACCGCCGCATAAATTGCCGCCCTGACAGCATATGTTATGCTTTCAACTGCGGTAAAAGAATCTATAAGACTGCAAATAATGCTTGTTACAACGGAGAAACCCGAAATCATAATAATAAATACGCTAAAGGTTTTCGGCTTTCTCGATGCCCTGATGGCCTCGCTTATTCCAAGGCCGGAGCTGAGAACCAAATTCTGAACAAAAACCGTATAAAGGGCGGTAACAAGCAAATCGGATATGATTCTCATCGCTTATCCCCCTCTCCGTCAAGCTCAATTCCGAGCGACCTCAAAAATTCATCAAGCTCCGCCGCTGAATTAAAGGTATGCCCTTCGCTTTCCCGCTTGGGTGATTCTTTCGGAGCTTCAAGCGGTATTTCAAGCGGTATTTCCGTAGGAGCATCGGAACGATTTTCTTCGGTTTGCGAATATTCGGCTTCATCTGCCTGCGACCAAAATTCCTCAAACAATTCAACCTCGGTCACCTCGTCCTCGGCTCTTTCGGGTGTAACCGATGCCGCATCCTCCGTATCTTCAACATATTCCGGAAAGAATCTGCCGAGAACCGCTTTAAGTGCCGCCGCCATAAATCCGAGCAAAACAAAGCAGCCGAAAGGCAGAGCCATTCCCTTAAATGTTATCGGTAGATTGACCGGCATACCTCCGATTGTCGATGAACCGAGAAGCTCTCTTATCGCTCCGGTGATTATAAATATCAGAGACGCCCCGATTCCTGCTGCCGCCGCATCATAGAACGACAGCTTAACACTGTTTTTTACAGAAAACTGCTCGCAATGAACAGCCGTCATTGAATTTACCGCAACAAGCGGAAGAAATATTTCCATTCCCAAGCTGATATTAATGAGAGTTTTTGTTTCTATATACCACATAACAGGACATATAATTGCAATGCCGATAATAAGATAGAGCGGAACTCTCAACCATCTTGAAATTTTTTTAAGAAAAAGACTTGCGACAACGCAGGTAATAATAAGCACTCCGCAAAGTATGCCCGAAAGCACAGCCGCTCTTGCAAGAGTCGTTGATGCCGCAACAACGGGGCAAAGTCCGACAAGCTGAATCAGCACGGGATTATAGATTATCGCACCTTTGGTGAAAACTTCCTTAAACGAAAGCTTACTGCTCATTTTTCAACCGCTCCCTTCTTTTTTGATTTAAGAAAAGGAACCGCTTTAAGCGTTGATTCGATAATAGGCGAAAGTCCGTTTGTCAGCAGAACGGCAAAGCAAACCGTTTCTTCGTAAACGCCGTTATAACGCATCGCCATACAAATCGCTCCGCAAAGAGCACCGTAAATAATTCTGTTTATATTTCCTTTGGGCAAGGTTGCTCTGTCGGTAATAAGAAAAACCGCGCCGAAAAGCAATGAGCCTGCCGAAAGCTCAAGAACGATTCTTGTCAGAAGCGATGCATTGATTCTCGGGAAAAACGCAACGCATATAATGCACGCTCCGATAAATCCTGCCGTTGCAAGAAGTGCTCCCCTACGCTTAATAAAAAGATATCCGCCGCACACAAGCATCAATATTCCGCAGCCGGTACCCATAGGCCCTGCGATATTGCCGACAAGAATATCAAACGCATTGCCGAGATTAAAATGAACCGAGCTTCCCTGCGAAAGAAGAGAGGCAAGCGATTGCGTTCCCAGCAGCTTATCCTCCGCAGTTCCGGAATAGTCAAAAACCAAATCCTTAAAACAAACACTGACCGTTGCAAAACCCGCCGCCGCCGGAACAAACGGTGCCCTCAAAGAGCCTCCGAACGGTATTTTGGCAACAATAATCGCCGCCACGCTCGCTATCATCGGAACATACAACGGAACACCGGCAGGCAGCATAACCGCTATAGCCGCACCGATAAATATATTGCTGAGGTCTTTTAACAAAAACCTCTTTTTTACGATAATACTTGCCGCAAGGTCAGTGATTACCGCACTTACCACACTTACGAAAATAACCTTCAACGCCCTTGTTCCGTAATACAAAACGGAAACCAGACACGGTGCGATAAGCATAACAAGATAATCGCCGAAAAGCTGCGATGCCTTTACTGTATTCGGTTTTATGGCTTTATCTGCCAAAGACTGTCACCTCTGAAATTCCCAATATTTAATCATTGCATTCTGCTGCGGGAAAACATATTATGATACTGTAAACAAATTGCGGTCTTATTATTTAGCATTCACCTTAAAATCGACATTTATTTGTTAATAAAACAATTCAAGGAGGCAAAAATGAAAATCAATTCACCTGCCGAGGATAAAATAATCGTTGACCTAACAAAACAGGATATGCTTGAGCTGGACATTACATATGAAGATATGGATTATTCCACAATCGAAACTCGCCGAGTTATTTGGACCGTTCTCGATGAAGCCGGAAAGGTTCTCGGTCGAGAGCTTGATCCGTCACGAAGAATGATTATCGAAGCAACGCCGAAATCCGAGGGCGGCTGCACATTGAGCTTCACCATTCTCGACGGAAGAAAAAACCGCTTTCCGCAAAAGCACACGCTGAAAAAGCAGGAAGATATTCTTATTTGCGACTTTCAAAATCTCGATGACCTTTTCAGAGCCGCCGAGGAAATTTTCCGCACCGAGCCGTCCTTGCAAAGCAGTCTTTTTGAGCTGAACGGAAGCTACCGTTTGATTCTCGGCGGGGCTTCCGACATACTGAAAGGCGTGCTTTCGGAATTTTGCAAAACAGGAAACGGCGGCAGACTTTTGTGCGATTACACCCGTGAGCATTGGCATTTGATAGCCTCACGCAATGCCGTGAGCCGTCTTCTCAATTGCTGATCATTCCGCCGCTTTTTTTGCCAAATCTCTAAGCTTGCAAATTTCTTTTGCCGCATCCTCCGCACCGAAAACGGCACTGCCCGCAACAAAAACATTAGCACCCGCATTTGCGGCGATTTCAATCGTTTTTTCATTGATTCCGCCGTCAACCTGGATATCAACATCAAGACCTCTGCGTTCGATTTCGTTTCGCAGAGTCTTTATCTTTTCCGCCGTTTCCGGCATAAAAGATTGACCGCCGAAGCCGGGTTCAACCGTCATAACAAGCACCATCGACAGCTTATCAAGGTAAGGAAAAACAACCTGCTCATCGGTATTCGGCTTAACGCTTATTCCTGCCTTGCAGCCGCAGGTGATAATTTTATCAATCGTTTCGTCTATGGGAGAAGAGCTTTCGGCGTGAAAGGTTATTATATCCGCTCCGGCTTTCTTGAAATCTTCAATATATTTCAGCGGCTCGTCAATCATAAGATGCACATCGAAAACAAGACTTGTCTTATTTCTGATGCTTTTTATAATCGGTGCGCCGAAGGTGATATTGGGCACAAATTTGCCGTCCATAACGTCAAGGTGAAGATAGTCAGCACCGCTGTTTTCCATTCTTATGCTTTCCGCACCGAGAGCCGAAAAATCGCTTGCAAG
The DNA here is from genome assembly GCA_964571095.1 of uncultured Clostridium sp. Classification (GTDB taxonomy): domain Bacteria; phylum Bacillota; class Clostridia; order Oscillospirales; family Acutalibacteraceae; genus CAG-177. Next base: position 51,136 of record CAZNAC010000007.1, on the reverse strand, counting down.
CACCGACGGAGAAATTTTAATCATCGTGATACTCCTCCCCATAATAATTCAATCTATTATATCATTTTCGTTTATCAAGGTCAACATTTTACATATAAGTTTATATTTATTTAATATATATTTATTATATAAAAAGCGAAACGCCCGACGCAATTAAACGCCGGGCGTACTTAATTTTATATGCTCCCAACACCCGCATTATCGGGAATCGGGTTTAGGGGTATGATCTCAGCCGCCGTAAAGCAGCTCCCCCGTTAAAATTTTATGTATCAGTCGTCCGCCTCCGCTTTGGCATCTGCGATAACCTTTTGAGCAACATTTTCGGGGGCAACCTCATAATGGTCAAAATCAAATGAGAAATAGCCTCTGCCGATTGTTACGGAACGAAGAACGGTTGCAAAATCGCCCATTTCAGCCATGGGAACCTCCGCCACAAGCTCCTGCATTTTGGGATCATCCTCGCAGGGGCCCATACCGAGAACTCTGCCGCGACGTTTGGTTATGTCACCCATAATGTCACCGAGATTGTCACCGGGCATATAAGCTTTAAGAGAACCATAGGGTTCGAGAAGCTTGGGTGCCGCACCGGGCATACCGTTCTTATATGCGATAATGGCAGCCATTTTAAATGCCATTTCATTCGAGTCAACGGGGTGAGATGAACCGTCATAAAGCGTTGCTCTTAAACCAACAACGGGATAACCCGCAAGAGGGCCTTTGAGAATCGCTTCTCTGAGTCCTTTTTCAACTGCGGGGAAGAAGTTTTTGGGAACGGAGCCGCCGACAACTCTCTCGGCAAACTCAAAGCCTTCGGACTGAATGGGTTCAAACTCAATCCAAACATCACCGAACTGACCGCTACCGCCGGACTGCTTCTTATGACGTCCCTGAACGGCAACCTTTTTGCTGATGGTTTCTCTGTATGCAACCTTGGGAACGCTGAGGTCAACCTCAACGCCGAATTTTGTTTTGAGCTTTGTAACAACGGTATCAAGATGCTGCTCACCGAGACCGGAAATGATCTGCTCCTTGGTTTCGGCATTTGTATAGTATTTAATGGTAAGGTCTTCTTCCGCAAGTCTGTTAAGTCCTGCCGCAACCTTATCCTCTTCACCCTTCTTGCGTGCCTTAACCGCCATAGGAAGGCAGGGAGCGGGGAAGCTTACACCCTTGAGCTTAACATCGGACTTGGGAGCACAAAGAGTATCGCCCGTTTTAAATCCGGAAAGCTTTGTTATGATACCGATATCGCCCGCAAGAATCGCAGCCGCTTCCTCCTGTTTTCCGCCCTTGGGGAAAAGAAGCTTGCCCATTCTCTCGGTTTCGCCGGTACGCTCGTTATATGCAGGTGTATCGGGAGTGATTTTGCCCGAAATAACCTTAAAGTATGACATCTTTCCTACAAAGGGATCGGCAACCGTCTTGAAGCAAATTGCGGCAAGGGGTGCGTTTTCATCGCAGACAACATCTGCCTCGGAAGCAACCGAAGCCGCATCGGGTGCAGACTGAACAATGCTGTTATTGATAAGGTCAACAGCCTCAAGCTGATAACCTGAGCAAGCGTAAACAGGGCAGATATCACCGGCAAGAATACCGGCTTTAAGTCCTCTGTCGATCTCATCGTCGGTAAGCTCTACGCCCTCAAAGAATTTTTCCATAAGTTCCTCATCGGCACAGGCAACAGCCTCAATGAAAGCTTCTCTCATTCTGTTTGTTCTTTCGTCGTTTTCGGGCATCGGAGCATCCGAACGCTTGCCGTCTTTATATGAGAAAGCTTCGTTTCTCGAAAAGTCAACATATGAAATTACCTTGTCACCCTCAACATAAGGAACAACAACGGGGCAAATTTTATTGCCGTATTCTTCCTTGAGGGAATCAAAAGTCTTGTAGAAATGAGCGTTTTCACCATCGCAGCGTGTGATTGCGAACATCTTATTGATTCCTCTGTCGGTTGCCGCTTTATAAGCTTTTTCCGCACCGACATCAAGTGTACTGCCGGAAGCAAGAACGATGAGTGCCGCACCTGCCGCACGCATTCCCTCGCTTACTCCGCCCGCAAAGTCGAAAAGGCCCGGAGTATCTATAATATTAATTTTGGTATTTTTCCATTCAAATGAAGCAATAGCAGATGCTATTGAGCATTTACGTCTTTTTTCTTCGGCATCAAAGTCAAGAACCGTGTTGCCGTCCGCTACTCTGCCGAGTCTGTCCGTTGCATTCGAGATATAAAGCATTGCTTCGGCAAGAGTGGTTTTTCCTCGTCCGCCGTGACCGGCAAGAACAATGTTTCTGATGTCTTTTGCGCTGTATGATTTCAAGAAAGGTTCCTCCTTTATATACTCCCCTTCGGAATAATCTTTGGGGGTATGAAACTTAATATTGCAAATTAGAATGCCGTATTAAGTAGGATTATATCACAAAAGTTTTCCCATTTCAATGATTTTTTTGGTATTTTTTATGAAAAATTCGTTAAAATTTCAACTTTTTTTCGCAAAATTCACTTGTTATCGCTTTTCGGGACGATTTTTTCATCGCTTTTTTCGTCATTTTGATTTCTGTTTACTGTCCAAAGATGGATAATTCCTTCTTCATTGAGCACCTTGACCATAACAAATGTTATCGGCAGTGCAAACAGTCCCACAATTCCGAAAAGCTGAAGACCGAGATACATTCCCGCAAGGGTAACAATCGGCGGAAGTCCGACGTTCATTGCAACAAGTCTCGGCTCAAGAATCTGACGGATAACGGTAATCACGCCGTAAACCACCAAAAGACCTATTCCGAGTCCGATATTTCCGCTGAAAAAGCTGTACACCGCCCACGGTATAAGCACCGTGCCCGTACCGAAAACGGGAAGAATATCGAGAATCGCCGTAACGATTGATATGGCAACAATATATCCGCCCTTGTATACGCCGATAAGCTTCAGCAAATTCAAGCCTATGGTCAGCTCGCAAAATGTTACAAACACAATCGTCGCATAGGATTTTAACATTTTTCCGATAACATCACCGAAAAGCTTTTTTATCTTTATTATTTTAGCCTCGTGCTCCTCGGAAATATTGTTTTTTACAAGCTTTGTTATATTGTCATAGTCACAGGTTACAAAGAAACACGCTATAATGCTTACAAGCGTTGCCGTCAAAACTGCCGGAATCTGCTTTGCGGTTGAGATAATTCCGCTTATCGGCGTTGTGATAAAGGACAAATCAAAGCCGCTTGTATCCAGCTTCATTCCCTCGGCGGGCTTTCCCTGCTCAACATAAACAAGAAGGTCATTGACAAATCCGCCGATTGTTTCCGTAACCGATTTTTCAATCGAATCGGGCAAAAACGAAAGACGGGAAACTATGCCGCTTTCGGCAGCTCTGATAAGCTCCGGCAAGTCGTTCAAGCGTGCAACGATATATGAACCCAAGCCCTTAAATTCTTCAACAAGACGGTATCCGACAAGGACTATCACCGTTACTATTGCCGAAAGAATCAAAAAAACCGAAACCGCACCGACAATGCTTCTCTTGATTTTTGTCTTTTTTGAAATTGTTCGTATCGGTCTTTGCAAAATGAGAGCAACAAAAAAAGCTATGATAAACGGTGCCACAACCCAAAATGCAAATTTCAAAAAGAGTGAATACAATACAATTACGATTGCAAAAAAAGTAATATTGATTAACGCTTCCTTGCGTTTTTCAACCAAATTCATTTGTTACACCTCCCAAATGCGTATATGCATCTGTTTTAGTTTACACCTTTTTATGGTAAAACGCAATTAATATTATAAAAAATATACAAAAATTTAATAAAAGTTTAATTTAGGTCTTTATTATTTTGAGATTATGTGATAGAATTTAATCCTAATACCGTTTTAGGCATAAAAGGAGCGATTTATATGTATGTTGCTATAATGGGATACGGCGTGGTTGGTTCGGGCGTTGCAACTCTGCTCAAAAAAAATCACGAACATATCGTTAAGAAAAGTATGCAAAGCGAAATGGAATTGAAATATATTCTCGATCGCCGCACCTTTCCCGGTGATCCTTATGAGCATCTTCTCATAACCGATTTTTCAAAAATCGTTGAGGATGACGAGGTTAAAATCGTTGTTGAAACTATGGGCGGACTTCATCCTGCTTACGAATACGTTCTTGCAAGCCTGAAAGCAGGCAAAAACGTTGTAACTTCAAACAAAGAGCTTGTTGCCTCAAAGGGCTGTGAGCTGCTTAAAGTTGCAGACGAAAACAATGTTAACTTTCTTTTTGAAGCAAGTGTCGGCGGAGGTATTCCCATCATAAGACCTATCAGCCAATGCCTTGCCGCAAATGATATCGATGAAATTGCCGGTATTCTTAACGGCACAACAAATTTCATTCTTACCAAAATGATTTCCGACGGTATGACATTTGACGAGGCTCTCCTGCTTGCTCAAAAAAACGGCTATGCCGAGCGTGATCCGTCCGCAGATGTTGACGGCTTTGATGCTTGCAGAAAAATATGTATTCTTGCCGCTCTTTGCTTCGGTAAGCACGTTTATCCCGATTCGGTATACACCGAGGGTATTCGCAAAATCACCCTTGCCGATGTTGAATATGCCCGTGCTTGGGGCGGTGTTATAAAGCTTATCGCAAAAGCAAAAAAGACGGACGATGGCAGAGTTTCCGTTATGGTTTCTCCCGCTTTCATTCAAAACCACAGTCAGCTTGCTACTGTTGACGACGTTTTCAATGCAATTCTTGTCAGAGGCGATGCTATCGGTGATGTTGTTTTCTACGGCAAAGGAGCCGGAAAAATGCCCACCGCCAGTGCCGTTGTTGCGGATGTTATCGACTGTGCAAGACATATGGAGCGTAAAAAATTCTTCGGCTGGCAGGACAGCGAGGAAGGCTATGTTGCAAACTATCTTGAAACCGAAAACACCTTCTATATCAGAGCAACAACCGATAATGCCGCTGCCGCCGTTGCAAAATTCTCCGAGCTTCTCGGTGAAATCAGCCTTCTTGCCCGTCAGGATGCACCTGAAGGCGAAATCGCATTCGTAACCAAAACGCTTTCCGAAAAAGAGCTTGCGGAAAAGCTTGATATTATCAAGGAAGCAAAGGTTGAATCGGTTATAAGAATAACAAATTATTAATTGTTCCACAGGAGGATATTATGGCTTTAATTGTTCAGAAATTCGGCGGCAGCTCCGTTGCAAATGCCGAAAGAGTGATGAATGTTGCAAGAATCGTTACCGATACATACAAGGACGGAAACGATGTTGTTGTTGTTGTTTCCGCTCAGGGCGATACCACCGACGACCTCATTGCAAAGGCTAAAGAAATCAACCCCAGCGCATCAAAAAGAGAAATGGATATGCTGCTTGCTTCCGGTGAGCAGATTTCGATTTCACTTCTTGCCATGGCTATCGAAAGCCTCGGCTATTCCGCCTGCTCACTTCTCGGCTGGCAGGCAGGCTTCTCAACAAATTCCGTTTACGGCTCCGCAAGAATCAAAAAGGTCAGTGCCGACCGCATCAAAATGGAGCTTGCAAAGAAAAACATCGTTATTGTTGCGGGCTTTCAGGGACTTAATAAATATGACGATATAACCACTCTCGGCAGAGGCGGTTCCGACACAAGTGCCGTTGCGATAGCTGCCGCAATGCACGCAGACCGCTGCCAAATATACACAGATGTTGAGGGTGTTTATACAGCCGATCCGAGAAAGGTTAAGGGTGCTAAGAAGCTTAATGAAATCACCTATGATGAAATGCTTGAGCTTGCAACCCTCGGTGCACAGGTTCTTAACAACCGCTCGGTTGAAATGGCAAAAAAATATAATGTTAAGCTTGAGGTGCTTTCAAGCCTTGTGCGTGCACCCGGTACAATTGTTAAGGAGGTAGCAGATATGGAAAAAATGCTCGTCAGAGGTGTAACAAAGGATACGGATGTTGCCCGTATTTCAATAATCGGAGTTCCCAATGTTCCCGGCATTGCCTATAAAATCTTCGGCAAGCTTGCCGCAAAAAATATTAACGTTGATATTATTCTTCAGTCTGTCGGCAGAGGCGACACTAAGGACATCGCCTTCACAACAACGAAGGCAAACATAGATGATACCGTTGAAACACTTAAAGGTCTTGACCTTCTCAGCGGACTTGAAATCGTTTGCGATACCGATGTTGCTAAGGTTTCAGTTGTAGGTGCAGGTATGGAATCACACCCCGGCATCGCCGCAAAAATGTTTGAAGCTCTCTTTGAATCCGATGTTAACATTCAGATGATTGCAACAAGCGAAATCAAAATCTCGGTGCTTATCGATATCAACGATGCGGATAAAGCCGTCAGTGCTATCCACGATGCTTTCATTCCCGAAATCGGTTAATCCGAAACAAACAAAATTAACGGAGGCTTGTACGGTAATTTACCAATGCAAGCCTCCGCTGTTTTTTTACTGTTTTATGCACGCAGAATCCTTTTGATTTCTTCAAGATTATCGGCAAAATATATGCCTTTTTGCTTATCCTCCGTTGATAAGCCCATATCAATCATATGCTTCAGCAGCTCTTTCATACTGTTATAATAGCCGTTGAGATTATAGAAAATACACGGAGCATTGAGATGACCGAGCGAAACCTTTGACATTATCTCCGATATCTCCTCCAGCGTACCGGTACCGCCGGGAAAAGCGATAAACGCATCTCCCAGCTCAATCATTTTCGCTTTTCTTTCCGACATATCCTCGGTAATGATAAGTTGAGTCAAGCCGCTATGCTCAAGCCCTTTATCAATAAAAAACTGCGGTTCAACTCCGACAACACGTCCTCCCGCACTCAAAGCACTGTTTGCTATTACTCCCATCAAGCCGGATTCGGAGCCTCCGTAAACAAGCGTATTTCCGCTTTCACCTATCCATATGCCGAGCTGTTCAACCGCAGCTTTAAATGACGAATCGTTGCCTTCAAGTGCACCGAGATATACAGTTATATTCATTGCTCATCCTCCGTTTTGACTTTATCTTTCGTAAAATCAAAAACCTACCCTCAAAAAGAGAGTAGGTTTTATTTTTTGTAAGATTTAATTATTTAAACTTACGCTTGCGAGCTGCCTCTGACTTTTTCTTTCTTTTTACCGAAGGCTTCTCATAGTGTTCTCTCTTGCGAACCTCCTGAATAACGCCGTCTCTTGAAGTCTGTCTTTTAAATCTTCTGAGTGCGTTTTCGAGCGACTCGCCTTCCTTAACTTTTACCTGACTCAATTTATTCCCTCCCCTCGTCTAAATACAGGGACTAATTTTCATAGCTTGTTGACTATTATACAATAATAAACAGTAGCTTGTCAACATTAAAAATATTAATTTTTTCTTTATGTTATTAATAAATTACGGACGGACAACAATATTTACAAGTCTGCCCTTAACATAAAGCTCTTTAACAATCGTCATACCGTTGATTGCATCTGCAATTCTGTCAAGTGCTTTTGCTGCGGCAACGGCTTCCTCCTGCGTTGCTTCGGCGGGAATAACAAGCTTTTCTCTGACCTTGCCGTTTATCTGAACGGCTATCTCGATTTCGTTATCAACGCACTTTGCTTCATCGTATGAGGGCCATGAGGTTTCATTAAGCATACCGTCAAGACCGAGCTTTTCCCAAATTTCCTCTGTAATATGCGGAGCAAAGGGATTGAGCAAAGTAATAAAGGTTTTAAGCTCCGCCTTATTAACCGAGCCTTTTGCGTAAATCTCGTTTGTGAGAGTCATAAGAGCGGCAATTGCGGTATTATATTTAAGGTTTTCAATATCGCTCGAAACCTTCTTTATCGTCTTATGGAAAGAGCTTTCAAGCTCTTTTGAATATGCATCGCCGTCGCAAACGATATCAAGCATACCCCATACTCTGTCGATGAAACGCTTACAGCCTTTAACAGCGGTTTCGCTCCACGGTGCTGCCTTTTCGTAATCGCCCATAAAAAGAACATAGGCTCTGAGAACATCGGCTCCGAACTCATCAACAACCTCATTGGGATCAACAACATTGCCCTTTGATTTTGACATCTTTTCGCCATCGGGACCGAGAATAAGTCCCTGTGCGGTTCTTTTTGCGTAAGGCTCCGAAACAGGCACCTCACCGAGATCATAAAGGAATTTATACCAAAATCTCGAATAAATAAGGTGTCTTGTAACGTGCTCCATACCGCCGTTATACCAATCAACGGGCATCCAATATTTAAGCTTATCCTTATCCGCAAAGGTTTCGGTATTATGCGGATCGATATAGCGGAGGAAATACCACGATGAGCCTGCCCACTGCGGCATAGTATCGGTTTCTCTTTTTGCCGCCTGTCCGCACTTCGGGCAGGTGCAGTTTACAAACGAATCGATTTTTGCAAGCGGGCTTTCTCCATCGGTACCCGGCTCAAAATTCTCAACTGCGGGCAATTTGAGCGGAAGCTCCTCATAGGGAACGGGAACAATTCCGCAATGGGGGCAATGAACAATGGGAATAGGCTCGCCCCAATATCTCTGACGGTTGAACGCCCAGTCGTTCATCTTATACTGAACGCCCTTTTCGCCGATTCCTTTTTCCTGAAGAAATTCCGCCATCTTTTCGATGGAAGCTTTTTTGTTTGTCATTCCGTTAAGGAAACCGGAATTAACCATTTCACCGTCACCGGTATAAGCTTCAACGGCGATATCTCCGCCCTTGATAACCTCAATGATATCAATTCCGAATTTTTTTGCAAATTCATAGTCACGCTGGTCGTGGGCGGGAACAGCCATAATTGCTCCCGTACCGTAGCCCATCATAACATAATCGGAAATATAAATCGGAACTTCTTTACCGTTAACGGGATTCGTTGCGGTAAATCCGCTGAGCTTCACGCCGGTTTTATCCTTAACAAGCTGCGTTCTTTCAAATGCGGACTTTTTGCTGCACTGCTCCCTGTAAGCTGCAACCTCATCCATATTGCCTATCATTTCCGCATATTTATCGATAAGAGGATGCTCGGGTGCCATAACCATAAAGGTTACGCCGAAAAGGGTATCCGGTCTTGTTGTGTATATTTTCAGCATTTCGTCTGTGCCGTTAACCGCAAAATTAACAAACGCACCGGTTGATTTGCCTATCCAATTTTCCTGCTGAAGCTTTATATTGGGAAGATAATCAACCTCCTTGAGTCCTTCAAGAAGCTTATCCGCATATTCGGTTATACGAAGATACCAAACATCCTTTGACTTTTGAACGATATCGCTGTGACAAATATCGCACTTTCCGCCCTGCGAATCCTCATTTGAAAGAACCACCTTGCACTTGGGGCAATAGTTAACAAGAGTTTTATCTCTGAAAACAAGGTTATTATCAAACATTTTAAGGAAAATCCACTGTGTCCACTTATAATAGTCCTCCTGCGTTGTATCAACAACCTTTGACCAGTCAAAGGAGAAGCCTACTCTGCGAAGCTGACTTGTGAACTTTTTGATGTTGTTATCCGTAACCTGTCTGGGATGAGTGTTTGTTTTTATGGCATAGTTTTCGGTGGGAAGTCCGAAAGCATCAAAGCCTATGGGGAAAAGAACGTTATAGCCTTCGAGCCTTCTTTTTCTTGAAACAACCTCAAGTCCCGAATAAGCCTTAATATGTCCTACGTGCATTCCCGCACCGCTGGGATACGGAAACTCAACAAGAGCATAGAACTTCGGCTTTGAATAATCCTCGGTGCATTCAAAGGTCTTGTTTTGCTCCCATATATCCTGCCACTTTTTTTCTGTTTTTCTAAAATCATACTGAGCCATTTTGCCCAACTTCCTTTCAAATTCAACCTTGTTTAATTCTGTTATTCCGGATTGATTACATCGCTCAAATCAAGCTTGCTTGCATCAGCCCACAAACGCTCAAGGTTATAATATTCTCTATCCTCGTGCTGAAAAACGTGGACTATAACCGTTCCGTAATCAAGCAGAATCCAGCCTGTTGCCCTGCCCTCTATATGTTCGGGTGAAACATCGAGACGCTGCTTGATTTCGTATTCAACTTCATCGGCAAGCGATTTTGTGTGGGTATTTGAAGTACCGGATGCAATAATAAAATAATCCGAAACTATTGTTACTTCTTCCGTTTTTATGGCAACAATATCCATCGCCTTTTTCTCGTCGAGAACCTTTGCGATTTCTCTGACAAGCTTTTCGGGTTCTATCATAAAACCTATCCTTTCCGTATATTAAAATGCAAAAGCATATTGTTATAACAATCAACCGTTGCGGGATGAATCGGCAAATCCGCCGAAACAAGCTTATTTATCGTATAACGTGATGTGTAGAGAATTGCGTGCTCAAGGCTGTTTTCGGCAAGCCGACGAACAACATCAACATCGGAATACTCCCTGTCGGCAGAAATAAAATCCGCAACATAAACAATTTTTTCAAGCAAGGTCATTTCCGCTCTGCCGGTCGTATGCCACCTAACAGCACCGAGTATTTCTTCATCGGAAATTATGCCGTTGTTTTTCAAAAATTCGGCACCCGAAATCTGATGCCAGACCTTAGTGTTTGCCATTTCGGTCGGCAGCAAGGATACACAAGCCTTTTCGATGATTTTCAACTGCTCCGCCGCAGGAGTGTTTTTTGTTACATCGTGCAGCAAACCCGCAAGCCGTGCTTTTTCAACATCCGCACCGTATCTTTCGGCAAGCAAAGCCGCACATTCGCTGACACACTCGCTGTGATTCAGCCTATACGCATCAAGCCTTTCGGATATCAGCTTCCTGAATTGCGAAAGTCCGTCATCATAAAGTCCCTTGCATTTTATATATTCGGCAACCGCCGGCTCAACAAGCGATGATGCTGCCTCGCCTCTCGCCGTTATTCCTCTTATTTCCGTTGAGCTGACCTCATACGGAGCAAGGTCAAGGATAATAATTCTTTTTTTCTGTTCTTCACTAAAGCACGAAAGATCGGCTGAAAAACCTTTTTCTCTCGATGCCGCACATATGCAGGCAAGCGAAAGTATTTCCTCCCAAAGATACCAACCCGTAAGTGTTTCGAGCATATCGGAGCCTATTATAAAGTACAGCTCATCCTGTGGATATGCTTTTTTAAGCTCCCTGAGCGTTTCGACCGTGTAGCTTCGGCTGCCCCTGTTAAGCTCAATCGGTGAAACTTCAAAACGTTCGTCCGTGAAAGCAAGGCGGCACATTTCGAGCCTGTCCTCTCCGCTTGCAAGCTTTGCGGGAAGCTTATGCGGAGGAATGCAGGAGGGAACTATCAAAACCTTGTCAAGTCCGAGCCTGTCCGCTGCGGCAAGTGCAAGTCTGACGTGCCCCGTATGGGGAGGATTGAAGGTTCCTCCGAAAATTCCGATTTTTATGGTAATCTCTCCCTATTTAAGGTTAACCTTTTTATGCATAACATATGAGGTTACAAAAAACATAACAACATCAAGTGCAAGAAAAGCAAAGCCGGGAGTAACCTCCATGCCGAGATTATTGCCGGTAAGATATTCGTTTTTGCCGAGTATTCCGAAGCTCATTGTTTTATCATCATTGAAAACCATAACAAAATTAACTATATCTGTCATCTTAAATGAAATCCAAAGGAAAACAAGAGCCGTTACGAAAAAGATAACGATTGATGCAACCACCGAATGCTTTTGAAGTATTCTTATATGAGAAACCGTTATCGAGAAATATACAATCGAAACAAAGCTTAGGAAAATTACAAAGAACATCAGCACAAGATAAACAACATATGCGATGATTTGAGTTGTTGAGGGAAAATCTCCGAGCATCGTCAAAAGCGACTCAACAAGCGAAAGCTTATCCATTCCGACAACTTCATTCGCCGTATAATTCATAAGATAAACACTTGTGAGCATAAATGCCGCATAACTCAAAAGCATCCAGCCGCCGTAAATAATAACCTTGGAGCCGAGAAGCTGGTTGCTCGATACCGGCAAGGTGAAGCTCAAATATCCCTGCGGACTGAACAGCGACTTGAAAAAGTCATATACAACAAAAAAGAAGGTTACGAAAATAAGCAGAAACGACACCACTATCGACAGCACAATGGAAACATTCCTGACAGTTATCAGCTTATCGGCAAAATCCGCACCGACCGACTCACTGCCGCCGACCAGAACGCAGAAGCCGAAAATTCCGATTAGGATTATCAATGCGATATAAAAAAGGCTGATAACTCTTGCACTTGCAAGAAAATCATTTTTTAACAGCTTTAAAAATTTGCCCTTCGGCTTAGAAGTTCCAGTCAACGCTGAACACCTCCTTGAAAATATCGTTAATCGTTTTTCCGCTCTTTGTGATATTGGCAACGCTGTCTTTCATCAAAAGTGAGCCTCTGCCGATCATCAAAATCGAATCGAAAATTTCTTCAACATCCTGAATAAGATGAGTTGACATCAAAATGGTTGATCCTTCCGGTCTGTTTTTCAGTATTGTTTCGAGAATAAAATCTCTTGCGGCGGGATCAACTCCGCCCATAGGCTCATCGAGAATATAGAGCTTTGCGTTTCTGCACATAACAAGAAGAAGCTGAAGCTTTTCCTGCATTCCCTTTGACATGGTTTTAACCTTTTGCTTATGCGGAAGCTGAAAAACATCAAGCATATGCATAGCCTTTACCTTGTCAAAATCATCATAAAAATCCGCAATATAGTTGACCGCATCATCGGCGTTCATCCAGCTTGCAAGATATGTTTTTTCCGGCAAAAACGCAACAATTGATTTACTGACCTTACCGGGCTTATTGCCGTCAATAAGCACCTCTCCGGAATAATCATTGATAAGACCGGTCAAAATTTTTATCAACGATGTTTTTCCGCTACCGTTCGGTCCGAGAAGACCGATAATCTGACCACCCTCAAAATCAAAAGAAACATTGGACAAAACCTGATGATTACCATAGGATTTGCTCAAATTTCTTACGGAAATAATTTGAGACATTTTAACCTCCCGTTTTATAAGGAATATCATTCCATAATTAGAATATATTATATCACCATTATTTATAAAATAAAAGACTTATTTTATTATTTTTTTACTAATTGTTAAACATTTTATTAATACTTAGCCGCAACCGAACTCATTGTGGCTGCAAAAAGCCGCCCTTGCAACGAAGAATCGCTCCGTATACAAGGCGGCTTTTATCCGTTATGTTATGCTTTCTTTTTTGCAATTGCCCTTTGAATTGCCTTAACGATTTCCACAATGGGAATTACAAGGAACGCAAGACCGATTGAAATGCAATATGCTTTTGCATCAAGATGAGTAAACTCAAACATATCCGCAAGCACGGGAATTTCGATAATTGCGGTTGTGAGAGCAAGCGATGCTATCATTGCACCGTAAAGAACGATATTGTGTGATTTCTGTCCGATAGCCATACCGAAAACGGAGCCTCTCTGCGAACGCATATTAAACGAATGGAAAATTTCGCACATCGACATAGTAAGGAAAGCCATTGTCATACCCTCCTCGCAGTCTGCAATATTTGTAAACTGCCAATGACCGTTTTCGAGAAACTCTCCGGTAAAGAAAGCTATGAGAGTAAGGATTGTTACAAGTGCACCCTGATAAAAAACATCGAATCCCATTCCGCCGGCAAAAACACCCTCCTTGCTGTTTCTGGGCTTACGGTTCATAATATCCCTTTCGGGCCTTTCAAGTCCGAGTGCAAGGGCGGGAATGCTGTCGGTTACAAGATTGATAAAGAGAAGATGAACAGGTCTGAGAATCGTAAAATTGAGAATCGTTGCGATAAAAATCGAAAGAACCTCGGAAAGATTGGAGCCGAGAAGGAACTGAATCGCTTTTCGGATATTATCGTAAATTCTTCTGCCCTCCGAAACGGCGGAAACAATCGTTGCAAAGTTATCATCGGCAAGAACCATATCCGCAACATTCTTTGTAACATCTGTGCCGGTAATACCCATACCGACTCCGATATCCGCACTCTTGATTGACGGTGCATCATTAACGCCGTCACCTGTCATTGCGGTAATCATTCCGCGGGCTTTCCAAGCATTAACGATTCTTGTTTTGTGCTCCGGCTGAACCCTTGCATAAACCCTAAATTCCGTAACTCTTTCGGCAAATTCTTCCTCGCTTATCTCATCAAGCTGTGCACCGGTAATGGCACTGGCGGGATCGTCGATTATTCCGAGCTGCATTGCAATTGCAACCGCCGTGTCTTTGTGGTCACCCGTAATCATTATGGGCGTTATGCCTGCCGAACGGCATTCCTCAATCGCCGCTTTAACTTCGGGACGAGCGGGATCTATCATACCGGTAAGACCGACAAATACAAGCTCATTTTCAAGTGCTTCGGGCGAATAATCCGCAGGTGCGGAATCGTATTTTCTGTAAGCAACGGCAAGAACACGCAAAGCCTTGTCTGCCATTCTCTTGTTGTCCGCAAGTATCGCCGACTTAATCTCCTGCGTAAACGCAACCTCGGTTCCGTTTATAAGAGCGGCGGTACATTTTTTGAGTATCTCATCGGGAGCACCCTTTGTATACTGAATTATGCCCTCTGCGGTATTATGTACCGTTGACATCATTTTTCTGCCCGAATCAAACGGAGCCTCGCCTATTCTCGGAGCATTGGCAACAAGGTCGTTTTTGTTCATTCCGAGTGTATTGGCGTAGCCGACAAGTGCCGCCTCCGTAGGCTCGCCCGTAACAACGCCCTCCGCATCGATTTCGGCATCACAACAAAGAGCCATTCCCTTTGCGATGAGAGCTTCATTATCACCGTAATGGTCAACAACCGTCATCTTATTTTGAGTAAGAGTACCGGTTTTATCGGAGCAAATTATCTGAGCACAGCCAAGCGTTTCAACGGCGGTAAGCTTTCTGATAATAGCATTTTTCTTTGACATATTCGTTACGCCGATTGAAAGAACAATCGTAACAACCGCAACAAGTCCTTCGGGAATAGCCGCAACCGCAAGCGAAACGGCAACCATAAAGCTGTCAAGTATTTTTGCAAGCTCCGGCATCGCACCCGTCTGAACGTAAGAAACAACCATCTGATATGCAAAAAGTACAACGCATATTCCGAGAACAAGCTTTGTGAGAATTTTTGAAAGCTGAGCAAGCTTTATCTGGAGAGGAGTCTGTCCTTCCTCCGCCTGTGCGATTGCATCGGCTATCTTGCCCATTTCGGTATCCATACCCGTTCCGACAATAACCGCCTTGCCTCTGCCGTAAACTACGGTTGAACCCATATAAGCCATATTTTTTCTGTCGCCGAGAGGAACCTCTCCTTTATCTCCGCCGTTGAGAACAGAAATAATCTTATCAACGGGAACGGATTCGCCCGTAAGAGCTGCTTCCTCTATTTTCATACTTGCCGATTCAAAAATACGGCAGTCGGCAGGAACGGCATCTCCCGCCTCAAGGATAACAACATCACCTACAACAAGATCCTCGCTTCTTACCGAAACAAGCTTGCCGTCACGAAGCACCTTCGATGTTGCGGCACTCATTTCCTGCAATGCTTCAATTGCCGCCTCTGCCTTGCTCTCTTGAACAACGCCGAGAATAGTATTGATAATAACAACAACAAGAATGATAACGGTGTCGGTCGGAAAAACGAAGTGGAAGCTTCCTCCCTCAAACCATTCGGTAACCGCCGAAATTACCGCAGCAACGATAAGAATAATAATCATCGGATCGGAAAGCTGTTCAAGAATACGGCTCATTATCGTTTTCTTTTTGCCTTCCTTCAGCTTGTTTTTTCCGTTTTCGGAAAGCCTTTTTTCAGCCTCCGCTGTTGTTAAGCCCGTTTCGGAGCTTTTAACATCGGAAAAAACCGAGTCAATCTGTTCAAGATAGAACTTCATACGTTTCATTCCTTTCGATATTTCAAAAACTGTTTATAATAAAAAACCTTTGACGGAAATCACCTATCGCAATTTCCGTCAAAGGTCTTGCTTCCAAAAAAGAGCGGGCCGTTTGCCAGATACGCAAAACGCATCGGTTGTTGACATACGGCTCAGGACGAAGCCTTCAAGCTACTCCCCTTTAACTTATATTCGTATTTTATCATATGTATTTTTTTGTGTCAATGGGTTAAAAGCTCAATATTTGTTGAAAAATTCACACGGCATAAAATTCTCCGAGCCTTTCCGTCACCGTTCTGCATATACCTTTATATACATAAAGCTCATAGCCGTTTTTTTCGAGAAGATTAACCGAAGCATTGTTGCTGCGAATATCCGGATAGGTTTTTCTTCCCTCTCCGCTGAATCGAACCTTGTCGGTTTCACCGTAACCGCTTTCCGTGACGGAATCAATCGCTTTCTCAAGGTCGGTGCATTCTCCCTGAACCTCTTTTATCAGATAGTTGAGAAGATAGATACTTTCGCTTCCGTCAATACCGAGGGCATACTGCTCAAGGGCCTTGCATTGGCTCTCCCACGTTCTGATTTTTTCTTTTTCCTCCGCAACGGTAAATCCGATGTTTTTTCCGTCCTCGCCTTTTGTGTGAAGACGGTTTATTTCAAGAAAAACATCCATCATCGAAAGAACATCGTCTCTAAGTATTTCATATTCCGAAATATCCGAAATAATTCCCGAAAGCGTTTCCGAAAGGTGGGCTGCATCGGCGGTTATTTTTTCTTCGAGCACATCGTTGTCGGCAAGAGCCGCCGCCGTTTCGTACCATTCATTGATTTTCTCAATGTTAAACTCCGACAGCAAATCCGGATAACATCGGTTAATATCAAGCCTTAGCAAAATATATTTTTCAAGCACATCCGCTCTTTCTCCCTCGGATTTAACAACAGCCTCCGCCGCCGCCGAAAAATCGCCGCCTTCGGCTTTCCTTTGTGCCACAGAATAATAAAACGGACTTTTCACAGCCAACAAAACCGTCGTTATAACGGCAAGCGATAAAACAATGCACAATGCGGCAACAAGCTTTTTCTTGTTACCGTTTCTTTTTACTGTTACATTTTCCGCTGTATTCTTTGTCATCTTATTTCCGTTTCGCTTTTCATAAATAGATATATTTATTTTCATTATATCACATACCGCTCAACAATTAAATAGCTGATATAAAAATTTTTTAAAAAATATCAAACAAATGTTTGCATTTTCTGAACATTTGTGCTATAATAAGAAAAAAATAATTAATCCGTCATCGAAATGAGGTAAAAATATGAAACCGATTACCCCTATTCAGCAAAAAATTTATGAATATTTGCTTGAAATGGCAAAAGTAAATACTACTCCGAGCGTTCGTGAAATCGGTGCGGCAGTTGGACTTCGCTCAACCTCCTCGGTTCAGGCAAATCTTGATGCACTTGAGGCGGCAGGATATATTCAAAGACCTCCTATGCTCAAAAGATGCATAAAAATAGTCGGTCAAGCTGATAATGTTACTCACGTTCCCCTGCTCGGCACGGTAACGGCAGGCTCGCCCATTCTTGCGGTTGAGGAAATCGAAGGATATCTTCCGTTTTCAATGACGGGTGCACAGGATAAAGAGCTTTTTGCATTGAAGGTCAGAGGCGAAAGTATGATAGAAGCGGGTATTCTCGACGGCGATATAGTTATTGTCGAAAGAACTCCCAACGCACGCAACGGTGAAATGGTTGTTGCACTTATCGATGATTCGGCAACCGTTAAAACTTTCTATAAAGAGAACGGTCATTTCAGACTTCAACCCGAAAACGAAACATACGAACCGATTATCGTTGATGAGGTTATCATTCTGGGCAAGGTTATAGCAAGCTACAGATACTATTAAACATCATAATTGAAATTTTAAAAAGGGCTTGTACGGAAAATCCGATACAAGCCCTTTGTCTTTTATTTAAGCTTCATAAAATCGTTATAATTCAATACTCTGTAATTGTTTTCTGCCGCTTTTTCCTTTGCTTTTTTGCGTCTTAACAGCAGAACAATTATTAAAGCAACAATAACCGCAACCGCCGCCACTCTGAAAACCCAAAGGGAAGCAAGCGTTTTTGCAAGAGAACCGATAAACGAAAATATTCCGATTTCAACATTCATACTTGCAACAAGGTCTACTTCATTGATAACCTTGCCGGCATATAGCACCCTTGCTCTGCATATTTTTTCGCCCTTTTTAACGGGTGCCTTAACATATTCGGGGCAGGTTTCAGCTATCGGTTCAACAAGCAGACTGCTCGAATCCGTACCCGACGGGACAAGGCTGTAAACCGTTTCTGCGGGAGAAAGAGTAAGATAATCCGTTGACTTTGCATATTTTACGGGAAGCTGACCGACTATCTGCATTGTATCGGAAACGGCAACAAGCTCAATATTTTCAAATGCCCATTCAAACATTTCCTTGCAATCGAGAAATGCCCCGTTTTCGTTAACACCGTCGCCGTCAACATCGCTCATCGTTGAGTTGAGTGCAACGCCGATGTAGTTATATCCGTCGTTTGATGCAACGGCAACAACGCAGCGGCCTGCGATTGAGGTTGAACCCGTTTTTCCGCCCTTAACATATTCGCAATAGTAATCTTCGATGCCGCTGTTCATAAGTCCGTTGGTGTTGCGGATTATTCTTTCCTCTTGAAGATTTGTTGCCTTTAACGTGTATGTAACTTTCCCGAAAATTTCTTCAAAAACGGGAAACGTCATCGCATACGACACAAATTTTGCCATATCCTCCGCAGTAACATACTGATTATCGTCATCAAGACCGTGAGGATTAACAAAATGGCTGTTTTTGCATTCAAGCCGTTTTGCAACATCGTTCATCATACCAACAAATTTTTTTCTGTTGTTGTTTGAAATAAAATCCGCAAGGGTGGTTGCCGCTTCGTTTGCACTCTGCATAAGAAGATTGCAAAGCAAATCATAAACCGTAACCTGCTCACCCGCTTTAAGTCCGCCGAGAGAGCTGCCCGTACCGTCAAGCTCCCTGATAGCCGACTCCGGCACCGTTACAAGCTGATTGACATCCTCGCAGTTTTCAAGAACAACCGTTGCGGTTATTACCTTTGTAAGGCTTGCCGGAGAGGATTGTTTGCCCGCATTTTTCTCAAAAATAACCTCGGAATTATCCGCACTGATAAGAAGAACGCAGTCGGAATAAAGCTCCATCGATTCCATTACATCGTCATATGCCGCAAACGACGGAACACAAAAAATTCCGCAGAGAACAAGCATAACCGCCAAAATTACGCTGAATATCTTTTTCATTTCTTAACACCGCTATAACTTAAATTTTACGATAAATCATAGTATAGCACAAATTACGCTGTTTGTAAACGAAAAAAAATTAACAAATTCTTCCGGTAAAATATGAAAATACCTACTATGTCTTGATTTTTTTCCGAAAATAAAGTATTATATTACGGTATCATAAAAAAAGGAGCCTTCAGCATGGTATACATAACCGGCGATATGCACGGAGATATTTCCAGATTCGATTCTCCCGCCATAAAACAGCTAAAAAAAGGTGATACTCTTATCATCTGCGGTGATTTTGGGTTTATCTGGGATAACAGTAAAATTGAACAAAAGACGCTGAAAAAGCTCGGAAACAAAAAATTCAACATTTGTTTCATCGACGGAACGCACGAAAATTTTGAGCTTCTCAACGCTTATCCCGTTTCCGTTTGGAACGGCGGTAAGGTTCACCGTATTTCGGGCAATATGTATCATCTTATGAGAGGTCAGATTTTCAAAATTGATAATATGACCTTTTTTACTATGGGCGGCGGCGAAAGTCCCGATATCGATATCAGATTCGAGGAAAACGCTTGGTCAAAATTTGAGTTTCCGAGTCGTGAGGAGCTTCTTGAGGGTGCGGCAAATCTCGAAAAGCTCAATTGCAGAATCGACTATGTTGTTACCCACGAGCCTCCCGTTAAAATCAAAAGCTTTCTCAAGCTCAAGGACAGCGAAACCGCAAGCGTTACCGGTCTTAACACCTATCTTGAGGAGCTTTCGGAGGTATGCCATTTCAGGCGTTGGTTTTTCGGTTCGATGCATCTTGACAAATATATTTCAAATTCCCACGTTGCCGTTTTTCAAAATGTTATTAACGCAATAACCGGTGATGTACAGCGTTAAAAATTTTTTCACAGCCACAAATTATTTACAAATTTCCCCTTGACATTGCTGTTGAGGGGTTTTATAATACATAAAAGTTAATCGGTTAACTGTTAACCGGTTAACATTTTTTGAAAGGAGCTTTTATGGACAATATATACTGTGATGCCGTTCATAACCTCAAGCGAACAATGCTGCTGCACCGCTACCGCATAACGCTTGCTCTTTCGGGTTTTAAAATCTATCAAGGTCAGCCTGAAATTCTCGGCTATCTTATCAATCACGGCGATTGCTCTCAAAAAGAGCTTGCGGATTCGCTTGGTGTTTCGCCCGCTTCGATTGCAACAAGCCTCAAACGTATGAGCAAAGCCGGCTTCATCGAAAGAACCGCCGACGAAAATGACCGCCGAATAAACCGATTGAAAATAACCGATGACGGCAAAAAGGTTTTTCTTGCAGGCAAGGCAGAATGCGATAAACTTGACAGAATTATGTTCAGCGGCTTTTCCGAGGACGAAATTCGCATTTTTTCGGATATGCTGACAAGGCTTGTAAACAATCTTTCGGGCGGAAATGTCAATGACAGAGAAGCCATTGAATATTTCAGAAGCTCTAAAAGCAAAAGAAACGGAGATGATAAAAATGTTTAAGGTGCTTTTAAAACAAACCAAAGGCTACCGACTTGCTTCGCTTCTCTCCCCCTTGCTCGTTATCATTGAAGTCTATATGGAGGTTCAAATACCCTTTGTTATGGCGGATATGGTTAACAACGGCATTCTCGGCAGCTTGGGAATGGAATATATTCTCAAAGAGGGCGGAAAAATGGTTGCAATGGCACTTATTTCATTGATTGCAGGTGCCGGTGCCGCAAGATTTGCGGCAAAAGCAGGTATGGGATTCGGTGCAAATGTCAGAGGCGAGCTGTTCAAACGTATTCAAAGCTTTTCGTTCGCCAACATTGACCGCTTCAGCACTCCCTCACTGATTACAAGAATAACAACCGATACCAACACCATTCAAATGGGCTATACAATGGTAATAAGGATGTTTGTTCGTTCTCCCATTATGCTCGTTATGGCATTTTCCTATGCTCACAAAATCAACTCCGAGCTTTCTATGGTTTTTGCCGTTGCTGCACCCGTTCTTCTTCTTCTTCTCGGAACAATGGCAGCTCTCGCAATGCCGAGATTTAAAAAGCTTATGAAGAAATATGACGGACTTAACGCCTCGATTCAGGAAACTCTTATCGGAGCAAGAGTTGTTAAGGCTTTCGTCAGAGCAAAACACGAAAAGGATAAATTCAAAATTTCAAATGATGAGCTTCGTGATGCTTCGATTTCAGCCGAAAAGCTTCTCATTCTTTCCGGTCCCTTTATGCAGATGACCGTTTACTCCTGCATAATCGCAATTCTTTGGTTCGGAAGCAAGCTTGTTATCGGCGGAACGATGCAAATTGCAGACCTTACCGCATTTTTAACCTATGTTAATAATATCCTTATGTCTCTGATGATGATTTCAATGATATTCGTTATGGTAACGATGTCACGAGCCTCCTTTAATCGTGTTGCCGAGGTTATCCGAGAGGTTCCCGAAATCAACGATGACGGAGCAGATACCTCCCTTACCGTTGCAAACGGCGATATCGATATGGAAAATGTTTGCTTTAAGTATAAGAAAACCGGCAAAAAGAATGTTATTGACAACATCACATTGCACATAAAGTCCGGCGAAACCATCGGTATCATCGGTGGCACCGGTTCGGCAAAAACAACGCTTGTGCAAATGATTCCCCGTCTTTACGATGTCACGGACGGTGTTGTTAAAGTCGGCGGCAGACCTGTTGCGGACTATACTCTTAAAAATCTTCGTGACTCGGTTGCAATGGTGCTTCAGGTTAATCTGCTTTTTTCGGGCACGATTGAGGACAATCTTCGCTGGGGCAACGAAAACGCAACAACCGAGGAAATCGAAAATGCCTGCAAAATCGCTCAGGCACACGATTTTATTATGTCGTTCCCAAACGGTTATCAAACCGATCTCGGTCAGGGCGGCGTTAATCTTTCGGGCGGTCAGAAGCAGAGACTTTGCATTGCGAGGGCACTGCTCAAATCTCCCAAGGTACTCATTCTCGATGACAGCACAAGTGCCGTTGACACCGCAACGGATGCAAAAATCCGTGAGGGCTTTAAGACAAACCATAACGATATAACAACCATTATCGTTGCTCAAAGAATCAGCTCCATTCAGCACGCCGATAAAATCATTGTTCTTGACGACGGTAAAATCAACGCTATCGGCTCTCACGATGAGCTGCTCGGTACAAACGAAATCTATACGGAAGTTTATAACTCACAGCAGGAAGGGGGAGAAAAATAATGGCACCTCAAATCAAAAAGCCCTCTAAAGGTCACGCTGCTGCACAAAAACCGAAAAATACAAAGGCAACCTTTGCAAGACTTCTCGGCTATCTGGGCAAATCCAAGGGAATGCTCGTTCTCGTTTTCATCTTTGTTGCATTCAGCTCGCTTGCAGGAATTATCGGAACTTCGTTTGTTGAAACCATTACCGATGACTATCTTCTTCCCATCATCGGCTCCGAAATAACCTCCGAGCTTCTTGCTCCGCTGGTTAAAACGCTTGTTTCTCTTGCCATCATTTATGCCTGCGGCTTTATTTCCTCATACGCATATTCGAGAATAATGCTTCAGGTTGCACACAAAACACTCAATACCATCAGAGCCGACCTTTTTAACCATATGATGGATTTGCCTATCAAATTCTTTGATACTCACACTCACGGCGAGCTTATGAGCCGCTATACAAACGATACCGATGTTTTGAGAGAATGTATAAGCCAAAGCTTTGTTCAGCTTGTTTCCTCCGTTGTTACGGTTGTCGGAACCTTTGCTATGATGATTTATTACAGCCCGGTGCTTACACTTTTTGTTGTTCTTATGCTTTTCGCCGCATTTTTTGTTATAAAGGTTCTCGGAAAGCAAAGTGCAAAGTACTTCAGAGCACAGCAAAAATGTGTTGGCGATGTTAACGGCTATATTGAAGAATACATTGAAGGCTTAAAGGTTGTAAAGGTTTTCTGCCACGAAGACGCCGCCAACAACGGCTTCGGAATAATCAACGATAAGCTTCGTCACGCCGCAACAAACGCAAACACCTATGCAAGCATTCTTATGCCCATTATGGGTAATATGTCGTATATCACTTATGCGGCAACAGCTACCATCGGTTCGCTTCTTATTATGACAGTTCCCGAAACAAACTTTTTCGGAATAACCGTCGGTGCTCTTTTCACATTTTTGATTTATACTCGCCAGTTCTTTCAGCCTATCACCCAAATTTCACAGCAGTTTAACAACATCATTGCCGCCCTTGCGGGAGCCGAAAGAATATTTGAAATTATCGATACTCCCATTGAGGAGGATAACGGCTATGTCACTCTTGTTAATGCCAAAAAGCTTGAAAACGGTGAAATTGCGGAATGCGAAGAAAGAACCGGAATATGGGCGTGGAAGCATCCGCACGGCGACGGTACGGTAACCTTTACCGAATGGAAGGGCGATGTCAGATTCCACGATGTAACCTTCAGCTATGACGGCAAAAAAACCGTTTTGAAGAACGTCTCTCTTTTTGCACGTCCCGGAGAAAAAATTGCTTTTGTCGGCTCTACCGGTGCCGGAAAAACAACGATAACCAACCTTATCAATCGCTTTTACGATGTTGACGAAGGCAAAATCACCTATGACGGCATTAATATCAAGAAAATCAAAAAGTCCGAGCTTCGTCGCTCAATGGCTATGGTTCTTCAAGACACCCATCTTTTCACCGGAACCGTCAGAGACAACATTGCTTACGGCAGACTTAACGCAACGGATGAAGAAATTATCGCAGCCGCAAAGCTCGCAAACGCCGATTCGTTTATAACAAGGCTTCCCGACGGCTACAACACAATGATAACCGGTGACGGTGCAAACCTTTCGCAAGGTCAGCGTCAGCTTCTTGCAATTGCCAGAGCCGCAGTTGCCGATCCGCCCGTTTTGATTCTTGATGAAGCGACAAGCTCCATCGACACAAGAACCGAACGCCTTATCGAAAAGGGTATGGATAAGCTTATGGAGGGCAGAACGGTATTCGTTATTGCTCACCGACTTTCCACCGTTCGCAATTCAAATGCAATTATGGTTCTTGAAAACGGCGAAATCATCGAGCGTGGTGACCACGACGACCTTATTGCTCAAAAAGGAAAATATTATCAGCTCTATACCGGTCAGTTTGAGCTGGATTAATTCACTATCCAAAGCCGCATCGAAGCTTTTTGCCTCGGTGCGGCTTTTAAGTTATTAATTTTAACATTATTGCTCTTGATTATATTCGGATTTATTGTTAAAATGGTAGTAAATATAATGTTAGGATGATTCTATGAAACGATATCTCAGTTTTGCAATGATTTTAATATTTTGCTTTTCCTTTGCTTCCTGTTCGACAAAAAAACCTCAAGCTCCCGTTAATACAACAACTGCCGCACCGGCAGCTGCATCAACACGGCAGATGCCGCTTTTTGAAACCGTTAAGCATTCCAAAGAATTTAAAGATGAAAACGGCAGAGTTGTTTTTACCGTCAACGCATCTATTCCGGAAATCGTAAGCTATGATAATGCAGCTTCTGTCGGTGCCGTTAATATTCAATCGCTTGAAAAATTTGAAGCTGCGTGCGATTTTGCGGAAAGCAATATTGAGGCTGCCGCAAATTTTATGGATTCAAACAACACTCCGCCATGGTCAAAAAAAATCGACTTTGAAATTTCATTTTCAAACGGTCATTATGTGAGCATAGTTTTTTCAGAGGAGTTTTCAATGTACGGCAAAGAAACCGAGCCGACCTTCAGCTCATTGACCTTTGATATTCTCACCGGAAATCAATGTTCTCTTTTCGATTTTACTACAAATAATTACTCGGATAAGGAAGCTGTCAACATTATTATCGACAACCATCTTTGCTCCGATATTTCCGAAAAATTCTATTACAATCAAGAGCTTACCGATGAGCAGCGTGAGCTTGTTCACAATGACTTTCTTACCGAAAACTTTTATCTCACCTCAAACGGCATCGGCTTTATATTAAGCAATTATCGATTTGACGCCACAAAGGGTGGCGACTTTGTTTGCGACTATTCCTGGAACGAGCTTTCCGGTATTCTTAAACTGCCGGACTAAACCGCTATTACATAGAAAAAACACCCTGCCCGAAAAGAGCAGGGTGTTTTCATTTTATAAAGCTGTTAATCAGACAAGCTCGATGATGCACATTTCCGCTGCATCGCCTCTACGGGGACCTGTCTTGATTATGCGGCAATAACCGCCGTTAACTTCCTTATATTTGGGGGCTATCTCATCAAAGAGCTTCTTAACAACGTCTTCCTTTGTAACGTATGCAAGAACCTTACGCTTTGAGTGGAGAGAATCGTCCTTAGCAATGGTAATCATTTTTTCTGCCATTGCACGAACTTCCTGAGCCCTTGTAACGGTGGTTTCGATTCTGCCGTTTTCCAAAAGATAGGTAACAAGGCCTCTGAGCATCGACTTGCGATGGTCACTTGCACGGCCAAGCTTTCTGGTACCGGGCATAAGTTCACACTCCTTTACCGTTTAGTGTGACGTAAAATCTCGTCACTCTTAGTCCTCATCTCTGCGAAGGTCAAAGCCAAGAGAATTAAGCTTTGCAACAACTTCATCAAGAGATTTTCTGCCGAGGTTGCGGACTTTCATCATATCTTCCTCGGTTCTGTTGGTCAAATCTTCAACCGTATTAATCTGCGCTCTCTTTAAGCAATTGAAGGAGCGTACAGAGAGGTCAAGTTCCTCAATGGTCATCTCCAGCACTTTTTCCTTGCCGCTGTCGTTCTTGACGACCATAACCTCTGTATCATATGCCTCTCCGGAGAGGTCACCAAAGAGGTTGAGGTGCTCGTTGAGGATCTTGGCACCGAGAGAAACGGCCTCCATTGCACTAATGGTTCCGTTTGTCCATACCTCAAGTGTCAGCTTATCATAATCGGTAATCTGACCGACACGGGTATTTTCAACTGTGTAATTAACCTTTAATACGGGTGTATAAATAGAGTCAATTGCAATAACGCCGATAATGGGTTGCATCATCTGCTTGTTTCTTTCTGCCGAAACATATCCTCTGCCCTTATCACAGGTCAATTCCATATTAACCTGTGCATCTGCGTTGAGAGTTGCAATGTGAAGCTCGGGGTTGAGAATTTCAACCTCTGAATCGGTCTTGATGCTTCCGGCAGTGATTTCACCGTCACCGTTGGCATCTATATAGATTGTTTTGGGACCGTCACCGTGAATTTTAAGGATGACATTTTTGAGGTTGAGAACAATCTCGGTTACGTCTTCCTTAACTCCGGGAATGGTGCTGAATTCGTGAAGAATTCCGTCAATCTTAACGGAGGTTATCGCATAGCCGGGAAGAGACGAAAGAAGAACTCTTCTCAGGCTGTTACCCAATGTTGTACCGTAACCTCTTTCAAGAGGCTCAACAACAAATCTGCCGTATTTTCCGTCCTCGGAGATTTCGGCCGTATCAATTCTGGGCTTTTCGATACCAATCATTCAAAAACCCTCCTTTAAAAGACGCAGGAGAATGATTCCTGCTTAAAAATGCATTCAAAAATGCTGTTGTCAACAGCAAGCAACCACCGCTGAATTGCCTTTGCAGGCAAATCAGAACGGCTATTACTTTGAATAAAGCTCAACGATAAGATGTTCTTCAACGGGAACCATAATCTGCTCACGAGTGGGCAGAGCAAGAACCTTAGCTGTAAGAGCTTCTGCGTTGAGGTCAAGCCACTGAGGAACAGGTCTTGAAGCGTTTGCTTCAACCGTTGCCTTAATCTTGTCGCTTTCCTTGCTCTTATCTTTAATGGCAACTTCGTCGCCGGGCTTGATAAGATATGAAGGAATGTTGACCTTCTTGCCGTTTACTTTATAATGACCGTGGGTAACAAGCTGTCTTGCTTCTGCTCTTGAATTTGCCCAGCCGAGAAGATAAACAACATTATCAAGTCTGCTTTCGCAAATACGGAGAAGGTTTTCACCTGTTACGCCCTGCTTACGCTCGGCCATAAGGAAATATTTATAGAACTGGCCTTCCTGAACACCGTAATAACGCTTAGCCTGCTGCTTTGCACGAAGCTGAAGACCGTATTCAGTAGCCTTCTTGCGGCTCTGACCGTGCTGGCCGGGAGCATATGCTCTACGCTCTACAGCACACTTGCCGGTATAGCAACGCTCACCCTTGAGGTAAAGCTTTTTGCCTTCACGGCGGCACAGTTTACATACCGCACCGGTATATCTTGCCATATTGTGTTACACCTCCAAAAAATTCTGGTTACACGCGCCTTCTCTTGGGCGGGCGGCATCCGTTATGAGGAATGGGAGTAACATCCTTAATCATGTTAACCTCCAAACCTGCTGTTTGAAGAGCTCTGATAGCCGCTTCACGTCCCTGACCGGGGCCCTTTACATAAACTTCAACTGTCTTCATACCGTGATCAATAGCAATCTTTGCTGCTGTTTCGGCTGCTGTCTGAGCTGCGAAGGGAGTTGATTTCTTTGAGCCGCGGAAGCCCATTTCACCGGCACTTGCCCATGAAACTGCATTACCTTGGGTATCAGTGATTGTAACAATAGTGTTGTTAAAGGTGGATTGGATATGGGCTGCGCCACGCTCGATATTCTTGCGTTCACGGCGTTTGCGTGTGCCTGTTGTCTTTTTTGCTGCTTTAGCCATAATATCCCTCCTAGCTTATTTCTTCTTGTTCGCAATAGTCTTCTTGGGACCCTTGCGTGTACGAGCGTTTGTCTTTGATCTCTGTCCTCTTACGGGCAAGCCTTTTCTGTGACGAACGCCACGGTAGCATCCGATTTCGATAAGTCTCTTAATATCGAATGCGGTTTCTCTGCGAAGATCACCTTCAACCTTGATGTTGTGGTCAATATATTCACGAAGCTTTGAAACATCGTCTTCGGTCATATCCTTAACTCTAAGGTCAGGATCAACGCCGGTTGCTGCGATAATGTCGCTTGCAGTCTTACGACCTATACCATAGATATAAGTAAGAGCGATTTCAACTCTCTTTTCTCTGGGCAGGTCAACACCTGATATACGCGCCATTTGTCAGTTGCACCTCCAAATAAACTTGGTTTTACGCCGGGATTAACCCTGGCGCTGCTTGTGCTTGGGATTTTCACAGATAACCATTACTTTTCCCTTGCGTTTAATTATTTTGCATTTTTCGCAAATTTTCTTGACAGAAGGTCTGACTTTCATATTAGAATACCTCCTTGAACTTACTTAGAACGCCATGTTATGCGGCCCTTCGTGAGGTCGTATGGCGACATCTCGACCGTCACTTTGTCTCCGGGAAGAATCTTTATATAATTCATACGAAGCTTTCCGGAAATATGAGCCAATATTCTGTGTCCGTTTTCCAACTCAACCTGAAAAGTTGCATTGGGTAATGATTCTACTACCGTACCTTCAATCTCGATCATGTCTTGCTTAGACATAAAAACCTCCTAAGTGGTTGCCGTTAATTCTGCAATAATCGTTTGAGTGCGATTTTCAAGGCCTTATTTGACCTCATATCGTTTTCCGAAACATAAAATTCCGTACACTCAATATGCCGAATATTTTTGCTTTTCGGTCTATCAAGCGGACGCTCTTTACCATCGCAAACAAGGACGGTGCCATTGCCGATTTGCATTACCGCAAGCAGCTTGCCCTTATCCCTGCCCGCAAGCGATTTAACAACCATTCCTTTTTCCATAATCCTCACCTTATATTTTAGTAAGAATTACGGGGCCGTTTGATGTTATCGCAATTGTATGCTCAAAATGAGCGGAAAGCGAGCCATCCCTTGTTTTGATAGTCCAGCCGTCAGGCAACTGCCTGATGCCTGCACCTCCCATATTAATCATGGGTTCAATGGCAATTGTCATACCGGGGAGCAGGCGCACACCACGACCGGGTGTGCCGAAATTCGGTACGCTGGGATCTTCATGCATCTGCTTTCCGACGCCGTGACCGGTAAACTCACGAACCACCGAAAAGCCTCTTTCCTCGCAATACCTTTGGATTGTTGAGCCGATATCGCCGAGTCTGCCGCCTGCGACAGCCATTTTGATGCCTTCGTAAAGGCTTTCTCTTGTTGTGTCGCACAGCCGCTGAGCTTCGGGAGAGATATCCCCCGCCGCATAAGTGGCGGCATTATCGCCGACATAGCCGTTGAAGGTTGCACCGACATCAATGCTGACTATATCGCCCGCTTTGACGATGCGTTTCTTGCTCGGAATGCCGTGAATGACCTCATCGTTTATGGAAATGCATGCAGCAGCAGGGTATCCGTTATATCCCTTAAAAGTCGGAATTGCTCCGCTTTTCAAAATATAATTCTGAGCAATTCGGTTAATTTCTTCCGTGGAAATTCCCGGCTCAACCGCCTCACCTGCTGCCTTTAATGCTCCCGCTGCGATAACGCACGCCTCTTTCATAAGGCTGAGTTCTCTTGTTGTTTTGAGCACTATCATGCTTATCCTCCGTAAAATGTAAGCCTTTGCTTACCTTAGGGCATTAATCAAGGAAGCCCTTGTAATGTCTCATCATCATCTGGCTTTCAAGCTGCTTAACTGTTTCAAGAGCAACACCTACAAGAATGATGATTGATGTACCGCCGAGCGAAACGTTCATTGTTGCACCTTCGTTCCACATATTGAGGAAGAAAGACGAAATCTGTGAGAACAGAATCGGGAAAAGAGCAACAACGCTCAAAAGCAGAGCACCGAGAAGTGTCATTCTGCTGAGAATCTTCGCAATATATCTTGAGGTGGGTTCACCGGGACGAATGCCGGGAATAGAACCGCCGTTATCGCGAATATTCTTTGACATTTCAATGGGGTTGTACTGAATGCTTGCATAGAAATATGCAAAAGCAATGATGAATACGAAATAAATTATGCTGTATGCCCAGTGCTCATAGGAGAAGATTCCGAAGAAACCATCCCAGAAGCCGCCCTCTTTAATCTTTGATGCAACAAACATCTCAATTGTGGGGGGGAGTGAGAGAATCGAGGAAGCGAAGATAACGGGCATAACACCTGACATATTAACCTTGATGGGGATATGAGTGCTCTGACCGCCGTACATCTTTCTGCCGACTACTCTCTTAGCATACTGCACGGGGATTCTTCTTTCTGCGTTATCCATCCAAACGATGAATGCAATCATAAGAATAAGGCAGACTGCTACGAACGGAGAAAGGAAGTAGTACGGGCCGCCAAGACGGATAT
This sequence comes from uncultured Clostridium sp., assembly GCA_964571095.1. GTDB lineage: Bacteria > Bacillota > Clostridia > Oscillospirales > Acutalibacteraceae > CAG-177. The sequence goes on along the minus strand of CAZNAC010000007.1, from coordinate 20,732 downwards.
ATCCGTTTTCGGGGCCGAAAAGAGATGTAACAAGAGTGGGGATTCTTGAAACGATACCTGCAAAAAGGATTATCGAGATACCGTTGCCGATTCCCTTTTCGTTAATTCTTTCACCGAGCCACATAATAAGAGCGGTACCTGCGGTGAAGCAAAGAATAATAACAATTGCCTGAAATACTCCCGCAAATCCGGTAAATACCGAACCCGAAGCATCTTTAACAAGATAGCCTTGACTGCGAAGGTAGAAGTAGTATGCGGTACTCTGAAGAAGACCGAGACCGATTGTTACAAAACGAGTGATGGAAGCAATTTTCTTGCGTCCCTCCTCGCCTTCCTTCTGAAGTCTTTCGAGAGCGGGGATCGCAACTGCAAGCAGCTGCATAATAATCGAGCTGTTGATATAGGGTGTGATTGACATTGCGAAAATGGTTCCGTATGTGAACGCATCACCCGTCATCATAGCGAGATAGTTCATAAATGTGCCGGCATTGGGATCACTGATTATACCCGATTCACCGATATCTGTAAAAGGAACGGGAATTGCCGAACCGATTCGGAAAATAAGAACAATCAACGCTGTGTAGATCATCTTTTTACGAAGATCGGCGATTTTCCAAGCATTAACAATTGTTTGGATCACGTTAGATCACCTCTGCCTTTCCTCCGGCAGCTTCGATCTTTGATTTTGCGCTATCTGAAAAAGCATTTGCCTGAACGGTGAGCTTCTTCGAAATTTCGCCATTACCCAAAATCTTTACGCCGTCCATAGTCTTTTTAATAATGCCTTTCTCGATAAGAGCGTCGATTGTGACGGTTGCACCGTCATCGAAATACTTATCAAGAGTAGCAATATTGGTTATTGCCATCTCTGTTGCAAAGATGTTATTGAATCCTCTCTTGGGGATTCTTCTCTGAAGGGGCATCTGACCGCCTTCAAAGCCGGCACGCATACCTCTGCCTGCACGTGCCTTTTGACCTTTATGACCCTTACCGGCTGTTTTGCCCTGTCCTGATGCAGGTCCGCGGCCGATACGCTTACGCTCTTTTGTTGAGCCTGCTGCGGGTGAGAGTTCGTGCAACTTCATTAGTTTGCACCTCCTTGCTCGCTTGTCACAACAAGGTGAGAAATCTTTCTTACCTTGCCCTGAGTAGCAGCGTTATCCGGCTGAACCGATACGTCGCCGATTTTATGAAGACCAAGTGCATGGGCGGTTGCGATTTGGGGCTTGGTGCTTCCAATAAGGCTTTTAACAAGCTTTACCTGAATTTCTGCCATTTGTTCCGCCCTCCTTAACCTAAAATTTCTTTTGCGGACTTGCCGCGAATTGCAGCAACTTCTTCAACATTGCGAAGCTTTGAAAGTCCGTCAATTGTAGCTCTTACAACATTTGTGGGATTGTTTGAACGAAGAGCCTTTGTACGGATATCCTTGATACCTACTGTTTCAACAACCGCACGAACGGGACCGCCTGCGATAACGCCGGTACCGGGTGCTGCGGGCTTGAGAAGAACAACGCCTGCACCGAACTTGCCGATGATTTCATGAGGGATTGTTGAGCCTTTAAGAGCTACCTTCATGAGATTCTTTTTAGCATCTTCGATACCCTTACGGATAGCGTCGGGAACTTCACCTGATTTGCCAAGTCCGAAACCGATAATGCCGTTGCCGTCGCCGACAACTACGATAGCCGCAAACTTAAAGATACGACCGCCCTTTACGGTTTTGGAAACACGGTTAATGGCTACTACGCGCTCTGTGAGCTCATATGCCGATGCATCAATCTTAGCCAAAAGTATTCCTCCCCTTCTTAGAACTTGAGGCCACCCTCGCGGGCGCCGTCGGCCAGTTCCTTAACACGGCCGTGATAGATATAGCCGCCACGGTCGAAAACGCAGTTTTCGATACCCTTTTCTGCGGCACGTTTTGCAATTAATTCGCCCACCTTGTGAGCAGCAGACTTATTTCCGCCGTATTCCTCGAATTCCTTTTCAACAGTTGATGCGGACACAAGGGTAACACCCTTAACGTCGTCTATTAACTGAGCGTAGATATTCTGGAGGGAGCGGAATACATTAAGGCGAGGACATTCAGCTGTGCCTGAAATCTTAGCACGGACTCTCTTATGGCGAGTCTGTCTGGCCTTATTGCTGTCCGGTCTGTTAACCATAATTTTTCACTCCTTAATTAGACTTATTTGCCGCCCTTACCGGCCTTGCCTTCCTTGCGGCGAATGTGTTCGTCAGCATACTTGATGCCCTTGCCCTTATAGGGTTCGGGAGGTCTCTTCTCACGAACATTAGCAGCAAACTGTCCGACCTTCTGCTTGTCGGGACCTGAAATAACGATCTTGTTGGGGTTGGGAACTTCAACGGTAATTCCTTCGGGAGCGGTCATAACAACATCGTGTGAAAAACCGATTTTGAGGGTAAGTACCTGTCCCTTAACATCGCAACGATAACCAACGCCGTTAACCTCAAGCTCTTTCTTGAAGGTTTCATTAACGCCTGTTACCATATTGCTGATGAGTGTTCTTGTCAGACCGTGAAGCGATCTGTTGTCTTTGTTGTCGTTGGGGCGGCTGACAGTGATTTCGTTGCCCTCAACTTCAACCTTCATGTTGGGATGAAGCTCTCTTGTAAGAGTGCCCTTGGGGCCCTTAACGGTAATTGTTGTGCCGTCAAGCTTCACATCAACGCCTGCGGGAATTGCAATAGGCTTTTTACCTATACGTGACATTTACGGCACCTCCTTACCAGATAAATGCAAGAACTTCGCCGCCAACATTGGCCTTGCGTGCGTCCTTGTCAGTCATAACGCCTTTTGATGTTGAGAGGATGGCAATGCCGATGCCCTTCATAACTCTGGGCATATCCTCACAGTTTGTGTAAATTCTCAGACCGGGCTTTGATACTCTGCGAAGACCGGTGATAACCTGAGCTTTGTTGGGACCGTATTTAAGAGCGATTTCAATCATGCCCTGCTTACCGTCATCCTCAACCTTGTATCCTTTAATATATCCCTCATCAAGAAGAATCTGAGCAATCGCTTTCTTCATGTTAGATGCGGGAACCTTCACTGTATCGTGCTTAGCCGCATTCGCATTGCGGATACGGGTGAGCATATCAGCGATGGAATCAGTAATCTGCATACTGTTTACCTCCTTTGCAATTGCTCAATTACCAACTTGCTTTCTTAACGCCGGGGATCTGACCTGCGTGAGCCAGCTCTCTGAAGCAGATACGGCATACGCCGTACTTGCGAAGATAAGCATGGGGCCTTCCGCAGATCTTACATCTGTTGTACGCTCTTGTGCTGTACTTTGCAGGGCGAGCCTGCTTAACTTTCATTGATGTTTTTGCCACGGTAATCCCTCCTTATCTTGAGAACGGAGCACCCATAAGAGTGAGCAGCTCACGGGCTTCTTCGTCAGTATTTGCTGTTGTAACAAAGCAGATGTCCATACCTCTTACTTTGTCAATCTTATCATAATCGATTTCGGGGAAGATGAGCTGTTCTTTAACGCCCATATTATAGTTGCCTCTTCCGTCGAATGAGTTGGGGTTAATACCTCTGAAGTCACGAACTCTGGGGAGAGCGAGGTTGAAGAGTCTGTCAAGGAACTCATACATTCTGTCGCCTCTGAGTGTGACCTTTGCACCGATAACCATGCCTTCACGGAGCTTGAAGTTAGCAACGGACTTCTTTGCCTTGCACTTTACGGGAGTCTGTCCTGTAATCTGCTTGAGGTCGGAGATAACGGCATCAATAGCTTTTGAGTTATCTCTTGCTTCGCCGCAGCCAACGTTGATAACAATCTTCTCGAGCTTCGGGATCTGCATAACACTCTTATATTCAAATTTCTTCATAAGAGCAGGTGCAACATCTTTGACATACATTTCTTTTAATCTTGCTGCCATTGTTATGTCCTCCCTTATTATTCAAACTCTGCAAGGCAATCGCTCTTCTTGCATGTACGAACCTTCTTTCCCTTGGAATTAATCTTATGACCGGTTCTTGTAGGTCTGCCGCACTTGGGGCAGATAACTTGAACCTTATCCGCATAGAGTGCACTCTCAGCCTTAACAAGGCCGCCGGGCTCACCCATCTTGCGAGGTTTAACGTGCTTGGTTACGATATTAACGCCTTCAACGATAACCTTACCTTCCGAAGGGCTAACCTGCATAACCTTGCCTCTTTTGCCTCTGTACTTACCGTTGATTACTACTACTTCATCGCCTTTTTTAACATGCATCTTCATAGCACCTCCGATTAAAGTACTTCAGGAGCAAGTGAAAGAATCTTTGTATAATCCTTTTCACGAAGCTCTCTGGCTACAGGCCCAAAAATACGGGTACCTCTGGGGTTCTTATCTTCTTTAATGATGACGGCTGCATTCTCATCGAAGCGAATGTAAGTTCCGTCCTCACGGCGAAGGCCGCTTGCGGTGCGTACTACTACCGCTTTTACAACATCGCCTTTTTTTACTACGCCACCGGGTGTTGCTTTTTTAACAGAAGCAACAACGACGTCGCCAATATTGGCATACCTCCTGCCGGAACCGCCGAGTACTCGGATACACATAATCTCCTTAGCACCGGTGTTATCGGCAACCTTGAGGTAACTCTGCTGCTGTATCACAGTGTTTTCCTCCTTACACTACGGCTAAATTATTTAGCCTTCTCAATGATTTCTACTACACGCCATCTCTTGTCCTTTGACAGGGGACGGGTTTCCATTACAAGCACACGGTCGCCCATGCCGCACTCATTGTTTTCATCATGTGCTTTAAGCTTGTAAGTGTTGTTGATGATTTTCTTATAAAGAGGATGCTTGACCTTGTCTTTAACCGAAACAACAACGGTCTTATCCATCTTATCGCTGGTAACAATACCAACGCGAGTTTTTCTGAGGTTTCTTTCCATTGAACTTTAACCTCCCTTTCCTTACGCCTTAGTGCCGTGAAGTTCGATATCTCTCTGTACGGTTTTGATACGAGCGATATCTTTTTTAACGGCACTGATTCGCATCGGGTTGTCGAGCTGGTTAACGGCTTGCTGGAAGCGCAGTTTAAACAGCTCATCCTTCAGCTCAACAAGCTTAGCATCCAGCTCTTTGGCGGAAAGTTTTCTGATTTCACTGGCTTTCATTATTGCTCACCACCCAATTCTTCTTTAGTCACAAATTTACATTTAATAGGAAGCTTATTTGCAGCAAGACGCATAGCCTCCTGAGCAAGCTCCTTGTCAACACCGGCAATTTCAAACATAACTCTGCCCGGCTTAACAACTGCTACCCAATATTCGGGAGAACCTTTACCTGAACCCATTCGGGTTTCAGCGGGCTTCTCGGTAATGGGCTTATCGGGGAAGATTTTAATCCAAACCTTACCGCCTCTTTTGATGTATCTTGTCATTGCAATACGGGCTGCTTCGATTTGGTTTGAGGTAATCCATGCGGGTTCAAGAGCTACAAGACCGAAATCACCGTAAGTGACCTTGTTGCCTCTGGTAGCTTCACCCTTAAGTCTGCCTCTTTGCACTCTGCGGTGCTTAACACGCTTAGGTAAAAGCATTACTGGTTACCTCCTTCTCTGCGTCTTCTGGGGCGTGAATTGGTTCTTCTGCTTTCGTGAAGAACTTCGCCTCTGTAAAGCCAAACCTTTACGCCGATGCGGCCGTAGGTTGTTTTTGCTTCCGCAAAACCGTAGTCAATGTCGGCTCTGATGGTCTGGAGGGGAATTGTTCCCTCATGATAGCTTTCGCTTCTTGCGATTTCAGCACCGCCGAGACGACCTGAAGCCTGAATTTTGATACCTCTTGCACCGAGCTTCATAGCACGACCGATAGCCTGCTTGAGAGCACGACGATAGGATACTCTTCTTTCGAGCTGTGCTGCGATGCTCTCGGCAACGAGCTGAGCATTGAGATCGGGCTGCTTGATTTCGATAATGTTAAGCGAAACCTCTTTGCCGCCGAGCTTCTTTTCGCAAAGCTTCTTGAGCTTTTCGATTTCAGCACCCTGTCTGCCGATTACCATACCGGGCTTTGCACAGTGGATATTAACGTAAACACGCTTTGCATCACGCTCGATTTCAACCTTGGGAACGCCCGCAGGAGCAAGCTTCTCAAGAAGGTACTCACGAAGTTCGTAGTCTTCAACAAGAGTATCGCCGAACTTGTTGGGATTTGCATACCAGCGAGATTCCCAGTTCTTAATAACACCGATTCTTAAACCGGTAGGATTAATTTTCTGTCCCATTGTTTAACCTCCTCCTTCGCTTATTCCATTTCCTTGAGCACAAGGGTGATATGTGATGTCTTTTTGTTTATACGGTATGCTCTGCCCTGAGCACGAGGTCTGATTCTCTTGAGAGTCGGGCCTTGACTTACGCTGCACTCTGCAACGTAGAGCTTTGAAACATCCATATTATTATTGTTTTCGGCGTTTGCGATTGCCGATTTTAAAAGCTTCATCAAGGGTTCACACGCGGCCTTCGGCGTGTACTTGAGAATAGCCATTGCCTTATCTGCAGGCTGATTGCGAATCAAATCAAGAACAATCTGAACCTTGCGAGGCGCAATACGGATATAAGTTGCTTTTGCTGTTGCAACTGCCATATCTGACATTGTTAATACACTCCTTTCGCCGATTATTTACCGTTATTTGATGTTTTTGAACCTGCATGACCTCTGAAGGTTCTTGTAGGTGCAAATTCACCGAGCTTATGTCCGACCATATCTTCCGTTACATATACAGGAACATGCTTGCGTCCGTCGTGAACTGCAAATGTGTGGCCGACAAAGTCGGGGAAGATTGTTGATGAACGGCTCCAGGTCTTGAGAACCTGCTTCTCGCCTGCTTCATTCATCTTCTGAACTCTTTCGAGCAGTTTAGGCTGCACAAAGGGTCCTTTTTTAACGCTTCTGCCCATTATTATCTGCTCCTTTCACTTACTTGTCGTTACGACGCTTTACGATAAGCTTGTCGGACGATTTCTTTGTATTTCTGGTCTTGTAGCCGAGAGCGGGCTTGCCCCAAGGAGTTACAGGACCGGGTCTGCCGATGGGTGACTTACCTTCACCACCACCGTGGGGGTGATCGCAGGGGTTCATAACAGAACCGCGAACTGTGGGACGCCATCCCATATGACGCTTACGACCTGCTTTACCGACCTTAACGTTTTCGTGATCGGCATTTCCAACCTGACCAACGGTTGCCATACAGTTTGCGGAAACGTTGCGAAGCTCACCCGAAGGAAGTCTGAGAAGTGCATAAGCACCCTCTTTAGCCATAAGCTGTGCCGAGTTGCCGGCTGCTCTTGCAAGCTGACCGCCTCTGCCGGGGTAAAGCTCAACGTTGTGAACGATTGTACCAACGGGAATGTTGGAAAGGGGAAGTGCGTTACCGGGTTTGATATCGGCTGCTGCACCTGCAAGAACGGTATCGCCAACCTTCAAGCCTGCGGGCTGAAGAATGTATCTCTTTTCACCGTCTTCATATTGAAGAAGTGCGATGAAAGCGGAACGGTTGGGATCATATTCAATGCTTGCAACCTTTGCGGGAATATCAAACTTATCTCTCTTGAAATCGATAACACGATATTTTCTTCTCTGTCCGCCGCCACGATGACGAACGGTGATTCTTCCGTAGCTGTTGCGGCCGCTGTTCTTCTTGAGCGAAACAAGAAGGCTTCTTTCGGGAGCAACCTTTGAAAGCTCGGAAAAGTCCGTAACCGACATATTACGTCTTGCGTTGCCTGTCGGCTTGTAAACTTTAATAGACATTTTTCTACACTCTCCTTATAGCGACTTTGCGGAGCAATGTCATTCTCCATACTTTATCGCCGGATTTATGGGATATTTTGTCTTGCTTCTTAAATTACATCATACCGTCAAAGAACTCAATTGTTTTTGAATCCTCGGTAAGAGTAACGATTGCCTTTTTGCGAGAAGCGGTGAGGCCCTCAAAGCGACCGTATCTTCTGAGCTTGCCGTCAACGTTGATGGTGTTAACCTTGGCAACCTTAACTTCAAAAAGCTCCTCAACAGCCTTGGCAATTTCGATTTTGTTTGCATCCTTAGCAACTTCGAAGGTGTACTTACGATCTGCAATGCCGTCCATACTGTTTTCTGTGATGATGGGGCGGAGGATGATATCCTGTGCTAACTTGCTCATGCGTAAACCTCCTCAATCTTGCTTACTGCATCCTTGAGAACTACGAGTGTATCGCAGTTAAGGATATCGTAAACGTTAAGTGTGTTAACAAGGGTTGTCTTTACACCGGCGATATTGCGAGCCGAGCGGTAAATAATATCGTTCTTCTCGGGAAGAACAAAGAGAACCTTCTTGCCTGTTTCAAGTGCGTTAACAACGTTAACCATTGCCTTTGTCTTAATTTCCGTAAGATTAAGGCTGTCAAGAACGATAAGCTCGTTATCGGCAAGCTTTGATGAAAGAGCCGACTTCATAGCAAGTCTTCTAACCTTCTTGTTAACGTCCTTCTTATAGTCACGGGGCTTGGGACCGTGAGCGATTCCGCCGTGATACCACTGGGGAGCTCTTGTTGAACCCTGTCTTGCACGGCCTGTGCCCTTCTGTCTCCAGGGCTTCTTTCCGCCGCCGCTTACTTCTGCTCTGGTAAGAGTAGACTGTGTGCCCTGGCGCTGGTTTGCCAGATAGCTTACTACGCAAAGATGCATAGCGGGAATGCTCGGCTCGATAGCGAAAATGCTGTCTGCAAGTTCCATATCGGCAAGAGCCTTGCCTGCCATGTCAAAAACTTTAACTTTAGCCATTGTTCTCTACTCCTTTCCTTATGCTTTAACCGAATTGCGAATAACAACGATTCCGCCCTTGGGACCGGGAATGGCACCCTTGATGGCAATGAGGTTGTTTTCCGCATCAACTTTAACTACATCAAGATTCTGAATTGTAACCTTTTCGCAGCCGAGATGACCTGCAAGCTTCTTTCCCTTGTATACTCTTGAGGGATCGGAGCAAGCACCGAGTGAACCCGCATGTCTTGCAACGGGACCGGTACCGTGGGATTCCTTGAGTCTGGAGAAGTTCCATCTCTTGATTGCGCCGGCAGTACCCTTACCTTTGCTTGTGCCTGCAACATCAACCTTGTCGCCTGCGGCAAAAACGTCTGCCTTAATTGTGTCGCCCACATTAAGCTCACCTTCGAGCTTGAACTCCTTGAGAGTTTTCTTGGGGGCTACGTCAGCCTTTTTGAAATGTCCCATCATGGGCTTATTCACACGCTGAACCTTTACATCGCCGAAGCCAAGCTGAACTGCTTCATAGCCGTCGTTTTCAACTGTCTTTTTCATAACGACCGTGCAGGGACCTGCTTCAACAACTGTTACGGGAACTACATTTCCCTTTTCGTCGAAGATCTGTGTCATACCGATCTTCTTGCCGATGATTGCTTTCTGCATATTGCTTTCCTCCTGTTAGGTTATTGGTTGGCTCTTTCGAGTCAACATGACCTGCATTTGTTGAAATTAAAGCTTAATTTCGATTTCAACGCCTGCGGGAAGCTCAAGACCTGTCAGAGCTTCAACTGTTTTTGCCGAAGGTCTGATAATGTCGATAAGCCTTTTGTGTGTTCTCTGCTCAAACTGCTCTCTGCTGTCTTTGTACTTATGAACAGCACGAAGGATTGTAACAACTTCCTTCTCTGTGGGAAGGGGAACGGGGCCGGATACCTGAGCACCTGTTCTTTTAGCTGTTTCAACGATCTTTTCGGATGCCTTGTCAACAAGACTGTGATCGTAACCCTTGAGTCTGATTCTGATCTTTCCCTTAACTGCCATGGTGAACGCCTCCTTAATTAATTGGCGGGCTGTGAAATGCAAAATTCGTGAAAACCTGCCCGGGTGTTTCAACCCGTTCCGATTTAAAAACCGGAAAAACATATTTCCGGGTAAGCTTTCGCTATTGCACATAGATATCCCGCAACAAGGCTGCCCGGGAACGGCAAACCCCTTGCAAGGACACAATTCGCCCGGTTTAAAATCGGACATACTCCGCAGAAATTTCCCGCTTCCGAGAGCGGCCACCTCCTGCATCATCGCATATCAGCATGAATTCCGGTGGATTTCGGGCATAATTACCCCTTTGTCCGAAACTCGTGCTTGAACATAATAACACAACCGTATTGCTATGTCAATACTTTTTTTAATATTTTTTAAACTTTTTTCTTGCCGAAAACCCAATGATATCAAGGAGTTTCGCCGCTTTACCGCAGTAAAACGTGTTTCGTCGCAAAAGCACATATATAAAATGTATATAATGGCAATCTCGACCACGATATATTGTGTCGTTTTTTCTTTTCACTACAATTTCTGCGTTTTATACAAATCAGCTTGAAAAAGTTTGTTAATATCAACGAAAATTTTTTGCCTTGGCATCGGATTTTTTGCCTCGCTTCATAAGGATTTCGTCCATAGAGGTATCGAAAAAATCCGAAAAGATGCACAGTGTTTCGCAGGAAAAATCCCTGCTTCCGGTTTCATATTTTGAATATGTACTGCGACTTATATACAATCCGTAGTCCTGAATTTGCTTGCAAAGCTCCTCTTGGCTTAGCTCTCTTTCTTCCCGAAGCTCTTTTAATTTATTTTTCATATTCAAAACCCTCCTTGAAACAATTATATTACATCTGCGTCAATTACGCAAGTGCGTATACTCTTATTTATAAAAAATTTTAATATATTATTGAGGTGACAATGAAATGGCTGTTAAAGATGCCGTTGCAAACAGATTTGCGGAAATTTGCAATGAAAGAGGCATAAAATTCAATGAGCTTGCAACTCTTTCGGGAGTAACCCCATCAACCGTTTACAGTATGATGGATATATCACGGCGGGATGTTTCGATAACCGTTATCAAAAAGCTCTGCGACGGACTTGAAATCACTCTCGGTGACTTCTTCTCCACAGCGGATTTTGATTCCTTAGAACAGGAAATCAAATAAATATTTTCGCAAAACTCAAGGCTTGTATGGGCAAAAACCTATACAAGCCTTGATTTTATTGGATTTTAAGCCGTTAGAAGTCGTGCCGTTCCTCGGATTTTATGCTTTCGGCAAAACAACCATAACCTTAAAAAGATCACCGTCGATTTGAATCGAAAGCTTGCCGTTTTGCAATTCGCAAAGACTTTTGGCAATTGAAAGTCCGAGTCCGCTGCCCTCGCTTGAGCGTGAAGAATCGCCTCTTACGAATCTCTGCGTAAGCTCCTCCGCCGTAACCTCAAGCTGTTCCTTTGAAATGTTTTTGAAAATGATGGTGCCGTATTCCTCTCCGCCGAGAACCTCAACATAAGTTCTCGTACCCTCCATTGCATATTTTCTGATGTTGGAGAAAAGATTTTCTATAATTCGCGATGTTTTTTGAGAATCCGCAGTAACAATCACCGGCGTTTCGGGCATTTTAAGGAATAGCTCGATATTTTTACTTCTCAACTCATCCTCGTGTTCTCCGACAGCCTGTGCCGCAATTTCGCAAAGATTAATCTTTATCGGATGAAGCTCAACCGCACCCGTTGATGCCTTTGAAGCTTCAACCAAATCCTCGATCAGTTTTTTCATTTTCTGTGCTTTTTCATCGAGAATCGAAACATATTTGTTTGCTTCTTCGCCCTCGATATTGCATTTTTTGAGCAGGTCAACATAGGTTACGATTGATGTGAGCGGAGTTTTCAGGTCGTGCGAAACATTTGTTATAAGCTCCGCTTTCATACGCTGGTCTTTAACCGCACCCTCAACAGCGGTCTGCAAGCCGTTTCGCATAGAAAGAATATCCTTTGAAAAACGCTCCATAAACGGCGGCATAAATTTTGTATCGATTGTACGGTTCATATTGCCTTTTCCGATATCGGAAACCGCTTCAAAAATCCTGTCCGCCGAAACGATAACCAGGGCCGCAAAGAGCAATGCCGCCAAATCACCGATCAAGCCGAAAAACAGAAGAATAAATGCAAGTCCTTCGCTTCCGTTCGCCATAAACGCACCGATTAAAAAATAGTAAATCACCGTTGCCAAACCGAAAAGCAAAACAGACACGCAGGAAATTATTTTAAATTTTGTTCCGTGTCCCTTTGAATAATCGCAATCAAGAATATACTTCAGCTTTTCGATAAGCTCTTTGATTTTTCTTATCAAGAATTTCACAAAAATTCTGACCGGTTTGAAGATATGGTAGAAAATCGTATGCTTAAAGAAGGTTTTATTCCTTATGTTTCTTGCAATGCTCATATTGAGCGAAGTCCACAGCATAAAGAATCCCGAAAAGCAAACCGCCACAGCCGGACAGGTTATCGGAATAATATTTCCGATGAGCCTTATGAGCATCTCTCTGTTTTCTTCACCTACATAAAAGTACACAAGTGAATCTACCTCATACTCTGCAATAAGCACAAACACCGACGCCGCAGCAAGAACCGCCATTACCACTATTCCGATTACCCAATTGATTTCGGCGGGAATCTTGTCAACAAAGCTCAATTTGATTCCGTTTTCCGTTTTTCCCGCAGCCGCAACAAGATAAATGCAGGCGGCACAAGCGATTAAAAACGCAATTATCGCAAAAGCAAGCATCGTCATCGGAGAAGCTAAAAGATATTTGCAATAATTTGCATACGCCTGCTCGGATATGGTCAATTCGCTTACGCCTGTTTTTTTGGCGGGCACTCCGAAATATACTGCTGAAATTCCCTCATCGCCAAGCTGCGTGTTATTCTTGAGAACGCTTTCTTTGTAGTAAGAATTAAATACTCTTTCACGCAAAAGCGTAAAAACGCTCTTACCGTCGGCTGCCTCCTTGCCCTTATATATTTCGTATTTACCGTCTTTAACACCCTCGGCAAAGCCTTTGTCGTCGGTGAGCTTTTTGATAATTTGCTCACGATTATCTTCTGCGGTGATTCCGCAATTGGTGACAACCGCACCCGTTTTTAAAATTACCGCATAATTAATGCTTTTTATGTTTTCAATCCTGTTTTTTGAAGAAATCTTATTCTTATATGCGAATTCCATCTGATCTTCGTAATCGGATTTAAGTGTTTTGGTAAATATGTCTTTGTCAACTTCACCGTAGCAGGTGCTGTTATCGACACCGAAAATTGTTGACAAAGCTTTTTGTATATCCCCGACATATTCCGGTACGGAGCCTGTTTCATAAGGATCATATACATAATGAGCATACTCCGGTTCTTCGTTGTTATCCGATTCAGATTCATAAGAAATAAAATCGTACTCGCTGAATTCGTATTCGCCGATTGTCTGTCCGTTATACAAAAAGTAATACAGCACTCCGTCATAGACCAGTGAATATCTGAATCTGTTTTGAGCATCACGGTACACGCAGATATCGGATTTCGACAGAACATCATAAGCCTGCGTTACTTCAATCACTTGCTTATTATATTCTTCGGTAATCCTTTTTCCGTCGGTTGTTTTGCGAAAATCATCAAGGCTTTTTACCGTTATATATTCCGCAGAATTAACAACATCATTAATGCAGCCGTTCATTTGAGAGCGAAAGCTCGGAGTTTTATAAAAATCGCCCACTCCTCCATCGTAATAATACAGGAAGCTTTTCACAAACATACTCGCAAAAAATCCCGATGTACAAAACATTAAAGCCGCCAAAATAAGTGCAACGACTTTTACCGTTTTGTTTGTTTTAATACTTTTCGATTTTGTAGCCAATGCCCCACACCACCTTTAAATATTTTGCATCCTTGGGATTGATTTCGATTTTATCTCGGATTCTTTTGATATGCACCGTTACGGTTTTTTTGGAATCAAACGCAGGTTCATCCCAAACCGCCTCATAGATTTGATCCGACGACAGTACTCTGCCTAAATTTTCCATAAGCACTTTCATTATTCCGTATTCCGTTGCGGTAAGCTTAACCGGTTCGCCGTCAACCGTCAGCTCCTTTGCAAGAACATCGAGCGAAAGTCCGCCGGTGGTAATAACGCCCTCTTTTTTTTCAAGCGAACCGAGCATAGTATATCGCCTTATTTGGGACTTAACTCTCGCCATAAGCTCAAGAGGATTAAAAGGCTTTGTTACATAGTCGTCCGCTCCGAAGGAGAGTCCCGTTATTTTGTCGGTATCTTCACTCTTTGCCGAAAGCAGGATTATCGGAATATTTTGCACCTCGCGAAGCTTGAGCGTTGCCTGAAGACCGTCAAGTCCCGGCATCATAATGTCAAGAATAACGCAATGAACCTCATTATTCTTTACCTGCTCAAGAGCTTGCCTGCCGTTTTCGGCTCGCAAAACATTATACCCTTCAAGCTTCAAATAAATCTCAACGGAATCGAGAATAGCGATATCGTCATCGCAAACAAGCACGGTATGCATAATTTCACCTCGAAAAAATCAATCCTCGACCGAATCTTGTTTGTATCGGTCGCACCTTTGGAACACTTTTGATTATACGGTGGTATAATTACAAAAATATCCGCAAAAAAGTTACAACTTTATTAAAATTATTCTTTTCCCTTTCATTTTACCATAAAATTTGCCTGTCAACAACCTTTTACCGAGGTTTATGGGGCTTTTTTTAGCCGCAACCGACAAAAACGGACTTGCGTATTGAAAATACACAAATCCGTTTGTTTTTTATTGCTTTCTGACATCGCCGCAGCAGTTTTTATATTTCTTTCCGCTTCCGCAGGGACAAGGCTCGTTGGGCTTTACTTTTTCTTTTTTTCTGACGGGTTGTTTTTTCTCGGTTCCGTCGGTTGCACCGCTGGTTGCTGTTATTTTTGCCGTCTGCTCACGCTTTGTTTCTTCCTCGCTCTTGATAATAACGGTCAAAATCTGTCTTGCGGTATCCTCACGAATCGCCTCATTCATACCGTCAAACATATCCGAGCCGACATTTCTGTAAGCAACAACGGGATCGGTCTGACCGTAAGCTCGAAGTCCGATACCTCTCCTGAGCTGGTCCATGGCATCGATATGATCCATCCAATGTCTGTCAACATTGCGAAGAAGAATCTGCTTTTCAAGCTCACGCATTATCGGCTCGCCGTTATCTCCGATACCAAACTGCTTCTCACGGGCTTCGTAAATCTTTTTGGCTCTGTCGATAAGCATATTTCGTGCTTCTTCCTTGTTAAAGCCGTCGGTAAAATCATCGGGGCCTGTCAGCCAGCCTTTGAATTTGTCACGCAAGCCGTCGATATTCCAATCCTTCTCGGACAGACTGCCGGAGCAGAAAAAGTCAACCGCTTCGTTAATCGTGCCCTCAATCATTCTGGTGATAACAGGCTTCAGCTCCTCGCCGTCAAGCACCTGATTACGCTGCTTGTAAATAAGCTCTCTCTGACGGTTCATAACATCATCGTATTGCAGCACGCTCTTTCTTATACCGAAGTTTCTGCCCTCGATTTTCTTTTGGGAGCTTTCAATCGTATTTGAAATCATCTTTGCTTCAATCGGCATATCCTCCGGCGTTTTGAGAGTGTTCATAACGCTTGTTATTCTGTCGCCGCCGAAAAGTCTCATAAGGTCATCCTGCAAGGAAAGGAAGAATCGGCTTGCACCGGGATCGCCCTGTCGTCCGGCACGACCTCTGAGCTGATTATCGATACGCCTTGATTCGTGACGCTCCGTACCGATTATGAAAAGGCCGCCCGCCTGACGCACCTTTTCGGCTTCGGGCTCGATTTCGGCATCATATTTCTTTTCGAGTGCGGAATATTCGGCTCTTGCCTGAAGAATTTCTTCGTTATCCGTTTCGGCAAAGCCTGTTGCCTCCGCAATAAGCTCCTCGGAATATCCTTTTCTGCGAAGCTCCGATTTTGCAAGATATTCGGCATTACCGCCGAGCTTGATATCGGTACCGCGTCCCGCCATATTGGTTGCAATCGTTACGGCATAGGGCTTGCCCGCCTGAGCAACGATTTCGGCTTCCTTATCGTGATGCTTTGCGTTGAGCACCTCGTGCTTGATTCCTTTTCTTTTAAGCAGCGAACTTAAAAATTCCGATTTTTCAATCGAAACCGTACCGACAAGCACCGGCTGTCCCTTTGCGTGGCATTCCTCGATGGTTTGAATAACCGCCGCATACTTTGCCTGCTCGGTTTTATAAACAACATCGGGCATATCGTTTCTTATCATCGGCTTATTGGTGGGAATTTCGATAACATCAAGACTGTAAATCTGATTAAATTCGGTTTCCTCCGTCATCGCCGTGCCCGTCATACCCGACAGCTTTGTATAAAGTCTGAAATAATTTTGGAAGGTTATCGTTGCAAGAGTTTTACTCTCGTGCTCAACATTAACATTTTCTTTCGCTTCAATCGCCTGATGCAGACCTTCATTGTATCGTCTGCCCATCATAATACGTCCCGTAAACTCGTCAACAATCAAAACCTGATTATCCTTAACAACATAGTCAACATCACGGCGCATAACTCCGTTTGCTTTAAGTGCCTGGTTGATATGGTGCTGTATGGTCATATTTTCGGCATCCATAAGGTTATCAACATTAAAAAACGCCTCCGCCTTTGCAATACCGCTCTTTGTCAGCGTTGCCGTTTTGGCTTTTTCGTCAACAACATAGTCACAGCTTTCGTCAACAAGGTCGTCAACCTCCTCCTTGGAGTTGACCTCCTTTATCCTTACGCATTTAAGCGAAAGAGCAAAGCGGTTTGCCATTTTGTAAAGGTCGGTTGATTTTTCGCCTCTGCCCGAAATGATAAGCGGAGTTCTCGCCTCATCGATAAGAATCGAGTCAACCTCGTCAACTATCGCAAAATTATGGCCTCTCTGAACCTTGTGTTCCTTGTAAACAACCATATTATCACGCAGATAGTCAAAGCCCATTTCATTGTTTGTGCCGTAAGTAATATCGGCGGCATAGGCTTCTTTTCTTTCCTCATTTTCTTTTTCGTGAATAATAAGTCCGACGGTCAGTCCCATAAAACGGTATACCTTGCCCATCCACTCACTGTCACGACGTGCAAGATAATCGTTGACCGTAACAATATGAACGCCGTTGCCCGAAAGTGCGTTAAGATAAGCGGGAAGCGTTGCAACAAGAGTTTTACCCTCACCAGTTCTCATTTCGGCAATTCTTCCCTGATGAAGAATGATACCGCCTATAATCTGAACGGGGAAATGCTTCAATCCGATAACTCTCCACGATGCCTCACGGCAAGCGGCAAACGCCTCCGGAAGAATATCGTCAAGCGTTTCGCCGTTTGCAAGACGCTCTTTAAATTCGGGAGTTTTTGCCTGAAGCTGCTCATCGGTAAGAAGTGAATATTCTTTTTCAAGCTCCAAAACCTTATCGCAAAGAGGGCGAACACGTTTAACCTCTTTTTGAGAATAATCACCGAATAATTTTTTTAAAAGTCCCATTTTATAACACCTCGCTGATAGTTTGGTCGGCAACCCGCAAACGAATCCGATTTGTCGGCTGCGACTATTGTAATATAAATGATTTTATGATATAATAAATCAAAAGCAAGCTTTTCGCTTCGCAAATTTAAGGAGGCTGTCTGTTATGCCGAAAAGAGAAAATTATATTTCTTGGGACGAATATTTTATGGGTATCGCCCTGCTTTCCTCTTACCGCAGCAAGGATCCCAACACTCAGGTCGGTGCTTGCATAGTCAACAACCACAATAAAATAATGTCGGTCGGTTACAACGGCTTTCCGAGAGGTTGCAGCGATGATGAATTCCCCTGGGAACGCACCGGTGACACCTATAATACAAAATATCCTTACGTTTGCCACGCCGAGCTGAACGCAATTCTCAACAACGGCGGAGCAAGCCTTGAGGGCTGCAAAATCTATGTTGCCCTTTTTCCCTGCAACGAATGTGCAAAAGCCATTATTCAATGCGGCATAAAAGAGGTTTATTATCTCTCCGATAAATACGCAGACACGCCAAACACCTGTGCATCAAAGCGAATGTTTGACAGTGCGGGCATAAAATATACTCAGCTCAAGCCGGAAAGGAAAGAATTGACTATTCTTTTCGGTGAGGAATACATATAATTAATATGTATATACCACGCTTCCGACTTTTGCTCCCGTTGCATCGATTGCACGCACACTCATAACCTCGGAATTGCCGAGCCAAACAAACTGTGTGCTTTCGTCAAAAAGGAGAGGTTCGGCAAAAACCGTCGGCTTCAACGAACCGTCCGCCGTGCAATAAATAACGCTCTGCACACTTGCACCGTTTGCGTTTGTTTCGCCGTAGGAAGCGAAAACCGCTTTTTTACCGTCCGGACTTACGGAGAAAATATCCGCAGAAGAAATATTTATATCTTTGAAGGTCTGTGTTGTGCCCGTCATAAGGTCGGTCATAACCAGACTTTTTTTGTTTATAAGATATTTTCCGCACTGCAAATAGTCCGTATAATAATTACCCTCAAACTGTGTCAGCACTCGTTCCTCGCCGTTAACGCTGTTCATATTTGCAAAACCCGATGAATTGTTTTTCAGATAATGCATTCCGTTTGCATCGTTAACAAACCACGTACCGAGAATATCCTCAACAACGATTTTCGGTCTGTAGGCGTTTGAAAGCTGCATAACATCGGCTCTCCTGCCCTTGTCGATTTCGTTATAATATCTTGATGACAGAAAATACTTTGCACCGCCGAGATTTTTTGCAAAATCATCGGTAAGAAGTGTCCAATCCTGCCTAAAGGTACCGTTTTTATCAATCATTCTTGTGTGATTTGAAACATAGGTTGATGCGGAGCCGTTTGAAAGATTGAAGTTGTAAATTTCCGAATAAAGCTTATCCGCTTTATAAAAATCGTTTTTATCAAAATCGGCAAGAAGAAGATAGCCGTCGCCATAGCCCTCCGGCTTTGCTGTAAGCTTAACAAACGCAAAGGAATAAACATCAACATCCTTGCTCATATCCGAAGTGAAAACTCCGCAGCCGAATGCTTTTCCGTCTTTTTCAATATAATTTACCGTTACCGGAATTGTTTCGTAGCTTGCTTTAAGCTTGGTATTAACCGTTTTAACCTCCATCGAGGCGGGATTCATCATACCGTTTGCGTATTCATAATATTTTACGCTGCCGTCAAGTGATGCGGTAAAATAGATATTTTCAAAATCCGTCGGCAAGAAAATTTCACCGTTCGTTCCCTTTACCGAAAGGGCGGTGCTGAGCGTATATTCACTCCGCTCATAGGAATATTCAACCGGTTCGGGATCCTTTTTGACTATGTCCGCACCGTTATTTCCCGTTGAAATAAAAAATACAACTCCCGATATCACCAACACAACCACAAGAACTGCGGTAAGAATTTTTGATGCTTTCGTACTCATCTTCTCTTATTCTCTCCTTATATACAATTCATATCTCGATTTCAAGCTCAACCGGACAATGGTCCGAGCCGAAAATTTCATTATGGATTTTCGCATCCTTCATTTGACCTTTAAGCCTGTCGGACACTATAAAATAGTCGATTCTCCAACCCGCATTCTTTGCCCTTGCGGAAAAACGGTATGACCACCAGCTATAGACACCCTCAAGGTCGGGATAAAAATATCTGAACGAATCAACGAAGCCGCTTTTAAGCATTTCGGAGAATTTACCTCTCTCCTCGTCCGTAAAGCCCGGATTTTTTCTGTTCGTTTTCGGATTTTTAAGGTCTATTTCATTATGTGCAACATTCAGGTCGCCGCAAAAAATAACGGGCTTTTTTTCATCAAGCCTGCATATATATTTTCTGAAAGCGTCCTCCCATTCCATACGATAGTCAAGACGCACAAGTCCGTCACGGGCATTCGGAACATAAACCGTTATAAAATAATAGCCGTCAAATTCAAGCGTTATAACCCTGCCCTCGGTGTCGTGCTCCGGAATACCGATGCCGTAAGAAACGGAAATCGGCTCCTCTCGGCTGAAAACGGCAGTTCCGGAATATCCCTTTTTCTCGGCATAATTCCAAAATTGATGGTATCCGTCAAGCGTAAGCTCCGCCTGACCTTCCTGCATTTTTGTTTCCTGAAGACAAAATATATCGGCATCAAGTGCCGCAAAGCTTGAATAAAAATCCTTTGTTAAGCAGGCTCTTATTCCGTTAACATTCCACGAAACAAACTTCTTTATCGCCACGCCGTACATTCCTCCATTATAAAATACATTTTATTGTATCACACTTTTTTGATTCTGTCACCTATTAATCTTATTAACATATTGTAAATATTCATAAATTTTTATATAAAAATTTGGCAGGGCAATTTATATTATATACTTGACAAAAATGCGATTATGCGGTATTTTTATATTACAAGTACGCAGGTTCGTTTTGGACTGCGTAAAAAACAAATTATTTTCAGGAGGAAGAATCATGAAAAAAATTCTCGCAGTTCTCCTCGCAGTTTCAATGCTCTTTGCATTTGCAGCTTGCGGCGGAAACGACGAACCCACAACTACCACAACAGAAGAAGATATCTTTGCAGGTCTTGAAGACGAAACAGTAGAAGCTACCGTAGCAGACAGTGCTGACGACTCAACAGCTGCTCCCGTTTCCGAAGATGCTTCCGCAGCAACAGAAGCTGCATCGGAAGGTGCATCTGAAGCTGCATCCGAAGCCGCTTCGGCAGCAGAATCAACCGCTGCTGAAACCACCGCTGCTTCCGCAGGTCTTAATTCAAGCGATGTAAACGAAGTTCTTGCATATTATAATGCTGCTGTTGCAAAAACAAAGAAGATTACAAA